>DASVVE010000061.1:0-179836 GCA_036386675.1 Chloroflexia bacterium | reverse complement strand
CTGTACCGTGTCTCTCCAGCCAGCCTTTGGAGTAAGGCCCACCCGACCTTCAACCAGTCCACTCTTAAGACGAAAGTCCTAGCCGCGCCTATAAGGGGGTAATAGGAGAGGTGCTTCCGGCAAGTAAAGGACACCCGAGGTGCCACAACATAGACCGTCCTGGTGTGCCCGTGTGCCCCTGTGCCCGTGTGCCCATATGGTTGAGCAACCGGGATCGAACCGGCGTGGGACAGCGGGTGCTGGCAGAGGATGCCCCGCAACATAAAAAGGCTGAGTCATAGGTAGATGACTCAGCCCGGCACGTTCTATACCGATATCAAATTGTCAGTTTGGGTTGCAGAACAAAGGATAGGAGGGAAGTGGGCAAGGAGGTAGCAGCACTTTACTCGCCCGTGGTCAAACCCTCTACTGTAAATGGGCCAGGGGCAAGCGGACCCTGACCGTAGTGCCCATGCCGGGGACGCTTACGACCCTGTATTCGCCGTTGAGCGCCTGCGTCCTCTGTCCCATAGTGCCGAGGCCCATGTGGCCCGCCGGCACTTTTTCAACGTCAAAGCCCACCCCGTCATCTACTACCTCCAGGATGAGCCAGTCGCCTTCAACCTGCACCCGGATAGTCACTTTGCTCGCCTTGGCATGCTTGACGATGTTGTGCAAAGCCTCCTGGCTTATACGGTACAATGCCTCCTCGACAGCCGGCTTGAGCTTCGGTATCTCTCCCTTATCGGAAATTACTTCGATTTGGAGCACGTCTCGACTTTGCACGGCAGCCGCGTGCTTGCGAATCGCCTCGACGAGTCCCTCTTCCTCCAGCGCGCCCGGACGCAGCTCGAATATCAGTGCACGCATCTCGGCGAGTGCGCCTTGCGTCAGCTGACGCAGGTAGCTGATTTTCTTGGTAATCTCCGCCGACTGGCTGCCCTCTCGCTCCATCATCACCTCGATAGAACGGGTAATGAGATTCATGCTGAACAGACCCTGGGTAACAGAGTCATGCAGTTCGCGGGCGAGATACTGGCGCTGCTCCAGGGCTGCTTTCTCCTGCACCTGTGCGAGCAGCCGGGTGTTCTCCACCGCCACGGCGGTCTGATCCGCTATTGCCGCTTGAAAAGCGAGCAGGTTATCATCTACTTTCACACCCTGTGGATAGTAGACGATTAACCCGCCGCCCAGATTATCCCCATACACCAGGGGCACCGAAACGAATGTCTCAAAGAGTCCGTCTTGGATGTAGCGCTGAGTAGTCTCGAAATCCGGGTATTTCTCCATAAGGGCAGGCATGCGCGGGTTAGCACGTGCATCGACCACACTCACCTCGCGCCGCATGAGGGCCTGTATCGACGCTATCTCTGCCCCGGCGGACAGCACCTTGTTCAAGGCATTGACATAGTCCTCAGGCAGCCCATACGCGCCTGCAAAGCGTGCTGGCCCCGGTTCGCTGCCTCCATCCCCGAAGAGGACCACGGCAGCTGCCACTGCGCTCGTAGCGTGGACGACGTGATGACATATATCGCCGAGCGTGGAAACAAGGGAACCGCCGTATGCTACCCTGGAAGCCGTCTGAGAAAGCGCGCCCGTAATCTGAGCGGTTTCCTGAGCTTGTTCGTACAGCCGGGCGTTCTCTATAGATATGGCCGCTTGGTTGCCTATCGCCATTCCCAACCCTGCATCATGAAGTTGATACCGATTTGGCTCTATGTGTGACAATGCCAGGAGTCCGATCACCGCCTCCTTCGACACGAGCGGTACTGCCAACCAGGAGTGTATGTGCTCGAACCCAACCCCAAAATCCGCTCCCACAGCCTCCTGGAACGCAAGTGCCATAGGAGAAGTGCCATGCACATCGGGGATAATGACGGGGCTGCCTCCGCATAGGGTTTCCCAGATCACACCTAACTTCCCCACGGGGAGAGACCATTCTATACCCAGGGTATCGCCGGTCGAACCTCGAAGCTCCAGGAACGAGAGCTTGTCCCCGTTCAGGACCGATATAGAGGCGCTGTCATAATCCGATATAACCTTAAGTTGATCGAGAATACGTATCATCAAAGGCTTCAGGGCAAGCGTGGAGGTGATGTTACTGGAAACCTCCAGCAGCGTGGACAGTTCGCGGGTGCGCTCTTCGACTCGCTGCTCAAGGAGTTCGTACGCACGGACGCGCTCGGTCACGTCACGGACCACACCCAATATGTGAGGCTCACCCCCGAGGTTGAACTTACTACCATGTACCTCAACATAGAACAGTGTACCGTCCTTACGCTGGTGGATGTGCTCCTCCTGGGTCATAAATACGCGCCCGTCCCTGACTGTATCGAGGTATTCCCAGTACACTGGGCGGCTGCCGGGTGGGTGCAGTCTCGTTAGATCAGATCCGATGAATTCCTCTCGCGAGTACCCGTGCATGTCGCAGAATGCTGTATTCACAGCCACCACGATGCCGTTCATGTCATTGATAACCAGCCCGTCGCTGGTGGCCTCGAACACAGCCTGGTATTGTTCCTCCCTCTCCTGAGCGCGCTGTTCGGATAATGAGGGCCTATTCTGCTGGGATAGCGATACTTCCACTTCCGGGATCTGAGCGAGGCGGGATTTCGTTTGCCTCGCACGCAGGAGGAGACCGGCGAAGCCCTCAAGTAGTCGCCTCTCCTCGCTTCCAGGGGGGAACTGTTCGAGGAGCGCGTCGGGCAAGGTCTCAGGGGCGTTCTGGACCTGTTCCATCAGCTGGAGGAGTACCTGTTGAGCCTGTGCGGACACATCGAGTGCAGTTTTCATATTCCCCTCGTTTGCGGTGCACATTCCCGTTATAACTGGTGCACAAATCCAGTAGTGATGCCTGAGTGCTGAGGTGGTTATACCTCGGCACGGTCAGGCCGAAAAAAGTGGATAGCCAAGTCACCGCGCTCTGTAACCACTCTTAAGCGGCATAAAGCAACGGTAGCAGCGTGTACGGCCCACTAAAGGAGCAGTATCCATGCTTGCACTATTCCAATTATAGCATACTATTATAGCAGCCCGGCATTGCACCTACAATCGTTAATTTGAGTAAGCAATTCATTTGGAAATAGGACGAGCTGGCGAACTAGGGTAAATTTGTCCACCCGGTCAGTTCCCGAACAACATGCAGGAGGAACTCGGCCTGGTCTTGCTTAGCGACGAACGCGTTGGCCCCCGCGGCGAGGGCCAACGCCCGTGCGGCGGAGTCATCATATATGCTCAATACTATCACCTTGCTGCCGGGTGCACCTTCCAGGAGGCCCGGTATCGCCTCTATCCCGCCCAGGTTCGGCATGCGGATATCGGTAATAACGACGTCGGGTTGAAGCTCCCTGGCGAGAGCAACCGCAATCTGCCCGTCCGCAGCCTCGCCCACTATCCGGATATCCGGCTCCACCGCAAAATACTCGCGTAGTGCATCAAGCACACTTGGTTGGTCATCTACTATAAGTAGGGTAATCATTTTATGAAATTCTCTTTCGGCAGGTAACTGCCCCTCGTGTAATGCGCTGGAACCGTTTCCAGGCAGCAATCGAGTGGCGTGTATTCCTGGCTCTGCTCTAAACGACTGCCTTTTGTTTTTAGCACGCCACACCAAATCCGCGGCTCCGTGTATTGCGTGCCCTGGATTCGGTGTGCTACCATACTGCATGTTAAACTACTACAGATGTGCTTGTGTAGCGGTGCAGTAGGTTAGACCTATAGCCAAGTGTAACTTGTAATGTAGACTGGCACCTGCTGCTTAAGGTGCTATGTCTGCCCAGACTTTAGCCTCAGAGATCGATTACGCCTAAAGTCGTAGTACGGGAGTAGCTATGCCTATTAGAATTTTGATCGCGGATGACCACAGCGTGGTGCGCGAGGGATTGCGCACTTTCCTTGCACTTGACTCTGAGCTTCAAATAGTGGGAGAGGCGACTAACGGCGAGGAGGCAGTGGAGCTGGCGCGTCAACTGAGGCCGGATGTTGTGCTCATGGACTTAAAGATGCCGAAGTTAGATGGTGTAGGCGCGACAGGTATCATTCGGCGGGAGTTACCCGATACCGAGGTTATTGCACTGACGAGTGTGCTTGAGGATGCATCGGTTCTGGGTGCTCTGAGGGCCGGAGCTATCGGCTACCTGCTCAAAGATACGCAAGCCGATGAGTTGCGTCGGGCGATCAAGGCTGCGGCTGAAGGACAGGTACAACTTTCACCCCAGGCTGCAGCGCGCCTGGTCAGAGAGGTGCGCGCCCCTGAACCGATGGCAACTTTGAGCGAACGGGAGACCGAGGTGCTGCGTCTGCTGGCCCAGGGCCACTCCAACAAGGAGCTTGCTCAAGCTCTGGGGATCAGCGAAAAAACGATCAAGGCGCACATAACGAGCGTCCTGACCAAACTGAATGCCACCAGCCGCACGCAAGCTGCACTCTACGCAGTGCGCGCCGGCCTGGTGCCCGCTGACACCCTGGGCAATAGTTAAGTTAGGTGTCGACGTTCGTAGATAGGAGCAGACGTTAACGCTGCTCCTTTTATCGCAGTATGGTTGGGGTGCCTACTACCACGCACACGGATCCGAGTAGCAGAACAGCCTTGCACCTGATCGGACTTCAGAGTCTGTCATTACCGATGTTGCGTTGCACCGCACCCAGCTATCTATTGGGAAGCCTGGAGTTCCGCTGGGGGCCTCAGCAGCTCCGGTGGGGCCGCAAGGGGACCACTGAGACTGCCAAGGAAGGCTATCAAGTGGTCCACCTCCTCTGACGAAAGCCCGAGCGGTTGCAGCTCTGAGTGGCCCACCGGCCCCGGCTTTGCCTCACTGTAATGCTTTAGCACATCGGTGAGCGCGGCAAACTGCCCTGCGTGCATGTAGGGGGCGGTTTGCGCGATGTTGCGCAGGGTGGGTGGCTTGAAGGCCCCATCCAGCTGCTCGCCACTCCTAACTACGAACCGCAACTCGGCGCAGTCCTCGGGGGGCGCATCGCTCCACTCGCTCAGGCAGTTGAACTCATCCTCCAGCACCTGCTGCACACCTATCAGTCTGCCACGGTCCTCGGGCAGCCCTACAGCGGCGGGCACGCCTGTGTTGTGGAACGCAGTCCCCATGAGAAGGGGGCCGTTGTGGCAGTTGATGCACTGCGCCTGCGAGATGAACAGCTTTGCGCCTGCTACCTCGCTGGGCGTAAGCAGCTCTTTCATGGCGGAGGCATCATTCTCCAGCAGGGCCTCGATGTACCGATCAAATCGTGAGGGTCCGGGCACGATCCGGCGCTCGTAAGCCGCGATCGCCTTGCCCAAATTGGAGTACACGCGCGTGACCGCGTTCCTATCCGCATCGGTCATCCCTTTCCAGGCCGCAGCCGCCACCGGATCGTCTACCGGGCCTGCCTTCTCGGGGAAGCGGGTGCGGTCGGAGAAATCGGGAAGAGGGCCAAACAGGGCCTCGTACTCGGTGCGATAGAACTCGTCTATAAGGTGCGCGTACTGGGTGCGGCTGCCGCCGTGCTCCACCGGGTTTTCCAGAGGTCCGAGCGCCTGCGCCCAAAGGCTATCTTTGCGCCCGTCCCAGAACTGCCAGGGGCTGTAAGCCGCGCCCACGATCGTCATCGTCTTGCGCGTGGTGGTGCCCACCCCCTTTGCCAGTGGCAGGTTGTCGTTGAAGTTACGCTCGGGCATGTGGCAGGTAGCGCAGGAGACCGCCCCGTTGGCGCTGAGGCGATTGTCGAAAAAAAGCCGGTGTCCCATTCGAACAGCCCTGTCGTCATCCACTACCTTGTTCGAGCTATCCGCCGGGAGTGGTCCCAGGTTCCCAATCCACAGGCTGCTCAGGGCAATCCGCTCCTCGTCGCTCCACTCCATGCGGGGCCACACTGCGAACACGATAGTGCCAATGGCGACCAGCACCACCGACGCCAACACCAGGAGCTTTGATAAGGGTTTCATCAAGGGTCTCGCTTCAATATCCACTATGTGTGATTTCTTTGTGCCGGTGGCTTACCTGACCAGGTAAGCCGCTATTTAGATGAACACCAGGCTCCAGGGGTTGCCGGGGCGTGGTTTGTCTGCCTTACATGAGCCTTAAATGTGTTGCAGTACATACCGTACAACACTCTGCTCTTATTTTAGGACGAAATTAAAGCGGACCGTATCGGTGCCTTTGGAGCTTGCGATATCCATATCTACATACCACCAGCCGGCCATCTGGAACTTCATCCCCTCGACGAGGTAATCCCCGTTACCAAGCTTCTGAGTTACCATCGGTTCTGTGGGTAGGCCATGTCCGTGTCCGGACATATCGCCATGTATGGTGATGGTGGCATCGTCTACCGGCTGACCGTCCGCCGTCTCCACGTGGAGCCGCCAGCTGTGTAGCTGGTTTATCGCTATCGGCTCGCTGCTCGGAGCTACCGTGCTGCGGTACAGCCCCTTCGCTGAGGTCTGCGTCCATGAGGTGTCGAGGCCCGGGGGCGGGGTGTTGGCATCCTGCATGCGCTGCATCATCAGGACGTAGCCAATCCCAAGCAGGGCGAGCAACAGCACCCCACCAAGTGCCGCCAGTCGCCAGCCGCGCAGGCCACGAGAGCGGCTGGTAGTGATTACCCCTACACTGTTCTCTGCATTTATTGTCGCCATTGTCTCATATCCTTTCGTGGGCCGGCAGCAGAGGTAGAGAGTTAGAGGCCCGACTTGTACCCGGCACTCATAATGTGCCGGGCCGTTCAATAGGTTCCATGCCAGTATATGCAGCAACTGGTATCTAAGGATGCGTCCAAGGTGAGAAATCCGAATAAGACGAAAGTCGTACTGGTTGAGCGAGTATACCCCTAGCCACGTTCCCGCAGCTTCCCGCCGTGCACCCGGATTCCGTAGCGCTGTTACTGTAGCTGTTACTGTAGGAGAAAGCATGCTCCATAGAGGCTTGAACAGGCCTCTTGATTCTCCGCTACTTAGCCTGCCGAATCTAACCTAGGTATTGATAGTAGTATTCGGAGCCTGGACCTGTTCCTGGTTTGTAGCTGTGCGGACGGCTTTCTGCGCTGTTGGTGTTGCCTCAGCCTTCTTGCGGAGGGCCTTGCTCAGTTTGGGCAGCTGCCACATTACCATTCCTGTGATCACGAGCATCGGGATAACCAGGAATTTGGTGATGTTTGCTACGATTGGTTCCTGCCCCAGCGGACCGTACAGGTAGAATACCAGGTAGGCAGCAGCGAAGAGATGCATGACGCGCTGTATGGTGCGGATACGATGGTTAGAGATTTTCATGGTATTTGTCCTTTCTTCTCTTTTTGTTGGTACGCTTTCTAAAATAGTAGACAACAGAGTATCCGTCGCTCTCGGCTGTCTCATGTCTCATACGCCTGGTTTGACCACCATAAGGAATACGATCACCACCACCAGGACTGCCAACACAATCCCCAGGACGCGCCCGCGGCGATCCAGCGCAGCATACTCCTCTGAGTCGTGCTTGTCGCTATCAACGAGCTTGATCTGCTGTCGCAGCGTAGGTGTGTAGCCCAGCAGCCCCAGCACGACGGCGAGCACATACAGTACCAGTGAGACAAGGATCCAGGGGGTGGTGAGGGGCCATGCTCCGATTAATACCAACCCTACACCCGTTATCAGGAGCAACACGTATGATGGGTTGGCAATCCAGTCGTCCAGGATCTTCACCCCGCGCAGGGTAAACGGCAGCACCTCGGGCTTCTTAGAAGCTCGTATCAGCCATACGCTGTAGGTGAGATTGGTCCCTATCGCGGCTATTGCAAGCAGTATGTGCAGCCATTTCAATATCAGGTAAACCATTCTGATGCCTTCCCCTCAGCACGTCGTTCGCCGGCTGCTGCTATCTTGAGTAACTAGCTGTCCTCTTTTGCGTAAGTAGCAGGTTGTGAGTAATTCTCACAGGGAACCGGAATCACGACATTGGACATGGCGGGTATTGCGACATAAGACCTTTGTCTTAACTACTTACACTCCGAACGACACTAACCGGCACATCCTGCCGTGCTTATAATCGTGGGGTAGATCATTAATCCCTAATTGGGTAACTCCCATTCCGATGAGTTTCACTAACCCCTGGAGTTGTCCATATTGATGAGGTACTAATATGTCCAGCCTTCTACAGACGGGAGCTTCAGGGATGGAATATAGTTCGCCGGTACACCCAGGAAGAAACGCCGGCACTGGTGCGCGCGCGCTGTACCCACCTGGGTGGCTCAACCGCCTCTTTGCCTGGGTCGAGCAATTGCCAGTTCCCGCATGGGCCTTTTACCTCGCTTGCTGGCTCCCTCTGTTGCTGGTTGAAACTGTGCTCAAGTGGATCGATGGCGCTTATGAGGTAGGTACCATCTTTCCAATTCATGTAGTACACACGGGCTTACCTGTATACGTGTTGGCAACAGCACATTACCTGGATAGGCTGGCCGGGGACAAAATGAGGGCCTTCCGCAGTGTGTTTGTAGATGATGAAACAGTGTTCGAGCGACTACGCTACGAACTCACCACCGCACCGGCCCGCCCGGCGCTACTTGCCACTTTGGCAGGGGCCGTGGTTGGGGCAATCGTGAGCATGCTCCTGCCCCCGAGCATTACGCAGGCGCAGCTGTTGTTTACGTCTCCGTTGTCATCCTTTGTTGATGCCACGCTAATAATTGGGTTATGGGCACTGCTCGTTACCGTGATGTACCAGACGGTGAGACGATTGCGCCTGGTAAGCCGTATCTACGCGCAGCACACTCACATCGACCTGTTCAAGATGGGCCAGCTCTACGCGTTCTCAACGCTCACGGCACGTACCGCGCTATTCATCATGTTCGCGTTGTATGCGTGGTTTGCGGTCGATCCCTCTCCGCTGCTTTCCAATGTGCCTTTTGCCGGCGCAGTAGCAGTCTTTGGGTTAGCTTCGATCATCACCTTTGCACTTCCGCTGCTGAGTCTGCACAAGTTGCTGTCAGCGGAGAAGCACCGTCTGCAGGATGAGAATGGGGAACAGATCCAAAATATTGTGGCGGAACTGCACCAACGCGTACGGGTGGGGGACCTTGCGCAGGCAGATCAAATTCAGGCCCTAATGAACAGCCTGGTAGCCGAACGTAAGGTGCTATCAAAGCTCCGCACGTGGCCCTGGGAAACAGAGACTGCGCGCCTCGTCTTCACGGCGATGCTGCTGCCTATGCTCCTGTGGCTCATACAGCGTACCCTGCAAGGGTTGGGCTTTTAGCACAAAGGAGGGTAACCGCAATGCCTGCTTGGAAAGACGTCGAGACCAAGGTGCCTGACCTGGTGAGGGCATACATAAAGCCGGACTGGTGCCAGTGGGCCGACTCTCCTTCCGTAGCCACGGTGCGGTGGGATTAGCGCCACTTGGTGGGCGGGAACGCGCTCAGGCCGATCCGACCTGCTCGGGATTCCGATTATTGAACAAGTGCTTGCACCCTGTTGGTCGTGTGGCGGCGCAGTGTCGAAATCCTCTATGGATATCGATCTTGATGCCGCAAACTGCTGGCCGCCGGTACGAGCGACAAAGACACCCTGTACCTGTGCGGTCGAACTCAAGCTTGGCAAAGGTACCCTGAACACCATAAGAAGTTAGTAAGCGCCGAGGCACAACCTTAGCAGGGTTGCATGCTACTATAGTGGAGTATTGCAGGCATCGTTCCCTAAGAAGGAGGGCAATACTCTACCGACCAAAGCAACCTTTTTCACAACGCTGTTGACACTTTAGCACGCGTGTGCTATCATTAGCGTAATGTTTGTACAATATGAACACAATGGAATACCACCGAAACCCGCCGAATAAACCCGGCGGGTTTCGCCGTTAATAGGCCCTGCTACAAACAATCAAGTTGTACTTTGCTACAGACGTGGTCTAGCGCAGGGCATGCACAACAACGCAACGTGATGGGCAGAACAAAGCTTCATGACGCCTGTAAGGAAAGATACATGGAAATTCTACGCATCAAAATACCTGAGACAGGGCAAACAGCCTGGCTTGTGCTGGATGAGCAGTATACGCCCATTCTTCCTATCGTAGAGTTTCTCGACTATAAGCGTATTCGTCCAGAGTCTCCCAATACCGTGCGTGCGTACGCCTTCGCCTTGAAACTGTTCTGGGAGTTCCTCCAGGAACACGACTTAGAATGGACGGTGATGTTTAAGAGGCGGGCACGCCTGCACCTCGCACGCTTTAGAGAATGGTTGGTAAAGCCACGAGCGGGAGGGGATCCACGCCACCCGAGACCGGCGCGCAAACCGTCGACGGTGAAACTGTACAACACGGCGGTGCGGCTCTTCTACAAGTATTACCTCGAAAATGAGCCGGACCTAGCTTACTCAGAGTTGCGAAGAGTTTCGCGAAAAAGGAGCGGCCAGTATAGACCCATGCTTGCACATATTCAGCGCGGGCACAGCCGTTATGGTGAAAACAACAGGAAATGGTACGCGGAGGATGGGGTGAGTGTGGGGCAAGGCAGACGGAAGACTTTGACACCCGAACAGGTGGAGGTTCTTCTCAAAGCCTGTAACTCTAAGCGTGATAAGTTCCTTGTGGCGCTCTTGTATCGCAGCGGCTTCCGCATAGGCCAAGCCTTGGGCTTACGCCACGAAGACATTGTATCTTGGGATAACGTACTTCATGTAGTGCCGCGCAACGATAATGTAAATGGAGCGCGCGCCAAGGTGCGGCAGGAAGGCACGGTCCACATAGAGCCTGAGGTATTAGCACTGTATACCGATTATATCCTCGAAGAGCTGGAAAACATCGAAAGCGACTACGTCTTCGTCAACTTGTCTGGTGAAAATATTGGCAAGCCGCTCGAATACCCTTCAGTGTACGACCTGTTCCGGCGCTTGCAAAAGAAGACCGGCATCTTTGTAACACCGCACATGTTCAGGCACACCCACTCAACTGAATACTTGAAGTCGGGTAATACCATCCGCGACGTGCAAGAGCGTCTACTGCACACATCGCCGGAAACGACTCAGAAAATATATATACACACGACTCCTGAGGAAACAAGGGAGGCGCACCGGCGCTGGGTAGAGTGGAGGACAAAATCGTGACATCCATTGCCGACAAGCCGCACCTCTCCCTCGTGGACAAGCGGTCCCTAAGTCACCTGCTGACAGGATACTGGGCCAACGACGTGTGGCGAATAATTGATTGCCCATGTGTCGGCGACGGGCCAGGAGGCATTTTGGATTTCACCCCTCTCTCCCCTACCTTGAGGGGCGAAGTGAAGTACGCTGTTTGGCGGCAACTTAGTACGCAGGAGTGGATATTTACCAAGCACAGTAGCATAGTCTCTTGCGTCAAGCGCTTGATACGAGTTCTCGTGACGCATCAAGTCGGCGACGACTCAATGATGCTCCGCACCATTAGCGAGTGGGAGAGTCTAATACAGAAAGGTCTGATCGAAGTGGGGGATTGGAGGGGGTATACGAGGAAATACTTAACAACTCATGGAGACCCTCGTACCAGTGTAGCTCCAGACCCTGTAATTTACACGCTGCACACGATATACAACGTAGTAAATGCCAGTTATGAAGAACTTGAGGGGATTTCAGAGTGGGACAAAGATGTTTGGGATATTCGAAAGCTCCGTGCCCTTGAGCCAGCACAGCGCTGCTATACACTCGATTTCCGCAGTATCAGGCAGCCCTGGTTGCGCCGCGCAGCGAAAGCCTTCCTCAGGTATCGACTAAGTAATCGGGCAATAAATGTATGTACGCACGACCTGCTGGCGATACGATGTTTTAGTATGTATTTGATTGAACACCACCCTGAGGTAAGGCCTGAAAATATAGAGCGAGGAGTGCTTAAGCAGTTTGTGGACGCGTACAAGGCAAAGGGTCGCGTTGCTTCTACAGTGATTAATACCCTTGGGACGCTACGTATATTCCTTGAGAAGTGCGTAAGGGAAGGTTGGGCACCACTACCAAGAAAGAGGCTGATTCGCGATGACGACTTTCCTCGCGCGGTTGATGGCAAGTCGAGGGCTATACCGGATAGAACTTTGCGCCAACTGGACTCTCATCTGAACTCGCTACCGCCCGAATATAGGAGGATGGCACATATAATCAGGAATGTTGGTATGCGTGTCGGCGAATTGCTTACATTGGAAATGAATTGCCTGCGTGCGGACACAGCAGGTGGGAAGTACCTGCACTTCTACCAGAGCAAGATGTCTAAGGACCATAACGTACCCATACGTGCAGAGGTTGGGGAAACGATTCTTGAGCAGATGCGAGCTGTGCGCGTAGCATTTGGTAATGAAATGAAATGGCTTTTCCCCAGCCCGAAAAAATCGGGGATGCGACCGAACCGTCCAAGGACCGCCGGATGGTTCATCGGGGCGTTGAATGAGCTAGCCAGGGAGAAAAATATTGTAGATGAAGAGGGGAACATCTTCCACTTTCAATCTCATCAGTTCCGGCACACCATAGCCTCCGATATGGCAAATAGGGATGTTCCCTTGAAGGTAATCCAAGTCTATCTGGGCCACCACTCAATGAAGATGACGATGCGTTACGCACGCATCCGTGATGAAACCAGGAAGGCAAAACACCTTGAGACTCAGCGACGTTTGCGTGGTACGAAGTACGACGTGCTCGGACGCGAGGTTGATATGAGCGGCCGGCTCGTAAGCACACCAGGCTCAGAGGCTGACGTATCGTGGGTACGAAAGAATATTCTTGCCCAGGCGCTCCCGAACGGCCGCTGTGCACTCCCCGTTATTGGACAGCAAAGGTGCCCTCATGCCAATGCCTGTCTTACGTGTGAGCACTTTCGCACAAGTACGGAGTTCCTCCCCGTGCATAAGGAGCAACTAGCCGAGACCACTCGAATAATACAGGTCGCTCAAGCTAACGGCTGGGAGCGTCAGGTACAAATGAACGAGTCGGTTGCCGGCAACCTTAAGCAGATCATTGAGGCACTTGAGCAGTCAGAAGGTGAAGGTACACCGCAGGTCCCAGCGAACAATGCCGATGAGAATGCGGGTTAGGTAGCTCCTTCACCTGAACAGACAAACAGCGATGAAAGGAAAACGGCGGCGTGGGGCAAGATAGCTCTTACGATTGTTGTGCGAAAAGACTTATGAGTAACCAACAAAGGCACGCAAATATCAGCAGGCATGATCCCTCACGTTTGATCAGGGACACTTCCGTGTTACCTTCGTTTTGGGACGACGAGCGCTGGGACTTGGCCGCTTGGCTATGTCCGGGGCAGCATCGGGAACGCCCTGAAATACTAGATTTTGGGGGCCTGCCTGCACCTATTCGTGAGGAACTGAAGTTCGCATGCTGGCATAGATTCGGTACGGGCGAATGGCGACTCAGCAAACCCCCAGGTCCTTCGGAGCATGTGCGCCGGCTAATCTGGTACCTGAAAGAAACGTCACCAAGGGTTAACTCGCTCTTGGAGCGGAGCGTTCCCGAATGGGAGCTGTCCATTCGAACGTACTTCGTAGAGAAAGGGAAGTGGCGAGGCCGGGTGCAACGATATATTGATGCGTCCGGTACGCCCAGAGAGGCGCAACGAAACGACCCTGTCCTTTACGCACTGAAGCTGATTTCAGAAACGATCCAAGACGCTTATGATGCACTTGATGGAATTAGCGAATTTGAGCAAGACGTTTGGGATGTTCGCAAACTTGGGTATGCCCCCTCCCCCGGAACCAATAAGTATCAGTTAAATTTCACGGAGGTGCGGCCGCTGTGGCTCAAGCAGGCAGCAAAGAGCTTCTGCCGGTATTGGCTTACAGAGAGGACACGTGGAGATTGTGAAAACAAGCTCAAAGCTGTTAGAGACCTGGGCCGGTTTCTTCATAAGACGCGACCAGAGTGCAAACCGCAAGATGTTGGGCGTGAAATATTGTTGGAGTATTTAAGCGCGCTGACGGCCCGTAGGCTTGCTGCAAGCACGAGAAGGGGTATGATTTCGAGCCTACGGGTCTTTTGTGAAACGTGCAGCGAGGAGAACTGGGCCGCTTTCCCCTGGGAGTTCGAGGTTTTTGATGATGACCTGCCGCGAGTACCCAAAAGGGATCCTAGACACCTCGAAGAAGATGTTCTACAGCAGTTAACCAGCAACCTGGACGGCCTGCCAACCCACTTCGCACGCATGTTGGTGATTCAATTGGACCTCGGTTTACGAATAAGCGAAGCTCTCACTCTACGTACTGATTGCCTCAGTCAAGATACTACAGGAGAGTGGACCCTTCACTATTACCAGCACAAGGTAAAGCGACAACATCAGGCTCCGCTCTCCAAGGATGTGGCCGCGTTGATTCAGCAGCAGGTAGAGGACGTTCGAGTCCAGTTCGGAGAGGGAGAGCGCCTTCTTTTCCCGAGCACAGGCAAGGGACCTAAGTGGAAAGGCAAGCCATACAACGAGAATGCAGTGGTGGACGCGCTAAACAGGCTTTGCTACGACCGCAACATAAGGGATGTATCGGGCCGCCACGTGCATATTACGACACACCAGTTCCGCCATACGGTTGGAGCAGGCCTAGTGAACAGGGGTGTACCGATTACGGTAATATAGGAGCTGCTCGGGATTACGGATCCCGAAACTGCTGGGGTCTATGCGCGAATACAAGAGCGTACTCTGAAGGAGGAGTGGCTCAAGTATATAAGCAAGAGTGTGGATATAAACGGTAACTTTGTTCATGATGTTCCTCTCGACGTAGATTTAGAGTGGGTCAGGCACAACGTACTATCACAATCCCTTCCAAACGGCAGGTGCGGGCTGCCGTCCACAGATAAGTGCCCACATTCCAACGCGTGCCTCACATGCGTCAATTTCCGAACGGACAAGCGTTTTATGCCTATCCACCTCAAGCAGCTTGATGAAACGAGGGAGTTACTGTCAGCCGCCCGCAAGCATGGGTTGCAGCGACAAGTGGACCAAAACGAACAACTCGAAATGAGTCTGACCAACATAATTTCGGCCCTGGAAAAGCACGAAGAGGGTACAGCCGAGGATGTTGCATAGCCGGGACTGTGGAGGTAGTTATGGGTCATACGCGTAATACAGAAGGTCTAAAGAGAAATGCCGAAAGTAAACGTGATGATACATACGTGCGAGCCGAACAGGCCGTACGTGAGATGGTGAAAGAGCGCGGTCCGCGCAGTACACCAATCAACTTCAGCACCGTTGCACACCGTGCTGGGGTATCACGTACGTGGCTGTATGCCCAGGAGGACCTTCGCGAGCGTATAGAGCATCTCCGTGTGCAAGGAGATGTGCGCCGGGATTTACCGCCCAAGGAACAGAGGGCGTCGGAAGCGTCCAAGGATGCCATAATTGCCACACTAAGAAGCCGCATCGAACAGTTGGACGCTGAAAATAAGGAACTGCGAAAGAAGGTTGAGACGCTGGGTGGCATAGCCTACAGCAAAATAGTCTCCAACATCAGTTAGCACTATGAGAATGTGTACAGCGCAAGGCTAGCGGCTGGATATCAGGCTCCAGCCGCTAGCCTTGCGCTGCAGCGGACGTGTAGCTATCCATCGGACAAACCGGATAGCCGCCATAGCCTCCCACGAGCCTCCAGTTCGTTCCATATCAAGGAATGCGCACGCCAACCCATCCATTCCTCGTCCGCGGTTGCCAAAAGGCGCGCGCTTTGCTGACGGTGCCGCGCCAGGGTATCGCCTACCCCATCCCGGGAGACCAGGATACACCCTAGTTGGTGCCTGGATAGCATCACACACATTCGGCCGGGAGAAAGGTCAAACTCACTCAGACGCGTCAGCCCGCTAAGTGGGTGCTTCATCACCACGATAGGTCGCTGGCTACCCTGGTACACCTCCGGCGTGTCGGGCCACACGTCGGTACCCGATACGTCAAGTCGCTGAAGAGCGCGCCGTGTTGCAGCACCGGAAACGATGTGAGCATCCACATAACCAATATCGCCCGGAGTTAGGGTTCGGACACCCTCCCACCGCACACCTCGTTGCACCAGTCGGGATACGACCGAGGCTCCTAGTTCCGCGATCTCCTGGTCTGCTTCATCCAGGTACCGACGACTGGCCGGAAGCAGAAGACCCACCACCGAGGCGCCCGCGGCCAGGAGATCCAGCACCTCATCAATTTTGCTGCCGTCTGAGGATGCGCTGAAACCAATACGCCGGTCCTCCAGTCGAGTCCCCGACGTGAATGGTAGCATGGGGTAGAGTGCGGGTTGGATAAGGCTTACCGTATCCGCTACAAGCCTCATCGACACGGGCATCTGGAGCACAGGCAGAGAGGGGAAGCGGCGTAACAGTTCCCTGGGTAACGACCAGTATACCCGAGCACTGTTTGCCTGGAAGAGTGCAGTATTGACCCCTCTCACCGTTGGTGGAAGTTGCCCAGGGTCGCCGATGATGCAGAACGTCGGTGCCAGCTTAAACAGAGGGGCGCAATCCTTGAACATGAGTTGGTAAGCTTCGTCACAAATGATCAGGTCAAATTCGTTGGCTGCGAGCCTTGTAACGCTGGTTAATAGTTTTGCCGCCGTGCTGACCACAACACTGCTGCCAGGTAGTAGCTCCTCGACCTTTGTAGTTCTTACTGCAATCCTCTCACTATCGCGTAGATCAGATGGAAGCTCGCGCCCCTTTGCGTAAATGAGCTGTATGGGCTGGTTAGTTCCTCCCAGGGCCGTGGCAAGACGCCTGGTCAGGTCGTACATCTGCGAGGCTCGTGGCGTAACTACCGCTAAGCGCAAACCATGCTTGCTGAGTGCATCGCATATCAGGCGTACGGCAAGTTGGGTCTTCCCGGCTCCTGGGGGTGAATCGATGAGCACGGTGCGCCTGTCTGAGAACAGTAGAGTGCGTACTTGCTCAAAAAGGCCTTCCCAGGGTGACGTGTTGCCATCGCTCGGTTGGCCCCCAGAAGTAAAAGCCATAGTATACTCCCCGCTCCACTTGCGTCATGTTACCGTCGTGGTGTATTTCCAAGCTCGCTGTCCATCTATGGATCTTTGCCATATGCCAGCCAGGGCCGCAGGGTGCCCAACTCTTTGTAAATCATCGAGTTAAGCATCAAGTTGTTGAACACCACGGCATCGGTCCAATCGAGCACGGTCCCAACTTGGATAGTGCGCACCTTCCTGATTCCGCCCGTGATGGAAAGCTGAAACATGATGGCCTCCGAGCGCATATCGCCCTCGAATGTGACAACGCGGCCCTGCACGGACCAATCTACGGTCTGCAGCGAAGCTCCGAGGCGCACGTGCGTTCGCTCCTGCAGCGTCTGTAAGAGCAGTCGCCAATTACCGCCCCGCTCTGCTGGTGGCTCCAGCGCAAGAACCCGGGCACGTATAACCTGCCCCGTAGTGCGCGCAAGCTCGCGTACCCGTTGGTCATAGCGGAAGTCGAGGGCCTCTACTAGGGTTGAAAGATACTCGTGCTCCCCGTACAACTTGGCGAGGGCATGTACACTGCTGGGAGGACTCCAGCGCCCGCGGCTGGTAAACATGAGGCGGTCGAAGGATATGGCAGCCAGGTTGTCGACCCCTGGTGATACTTCAAGGTCGAGGTCCCAAAATGCATCGCGCGCGCCAGCCAGAAGCGCCCACTCTTCACGTACCGCGCTCTCCAACAGGCGCGCAATCTCAGCGCGTGCCGCGAGGCCCTCTGGATTATTCAGCCTCGCTACTGTACGCAAGGCTTCGACGCGATCATCGTCAAGTCTCGATAACATGGCCGTGGCTGGCCGTCGGGCACGCTCCAACGCAACTGTTTCCGGGTCTTGCCCGGGGGGCGGACTTGCCCAGGCTAGTAACGCACCGAGGTGAGACTCTTCCGATGGCGATTGGCCGGTCACCAGGTGCCGCGATAGTAAGTCTGATGCAACGGCCACAGTTTGCTGCCCGGGGCATGCAGCTTCATGTACCAACACGGCAAGCAGGCGTGCAAAGCTGCGTATCCGCTCGTTCGTGTATTTGTTCCGGGAGTATCTCACGGCAAGTAACTCCAGGCACTCCAAGGTTAGCGGCTGTGAAATCCAAATCCTGGGCAGTCTGCCTGAAGCTAAGGACGCGCCGAAGTATAATTGAAGGTCTCTGGCGAAACCCTCAAGGTGTCCTGTCTGCCTATTTAGCGCATTCCAATTTACTGAAAGTCCCAGCAGAGTATCACCGAAACCCCAAGCCAGGGCCTGTATAGTTTCCTCCCCTACGAGCCTGATCAAAGCGAGGAGCAGTGGCTTCGGAGGGTCAGGACCCAAGGAATAGGTGCTTCGTACGGGTAGCGCGCGGCCTACTGAACGGGCATACAATCGCAACAGGGCGTTCGCGAGTTCCACTAAGCTACCCTCTCTGCCCAGGTCTCAGGTCCATAACCCAGAAGCCCAATCAAGTCGGAGACAACACTAACAAAGCTGCTCTCCGCGGGCGTAAGGGGAGTTGCCCCTCGAATTAGCTCAGCTAGACGAGGCAGGTCGACTTCAGCGCCCAGAGCATCAGCAGCTTCATCCCCTAGCACAGTGGGTTGAGACGCGATGCGCGCCCGGCATACTGTGTGAAGGGCACAGATGCTAAAACACTGCTCCTCAAAGTTGAAGGCGCGCGTGCCGACGAGATTCTGGAAGAGTTCCTCGACGCTTTGAGAGGTGCCTAACCCGAGGGCGCTGGTGCGCTCTAGGCGGCGCAGAGCGGTGCGGACCTCGGATACTTCGGCATCCAGACGCTCCTGGTACACGGCACTGGGATTGAGACCTTTTACAGTACCAAACACACAGGCAGCACGATCATCTACACGGCCTTCAAGACCGAAGCGGGCAGCCTCCTCACGTAAAGCTATCACTTCCACTGCAGCTTGCCGGCGCGTGCGCTTCAGGCTTAGGGCAGGGGCTTTGTTATCCCGGGTAATGAAGGCCTTGATTTCACCTACTACGTACATCTGTTCCCACCTACTGAGGACCGCGTAATCCGGGTACACTACCCGGTATTCACCCGGTGCGATGCTAACAGCAAAGGCAGGCTGAATCAGCAGGTCAGGCACAGGAAGGTTGTTGGCAAGCCGCTGGAGGATTTCTCGCGTTCGAGCCAGGCGAGCCTCCTGTAGCGTTTGCCTACGGCGCGCCCTTACTTTGCGCAAGTCCTCTACCTGCATATTGTCGGCACGCAGTCCGAACTCCACGGCCACAACCGTTGCGAGCAGACGAGCACCATTCGCATAAAGCCAGCTTTCAAACTTGTTGCCCTTCTTTAGCGCACCTCTTCTCTCGCCCACTTCGCCGTCGTATGCGCGCCCGGTGACAAGCG
This sequence comes from Chloroflexia bacterium, assembly GCA_036386675.1. Taxonomy (GTDB): domain Bacteria; phylum Chloroflexota; class Chloroflexia; order QHBQ01; family JADMIH01; genus JADMIH01. The sequence goes on along the minus strand of DASVVE010000061.1, from coordinate 160,603 downwards.
GATACACTTCGACGTCTTCAACGCGCAAAGCAACCATAGTGAGAAGCGTGTCGCAAGCAGGGTTGAAACTAGCCACGACCAGCCCCCGCGCACCACGGAAACTCATATTGCCTCCTCTCTGGACGGTGCCTACCCAGTCGGATAGAGGGCTCTTTTATTTCGCTTATGGGAGAATATTTCTTCTATAGCGGAATTATAGCATCTTTGTTCTATTTTGCATAGCCTCCAATTTTGCAGTTTTGTCGCCAAGCATCGATCTACCATATAATCAACATCAAGACTTTTCAGCGAGTCGTCTTGACGGTGCCCTGTGCCCTTTGCGGTAAAGGTAAAGCTCTAATCGTTTCACGCATGCCAAAGCCGTGACATAGTTGTGCCGACGCTTGGGAGCCGGGAAGGGAGTTCGTAAAGGACTTTATGGAAGAACTTGCTCGAAGGCTACGCAGGTTGCGACACCAAGGTGGGAAGTCGCTAAAAGACGTGAGTCTTGCCACCGGCATCTCACTCTCATACCTATCTGAGGTGGAGCGCGGAGAAGCTACGCCGACAATTTCTATTGTGCAGAAGCTAGCTCGGTATTATGGCGTCGAGCCAGGCAGTCTCTTGATGGAACTGCAAACAGTAGGAGAGGAGCACCCGATTCCAGCTGCGTTCGAGGAATTACTGCGCGAAATCCCTATGTCCCCCGAGATGACGCAACTCATGATGGCGGTCGAACGCCAGGCTCAGAATCCCGCACGCACCATGGAAGACTGGCGCGAGCTGTATTACGCTCTGAAGCGGCTGCTTGGAAGGTGAGAACGTGTCGGCCCAAACAAAGTACCGGACAGCGCATGCAGCCCGGTACAACAATAGCCGTGTGAGTTTTATAGTCCCCTCTCAGCAAGGGAATCTTCAGCAAAGTAAGCGGTGCACCCGCAGTGTCTACGACCCCGCTGGGTTTAGGGAGTGCCTGCCATTAGTTGAAGGTGTTGAGTCCGCGTGTAAACCCTCTGATGTTGGAACCCAAATGCTACCGTCCGGTTGCAAATCCCAGTCGCGGTAAATCTTGGGAAGCATGTCGTACGGCGTCCATTCATTCCATGACCCATACTTTCCCTTGTACTCTTTACGGGTTGGCCCGACCTCATCGAACAGTATTTGCGCAACGCGCAACCCCACAGGAATCTCTATCAGCGACGCGGAAGCATTAGATATTTCCATTGTCCAGCGCGATATGTAGCCCACATCGCCTACTCCCGCGCACTTGCAGACCGCCAAACAAGATCGCCCAATGCTGGATCGCGAACGCATCGATGTAGTGAAACCATTGTGCGCACCCACAATTTCCATTGTATGAGCGAGTATTGTATCGCCCGGTCGGATGGTGATAATGCCATTCTCAGCATGGCGTGGTTCGCCCCAGAATCGTCGGGAGTCCTCCTCCTTTGTGAAGTTCACCGTGACCATATTATGGTCCGGAAGGAAGTACCACTCCCCTAAGCGCACATCGTATGAATTCGTCCCTAACTGCCGCATGTCGAATGGCTCGATAATGATGTTCCCATTCTCCATCTCTTCAAGTATTCTCTTATCTGAAAGCAACGTACTTACCTCCCGTTTTTGTGCGGATTTGCGCACTTTGTTTACATGTCAGCAAAGAAGAACAGGCACAAATAGAGGTGCGTAGCGCCCGCCCACTTAAGATAATTTAGGGATCTCCATCGTCCACCGGGAGATGTAACCCACGTCGCCCACCCCGGCGCACTTGCAGACCGACAGGCACGACCGCCCGATGCTAGACCGGGACCGCATGGAGGTGGTGAAGCCGTTGCGGCCACCCACCACTTCCTCCGTGTGCGCCAGTATCGTGTCGCCGGGGCGGATGCGGATAAGGCCGTCTTCGGCGAAATAGGGGCCGAGCCAGAAGGACTTGGCGTCCTCCTCCTCGGTAAAGTTTACGGTGACCATGTTGTGATTGGGGATGAAGTAATAGGGGCCAAGCCTCACGTCATAAGAGTTGGTGCCAAGCTGCCGGGGTTCAAACGGCTCAATGACGATATCCCCCTGCTCCATCGCGTCCATTATTTTCTTGTCTGATAGCAGCATCCTCTTGCTCCTCACATTCCTGTTGCCCCGACCTTCTTTCTGCTATCAGATCGGAGCTTTATGTCGCGGTGGCCTCGTGTGGCACCTTGTACGCCCATTCGCTGGCGCACGCTTCGTCAGCTACCCGCCGGTAGACCCTGGTGGTCTGGTCAGCGATGCGGGCCCAGTTGAACTCGGCACGGGCGACGTGTCCGGCGTTCGAAGCGCGGGTGGCCGACCACTCCGGGTTCGCCAGCGTGTGCAGAATGCCCCAGGCGAGCGAGTCCGAGTCGTTCGGCTTGACCGTGATGCCGGTGCGGTGCAGTTCCACCACTTCCGGCAGCCCGCCCACCTCGGTAACCACCACGGGCGTCCCCGCCGACATGGCCTCCAGCGCCACGATGCCAAACGGTTCGTACAGGCTGGGGAAGACCGCCACGTTGGCTACCTTGAACAGCCCATCGCGCACCTCGTCCGAGACGCGTCCGGGAAAGATTATATTGTCCTCGATGCCAAGCGCGCGGGCTTTTGCACGCAATTCTTCAACATATCCACCGCCCCCGGCCACCACGAACTTCGCGGCGGGCCACTCGCGAAGCACCTCTGGGATGGAATCGACGAGCACGGAAAGCCCCTTCTCCGGCACGATACGGCCTACGTAGTAAATTATCGGCTCGTCAGTCTTAGCAAACTCAAGCCGAAACCTGGACAGGTCCTTGCCGTTGAGGGTGTCGAAGCGGCGGGGGTCCACCCCATTTGGTATGACGTCTATCTTTTCGGCTGGGACACCGAAGTAGGTTTGCAACTCCCAGGACATATAGCGGCTGCAAGCGATCACCCGCCACGACTCGTAGATGGCGCGCCATTCGGCCTGGTGTATAGCCTGTTGCAGGCTGCCGTACAGATTACCCTGGTTGCGCCCCATCTCGGTGGCGTGCACGGTTGTGAGCAGGGGCAGCCGGAACGAGTCTTTAAGGTTTATGGCCGCGAAGCTACTGAGCCAGTCGTGATTGTGGATGAGGTCGAAGCCGCCCTGCTCTTCCACCAGTTGCGTGGCGAAGTCGCGCAGGGAAATGTTGTCGTGGTACGTGCTGGCGAAGAAGTCCCCTCGCGTGCCGGAAGGCTCGACGCGGTAGACGCGGCTGCCGTTGGCGGCGGAGGTGCCATCCGGCAGCGCCAGAGGCTCACTCGGCTCCCCACCCGCGAGCCTGGGCACGACCAGGTGTATCTCCACGCCATCGGCCAGAAGCTCCGGCACAAGCTCCACTACGTGCTTGCCCATACCGCCGACGATGTGCGGTGGATACTCCCACGACAGCATCAGGACTTTCATATATGCTCCATTGTAGGAATGACGATGGACGATGGACGATGGACGAGGAATAGTTACGTGTTACGCATCAATCGTGACCGCCCAATTGTCGCCCGTAGAATGTCATGGCGTCCGACTGCTGCTTGAAGCCGAAGGCCCTGTAGAGGCGGTGGGACTGGGTGTTATTCTCCTGGGTCGAAAGTGCGACCGAGGCAGCACCTAGATCGCGCATCCGGTGCAGCGCGTGTAGCAATTGTACGGCACCCAGGCGGCGGCCCTGCATGCCGGCCGCCACGGCAAGGCGGTCGAGGTGCGCCCACCCGTCGTACATAGTAAACGACGCGTAGCCGACCGGCAGGTTTTCCACGTATGCCATATACGCTTGCACGTTGCTCATTTGCAGGTAGGTCTCGAACTCGGCAACGCTATTCCACCACATCCACGGGAACGAGTCGTGGTCCACGGACAGCAGGTCATCCATGTAGGAGAGGTCGGCGCGTCGTACCGTCACCTGGGGGAAAGCACTCTGGTCCAGACCTGCCATATTGTCACGCAAATCGCGCCTGAAGAAGACTATGCGCTCGACTTGCGAGAAGCCCGCGCCCAGCCAGGATTTAGTATGGTCGCGCCACACCTCGTCAGCGCACAGGAGCAAGCGGTAGTCTTGCCTCCCCGTTGCGAAGACTAACTCCTCCAGGAGGGCCTCGCGGCCTCGCCTCGCAGTGATTTCCAGCACGCTGGCAATGTCGGCCCTACGCCGCCACGGCTCCCAGATGACGTACTCGCCGGTGCGGGGCACCCACAGCGCGTGGCCGGGGTGCTGCTGTAGGTGGTGCGTGAGCAGGGACGGATTGAAGCGGCTGAGCCACGGCAGGCGCAGGTCACGCACAAGCGCGGGGGTCAGCGGCTCGATTTCGGGCCGGTCGTCGCTCCGGGCGTTCCCCCGGTAGAAGAGCGCGGACATAGGAGTAAGCGGTGCCCTCCTCAGCGTTCGGACAGGCGAACGTCTTTCAGGCTCAATATGCCCATCGGCGTTACTTTTAGCCCCGTGACGTAGGGCTTGACCAGGGTGTAGGAAACGGAGTGGAACAGCGGCACCGCCGGGTGGTCCCTGAGAATGCGTTCTTCCACCTCCCGGTAGGTAGCCATGCGCCGCTGCCGGTCCGTCTCGGTGCTGGCGGCGCCCAGGGCCGCGTCTACGTCGGCGTTGCGATAACCCATGTGATTTTCGGGCGAATTCGAGCGGAATAGGCTGCCGAGAATGGCCTCAGGGTCCGGAAAGTCGGCGCTCCAGGTCAGCATGTACATCGGGTACTCGTTGCGATCCAGCCCTTCGAGGTAATCGCTCCACTCCACCTGGTGCACCTCAATCTCGATACCCAGGGTGCGGCTGTATACCTCCTGTAGCATGGGTCCCATTGGGTCGCCGGTCGTGTACAGCCTCACGCGCGGCAGGTTCTTGACTTCCTTATACGTGGACTCCGCGATGAGTTGCCGGGCGCGGGTGACATCATAGCCCTCGTCTACGGAAGGAGGCGTGTACCCGGCCATGTCGGGCGGCACGAAGCCGGAAGCCTGCCGCACCTGCGACTGGAACATCACCCTGGCTATCTTCTGCTTGTCAATGGCGCGGGAGAAGGCTTCGCGTATCTTCGGGTCGTCAAAGGGCTTCTGGCGCAAGTTGAAACCCAGGTAGGTCACCGACAACTCCGGCACCGTCTGTAGCTCCTCGGACATGGGGTTGTTGCGGTCGGTCACCCGGTAGATGTCGTCAATGGGCACGTTAGCCAGTTCCAGCCCGCCTACTTCGTACTGTTGTAGCTGGCCTATAGCGTTGGCCCCCATCCAGATGTTGACGGTTGACAGCGCCGGGCGGCCCGCGTAGTAGAGGTCGTTTGCAAGCAGCACCATCTGGTCGTTATGCACCCACTTCTCCAGCCGGAAGGGGCCGGTGCCGCGAGGGTGCTCAGTCCACCTGGGGCCTTCCTCCACGTTGGAACGCTGGACCACGAACGCCGGGCCGGACGTCAGCTTCGACAGGAAGAACGCCTTTGGCTCGTCAATGGTAATCTCCAGCGTAGTGGGGTCGAGGGCCTTGACGCCCGATATTTCGGTGGCCTTGCCCTCCAGCTTGTCCATCACGCCAACTATGTCGTTGAGGTATAGACCTGCGGGCAACTGCGTGGCCGGGAGGGCACCGGCCAGTTTGGGGTCGGTGGCGCGCTCGAACGAGTACTTGAAATCGCTGGCCGTCACCTCCTGGCCGTCTGTGAACTTGACTCCCTTACGAAGCGCGAAGGTATAGACCCTCCCATCGGCAGACACCGAGGGCATGCTCGCGGCTATGTCGGGCACCACGTTCATGTTCGTGTCGAACGTCACGAGGCCGCTGAAAAGCTGGCGGATGATGAACAGCGAATAACCGTCGGTAGCGAGGGCGGGATCGAGGCTTGGGGGGTCGTCGGTCTGCCCCGCGATGTTCAGCGCATCGGTCGAGAGGGGGATAGGCGTAACGTCGATGTTGGGTTCGACAATAGAAGGTGTGCCGGTCTGCGGGACCGAGGGGGTGCCCGACGCTTGCGGGGCCTCTGACTGCTGGAAGGGCCAGCAGCCGGGAAGCAACAACAGGATAACGGTGGCGAGCGCGACGGCCCGTGCTTTACGCGTAGACAAAACTACTCCTAAACTCCAGGTCTGGTGGCGGTCGCATGGAAGAGTTGTACCTCCTCCGGGCCATGCAATTGTAGCACCCCACGCCTGGTTCGACAAGCAAACTCGCACTCCGGCGAGTCTTGTGCCACCCCACGCCGGTACCTTATACTGGTGGCATGTGCGGTATAGCGGGCATCTTCAACAGACGCGGCACGCCCCCCGACATGGACGTGCTCAGGGGCATGAACGAGCGGATTGCGCATCGTGGCCCCGATGGCGACGGCTTCTTCACGGAAGGTGGCGTGGCGCTGGCCCACCGTGCCCTCCGCATCATAGACCTATCGGATGCGGCCATCCAGCCAATGCACAACCACGACGGCAGTCTGCACCTGGTCTTCAACGGCGAGGTCTACAACTACGTCGAGCTTAGACCGGAGCTTGAGGCCAGGGGTTACTCCTTCCGCTCGTACTCCGACACCGAAGTGCTGCTGAACGCTTACGAAGAATGGGGTGTCGAGTGCCTACAGCGCCTGAATGGCATGTTCGCCTTCGCGATCTGGGACAGCCGCAAGGGACGCCTGTTCATCGCGCGTGACCGCATTGGTGTGAAGCCGGTCTACTACCACTGGGACGGTGAAAGGCTGGCGTTCGGCTCCGAGATAAAGGCCCTGCTTGCGTACCCCGGCATCGAAGCCCGGCCCAACTTTGCCGCGATTGCCGAGTACATGAACGCCATGTTCACCACCGGGGAGCACACCTGGTTCGAGGGCGTCAAACGTTTGCTCCCCGGACATTACATGGTCGCTGACGGACACGGGTTGCAGGTAAAGCAATGGTGGGACACCCCCACTTCAGAAGACCCGATAGGCAAGCACGACGAGAGCTACTACGTTTCCAGGACGCGCGAGCTGCTGGAGGACTCGGTGAGGCTGCGCTTGCGGTCGGACGTGCCGCTGGGGGCGCATCTCAGTGGGGGGCTGGACAGTAGCTCTATTGTGGCTTTGCTCAGCCGCAGGTTGCGAGACAGCGGCGAGCCGGTACGCACCTTCTCAGGGGCCTTCGCTGAGGGTCCGGCCTACGACGAGCGCAAGTACGTCGGGGATGTGGTGACGAAGTACGGCACCGAGCACCACGAGACGCTGCCCACAGCCGGAGATTTGCAACGCCTGTTGGACCGCATCGTCTGGCACATGGACGAGCCTGCGGCGGGGCCGGGCATCCTCCTGCAATGGGCGGTATGCCGCATCACCAACGACGTCGGAGTGATTGTCATCAACGGCGGACAGGGCGGCGACGAGGCCTGGGCGGGGTACCTGGGCTACGTACCGGCCTACTTCCGCAGCCTTCTCAAGGCGGCACGCAAGCACCCCAGGTTGCTGTTGGATGTGGTCAAGAGCGCGGTAGTGCTGCTCAGTCGATCAAATACGCGTATGACGCTGCTAAAGACGCTGGCACGGGGCCGAAAGGCACGCCTACGCGCCTCAACCGCGTTAGGAGCCTGGGCGGGACCGGCATTCAAGCGGGTTTCAACAGTTGTTAAAGATGTGGAAGGTGCAAGTACCACCCAGGTCAGGAGGTCCGCCCTTGGTGCGGTCATGTATTACGACCTCAAGTGGTACCTACCGGCGCTGCTGCAAGTGGAGGACCGCACCAGCATGGCCTTCTCGCTGGAGTCCAGAGCGCCGTTGCTGGACTACAGGATCATCGAGCTAGCCGCCAGCGTGCCGAGTCACCTGAAGATGAAGCACCTCGATATGAAGCACATCTTCAAGGAAGCTGTGAAGGACGTGCTTCCCGCCTCCATCTACAAGCGCACCGACAAGATGGGCATGCCCACGCCCGTTGACATCTGGTTCCGAGAGAGCCTTGCCGCCTGGGTGAGGGAGCAACTCGACTCGCCCGACGCCAGGGAGACCGGACTGCTCGACCGCGACTTTGTGCTGAATGCGCTGGAGGAGCACCAATCGGGGATGCGCGATAGGTCGCTCGACCTGTGGAAGATGCTCAACCTCGTGACTTGGTGGCGCTTGCACATCGCCCGTACGGTCCCGGTGCCCCAACCCCAGGTGGTGCGCAGGCAGCCGGAGCCGAGCCTGGTCCGCTGAGCATGCGCATCCTCTACTTTACGCAGTACTTTCCCCCGGAAGTTGGCGCTACCCAGACGCGCGCCTTCGAGATGAGCCGCTACCTCGCCTCGCAGGGGCACCATGTCACAGTCATAACCGAGGTGCCCAACCACCCGTCCGGCATTATCCCGCCGGAGTATCGCGGTAAACTTTCCGAACGCCGCCGGGAGCATGGTGTGGACGTGTTCCGGCTGTGGGTGTGGACTTCGCCGGAGAAGACGTTCGCCACCCGCATGCGCTTTTACCTGAGCTACATGGGCATGGCGGCGCTCGCGGGCAGCCTGGTGCGCGGGCGGTACGACCTGGTCTATGCTACCTCCCCTCCCCTGTTCGTGGGCGCTTCCGGGCTGCTGGCTTCGGTGTTGAGGCGCATACCCCTCGTGTTCGAGGTGCGCGACCTGTGGCCCGAGTCCGCCGTCGCGCTGGGGGAGTTGAGCAACCGGAAGGCCATAGCGGCGGCCGAGGTGCTTGAGAAGGTACTTTACGCCCGCGCATCCCGTATCGTTACCGTTACACAAGGTATTCGCTTGCGGTTATTCGAGCGCGGCATAGCGGCGGAAAAGCTGGCCCTTATACCGAACGGGGCCAACACCGAGCTATTCCGGCCAGACCCCGATGGGGCGGGCAGGCTGCGGCTAGAGCTTGGCCTGGAGTCATCGTTCGTAGTGCTCTACGCGGGGATACACGGCATCGCGCAGGGACTGGAAAACGTCCTGGAAGCAGCAAGGCTATTGCAAGATGAGCCTCGAATCCAGTTCGTGATGCTGGGGGAAGGACCCCGAAAGGCGGCGCTGGCGCAACAATGTGACTCGCTGGGCCTCACCAATATGCGGATGCTACCGGAGGTACCGGCCACCTCCATGCCCGTTTACCTGTCGATGGCGGACTGCGCGATTGTACCACTTAAGAACGAGCCGGTGTTTAGTGGCGCGTTGCCCTCGAAGATGTTTGAAGCCATGTCATGCGGCACGCCGGTAGTGCTGAGCGTGGCGGGCGAAGCAGTGGGCGTGCTGAACGAGGCAGGCGGGGGGATAGCCGTAACGCCGGAGGACCCACACGAGCTTGCCGAGGCCATTATGGAGCTATGCACGCAGCCGGAGAGGGCGCGGGAAATGGGTGGCAAGGGGCAGCAGTACGTGAGCCAACACTATAACCGGCAGGAACAGGCCCGGAAGCTGGAGGCCCTGTTACACGAAGTGAAACGCGACGCCCGTTAGACAGACGTCGCGCTCAGCCTCTTATTCATATTCCGCCCGGCATTTCACCTTACGCCGGGACATTTGCTCCGACCTACTTCAGGCCGCCGTCGCGGACCATCTTCTCGACCGCGGAGCGAAGCATTTCAGCATGGCGCTCGTCGTCGCGGGCGATCTGCTCGATGATCTTGCGGCTGTCGTCGTCCGCGTCCTGCAAGTAAGTGTCGTAGGCTTCGAGACCCTCAAGCTTGCTCAACAAGATGGCAAGCAGGTTGTACGTATTGTCGCTAAGAATTTCCGCCATTATTGTCCTCCTGGGTTAGTTACTGGCTAATCGCCACGACTTGAGGAGCAAGTTGCGTGCCCGTGTGGAGGGTAGTGCAGTCCCAACTCTCCCCACAAGGGCACACCGATTGCAACACTCGTTCTGAACTTACCCTGCTCGAAGGTTGGCACACAGGAGGCGAATGAGATTGGAACTCAGTCCCAATATGGAACATCAGACGGTAAGCGTCTATGATAGGCAAGCGCATTACACGACACGAGGTCCACAGGATGCGCGCTTCATTTATGTCGGCATCAACGGCCTGATGGGCGGGGGCGATTCATTTTGGCCCGTGATACAGGGCGTGCCTGATGACTGGCGTGTGGTCCTTCCCGACCTGCCCGGCTGCGGTGAGTCGGAGCCGATGCCCGCGACCCACAAGCACAACATCGACGGTTACGCGCGTTGGCTGGGCGAGTTCCTCAGGGTGCTGGGGCTGGACGACAGGCAGGTGGTGCTCGCCAGCGTAGCCACGGGTGCTCCCATCTCGGTGCGATTCGCTCTCGACAACAAGGAGCAGGTAGCGGGACAGGTGCTCCACCTGCCCTTCCTGGGGAAGGTTGCCATAGCGGCCAAATGGGCCAGGCCGGTGGTAGCGTATGGCCTGCTGGTCGGGCCGTTGCGCTCGCTGGTGGATAGTCTGCGCTCCAGCGACTGGGTCATGCACAAGATCATCCTGCACGAGCCGCCAGACGCTATACCGGAGCTTGCCGAGCGCGATATAGACCACAAGCAGCAAGCCGATCTCGCCGCCGCCGGGGAGTTACTGCACAACCTGATGCTTACCGATGCCCGTACAGAGCTACCCTTGGTGGACAGCCCTATCCTGATACTCGCCTCGGAGCATGATTTCGCTGCGCCACTGCCAGTGCTCGAAGGGATAGCAGCAAGGCACCCCGAACGCCGCCTGTACGTATATAGCGGCGGGCAGCACTCCTGGAACGAGGAGTTCATCGACGAGATGAACCGGGAGATTGCCCAGTTCTGCAAAGACATTGCAGCCGAGAGTGGAGCCGTAGCGTCGCCGGGTGCGACGTTGGAACTTGGTTAGGATGAGCGAGTTTTTGGTATAATGATACGTTAGTCCGTGTATGTCCTTATCAGGACTAGCGGATTGGCGCGAATATGTGCCCGTAGCTCAGTCGGTAGAGCATGCGACTTTTAATCGTAGGGTCCCGGGTTCGAGTCCCGGCGGGCACACCGCATATTTGGGCGCGAATGAGGCTCGCACTCACGACAGTGCGGGCCTCTGCCTTTGCCCTGGGTAGCCATTCGTTTCGCAGACTGGTTCTCTAGCTTGCACCAAACAGCGGGTCGTCCATCTCTTACGAGGTGGTGAACTGTTGTGGGCTGAGAACTAGTTGCCGGCTATACGACTTTCGTACTACACACCCGGACCCAGGACTGGGCCTTGAGGCTGACGACTAGCGCGTTCGGCTTTGTTATAATTGCCGGAAAAAACCAAGGGGACGAGTCCAATGACTCGCTCGACTACACTCGCTCGACTACATTTTAAGCGGTTACATAAGAGAAGGAATCACAAAGCGATGCAGGAAGTTGAAGATAAGGACCTTCCGACCACCCAGCCCGAAGCCGGGTCTGACGTACTCAAGCTTGAACGCCTTTCCGTAGTCGAAGTAGCCTCCGCGACCCCGGTCCAGCCCCCTGCCGAGGCAATAGCTCAGGCGGACCCCGGCCCTGAGTCTGAAACGGTGTCCAAGCCGGAAGCCCCCAGGGCACCCTCCACCGACCCTGACGACGTTACCATCCGCTTTGAAGAGGGCTTGCGAAGCTGGATACTGGATACAGCTAAGGGCATCGTTACTTCTACCGCGACCGTGCTCTTCGTCCTCCTACTGGTGCAGTTGGGGCTGGCGAGCGAAGGGCAAGACCTCTCTTTTGACCTCTTTTCTCCCTACGAATTCTGGAAAAGCTTCAGCGGGCTGGTAGTCCAGTGGTCCCAGTGGAACGAGTGGCTGCTGCTGTCGCTCGCGCTCGGCACGCTGGGTGTTACCGTGGGCCTGTTCGTCTGGTGGCGACGCCACCTGGCGCGCGAAGCCGCTGCCGGGGTGCCTGCCCCCACCGGCGGGCGCAAGAGCAAGCGGCGCAACCTTTACTTCCGCGTGCAGTCGTCCCTGCGCAGCATGAAAGGCGTTAGCGCCTTCGGCATGATTAGCGCCATCCTCTTTGGGGCCTACTTCTACCAGCAGTACCTTTGGAACGTCGAGCTGCCGGTGCCCGAAGGCCAGATTGGTATCGCCTTCACCCGGCAGGTGGGCAACAGCCTCGCCCGTGACACGTTGGCCGAGAGCCTGCGGTTGCGCCAGTTGGGGCACGGCGACCAGATTGTGCTGCGCGACCTACCTGTATCGTTCGACCCGAAGGACACAGCACAGGCGCAGCGATTCGCCCGGCGCATACATGCGCACGCGGTGATCATATACAACGAAGTCAGAACTAGCTCTGGAGGCGGCCGCGTAGCTCTGCGCGTACCGGGCCTAGCCTCCCCAGCCCAGCAGGCGACTGACGAGCGAAGGTTTGTAGCCTACCTGGTGTTTGCCGACCCCAGCCTTGGTATCGAAATCCCGGTGACGCAGGAAGGGGCCGCGGGACAGCCGGGCGACCTTTCGGTGCGCACCAAGGAGGGGCTGGAGGTGCCCCGGTTGGAAGGCACCGATACCACCAGGCTCATGGAAGCGGCGGCTGGTGTGCTCATGTACGACCGCGACCGCTACCCTGCCGCCCTCTCCCACCTGGGCAACGCTGTCGCCAATGGCGGACTGGGCAACTCCAGTGACGCGCTCGTCTACCTGTACATGGGCAACGCGTACTACCTGCTCAACCAGAATGGTAACGCGGCAGAAGCCTTTGACAACGCGATCAGCGCGGGCGAATCGATCACTCAGCCGGGCGTGCAGGAGCGACTCGTGCTCGCGCAGGCGTACACCAATCGCGCCCAGCTTTACTTTCTCACCTACGAGTTAGAGGCGTCCGAGACCCTGCTCAGGAAGGCCCTCCGTATAAAGGAGACGCTGGACCAGGACGAAACCGCACTGGCGAACCCTACCATCTTCCGGCAGCTACACGAAATGGCGGGCAACGTATATCTGCGCCTGCTGGACATCGCGCTCATAAACAAGGACGAGGACGCGCGGCAGTTGTGGTCGGGCAGGGTGGGCGAAGAAGCACAAGCGCTGGCTTCCAGGCCGGACGACAGCCGCGCGATGTCGGCGGCAACGCGCTTCCTCTATCGCTCCGGTGCGTGCGAAGAGGCCTACAGCCTCGCTTACGACCAACTGGAAAACGACCCCAACAACGCCAACCTGCACCGCACCCTGGCGAGTCTTGCCACATTACGCGACGAAAGCGTGCTGAGCCTGGAGGCGTTGCAGGAGCGTAAGGCGCTGCTGAAGATCAACCCCTCGAGTCTTCCCGACCTGCACCACCTGCTGCTGAGGTATTCGCTCAATGCTACCTCGTCCGACATTGGCTACCTGGATAAGGTGAAGGAGACTACCGACGCTATACTGGCCGTGGACCCGACCAACGTGGAAGCCATCGAGCGTTACTTGTCGGCGGTGGACGTGGCTGGTACGTTCGACCTGCTGCTAATGCTGACCGACCAGCACAACATGGAGGCGCTCGCCGACTTCTCGCCGTACCTTGAGGGCACGGGAGGCATGGCCGCCTTGATGGACCCGGCGTTCGGCTACTCGCCCATTGGCGACACCCGCACCCTTCGCAAAGTGCTCGCGGAGCAAATGCAGGACCCTGAGACCATAGAGCGCATGCTGGCGATCAAGGAGGGGGCGCGACCCTACCTCGTGCGCTGGGCGGAAGAGGCCGACCTCGACACCGCAGAGCCTCTCATCTACATGGCCCGGTACGCCCGCAGCATGGACAGTTACGTCGGGCTTTATTCCTCGCTGGGCGGGCTGGTTGAGCAAGAAGTGCAGGACCGCGTCTGGCAGCGTGCCTTCGATGACGCCACTGCCGTCCTCGAGTCGGATCGTAATCCAGGCCCGCGCCAACTGGCGGAGGCGCACACCAACCTGTCGACGCTGTACCGCGATAGCTATCTGCAAAAGTTCCTCGAACAGGACAAGGAGGCGGCGGGCGAGATGCTAACGCGGGCGCTGGAGCACTCCAGGACCGCGAAGGAGCTTATTGACAACAACCCGCCCGAATCACCAACGCCCGGCGAGCTAAACATCAATTTGATGGTCTACAACGACTATGTAGTGGCCGCCTACTTCGCGACCTTCTACTATGACTGGGTGGGCGACACCTCGAAGGTAGACGAATATACAGAGCTTCACAAGACGCTCTCCGCGAGGTCGGGCGAGTTGCAGGTCGAGGCCAGCAAGCCGATCGGCCAGAACTACGGCTATTTCAAGAGCCTTACCTGCACGGGCGACAACCTGCTCGAGCAGGGCACCGAGGCCTTGCAAGCGGGCGAGTTCGAGCGGGCGGTCGATTTACTCACCGATTACCAGGGCAAGTATGCACACGACCCTGTGGGTGCCTGGTCGCTGGCGCTGGCCCAGTATCGTACCGGGGACCATACCTCGGCCCTGGAGACGCTGGACCGCGCAAGCGAGTTCTCCGGCGACCTGCCGACACTCTGGGGCAAGAAGGCCGTCGTGCTGCTCGCCCAGGGTCATGCCGCGGACGCCCGGCAGGCTTTCACCGAGTTCGCAACCAGGTTGGACAGCGAGCCAATAGAAGTGCGGGTGCGCGAGTTTGTGGCACTGGGGCGAGACTTGCAGGAGCTTGCCCGCGACAGGCAAGACTCCCGTGAGGGTGTCATGGCGCTGCTGACACACGTGCAGCAATATTTGGACGGCCTGCCGGAAGACAACCTTAGCAGAGAAGGCGCGCAGTTGATCCTGGCACTGGACAGCCTGGGCGCTGCCTCCACCTGGGCGAGCGACTATGAAGGGGCGCGCAAGTTCCTCCAGGCGGCGGTCGAGATCAATGAAGACTATGTGCCGGCGAGAGCTAACCTGGCGCTGACTCTCCTTGCCTCCGGTGACGCCAAGGGGGCGGCGAACGAGTACGACAGCGCGGTAAAAGCGGTGGCTACTTACGCTCGCGGCCCGGAGGGGGAGACCCTTCGTGGTGCCGCAAGGAAGGCCGCCTTCGAAGATGCCAACACGCAGCTCGTTGCAGCCTCGGCCGACCTGGAACGCCTGCTGGACGAGCGACCGGAGCTTGAGGAAGCCGGTACGCCGCTGCTCGACCAACTCAACAAGGCGGCGTCCTTATACGAGCCATAGCGCGCAGGCGGTAGGCAATAACACGATGATTTACATCTAACAGCCTATTGCCCGCAGCCGCCGTTCGGGTATACTAGCAGCACCAGGCCCCATCTCTAGGCAGGTGCGGCTGGTCGTCTACCGGCCTTAGCAAGGAGCTTATTGTGCGCAGCACCACCCTCCAAACAGCACTCAACCTGAACATGCGTTAGCGCGGAGACCAGAGTGTCTCCCGTGGAGGCACCATGCTGCAAGTACAAAACCTTTCTAAGAGCTACGGCGTCAACACCGTCCTCGCCGCGGTCAACCTTATCGTCAACGACGGGGAGCACGCCGGCCTCATCGGCCCCAACGGCTCCGGCAAATCCACCCTTCTCAAGATCATCACCGGCCAGGAACCACCCGACAGCGGCACTGTCGTGCTTTCTCCGCGCGGGTTGCGGCTGGGCTACCTGGCGCAATCGTTCAGTGACCTGGCAAACAGGAGCATCGCGGACGTAATCGCGGACGCACAGGGCGAGATTTCGGCTGCTGAACGTACGTTGCAACAGACCGCCGACGCGCTCACCACGGCTGAAGATGTTGAGGCGGCTATGGAGGCCTACAACCAGGCGCTGACTCGTTACGAGGCACTGGGTGGGTACGAACGGGAGCACCGCAGCGCCGCCATTCTGCACGGGCTTGGGCTGGGCGACATCGAAGCGGATACAAAGGTGCGCGAACTGAGTGGCGGGCAGAAGACGCGCCTGGGGCTTGCTACCCTCCTGTTGCGGGAGCCGGACCTGTTGCTGCTCGATGAGCCTACCAACCACCTTGATGTGGAAGCCCTGGAGTGGCTGGAGGAGTTCATCACGAGCTACCCCAACTCCGTGCTCATCGTCTCGCACGACCGCGAGTTCCTGGATCGTACGGTAACGCGCGTGCTCTACGTGGACCGTGCCAGCCGTTCGGTGAAGAGCTACCCCGGCAACTACAGCGACTTTGCCGAAGCGCGGGAGCAGGAACGATTGGCGCACGCCGAAGCCTGGACCCGGCAGCAGGAATACGTCTCCAAAGTCAAGACCGACATCGCGCGCTGGAAGGGCTGGGCGCTGGATATCGAGCGGGGCACAACGCCGCGCCAGCCGAACGTCCGTCGCTCCGCCCGCCGCAAGGCACAACTCGCCAAGAGCCGCGAGACCAAGCTGGAGCGCTACATGGACTCGGATGAGCGAGTGGACAAGCCAGCACTCAGTTGGTGGCTCAAGCTCGATTTCGGCACGCCGCCTCCCAGCGGCAGGGCAGTGCTCCACATTGAGGACTTGACCTTCAGCTATCCGGGCGGCCCCACGATTCTGCAAGGTGCTTCGCTGGATATCGGCTACGGAGAGCGGGTCGCGTTCGTGGGGCCGAACGGGGCGGGCAAGTCCACCGTGCTGAAGCTGATTGACGGCACTTTGCGTCCTGACGGCGGCACGCTGAAAATCGGCTCAGGGGTGCGGCTGGGCAGGCTCTCGCAGGAGCAAGAGACTCTCAACCCGGAGTGGACGGTGCTCCAGACGGTGCTCAACGAGCGCCCGATGAGTGAGACCGAAGCCCGCAGCTTCCTGCACTTCTTCCTGTTCGAGGGCGACAGCGTGTTCAGGCGGGTAGCCGAGTGCTCGCTGGGAGAACGAAGCAGGCTGCAACTGGCAGTGCTCGTCCTGCGCGGCTGCAACCTGCTGCTGCTGGACGAGCCGTTGAACCACCTCGATATTGACGGGCGCGAGCACTTCCAGCAGGCGCTTGAGGCGTTCGAGGGCACGGTGCTGGTGGTGGCGCACGACCGGGCGTTCCTGCACGACTACCCGGAGAGGGTAGTGGAAGTGAAGGAAGGCAAGCTGCGCGTGTACGAAGGGTACCAGTATTATCTTGAGTACAAAGACTAGGGCAATTCGGTACTAAAGTCCGGGCCGTTTGCCCTGTTCATGGCCGCACCGGGTTGGTAAAATAGCAAGCAGAGCAATAGTCTGCTTGCTATTTTCCTATGCTTGAACACCTGAAACAAATTAGCCTGGCACGTAGCGGCCGCACCTTACGTGGGCTGCTTGTCCTGGCTGCCCTGCTTGCGCTCGTGTCCGTCACTGGCCCTGCCTCGTACGCTGCCCCTCCGGCCACTGTAGCGGGGGAGAAGCTAGTGCTGGCGTTCTACTACATGTGGTATGGTCCGGGGGCCTTCGACAGTGGGCGAACGGTGGGCGTGCCGCGGGCCTCTTACATCTCCGACAGGGTAGACGTAATAGAGCGCCAAGTGAAGGAAGCCAAGGGCGCGGGCATCGACGCGTTCATCAGCTCCTGGACCGGCAACGGCACCGAGACCGACCGCAACTTCCCCGCTCTGCTTGAGGCCGCCGCCAGGAACAACTTCCGAGCCACCATCTACTTTGAGACCGACAGCGTCATGCAGCATGGTGACGTGGTGGCGCAACTCCGCTCCGCCTTGGACCGATTTGGTAACCACCCCGCCTTCCTGCGCTGGAACGGCAAGCCTGTCGTATTCTTCTGGAGACCCGATGCCCTGGGAGATGCCGCCACCTGGCGCTCGGTGCGGCAGAAGGTGGACCCCGGCAACTCACAGGTCTGGTCGGTGGACACCGTGGACGGCGCTTACCTGGACGCGTTCGATACCATCCACTTCTTCAGCGCGGGCAAATGGGATGCAAACACCGACGTAGCGCGCACCCACAGCCAGTGGCGAGCGAAGATAGACGCCTACAACAAGCAGCACGGCACGCAGAAGCTATGGACCGCCGGGGTGATGCCGGGCTGGGACGAAAGCAAGGTAGTGCCACCGCGCAGCCCCTCCAAAGTCATACCCCGCAAGGACGGCGTGCTGTACGACGAGAACTGGCGTGCGGCCATTGCCAGCAACCCCGAATGGGTAACCATCACAAGCTGGAACGAATGGTTCGAGGGCAGCCAGATCGAGCCTGCCGCCGACTACGGCACCCGCTATCTCGACATCACGCTCAAGTACGCCTCGCTATTCAAGAATGGCCCCAGCCCATGCGACGGCGGCACGCTCTTCCCGGAGACGGGACACGCCATCTGTAGAGCGATGCAGGGTTATTGGCAGCAGTATGGCGGCCTTGCACAGTTCGGCTACCCCATCTCCCATCCGGCAGTCGAGCGCAGCCCCATAGACGGCAAGGACTACATGGTGCAGTACTTCGAGCGGGCCAGGTTCGAGCTACACCCGGAGCAGAAGGGCTCGCCTTACGAGGTCCAGCTTAGTCTGTTGGGGAGGCAATTTCACGCGGTAGACCCGCCAGCCGGACAGAACAACAAGTCCGGCTACCGCTACTTCCCGGAGACCGGGCACAATGTCAGCCCCGCCTTCTACAAGTACTGGCAGGAGCACGGCGGCCTCTTCGTGAACGGCTACCCCATCACCGAGGAAGTGCAGGAGAAATTAGCCGACGGCAAGGTCTACACCGTGCAGTACTTCGAGCGCGTGCGCATGGAGTTCCACCCCGAGAACCCGCCGCCTAACAATGTACTGCTCGGCCTATTAGGCAGAACCGCCCTCGAACAGAAGCACGGGCGGTAGTTAGCAGAGACGGAACCGCCAAGACGCCAAGGACGCCAAGAGCGCGCCAAGGTTTAGAATGGTATTCTAAGCAAAAGGGCCAGGGTACATATTTCGTACCCTGGCCCTTTTGTATTCTCTGAACAATACTAACCTTGGCGCGCTTGGCGTCCTTGGCGCGCTTGGCGTCCTTGGCGTCTTGGCGGTTCCGTCTCCTTACTTCAGGCTGAGGGAGTTGATTGCCAGGAAGATGCCCAGGCAGGAGACAGCCAGCGCGGAGGCCATCGGCAGGCGGCTCAAGATTCCCTTGTTGAACTTGACGCGCCCAACCAGCCCCTTGCCCCACACGGTGAGCAGGCCGATACCCGTGAGCACCACAGCCAAGCCCAGGCTGAACGCCAGTATCAGCAGCAAGCCCAGGTCCACCCGTGCCAGCCGGATGGAGGCCAGCAGCACCACTAGGGCGCTCGGGCAGGGTATGATGCCTCCACTGATGCCCAGGGCCAGCAGGCTGCCAATCGTCACAGGCTGCCCGTTGGCGGGCAGATGGGTGTGCGGGCGGCTGAACGGGCCGTGCGAGTGAGGTACGGCGGGATCGTGGTCGTGCGCATGCTCGTGATCGTGGTCATGGTCATGGTCATGGTCATGGTCGTGGCTGTGATCGTGTGCGTGAGCAAGGTCGTGGTCATGGTCGTGAGAGTGATCGTGGTCGGCGGCATGGTCGTGGTCGTGGGTATGGCCGTCGTGGGTATGCGCTACTGCCAGGCTGGTTGCCCTAGAACGCTGCCAGTACCTGAAGCGCTGCACGAACAGCGAGATGCCGACCAGCATGATGAGCACGCCCGATCCGAAGCCGAGCCACGGGTAGATGGTCTCCGGCACCACGTACTGCTGCAACGATAACACCACCACACCCAGCAGGAACACCCCGATGGTGTGAGTGAAAGTGACGGTCAGCCCCAGGAAAGCGGCGTGCTTGGGCGTGCCCCTGGTGCCGACCAGGTAAGCGGCCACAATCGTCTTGCCGTGTCCCGGCGAAAGCGCATGTGCCGCGCCCATCGCGAAGGCCAGTCCCAGGCCGAACAGCAGGAAGCCCAGCGGCATATCCTTAGTGGTCAGCAGGTTGGTAAGCACCGATTCCTGGTCCCGGATCCATGCGCCCAGGTCCAGGCCGCCGTTGCTTTGCTGTGCGGCGGCCGCAGCCTGTGTCGTGCTGGCTGCCGCGATGCCAGGCTCGAAGGTAATCTCCGCGCTGGCAACGTTGGGGCGGGTTTCCACCGAGTCGCTACTGTAGTCCGTCAGCGCCTTGCTGAGGTCGGAGGCTGGGACGCTGGAGTTTACAATCCGCACGCCCTCACCCGTGGTAGCTACAATTTCCTTCCAGCCTAGGCGGTCCGTGAAGTTGTCGTCGCGGTACTGTAGAGTGGCGCTCTCATTCACCGCCACTTCGCCCCTAAAGTTGAGGTCGAGGCGTAGCGTAGGCGAGTCGAACTGGCCGGGCGGGAAGGTGAATGTGGCATCCACTAGCTCGAGCGACACGTCCTTGCCCGCCACGCTGAGGTGCAGGTTGGAGCTAAGTTCCGCCGACTTGCGTGCGATGTAAGCCTGCCGCTCCGTGTCAGACAGGTCCGTGCTGCGGTCTTCGCGTATGGTGGCGAGTTCCGTGAAGGCCGGTATCTCAGCCATGTCCACGATGTAGCGCAGGTCTACCCTGTCGGTGCCGACGGTGAGGCCGCTATAGCGGTTTATGCTGAAGTTGCCCATCGGGTGGGCAGAGGCGGGCCGTGGTGCGAAAACGGAAACCAGACATACCAGCACGGTCAGGACCGTTGCGGCCCTAATACCCTTGTTCATTGCGAGCGTACTCCCTTCGCGCATATCGGCCTACTTGTCCAGCATCGCCCTGGCCTGGGGCGAATAGATGGGGCTGAAGTTCGGGTTGATGTCCAGGGCGATGCCGAGGCTTATGCGAGCCTGGTCCTCATCTCCGAGGGCGTTCTGTATCATTCCGAGGTGGTAATAGAAAGTCGCGTTACGGGTGCCCAGGCGAAGCGCGCGCTGCTGAGTGCTCAGTGCCTCATCGTAGCGGCCGTTCTTGTAGAGCGCCCACGCCAGCGTGTCAAGCGTGTGCACGTCGTTGCGCTCTGTCGCCGCTGCCTGCGCCAGCCCAAGCGCCTCCGCTAGCTGTATGTCATGGTCGGCGTAGAATGCCGCCCGCTCGATGTCCACCACAACCCCACCCTTGCCCTGAAGGTCGTAGATGTACTCCACGAGGTCGTACTGTTCCGTTGCCGCCTGTTTGTCGCCGGTGCCCGCGTAGAGGTCACCGAGGGCCGCGATGTACTGTGGCAGGGGCACGGTTGCGGAGGCTTGCTTGTACAGTTCAATGGCCTCAGCCGTGTTGCCACGCGCCCACTGCACCTGTGCCAAGCCCGCCTGTGCGTGCAAGTAGCCGGGGTAGCCGCCCAGTGCGTCCGAGTAGGCCTTCTCGGCCTCGTCCACCCGGTTGCTATTGAAATAGAGGTTCCCTAGCTGCACCCGGCACCACGCGGTGTTCTCGGCGGCGGGACCACCGGCCGTAACTGCTTGCTGCATGGCCTGGATAGCACCTTCCACGTCGCCGTGCAGTTCGCGGGCGTATGAGACGCGGGAATAGGAGCTAAGGTCGGGGCGCAAGTCAACCATCTTCTGGAAGGCCGCGACTGCCTGGTCGTAGTTGCCAAGCTCGATGTGTGCGTCTCCTATGACGCCATATGCATATGCTTTGTTGGGTAATACTTGAGTTGCCTTGTTGCCCCAGTCGAGGGCCAATTTGAAGTTGTGTCGCGATAGTTCTAGCGCGCCCATGCCGGCGAGCGAATTGTAGTCGTCAGGCTTGAGTGAGAGTGCCTGCTGGAATGACTTCTCGGCTTCCGCGTAGTAGGCCGGGTCGTTGGTCTCGCGTGCCTTCTGCTGGTAGGCCACACCTAACGAGGCGAGCGCCTGGTAGTCGCCCGGCTCCGACTTGAGGCGGACCTGCATATCGCTAATCACCCGGTCGGTGTATCCGTCGTTTGCCTTGCCGCCTGTGGTGAGCAGGGCTTCAGCGTCAACCGCTGACGGCACTGAGCTAGCGGCTGCCGGTGCTGATATAAACGGCCTTGCGAGCAGACCTGCTGCTATGAGCAACAGCACCACACCGAGAAAGAGCGTGCCGCCGCCCTGGAACCCTTGCTTCTTTCTTGAGAGATTTGCTTCCATTCCTACTCCACCTGCCTTCATGTGTTCTATCAGGAAAGGTGGAAAGGGCGGACATAGCCCGCCCTTTCCATGAACCGAGTTACTTCTTGATTGTCTCGGTGCCCTTGCGTCGAACGGCCCAGCCGCCCATCAGCATCAGGCCACCCATGCCTGCAACAGCAGCCAGGGCCAGTCCGTAGACGTCGGCCAGGTGATCGATCTGGAACATACCGGTCTTCGGCATGCCGGGAGCAGAGCCTGCGCCCATCGAGTTGCCACCACCGGCCTGTGCGCCACCACCGGCGTTACCGGCGGCAGGAGGAACAACAGCGGCAGCTGCCGGGGCCTCTACGCCGTGCGGCACCGAAGCGGTACCACTGTGAGCCAGTGCGACATACGGGAAGCTGGTGCGGAACGAAACGTCGTTGGCGTCCACGCCATCACCAAGCTGCGCGGCCAGGGGATCGGGGGTGAAGTCAGGGTGGAACAGCGGGTAAGCCGCGCCGGCCACTGCCTTCAGCGAGATGTCGGTCACGTCGTCGCCCAGGCGGCGTCCGTTAGGATAGCCGGCCATGTCGCCACCCACCACACCGAGCGAGTTAGGCTGGGCTGCGGGGGGCACGCCCATGTTGAGGCGCAACTGCTCCGACGGCTTGAGGGTCGAGGTAGGCGGCTGGGTCGCGCCGGGGATACCGGTCAGGAAGATAGCCACCAGGTCATCGCGGGGTGCCGGGGGCACCTGGATGTTGTAGAGAGCCTTGAACAGCTTGGCAAGCTCGGGGTCGGTCACGCCACCCAGGAACTGGGTATCGCCTTCCGGCTTGGAGCTATTCCACAGGTCCTTGGCTGCCAGGGGCACCACTACTTCGTTCACCAGGGGAGCGCCCAGGCGGCTTACCTGCACCCAGTCGCCGCTGCTGGTCATCGTACCGTTCTGGCCGAGCACGCGGGTCGTCTGGCGAAGGCTGGTCGACCACACACCTATAACAGCGTTGCTAGCGGTCGGGCCGGAGACTGTCTGCTGGTTGCCGGTGAGGTTCTTCATCGGGATCTGAAGGGCAATCGTCTGCACGTTGTAGCCCTTCAGGCCGTCCACGCCACCACCAGCGTTACCGGGTAGCTTGCGGATCGTGAGCAGGTCGAAGATGTTGAGGTCTACGAAGAAAGGATCGTCGGACTGGCCGGCGAACACCTTGCTGCCGTCGCCCAGGTCCTGGATACCGGCGTTAGAAAGCGCCTCGTAGTTAGGGGTGGACTTGGCGCCCACGTTCACGGGGGGAACCTTGAGGTTCTCACCCAGCATGCGGGTCTGGCCGTCGCGGATCTCGGTGACCGAGTAGGTCTGCTTGATGTTCAGGTTGGGCGAGTCGATGCTCTCGATAGGCCCGGTGTTGTACAGGAACGTGTTGCCGTTGCCCACCTGGGTGCCGAAGTCGAACCTGTAAGTGATGTGAGACTTCGCGTCACCGACGTTGTCGATGTTGATGTCGTACATCACGTCGTCGCCGAAGCGGAAGTAGTTGGGACCACCCGCCGGCTCCTCAAAGGGGTAATAGCTGGCGATGATGGTAACGGTGTCAGGTCGGTCGGGGCTGACGAACGCGTAAACGTCCGTGCCGTCGGCGGCCGGGTCCTGGCTAATCATAGGGGCTTCCCTGTGGCTGGAGGCTGAGACCTGACCTGCGTTCGCACCGAACGCGGCAGCTCCCACTACCAGCAAGCCTGCAAGTGCTACATTGAGCTTCTTTGCAGTATTCATGTGAATTTACTCCTCCTCGCTGCCGCATCAATTGCGGAGCGGACTTTCTATAATCTTTTGAGTCAATCAATTTGTGTTTGCACTGGGTCCGCGACTGGCGCAGGACATGTGCTCTTTGTTTGAAACCAGTGTAGATCCTGGTCGAGGTCCTCCCCGACTCGTTCCACCTCCCGGATACTGGTCGCGTTCGTGAACCGTTCAACTACAGTTTTCAGGGTGCACGAAGGCAAGGCTGGGTCAAAGGCTGCCCGGTCGGACTGCCTTATTTTCCAGGGTTTGTCAACTTGTTTTCGATTTGCTGAGTAGTTTACGCTGCCGCTTGCAGATCGGATTAACTATGAACAAAGATGGGGTTTTTACGCGTGGCAGGTAGAGTTTCGAGGGAGAAAACAGGGAGGCGGGGAGCAAGCCTCACTCGCTCCCCACGGTTTAGACGCAACCGCCAAGTCGCCAAGTCGACAAGACCGCCAGGAGCCACGCCAAAATGTTTGTATTTAAGCATAAACGTGGGGGGCACAATGCATTGTGCCCCCCACGAGATTGATCTGCGTCTGTGCCTTCCTAGCTTACGTGCCGCTAGCTCGCATGGCAGGGAGGTAGAACATCTCGGTGTACTCTTTCACCTGGCGGTGCATCGAGAAGGTGGGCGCGCAGGAGACGATTGCCTCTTTCATCAGCCGGGTCCACTCGGTGGGCACGCCTTGCTCGTTACGGGCGTAGTAGGCCGGGACGATCTGGCTTTCCAGGGTGTTGTAGAGCGACACCACGTCGTGATGGTCCTGCTCGCCGGGATTCCCGTACTCCTGGCCCTCGCCTATGGCCCAGCCATTCTTGCCGTTGTAGCCCTCGGCCCACCACCCGTCCAGCACGGAGAAGTTGGGTACGCCGTTGAGAGCCGCCTTCATGCCGCTCGTGCCGCTGGCCTCGTAAGGGCGGCGCGGGTTGTTGAGCCACACGTCCACACCCTGCACCAGGTAGCGGGCGACGTTCATGTCGTATTCTTCCAGGAAGATGATCTTGCCCCGCAGTCCGTCGTGCCGGGCGGCCCAGTTCACCTGCTGGATGAAGTGCTTACCCGGCTCGTCCTTGGGGTGCGCCTTGCCCGCGAATACCATCTGCACGGGCCTATCCGAGTTGTTGATGATCGACATCAGCCTGCCCACGTCGGTGAAAATGAGGGTCGCTCGCTTGTAGGTGGCGAACCTGCGGGCGAAGCCGATTGTCAGCGCCTCCGGGTCGAACAGGTTGGACACGTCGGAGGGCGAGCCGTTGCGCTTGTACCAGGCATCCATGCGAAGGCGGGTAAAGTGGACCAATTCGCGCTTGAGCCTGAGGTGTATCTCCCAGAGTTCCTGGTCGGAAGCCTGGTAAAGCGGCTGCCACACGTCGGGGTCGTCCAGGCGGTCGTACCAACCTTCTCCGAGATATGTGTTGAAGAACCCGTGAAGGTCAGAGGCCAGCCAGGAGCCGGTGTGCACGCCGTTGGTGATGGAGGCGATGGGCACCTGGTCCACAGGCACGTTGGGGTAGAGCCAGTGCCACATATTGCGCGACACTCGACCGTGTAGCTGGCTCACGCCGTTGTGGTAGGTGGAGCCACGCAACGCCAGGGCGGTCATGCTGAAGGCGTGGCCCCAGGGTTGGCCTTCTTTCGCCACGTCGAATAGCTGCTCCTTGGTGATACCCAGGAGCGGCGCATAATCAGAAAAGTACTTCGAGATCAACTCGAAGTTGAAGGCGTCGTTGCCCGCAGCTACGGGCGTGTGGGTGGTGAAGACGGTAGAGGCGGCCACGCTGTCAAGGGCCTGCTCAAACTGCTCGCCCTGCTCCACTCGCTCGCGTGCCAACTCAAGGAGGAGGAAGGCCGAGTGCCCTTCGTTCATGTGCCAGGCGCGGGGGGCGATGCCAAGCTGCCGCAGCGCGCGCACGCCGCCGATGCCTAGCACCATCTCCTGCGCCACCCTCATCTCCTGGTCGCCGCCGTAGAGGCGGGAGGAAAGCTCGCGGTCGGCGGGGGCGTTGGGGTGGATGTCGGTATCGAGCATGTAGATCGACACGCGGCCCACCTGGAAACGGTAGACCTTGGCGAACACGGTGCGCCCCGGTAACTCGACTGAGACGATCACCTCCCGGCCATCCGGTGTCTGGGCTGGCAGCACGGGCTTGTCATCGAAGTCGAACTTGGGGTACTCGGCCTCCTGCCAGCCGTCGTGATTGATAATCTGGCGGAAGTAGCCCTGGGGGTAGAGGTAGCCGACGAACACCATCGGCACGCCCAGGTCCGAGGCCCCCTTTACGTGGTCTCCCGCCAGCACGCCCAGGCCACCCGAGTAGATGGGCAGCGATTCGTGCAGGCCGAACTCAAAGGAAAAGTAGGCGATAGGACCAGTAGCGTCGGCGTGGTTGGTGCCGTACCACGTGTCGCCCGCGGCCAGGTACTTGTCGAAGTTGGACATGACGGAGTCGTAAAGCTCGACGTACTCTGCTCGTTCGGTGGCCGCGTCGAGGCTGCGGCGGCGGACTTCGTTGAGGAAGCGGACGGGGCTGTGATACACGGCTTCCCAGAGCACGGAGTCGACTTCGGAGAAGAGGCGCTGGGCTTCGGGGTGCCAGGTCCACCACAGGTTATATGCCAGTTCATTCAGGCGGCCGATACGCTCAGGCAGGACCTGCAACTTGCCTGCGGGCTGAATCAAGTTCAAGAGAAAACCCTCCGTTTGTACTTTGGGACGGTTGCGCCCATGCCGCATTTTATGCCATAGGCCGGTTGTTTGCCAGTTTCCCCCGAGGCTACCCCGCGCTACGGCAGGCTCAATAGCACCGGGAAACGCAAAAAGGCGAGCCTCAATGCAGTCAACATTGACCCGCCCACGCTATCGCCGGTGATAGCCACGTGCCCCGTGAGATGAGCAACGACCATGCCAAGCCCCAAACCTGAGACAGAAGGGGTAATCGCAGCCTACGGCCTCCCAAGGACCAGGCACGCATTGATCCCACCAAAGCCAAACGAGTTGGACAGCACGGCGTTCACTCTCGCGTGGCGGCCTTCGTTAGGTAGATAATTCAGGTCGCACTCAGGGTCCGGGTTTTGGAGATTGATAGTCGGTGGGAGGTAATCATGGGTCATAGCAAGGCATGTAATAGCCAGCTCGAAGGCCCCACTCGCGCCGAGCGCGTGCCCGTGCATTGACTTTGTGCCGCTAATTGGAACGTTGTGAGCGTGCTCCCCGAAGACTTGCTTAATAGCGTGCGTCTCGGTCTTGTCGTTCAGTGGTGTGGCCGAGCCGTGCGCGCTGATGTAGTCTATCTCGTCCGGGCGAAGGTGCGCGTCGTGGAGGGCTTCACGCATGGCCCGGATTGCCTGCGCGCCATCGGGGCGTGGTGCAGTCATATGGTAAGCGTCCGTTGTGGTCGCGTAGCCAAGCAGTTCGGCGTAGATTGTAGCTCCCCTGGCGCGGGCGTGCTCGTATTCCTCAAGCACCAGCACCGCCGACCCTTCCGACATGACAAAGCCGTCGCGGTGGGCGTCGAATGGGCGCGAGGCGGTGGAAGGGGTGTCGTTGGAGTTGCTGGAAATGGCACGTATGAGGTCGAACGCGCCAAACGTGAGGGGTGCCAGGGGTGCCTCCACACCTCCCGCCAGCATGATGCGGGCGCGGCCCAGGCGCAACAGGTTGAACGCCTCCCCTATCGCCACGCTCCCGGAAGCGCAAGAGTTGGCGTTGGTCTGGTTCGGCCCGTTGAAGCCCATCTCCATCGCCACGTTGCACGAGGAAGCCGAGCCGAACACAGTTAGCGCCAGGATGTTGTTCACCGCCCTCAGGCCATGCTGGACAAACGCGTCATGCTGCTCTTCGGCAAAGGACAACCCACCAAGCGCACTGCCAAGGAACACCCCCGACTGCTCGGCCTCGGACGCCGAGAGGCACAGACCCGAATCGAGCACGGCCTGCTGGGCTGCCGCGAGCGCGAACTGCGAGTACCTGTCGAGGCGACGGGCGCGCTGGGCGTCGAGGTGATCCAGAGGGTCAAAATCATCGATTTGCGCCGCTACCTGAGAACGATACGGGGCCGGGTCGAACCTATCGAGGGGCCTGACCGCAGACTTGCCAGCGAGCACGCCCTTCCACAGTCCGTGCCGCCCGTGCCCAAGCGGCGTGATTGCCCCTATACCCGTAATTACTACTCTCTTCAACGCCGAATTTGCTGCTGCCAATGAAAAGCTCCCCTAGATTTGACCACCCGGAAAAACGATTCGATAGTCTAACCTTGCTCAACAAGATATTTAATCCGGCGCAGGGTCTTACCCGCGATGTAGCCGATAAAACCCCTTCCCACCACAAGCTCAATTAGCTTGGGACCGAGGATGCGCGTTGGGAACGGAGGGTGGTCTAGCTGGTGGCTAATCTTCACCAGGTAAGCACCGCTCGCCTGCCGTTGGAACGACCACTCGACATCCATGCCCCTTACCAGCCCTTTTATGTGGTGGAACAAGATGCGACCCGGCTGTTCCGCGGTGCCCAGCTCCACCGTCTCAATGGCGCTCCACGTGACGGGCACGAAATTGCGCCAGGCGGACATTCGGACCCACTTGCGGTTGCCCGCATGCTTGAACACGCGCACGTACCTGTAGTGAGGCAGGAAGCGGCCCCAGTTTTCCACCTCAGACGCAAGCTCGAAGATCTTCTCGTAAGGGGCCTGCATGGTTACTTCGTTGCTCGTGTGCATGGCAGTCAGGGCCTCAACAAGGACCATAGGAAGGTGGGGCTTAGGGCGGCTCGTGGGTCCGCAAAATCGCCCAGGACTCCGGTGATGGTATTGAGCGGTGTTGGTCTATTCGGCAGGCGGGCCGCGATGTAGTCCATTGCCGGGGGAAATGCAACGAAAAGTTGCACCAGGCGGCAGACCATCTCCTTTGCGGCGAAATGCCTGCGCCGGAGCCGTGCGTACCTGGACAGTGCTCGTGCAGATAGCTCATTCTTTTCCAGCGCCTGGGCAGCCACCTCGGCGGCAAGCTCAGCACCACGTAGGGCCTTGTATACGCCTTCGCCGGTGAAGGGATCAAAAAAGCCCGCCGCGTCGCCTACAAGCAGGTAGCCCGGCCCATACGAGCGCCGCACCCTTACTCCGATTGGCCCCACGCCTCGTACCTGCGATACTCGCCCCGCCCCGGCAAGCCGCTCCCGCACGCCCGGAAAGGAGTTGGCGAACGCCTCAAACCGAGCGGCCGCGCTACCTGCGCTGTCTTCCTTGTTGCCCGACATCGGCATCACCAGGCCGACGTTCAGCAGGCCGTCTGACAGCGGTGCCAGCCCGGCGTACCCCTTCGCGGAAACGTGCATCTCTCCCCAGGAGTCGAGTCCGTTATGGCCCCGGTAGTGTGCGACCATGCCGAGGTTGCGCGGCCACCGGAGTGGAGCCTCCAAACCCAGACTGCGAACCACTGCCGAATGCACGCCGTCCGCGCCTATGACAAGCCGGGCCTGCACTTCCCGAGAGCCGCCGCTACGGCTTCGCAACGTGACGCCCGCTACCTTACCATCCCGTAGCACCACACCCTCTACCTTCTCACGCTCCTGGACGCAGACGCCAGCGCGACGGGCGTGGTCAACAAGAGTGGCATCTAAGATGCGCCTGGGGGTAGCAATAACATGCGCTTCGTCAGAGTGGCATTCACTGCTGTACTGCATGGTGAAACTGCGGCCGGAGGGGCTGATTACCTTCATCGCGGGCAACCGCCGCGCTCCGGCCCTGAGCACCGGCTCCAGCACGCCTATGCGCTTGAGTACCTGCTCTGTCTCAGGACTGGTGTACTCGCCGCAAGCCTTGTCGCGTGGGAAGGCTGCTCGGTCGAGCAAGAGCACCGAAAAGCCACGGCTGGCGAGCAGCGCGGCTGTAGCGGAACCTGCTGGCCCCGCCCCCACCACAACAGCATCATATCGCATCGGAACCGGCGTTCCCAACGAGATTCTCCTTCTAGCCCGCCGCTAACCCTCCGTCTTGCCCACAATCGCCATGCGCCAGAACGGGTGCTTGAACACCGTGACAGGCACACCTACGTCGGAAGCCATGCGCCGCAACTCTCTCGGTGTGAAGGCCCTCAGCACCGAGGCCGGGCCGTCGTGACGGGTGAGGCGGTTGGTGGTCGTCAGGTGGACCAGCACCCAGGCCATGTACCACGCGGCTTGCGAGCGGTACACGTCGTTGATGATAAAGCCTACCCTGGACAGCCGCGCCATCTCCCGCAATGCCGCCTTGCCCTGCGAAAGGTTCAGGTGGTGGAAGGCCAACGAGCAGACCACCACGTCGAAGGACGCGTCGGGGAAGGGCAATTTGCCTGCGTCACATACCGAGAAGCTGGCGGCACTGCCGAACCCTACCCTCTTGATACGCTCGCGGGCAACGCCAAGGATTTCGGGGCTGATGTCGGTCAGCACGCAAGTTAGCTCTAGTCCGCGAGTCCTGGCCCATCGAAAAAGCTCTTCCGGTATGTCGCCCGACCCCGTAGCCACGTCCAGCACGCTCAGCTTGCCTGTATGGCCCGCGACTAGCTTCTCAAGGTGGTGCTTGACCACCCACGTGCCGAGTCCGAAGATATTGGCGCGCCTGATGTCGCGAAGCGTCGTTTGCAGGTCGTGGTCATCGACTCCTGTTGTTGAGTCCAGAAGTTCCGGGACATCGCGGTAGGGAGGTGTTCGGAAGATTCGCATGCTGTGGACATTCTATGTCGCACGCGGCGGGCTGTCAATGCGAGGGCCGGTGGGTCTCCAACCAATGCCGTGCAAGCTCGGCAGCGGTGGCCTTGTCCTCCCGTGTGAGTCGCCCGGCCTCCACTTCCCCGCAGAGGAAGTCCTTCAGTTGGCCGACCCACGGACCAGGGTCGCGGTTGCCAAGCGCCAGCAACTCGGTGCCGTCCAGTGGCGAGCGGGGTTCAAGCTGGGCAAGCTGGGCAAGCTGGTCCGCCTGCGCCTCCGCCTCGTCCATCTTGCGGCGGCGCTCCTCCAGGGTTTGCAGCACCCAAAGGCCGCGGTCAATCGGCTCTGGCAGGTACCCGCGCAGGTCGGCATGGGCCAGGGCCATGAGGTCGTCCCACCCTTCGCGCCCCCTCACCTCCTCGGCTTCCTCCACCAGGCGGCGTACGGCTGCGTCGGTCCAGTCTGGCCGGTACGAAATTGGGCGCATGTGCAGGCGCACCAGGCGCTCAACCGCTTCAATCGTCTCGGCTGCCTCTCCGTGCTCCGACATGATCTCGACAGCCATGACCGCGCCTATCAGATCGTGCTCGAAGAAGCGGGAACGGCCCCCCGGTGTCTCGATATAGGTCGGCCCTTTGCCTATGTCATGCATCAAGGCAGCCCATCGCCTGATTAGGGTAGGCTCGATGGCATCCACCACCTTCAGCGTGTGTATGAAGGCGTTGTCGCGGTGTGCCGGAAGCTGGGGAACTTTGCGCAGGTAGTCCAGGTCGCTCAGGAGGTGCTCAAGGACGCCCTCATCCGCCCAGCGCGCAAAGATGTCGGAGGGGCGTGCTGAAAGCAGGGCTTCGCGCACGGTCGGCTCCGGGGCTTCCGGCACCGACTCCGTCTGGGCATCTAGCTTGTTCTTGAGCCATGCGAACATGATTGTCGGTAGGATGCCACGGGCTACGACCGTGACTTGCCTGGTCCTCTCCTTCGATGGGGTGTGGTTACAGCCAATGACGGGCGCGACCAAAGTGCAGTGTGCTATGCAACGCACTACTGCAAAGGATGTGCCTAAGGATGCTTAAGTTCTTGCCTGGGTAGAAAAACCGGGCGGCCAGGAGAGAGTATTACCACCTGTAAGTGATAAGGCCCATCAGGAGGGGCGGGCAAAATACTTGAGACTAGAAGGCACGACCCACTTAGCCTATCGACGCCTTCAGCTTCTCCATGCTACCGTCCCCTCGCTGCCTCACCGTTTCGAGGAAGTAATCTATGACCCCGTCCCCAAAGTCCTCGAAGAGGCCGTTCACAACGCCTCTGACCACGTAGCGCTCGAAATCGCCGCGCGAGAGGGTGGGCGTATAGACGTAGCTGGAGTTGGTGGTGTCCTGGTTGAGCAGGTGCTTCTTGGCAAGACGGCTCATGGTGGTCATGACGGTGGTGTAGGCGATGTCCTTCTTCTCGCGAAGGGCCTTGTGCACAGTGCTCACAGTGGCGCTACCCTGCGACCAGACCACCTCCATGATGTCATCTTCGAGAGGGCCAAGTACCTTGCTCGAACGTTCCGAGGAGGGGTTGAACCGGAATTTTATGTCCTGGGAGGTGCTCATTTCCTGCTCCTGATACACGATAAGGATACGCGGAAGCAAAAGCTTCCATCGCCGTGCGCCACTTAGCAGGAAGTGAGAGGCCAGGAAAAGGCATCCGGCAAGTTCATTTTACCACGAGTCGTTCCGGCACGCTAGGGGACGATGGACGATGGACGATGGACGATGGATGAGGGACGATGGATGAGGGACGATAGGAGACGTAAACGCCAAGACGCCAAGACGCCAAGGACCCGCCAAGATTAAGATTGTTGTAGGGAAGGGTGCTGCCCTGTACCCACTCTCCACTCAGTCCTCAGTCCTCAGTCCTCAGTCCTCATCACTCTTAACGTCCATCGTCCATCGTCCATCGTCTGCTCAGCTTACGTCATCGGTGTTGTCGCCTAGGCCGCGCGGGTCGGCGGTGCCAGGGATGTCGGTGCCGGAGCTAGCCTGGGCGTCGTCGGTGGGCGTGACGGCGTAAGTGGGGGCGGTGTCAACGTCGCTGTTTGAATAAAGGTCGGTGCGGTCAACCTCCTGGCGCGTGCCGGGGCCGTAGCTCGGGCCTGCCTCGTAGACGTCTACGTTAGCGGGGTCCTGCTGGATGGGCGCGGCGTCGGTGTCAGCGCGGGAGTACTTGTCCTCCACGGTGGCATCACGCTCGTCGCCTTGTAGAGACTCCTGCGAATCGGTGGAGGCCCTGCCGCCCATCTCGTAAGCCGCGGTGTCGGGGGTCGAGCCTCGGAAGTCGCCCGACTGGCTGGCCTGCTCGCCGCCTGCCGTGCCGGTGCCAATCGTGGAGCCGGAGGTACCGTGCCCCGCCGTAACAGGGGTCCCGGCCGTGCCGAAGGTACCTGTGTCGGGATTGATGGCTCCCTGCGTGCCGGTGGCTGTGTTCGGATTGGTGCCCTCAGGATTTTCGTTCACGTCGCTTTCCTCCTGTCGTTCCAGGCTCGCAATGTCGGCCCAGGTCTCTTCGTCCTCGGTCAGCCCCGAATATGTGGCCGGTGCGGCGTCGGCCCCGGCTGTTGTGGGTGGATCGGGCAGCGATTCGTACCAGCCCGCTTCGCCGGTGCTCGCCTCAACGTCGCGCTCTACGTCTTCCTCGGTTATCGCGTCGTCGGCCTGCGCGGGCGCGTCCTCGCGAGGCCCTTCATCCGCCATCCAGGTACCTTGCATATCAGGCTCCTCATCATCGCGAACCAGTGCTTGCAACCCGCTGAAATCCACGAATGCGGGGATTGCAGGACCGGCTTCGTCTACTTGTGCAGGCGTTGTGGCAAGGAGGGGCAGAGGTTCGACTACAATGACGCTCGTGGGTGCTTCAGTGCGCACATCTTGTCCGCCATTTGACGCCAGTAGCTCCTCGACGTACCCCGCTTCAGACGTGGCGGGCGTGCGCACCTGCATCAAAATCCCGCCTTCCCCGCCGTCCGATGCCTCGTGTGAAACCGGGATGCTCAACCCCGCCAGCGCCCCCAGCAGGCCGCCTATGATTGCCCCAAGAAGCGCGCCCGTGAGAGTGGCGGCGATTGAACTGACTCCCGAATAGGGACCTTGCCCAGGCTGTGCGATACTGCCGAGAGCAAGGAACCAGGCTGCCGCACCTCCCAGGAGGGCTACGAACAATGCGCCAAGCCCCGCAGCAACCAGGACATTCGAGCCGCGGTCGCGTCCTACCCGGCTTCCCGGTTCGGTGTCACGCATCACCAGGGAGATGTCCTCGGCGGCGAGACCCCTGGAGCGGAGTGCTTCCAGCGCGCCCTCGGCGGCCTCTTCGGTCCGGAAGGCGGCGACCACGGTGCCACCCGGCTCTCTTGACATTATGACTGCCTCCACAGGTCTTCAGCCCCGTGAGGTAGCGTGCCCGTGGCAGCTAACGGAGCTTGCGATAGTAGGAGACATGATACCACAACCGGCCATGAGCATGCTGAGTGCAACATTCGTGCCGTTCGTGGCTATATAGCAAGAGCCAGAATTACGGCTAGTCCTAAATAGAGTCCGGTGCTATAATCGCGGCAATATTGAGCAGGTGGAGCGATGAACTCGATTGGCTTTGTCGTGGCCTGGGTCGCGGGTTGTGCGGCCGGGTTGATGCTGCATCTCGTACGGCCGGAGGGGTTGGAGAGGTCATACGGCACCTGGATGCTGGTGCTTGCTGCCCTGACTGTCTTCCCCATTGTCCTGGGACGGCAGCAGAAGCCCCTGCGGTGGGCCGGGCTGTGGCTTCTTGCCCTTCTGGCAGGTGCCGGACATACCCTGCTCATGCATCCCCCACCCGGACCCAGCGACCTTGCCTATTATAACGGCACCGAGAACTCGGCCGCCGTGCGAATTACCGCAATCGTGAGCGCCGAACCAGTTTACCGCGACCGCTCGCAACGCCTGAGACTGTCCGCTCGCTCGCTGGTTCTAGAGGGCAACAATAGCCTGGTACAGGTCTCCGGGGATATGTTGACTCTGCTGCCGCGCTACCCCACATACTACGTTGGCGAGCAGATTACCCTGTCTGGCAAGTTGACCAAACCGCCACAAATAGAAGACTTCGACTACGCGAGCTACCTTGCCCGCCAGGGCGTTTACGGTTACATGTTGTTTCCCAGGGTGCTGAGTCGCCAGGCAGGAACAGAGGCCGGGTGGCTTGGACCAATCTCACAGGCGCGCAACCGCGTTAGGCAGGCGTTGCGAGAGGGCCTGCCCGAACCACACGCCGCCCTTGTTGTGGGGGTGGTGACCGGAGACCGCACCAGCCTCCCCGAAGACTTGCAGGAGGCGTTCACCAGGAGCGGGACGAGCCATATCCTGGCGATTTCGGGCCAAAATATCTCTTTGTTGGTGGGGCTGGTCTTCCTGGTCTACGGTGGCGCGAAGGAACGGCGGAAAATGCCCTTGTGGCTGCTCATGACGGTCCTGGTGCTGCTGGCGGCCTACACTATTTTCACCGGGGCTACGCCCGCCGTGGTGAGGGCCGCGCTGATGAGCGCCGTGTTGCTTGCCTCGCAGGCAGTGGGCAGGCGCTTCGACCCCATTTCGGCGCTGGCGGTGTCGGCGGCACTGATGTCGGTGCTCGACCCGGACCTCTTGCTCGATGTGGGATTTCTCTTGAGCTTCGCGGCGATGATTGGCCTGGTGCAGGTCTCGCCGCTGGTGTTGGGCGTGCTGGATAAGGCAAAGGTACCGCAACTCCTGAGCGTGCCGCTGTCCGCAAGCATAGGAGCGCAACTGAGCACCGCCCCACTGATATTGCTCTTTACGGGACGCTTCTCGACCGTCTCGCCGCTGGCTACCCTTACCACGGAGTTCATGCTGCTACCGCTCATGCTCACAGGTATCGCTGGAGGTCTCGCGGGCGCACTTTTCGGGCAGGTGGGTTCGCTACTATCGCTTCTTGCCTGGCCGCCCGCTACCTGGATGATCGAGTCGATACGTTGGTGGGCGAGCCTGCCCGCTGCTTCGCTGGATGTCGGGCAAGTTGGGCTGCCCTGGGTGGTTGGGTATTACCTGCTGGTGGCGCTCGGCATTTGGTGGCTGAGAGAGGGGCGGACCCGCTTCAGCATACGCCCTCGCGAGTTGGCGCTCGCGGCGGGCGCGGTAACCGCCTGGACCGTGTTCATGGCTCTTATCGTGAGCCGCTAATCCGCCAATTCGCAGGGAGAGTGCATTCCTAATGCTATGGAGCTACCGGGCACAGGACTTAAGGGGCCGCGACTATTACCCAATCGTCTCTTCCTGCGGCTTGCGGCATCATGTATAATCCTCTTCGTAGCTCTCTTACTGGCTCGTCCCGCACCATTGATGAAGGACTGTCATTGATGTCGCGTCTTACACGAGCATTCACAGCCTCAGCCTTCGCATTGCTGGTGGCTGCGTCTGCGTTTTCTCCAACTTACTTTACCGCCAGGTCCAGCGTGCCAAGCGCGCAGGCGGCAGCGGCATACGCGCCCGACCCAGGCTCGCCCTTCGGGATCGCGGGGGTGATGCGTTGGCCGGACTGGGGTACTTTCAGCCGCCCCGCCGACGCGTTCATGGAGACGGGCGCTTCCTGGGTGAGGGAGGACTTCGCCTGGGGCCTGATTCAGCCCACCGAGCAGAAGTACGAGTGGACCGCTACCGACCGGATAGTGGGCGAGCTAGCCACGCGCAAGGTAAACGTGCTCGGTATTATCTCCTACTCCGCCAATTGGGCCACCCCCTCTAAGGAGGATGACAAGCAACCATCCGCCCTGTCGTTCTACCCACCCGATCACGCGAAGTACGCCCATTTCGTGCGCACGCTGGTCTCGCGTTACAAGGGCACCGTGAAGCACTGGGAGATCTGGAACGAGCCGGACAACGCTTTGTTTTGGAAGCCAAAGCCCAACGCCCGCGAATATGCCGAACTGCTGAAAGCGGCCTACAAGGCGGTCAAGCAGGCGGACCCCACAGCCAAGGTGCTCTCTGGCGGCGTATCCGGCAACGCGATCCCCTACCTCGAAGAGCTGATGGCGGCGGGAGCGGGCGGTAGTTTCGACATTCTGGCTTTGCACCCTTACGCGGTACCCCTGAACGCTGCCAACGCCCGCGCCGAAAGCCGCCCCGAAGTGCACAAGATGGTGGACGTGGAGCTAACCAAGTACCGCGCCTTCCTGGAGCGACATAGCATCAAGCGGCCGGTCTGGGTGACCGAGATGGGTTGGCCCGCGCGTGACTGGGGCCTGGACGAGGCGGCGCAGGCCGACTACATGGCGCAGGCATACGCGCAGATGCTCGCCAGCGGACTTGTGGAACGCATCTTCTGGTACAGCTTCAAGGACGACTCGGCACACCCCACCCAAACGTGGGGCATGTTGGGCTGGGGCGCTGGCAAGACCGACCTGGCACCCCGGCGGGCCTCCTTCGGGACGTATGCTACCCTCTCCCGCATGCTCAAATTCACCAAGCCTGGAGGCCGGGTTCAATTGGGGCAGTTCACCGTCGTAGAAGGCTTCGAGTCGCCCGCGACCTGGGTGCGCTCCTTCCACGCGGAAGGTACCATGCTTGCGGCTACCGGACTGGCTCGCGACGGCACTGGGGCGGGCAAGCTCGATTACAACTTCGATGCTCCCAACCAGGCGGTGGACTTCGCGCCAGATACTCCCCGACTGCTGCCGGGCAGTCCAACGAGACTGGGGCTGTGGGTGAAGGGCGACAACTCCGGCAATTACCTGTCAGCGTGGCTCAAGGACAAGGACGGAGAGCTGTTCAAGGTCCGCCTCGGTGCGGTATCCAGCGCAAGTGATGGCTGGCGGTACTATGAGTCGCGGGTGAACAATTACTACTTCGACTGGGAGCGCGCGGGCGGCGACCCTCCCAACGGCAAGCCCGACTACCCGCTACACTTCGTGGGCTTCCGCCTGGAAAACACGCCCGACGAGCCGCCCGGCAAAGGCACGGTACTCGTGGACGACCTGCAATCGTACGATGGCCCCGACGTGAGCGCCGTCCGGTTCACACGAGCCGACGGGCAGGTGGTAGACGTGCTCTGGTCGGTGGACCCGACGGGCGTGCAGCTTGCCACCGGCTCCTCGAAGGTCACGCTTGTGGACCGCAATGGCAAGGAGACGCAGCTGTCGGCCAAGGATGGCGCGCTGTCACTGAAGGTGTCGAGCAGCCCTATCTACGTTGTGCACAAGCCCGGTGACGTTTCTAAGGGAGCCGATTCGTCTGCTTCAGGTGGCACGGGTGCCGTCCAGGGGCCGCCCAAGATGGAGCGCCTGCCGGTGTGCGCCTCAACAGACCGTGTTGAGGCCGCGCCGGAGCCAGATAGCCGCTACTTCCCCGAGACAGGGCACAACCTGGGTGGCGTGTTCCGGCAGTACTGGGAGAGTCACGGCGGCGTTGAAATCCTGGGGTACCCGCTGACGGAAGTGTTCACCGCGCCCTCCTCGGACGGCAAGTCGTACAGGCAACAATACTTCGAGCGCGCGAGACTGGAGCACCACCCGGAGAACGCGCCACCTTACGACGTGCAGGTGGGACTCCTGGGCACCTGGCTTACGGACGGACGCGCCTTCCCGACCTCCCACGCGCCCACGACTGCGGGCGAGTACTTCCCACTGACAGGGCAGAGCCTGGACCTATTCCAGGAATGGTGGCGGGCGCAAGGCGGCCTGGCGGTATTTGGCTACCCGATCTCAGCGGAGCTTCAGGAGCGTAACGACGCCGACGGTAAGACCTACACCGTGCAGTACTTCGAGCGCAACCGACTGGAATACCACCCCGAGAACAAGGGAACCGACGCTGAAGTGCTGCTAGGGCTGCTAGGCGTGGAGTACCTGAACAAGCAGGGCTGCCAGTAAGCCAAAGCCCGGCCTCAGCGCGCCAGTTGCCCCCGTAGCGAGCGCAAGGCCATGCTTCCGAGGCAAGGGCGCTTCTCGGCGCGACGTAGCGGCCAGACGTGCGCTTCCATGAAGTGGGAGTAGTGCAGCAGCGCATCGGCTCCGTCCACCTGGAGGCCATATGCAAGGGCCATGCTATTTTCGCGGAAAGAGGCGCGGGCAGATTGCAGACTCCAGGGCCGGTGCTCGATGTCGCAGCGGCGGACCGTACCCTGGTTCACCGAGTAGTAGCAATATCGCTCGGTGAGCCACTTTTGTAGCTGTATGCGGCCGGGCTGCTGTGCGACCAAGTCTTCGCCCGTGGGTGAGTAAGTCACGTCCAGGCGCGCCTCCGGCAGCCCACGCTCTATGCGGCGGCTTTTGAAATAGAATCCGTCCGCGTGCTTGCCGTAGTGAATTTCGGCGTTGTAGTAATTGAGGCCGTACCAGGGGCGGGCAATCGCCACCGCCAGCGGGTTGTCCGCGTCCAGGCTCATGAAGTAGACACCCGGCTGTCCCTGGTACCTGACGTAGGTGCGGACGTTGACTTCAGGGAAGGAAGCCACGGCTTTGACTTCGGGCAACCCACGCAGCTTGATGCCGCTCAACCGGAACACCACCAGCCCCAGCCACACCTCCCCGGCAAAGGTATCGAGGTCCAGTTCAGCCGGGACGGCCTCGCGCAAGAGGTGAGCGTCAACGGGCCAGTGGGCAAACAAGAGATGGTGCCACCGCTGCCGCATGATCCAGGGGCCGGTCCGCAGGGGGCTTGCCGTAGTTCCAGGACGCCGGTAGCTCGCCATTGATGCCCTCCTTCCTGGTGGGCCGGTGTCTCTCCCGCACCGGCCGGGCTGGTATGTAGTTCCTGCCATTAGATTGTGATATTATTCACAACTACTTGTGATTTATTCTACAATTAATCTGCTGTTAATGCAAGACCCTTTCGCGGTTGAATGTCCCAGCCAGGTGTGGTACCATACAACGCACCCGCCATCCCAGGGCGGGCACTAAGGGCACTTAAGGTGTTGTGAGGCCTCCTTGCACATGCACTCACCCAACCCCGGCAGACCACCACTTGTTGACAGTCACGCTCACCTCGACTCCGCAGACTTCGCAGGAGATATCGACGAGTTGGTGGAGCGCGCGCACGAGAAGGGGCTGGTAGGCATAGTCTCTATCGGCTTCGAGCCTGAGGGTTGGGCATCGACGCTCCTACTATCCGGCCGTTACAAGATGGTCTACCCGGCCCTCGGAATCCACCCCAACAGCGCCGATCAGACCTCGGAGGCTACGCTGTCCGAATTAGAGGCGCTGTGCCGACGGCACCAGGCAGTGGGGCTGGGCGAAACGGGGCTGGACTACTACCGCGACTACGTTTCGCACGAGCAGCAGAGAGAGTCTTTCCGGGCGCACCTCAACCTGGCGAGGCAGCTTGATCTCCCTGTTATTGTCCATAACCGCGATGCTCACACGGACATCCTCGATATCTTGAAACGGGACGGTCATGGAACGCGTGGCGTGATGCACTCCTTTTCGGGGGACGTGGCCTACGCTGAGGAGTGCATGGCGCTAGACTACATGATCTCCATGTCGGGGCCGGTGACGTTCAAGAAGGCCGTTGATAAGCACCAGGTGGCGGCAGCGGTGCCGCTGGACATGCTCCTGGTGGAGACCGACTGCCCTTATCTGACGCCGGAACCTTACCGGGGCAGGCGCAACGAGCCGTCTTACGTTTACTACACGGCGGAGGCAATTGCGCGTATACGGGGCGTACCCTTCGAAGTGGTGGCGGAGGCCACCACTTCGAACGCCGCGAGGTTGTTTGGGCTTCCAATTGGGGTTGAGCAGACTGCAGCGTGGCAGCCAACACAGACAGCTATTGAGGCACAACCATGATAAACCTATGGCAGGTACAGGTCTTCCTGGTGGTGGCCGAGACGGGTAGCTTCTCGGCGGGGGCGGTCCGGCTGCACCTCACGCAGCCCGGTGTGAGCCAGCAGATACGCGCCCTCGAAACCCACCTCGGCACCAAGCTCTTCATCCGGCGAGGACACGGCGTCGAGCTAACGGCGGCGGGCTACGACCTGCTCGACCCGGCGCGCCGCCTCATCCACCTCTCGGAGATGACCGAGCGCACGGTCATGTCCCGCCGTAGCGAGGTTAGCGGGCGCATTCGCCTGGGGTGCTGCGTCTCCTCGGCCCCCTACACTCTGGGAAGCTGGCTGTACGAATTCCGTAGCAAGTTCCCGGAAGTGTCCGTCCATCTGGAGCACACCGAGCCGGGACCGATGCTGGGGGCGTTGCGCGCGCAGGAGCTTGACGGCGGGTTCGTGCTTGGCCGCATGCGGGGCCGGGGCCTGGTGCACCACAAGATCACCGAGGACCCTATCACCCTCATCGTGCCGCTGAACCACGCCTGGACCTCCCCCGCCGAGATAGGCCGCGCCGAGTTGGAGCTTCAAGCCCAGGCCCGTGAGGAGCGTCACACCACGCCCGCTACTACCCACCCCGCACCAGCCCCCGCCTCCGGCGGCCGCACTCCGCGATTCGGTGAGGACGGCTGGGTGCCCGCCATCAAGCCCGCCCTGCTCAAGACTCAGTCGCTCATCATCGAACACGGCAACGGTGAGAGTCATAGCGACGCTCGCCGCGCCCTCAACGACGCCCTTGAGGAACGAAGCCTCACCATCCGCGATATGCGCGTGGTGCTGGAGCTACCCGACCCGACAGCGGTGGCGTGCGCGGTAGCCGAAGGGCTAGGGGTGGGTCTGGTGCCGCTGTCGATAGCTCGGCGGTTCGTCGGCCAGGTCTTCCCCCTGCGGATAGAGGGTTTCTCGCTCGCGCAGCACGTCTACCTCATCCACGACCGCAAGGCCCTGCACAGCCCGGCGGTCAGCGCATGGTGGAAGTTCGTGGACAACAAGGTGGGTAAGCAGGGGCGCACTGAGTCGCAGGTTGAGGAAGAGCAGAGGGACGAGGCCCTGGCGCCTGTGGAGATGGTGGCTAGCGTGGTTTAGCGGGGAAGGGACGAGGGGTTGACGGAGCACAGTCGCAGGGTGACGCCCGTCGACTAAAGTCGAGGCCTGAATTCTGCAAAGTCCCCCTTCGGGGACTGGCTTTGTTCTAAAGAGCTTCTATTGCGGTAAAAATGTAGCTAAAACAGTCCGCCCATGCGGACTTTGCAATGTGTCGCCTGCGATTTTAATCGCGGGGCGTCATCTTTGCAACCATAGCGGAACTCGGCATTCCCGCTCCTTCCTTGACGCTCCCCGCGCACCTCCTGTACTATGGTGGGACCGCATATTTCCCCACGGAGGAAGCCTTGAGCGACTGGCGCATTTTGCAGGTTCCCGCCACTAACCAGATTCCATCTGGGATAGTCAGCCCGCGCGCCCGCGAAATTGCCTGGCGGCCCAGCCCCATCTACCTGGAACGCTCGCGGCTTCGGCGGTTCATGCAGCAGCAGGGCATCGGCTCAATCGAGGAGCTTTTGCAGCGCTCGGCGGCGGACCCGGTCTGGTTCTGGGACGCCACGGTCAAAGACCTGGGGTTCGAGTTCTACACACCCTATAGCCAGGTGCTGGATACGAGCCGAGGCTGGGAATGGGCCACCTGGTTCACCGACGCGCAGTATAACTATGTGCACGATGCCCTGGATAAGCACGCCACGGGTGCCAACGCCGACCGGCCCGCCATTATCTTCGAGGGCGAAGAGGGCGTAATTCGCACGCTGACGTACGCGCAGCTACACGCCGAGGTCTGCCGCTTTGCGAATGGGCTAAAGTCGCTCGGCATAGAGAAGGGCGACCGGGTGGGCCTGTTCATGCCGTTCACGCCTGAGGTGGCAATCGCCATGCTGGCCTGCGGCAAGCTAGGAGCTATTTTCATCCCCGTCTTTTCCGGCTACGCCGCCCCCTCTGTGGCCTCACGTCTGAGTGATTGCGGAGCGAAAGTGCTGGTCACATCGGACGGCTTCACTAGGCGCGGCAAGCCTGTAGCTATGAAGGAAGTCGCGGATGAAGCAGCGGCCGCCGCGCCGTGCGTCGAGAAGGTGGTCGTGCACAGGCGCTTGGGGCGCGACGTTCCCTGGAACCCTGAGCGCGACATCTGGTGGGACGACCTTGTAGCAGCCCAGGACGACCACCTTGAGACCGAGCGCACCGGGGCCGAAGACCTCTACATGATCATCTATACGTCGGGCACTACCGGCAAGCCGAAGGGCGCACAGCACGTCCATTGCGGCTTCCCCATCAAAGGCGCGCAGGATATGGCCCACTGCTTCGACGTGCAGCCCGGCGACGTCTTCTTCTGGTTCACCGACATCGGCTGGATGATGGGGCCGTGGGCAATTAGTGGTACGCTCATGTTGGGGGCTACCCTGTTCATGTACGACGGCACGCCCGACTCCCCCGGACCCGACCGCGTATGGGCTATGGTCGAGCGGCACCGCATCACGCACCTGGGCATCTCGCCCACCGCGATACGCTCCCTCATGGCGCAGGGCGACGAGTGGGTGGACAAGCACGACCTGTCTTCGCTGCTGTTCCTTGGGTCTACGGGCGAGCCGTGGAACCCCGACCCGTGGTGGTGGTACTACCGTAAAATTGGCGGGAGCCGCTGCCCCATCATCAACTATTCGGGCGGCACCGAGATTTCGGGCGGCATCCTGTCCTGCATCCCGCTCCTGCCTATCAAGCCAGCCTCCTTCAACTCGCCGGTGCCAGGCATGTCTGCCGACGTTGTGAGCGACACCGGCGAACCCGTACGAGGCGCGGTGGGCGAGCTGGCTATTCGCGGCCCGTGGCCCGGTATGACGCGCGGATTCTGGGGCGACCAGGAACGCTACATCGACACCTATTTCTCGCGGATACCAGGGCTGTGGGTGCACGGCGACTGGGCGCAAATTGACGAGCACGGCTACTGGTACATCCTGGGCCGCTCTGACGACACCATCAAGGTCGCGGGCAAGCGGCTGGGTCCGGCCGAGGTCGAGTCGGCGGCGGTGAGCCACCCCCATGTGAGGGAGGCGGCGGCGATAGGGGTGCCCGACGAGTTGAAGGGCGAGTCGGTGGTCGTGTTCGCCGTGCTCAGGCCCAGCGTCGATCAGTCGGACGAGCTACGGGCGGAAATAGCTGCTGCTATTGTGGGCCAGCTTGGCAAGAGTCTTGCACCCAAGAAGGTGCTGTTCGTGAGCGACCTGCCCAAAACCCGCAACGCCAAGATCATGCGCCGCGTCATACGCGCCCGCTATCTGAACGAGGCCCTGGGCGACACTTCCTCTCTTGAAAACCCGGCGGCGGTGGAGGAGATAGCCAACGCCCGGTGAGCAAGAAATACCCTCAACTTAGGACTAAATAATGAGATTAGTTACTTTCGACTCCGGAGAAGGTGGACCGCACGTCGGCGTGCTGTTAGACGACCAGGTGCTGGACCTGACCGTCTGGCTGGGTACTAAACAGGCTATGCCCACCTTTGACATGCTCGACCTGATAGATATGGGCGAGGCGGGCTTGCGGCTGGTCAGGCACGCGGTGGAGTCCGCCCCTGAAGACCTCGACATAGAGGGGGCCATACTGCCACTCGCGGAACTCCGCCTGATGGCACCCATTCCCCGCCCGCGCAAGAACGTGTTCTGCCTGGGCCGCAACTATGCAGAACACGCGGCGGAGTCTACCCGCGCCTGGGGTGAAGACGCGCCGCCACCACCGCCGCAGTACCCGGCAATCTTCACGAAGGCCCCTACTTCTGTCATCGGGCCTTACGAGGACATCCCCTACGACCCAAACGTCACCACGCAGTTGGATTGGGAGTGCGAGCTTGCGGTAGTGGTAGGCCAAGAGGGCAAGAACATCCGGCGGGACGAGGCGTTCGACTACATCTTTGGGTACATGGTGCTCAACGACGTGTCAGCGCGCGAGGTGCAGAAGCGACACGGAGGGCAGTTCTTCAAGGGCAAGAGCCTGGACGGTACGTGCCCCATCGGCCCGTGGATCGTCACAGCCGATGAGCTAGGCGACCCTGGCGACCTGCAACTCTGGACCCGCGTGAACGGCGAAGTGAAGCAGCACGACACCACGCGCTCCATGCTACTCGACGTGGCGGGCACGATTGAGGGCCTGTCGCTCGGCATGACCCTCGAACCGGGCGACATCATAGCCACGGGCACACCCGCCGGGGTCGGGTTCGCTCGCACGCCCCCGGAATACCTATTCCCTGGCGACGTAGTGGAGTGCGAAGTGGAACGCATCGGCGTAATCAGGAACAGGGTGGCTGGCGCGAGTTAGCCAATAGAGTAGGCAGGAGACATAGAAGTTGCTTACAAGCGAGGAAGTGCGCCACGTTGCGATGCTGGCGAGACTGGGCCTGTCCGACGAGGAAGTGGAGACGCTAAGAAGCCAGCTAGGGCAGGTGCTGGAATACGTAGAGATACTGCAAGGGGTTGATACCTCGACTGTGGCCCCGACTGCGCAGGTGCTGTCGCACTTGAACGTGGCGCGCCCTGATAGCTCCATGCCGTCGCTACCTACCGGCGAGGCCCTTGCGAACGCCCCAGGCCGCGAAGGCGAGTTTTTCCGCGTGCCCGCCGTGATGGAGGACTTCGAGTCAGGGAGCACTGGCAG
This sequence comes from Chloroflexia bacterium, assembly GCA_036386675.1. Lineage (GTDB taxonomy): Bacteria > Chloroflexota > Chloroflexia > QHBQ01 > JADMIH01 > JADMIH01. The sequence goes on along the minus strand of DASVVE010000061.1, from coordinate 115,918 downwards.
TGGGACCGGAGGCGGTGATGAGTAACGCGGTAGGCGGCGACTCGCTGGCGTTCCTCACCATCCACGAAGCCCGTGACTGGCTAGACGGGGGGGAGGTATCCTCAGAGGAGTTGACAGAAGCGGCTCTGACTCAAATCGACAACCACGAAGAACAGGTGCACGCGTTCGTGTCCGTCACCCGCGAGCGCGCCCTGGAAGCCGCCCGCGATTTCGACCGTCGCAGGGCTTCAGGTGAGGGGCCGCGCTCCACCCTGGACGGCATCCCGATGAGCCTCAAGGACGTGCTGATTACGAGGGGCGTGCCCACCACGTGCGGCTCGCGCCACCTTGAAAACTTTTCCCCTCCATTCGACGGCACCGTGCCCGCAAAGCTCATGGAGGCAGGCGCCGTGCTGCTCGGAAAGAACAACTGCGATGAATTTGCAATGGGTTCTTCAACAGAGAACTCAGCCTGGGGCGCTAGCCGCAATCCCTGGGATACGGCGCGGGTGCCGGGCGGCTCCAGTGGAGGTTCGGCGGCGGCGGTGGCGGCAGGCATGGGCTTCTATTCGCTCGGCACCGACACCGGCGGAAGCGTACGCCAACCGGCCTCCCTGTGCGGCCTGACCGGGCTGAAGCCAACGTATGGGCGGGTGTCGCGCTACGGCCTGGTAGCCTTTGCATCGTCACTCGATCAGATTGGCCCCTTCACGCGGGACGCGATGGATGCGGCCCTGGTGCTGGAACTCATCGCGGGGCAGGACCCATGCGACTCGACTTCGCAGCCGGTGGAGGTGCCCAGCTACAGCACCATTCTTCGTGAAAAGAGCGAATCTCTAGCTGGCGTGAGAGTTGGTGTTCGGCGCGGGGCTTTGGACGCTGCGGGTAGCTCGGATGGCGGGCTAAATCCTGAAGTGGCGATTGCGGTGCAGTCGGCGGTGAGGCAGTTGACGGAGCTTGGGGCCGAGTTGCGCGAGATAGACTTACCCAACCTCGACTACGCGCTGGCGGCCTACTACATCATCGCGCCCGCCGAAGCAAGCTCTAATCTCGCCCGGTACGACGGTATGAAGTACGGCTACCGCGATCCGGGGGCACGCAGCGCGGTTAGCTCCATGCTGGCGACCCGCGAATACGGTTTCGGGCCGGAGGTGAAGCGCCGCATCATGCTGGGCACCTATGCCCTCAGCGCGGGCTATTACGAAGCGTTCTACAAGAAGGCGCAGCAGGTCCGCACCCTGGTGGCCCAGGACTTCAAGCGGGCCTACGAGGAAGTAGACGTCATACTCGATCCCACTTCACCCACGGTCGCCTTCAGGATTGGCGAGAAGTTGGACGACCCGCTGGCGATGTACCTGACCGACATCTACACCGTACCCGCCAACCTCGCGGGCGTACCGGGAGTCTCTATCCCATGCGGCTTCTCGGACGGCCTCCCTATCGGCCTGCAAATCCTCGGCAGGCACTTCGATGAGGCAACCATCCTGCGGGTAGCCCACGCATACCAGCAGGTGACCGACTGGCACCGGCGGAGGCCTGAGCTTTAGGACGATGGACGATAGAAGACGAAAACGCAAAGACGCAAAGAACGCAAAGGACGCGCAAAGATTAGGATTGTTTGGAAGAGTGCCGACAGCTACTAATTCCTCAATCCTCAGTCCTTAGTCCTCATCACTCCTATCGTCCATATCGGGTGCAAAACCACAGCGCGCTGACCCTGGTGCTATATACTCTCACTCGTGCCGGAGTCGAGGGAGATATGAGCGTCGTATTCAAGCTGCCTACAGGTAGGAACAGGTCGTTGTCCACCACCGCTATCTCGGTTGTGCTGGGGCTGTTTGCCTTGCTGTTCCTCGTGCGCTTCGGACAAGAGCTACTGCTGGAACACGATCTGAACGCCAGGGCAGCAGCGCAACGCCGCGCCAACTCGGCTCTGCGGGACGACAACACCCGGCTTAGGGCCAGCCTCCAGTACTTCCAGTCTACCAAGTACATCGAGCAGCGCGCCCGCGAAGACCTTAACCTGCGCCGGGCCGACGAGGAAGTGCTCATCCCGGTCGGGTTGGATGCTACACTGGCCGGTGAGCTGGGGGGCGCCATGGGGCAGGGTGCGGAGGAGAACGCGACCCGGCAAGAACCGTCAAACTGGGAGAGATGGTTCGGCCTTTTCGCCCCCGCAAAGTCCGCCGACCAGTTTCCTTGACATTTGCCTTGCGACCCCGTATAATAGCAATGTTGACGCGGGGTGGAGCAGTGGAAGCTCGTTGGGCTCATAACCCAAAGGCCGTAGGTTCGAATCCTACCCCCGCTACCAGTGAGAGGCCGAGAGGCCTCTTTTTTGTTGCCTTCCACTCGGTGTGATAGAATGGGAATACTTGCCACGAGTCGCGGGCGGTCGCCAGGACAGGCGGTACTGAGAGGTAGCGGCCTCCCTAGAATGCTCTCGTAATTCAACACTCACAGGAGATGACGCATGGTCACTAAAGCAGTTCCAACACGCTCGGAAATAGCTGACGAGCACAAGTGGGACCTGGAAGCGATTTACAACCAGGACGCAACCTGGGAAGAGGACTTCAATTCGCTCATGCCGCTGGTGGAACGGCTGTCGGGCTACCGGGGCAGGCTTGGTGAGAGCGCCCAGACCCTGCTGGAAGCCTTGCGGTTGCGCGACGAACTCGGTCAGGTGCTCGAGCGGGTCATCGTGTACGCCAAGATGCGCCGAGACGAAGATAACTCCGACGCGCAGTACCAGGCCCTCTCCGACAGGGCTTTCGCGCTGTACGCCCGCGTGCAGGAGGCGCTCGCCTTCGTCAGCCCTGAGCTACTAAGCGTGGGACAAGAGAAGATAAGCGGCTTCATGCAAGAGCTTGAGCCGCTGAAGCTGCACGAGCACGAGATGGACGACCTCTTCCGCGAGAAGGAGCACATGCTCAGCGAGCGAGAAGAGGCGCTACTCGCGGCGGCGGGCGAGATCGCCGGCGGCCCCGAGACCGTCTTCGACATGCTCACCACCACCGATATGGTGTACGGCACCATCAAGGATGAAGAGGACTCGGACGTGGAGCTAAGCCACGGGCGCTACATCCGCTACATCATGTCCTCTGACCGCCGGGTGCGCCGCGATGCCTTCCTGACCTACCACAAGGCGTACGCACAGAACCGCAACACCATAGCGAGCACCTACGCGACCCAGGTGAAGGCCGACATCTTCTTCTCCAGGGCGCGCAAATACGGCTCATCGCTGGAGATGGCCCTCTCGAAGGACAACATCCCGCTGAGCGTCTACACCGGGCTGATAGACGCCGTACACGAGAATCTGCCGCAGATACAGCGGTACCTCGAATTGCGTAAGCGCGTCCTCCATCTTGACGAGCTGCACATGTGGGACTTGCACGTGCCGATGCTGCCGGAAATCAACGAAGAGATACCGTACGACCGGGGCACGCAGATGGTAAGCGACTCCCTTGCGCCGCTAGGTGCCGAGTACAACGCGGCGGTGCGTGAGGGCTTCACCTCGCGCTGGTCCGACGTATTCGAGTCGGTGAACAAGACCTCCGGCGCGTATAGCTGGGGCACATATGGCGTGCACCCCTTCATCTTGCTCAACTACCAGGATACGTTGCGCGACGTCTTCACGGTGGCGCATGAGATGGGACACGCGATACACTCCTACTTCTCCAACAAGAACCAGCCTTTCCTCTACGCGGGCTACACGCTCTTCGTGGCAGAGGTGGCTTCGACGCTGAACGAGGAGTTGCTGATACACCACCTGCTGACCAACTCGGACGACAAGAACGTGAAGCTGGCGGTGGTGAACTACAGCCTGGAGCAGTTCAGGACCACCCTCTACCGCCAGACGATGTTCGCGGAGTTCGAGAAGATAGCGCACGAGCGGGCGGAGGCGGGCGAGGCGCTCACGGCGGACATGCTGTCGGAGGTGCACTACGACCTCAACAAGCAGTACTATCCAGGCGTGAACGTGGACCCGGAGATAGCGATCGAGTGGGCGCGCATCCCGCACTTCTACCGCAGCTTCTACGTCTACAAGTACTCCACGGGTATGTCGGCGGCGGTGGCGCTTTCGCAGCAGATCATCAACGAAGGCCAGCCGGCGGTGGATCGCTATCTGCGCTTCCTGAGCCGAGGCGGCAGCGACTACTCGATCAACCTGTTGCGCGATGCGGGGGTGGACATGGCTTCGCCCGACCCGGTGCGCCTGGCATTGCAGATGTTCGGCAAGCGGCTCGACCAGATGGAGGCGCTGCTTGGCATCGGTGAAGCGGTGGCCTAGGACCAATTACAGAACGAAAAAGACAGAGCTGTGACTTTGCTCCGGCTCTGTCTTTTGTGTCTGACAAAATTGACAGAAAGAGGGTTCTTCGGTATAATATTTCGGTCCCTCTTGCGTGTGAATGTATAGAGGGAAGCAGTTCCGTGGCGAGGTAGCTCAGTGGCAGAGCAGGGGACTCATAAGCCCTTGGTCGGCAGTTCAAATCTGCCCCTCGCCACTTTTGTATTTAAAGCCTTAAGTCCCTCACCGACTTACGCAACCCTCGTCCTGCCCGGTCCTGGTATTCTCCTGATACATGTTATCTTCCACTAAGCATTTGTGAGAGGCCGATAGCATTAATGTCTCTGCTGGCCGAGTCAGTCGCAAGAGACGCCCGAGTAGCGGGCTTGTTCGACCTGCTGACAGCGGCCCCCCTGGTGGTGGCGGTATCAGGCGGGGCAGATTCGCTTGCCCTTCTCAGTATCTTGCGCGAGCTACGAGGTGAGAGTGCTCCTCAGACGTTGCATGTGGCTCACCTCGATCACGGCTTCCGGGGAGATGAGAGCGCGGCGGATGCCCGGTTCGTAGCAGAGTTAGCAGAGGCGTTGGGACTGGCCTGTACCATCGGGCGCTTTGACGTGCCTGCCTATGCCGCTTCTCGCAAGCTTTCCGCGGAAGACGCGGCCCGCCGGGTGCGTTACGCGTTCCTGGCGGGGCTGGCCCAGGAGCGCGGCGGCACAGTGGCAGTGGCCCACAACGCGGACGACCAAGCCGAGACGGTCCTTATGCACTTGCTCCGCGGCTCCGGCCTGGGTGGGCTGGCGGGTATGCGCATGTTGAGCGAGCTTCCGATTGATGCGGGCGACTTGGCGTTGGCTCCACTGGTGGGAGAAGTCCACGCCGGAAATGTGAGGCTGTTTCGTCCACTGCTCGGAACGTGGAGAGCAATGATTGAGGCCCACTGCAAGGAAGTGGGCCTTGAGCCTCGGCTGGACGCGACCAACCTAGACACGGCCTACCGGCGTAACTTCATCCGGCACAAGCTGCTGCCCCCACTTGAGGCGGCAAGCCCGCAGGTCAAGCGCCACCTACTGCGGCTGGCGAATATCGCGGCGGCTGAGGATGACGTGCTGCGGGGCCTCACCGAGCAGGAGTGGGAGCGGCTTGGTATCGACTTGGAAAGGGGTTCCAGGGCCAGTGTCTCCTCACAGGCCCTTGCGAGTCTTCCTACCGGCCTGGCGCGACGAATTGTTCGGCGCATGATTCAGGAGGTCGCGGGACATACTGAGGGGCTAGACTTTAACCAGGTGGAGGCTGCGTTGCAAGTCCTATCGGGTTACGCTGAAGGCCCTAATGCCGTGGACGTAGTTGGAGGATTGCGGGTCAGGCGGTCCGACGGACTCGGAGCAGTGGAGCGCCGGAAGGCCGACTATGCTGGGGATTTAGCGCAAGTTCTGCGGGGCACAGTGGGCCGCCCACTGGTGTCCGCCGGGTGCACCATGAGGCTCGAAATCGGAAGCACAACCACGCTGGCGAATGGCTGGACCTCGGCGGTGGAGGTGATCGAGCACAGCAGCTCGGCCCCTACTCCAGGCGATTACCTTGCGTTGTTCGACCTGGACGATCTGCCACCTGATGCCCAGGTTGTGCTGCGAACGCGGGCGCCGGGTGACGACATACAGCCGTTTGGCATGCGTGGACGCAAGAAGTTGCAGGACGTGCTGGTTGATGCTAAAATCCCCAGGGAAGTGAGGGCTTACATTCCCGTAGTGGCGCTGCACGGCACGCACTCGGAGGTGCTATGGGTGCCCGGACGTGGCGGCAGGCGCTCCTCTATCGCACCTATCAGCGAGCAGACGCGCCGGTTGCTGTGCATAGAGTTTAGACCGCCAACAGAGTCAGGCCAGGAGGCAGAGAGCAGCGCATGACACCCGAACTAGAGTATGTAGAGGAGGCCGTGGTGCCAGTTTCAAGGGACATCCGAGGCGACATCGACCACATTCTTGTCACCGAGGAAGACCTCCAGAACGCGATTGGGGAACTGGGTCGCACCCTGGCGCGGGAATACGCGGGCAAGGAACTGCTCCTGGTCGGGGTGCTCAGGGGCGCGATCATGTTCATCGTGGACCTGGCCCGCGCCATCGACCTGCCGCTGACGATGGACTTCATGGCCGTGGCCTCCTACGGGGCGTCCACCGAGACGAGCGGCATCGTGCGCATCTTGAAGGACCTCGACAGCTCCATCGAGGGCAAGCACGTGCTCGTGGTGGAGGACATCATCGACAGCGGCCTCACCCTCAACTACATCCTCGACACGCTCAAGACGCGCAACCCCGCCTCGGTCCGCGTGGCCGCCCTGCTGAACAAGCCCGCCCGCCGCCGGGTGGACGTGGGGGTGGACTACGTCTGCTTCGATATCCCCGACGAGTTCGTGGTGGGGTATGGCCTCGACTTCAACCAGATTTACCGCAACCTGCCTTTCGTGGGCGTGCTCAAGCCCGAAGCCTACCTGAACGGCGGGCATGAGGCGGGCGAGGACGAGGGCGCTGAAACCGAACTCTAGCAGCACAGGGAGGGGCCTCGCGTGGCTCCTCCCACCTCTGTTCTTCCTCGCCTGGGCCGTCGCCTTCTCGTTTCCCCTGGTCCTGCACCTGGGCGACTCGGTAATCCTCTCGCGGGGCAGCGATGCGTGGCTGCACCTGTGGGACTTGTGGTGGGTGGACAAGGCGTTGGTAGACCTCCAGCAGAACCCCTACCAGACGACCTATCTCTATCACCCCACCGGCCTCAACCTCTATTATCACTCCCTCAACCTGCTGAACGCGCTGGTTTCGATACCGTTCCAGCACCTCTTTAACCTGACCGCCGCCTTCAACCTGCTGGTGCTGGCGAACCTCACTCTCGATGGGCTGGCCGCATATTGGCTATGTCGCGAGCGCACGGGGTCGGTGGGGGCGGGGCTTGTGGGTGGCGCGCTGTTCGCCTCTACCCCGCTACTAGGCACTTCCCTCGATTTCGGGCAGTTGGACGAGGTCACGGTCTGGTGGGTGCCACTTTACATGCTGGCGCTGTGGCGGGCGCTGGACAGTTCGGGGCCGGTCTGGAAGCCGGGTGGAGGCAGGCGAGCGGCCGTCTGTGCGGGATTGTGCCTGGTGGGTGCATCGCTGGCTACGTGGTATTTCACCGCCGGGCTGGTGGTCTTTACGGCCTTCTTCGTGCCCTTTTACCTGCTACAGAAAGATGGTGGGGGCACGCGACAGTACCTGGCTCGGCTCTGGAACGCGGGCCTAAAGGTCGGGGTGGCAGTGGTGCTCTTCGTGGCGCTGCTCAGTCCCCTCCTTTGGGCCATGATAAGCGAGCGTCTGTCGGGCGAGACCTACATGCTGCCGGCGCTGCGAACTACCATCTTCAACTCGGCGGACGTGCTGGCCCTGTTCGCACCGCCCCAGATGGAACTCCCCGACTTGAACGCCCACAACAGCACCGTGGCGCTGGGATACATAGCTATCGTGTTGGGCATCCTGGGGCTTGTGGTGCGCCGCAACCTTGCTCTGCCTCTTGGCGTAGCGCTTCTGGCACTCATTGTTATGTCACTCGGCCCGGTGCTCCAGATCGCGGGCGGCGAGACGGGCGTGCCGATGCCTTATGCCCTGCTAAACAACGTGCCGTTCATCGGTGCCTCCCGCCAGCCGCTGCGGTTCCTGGCGACCGCCGGTATGGTACTGTCGCTGCTGGGGGCGTACGGCTTCGCCTGGTGGATGGTCCGCCTTCGGAGCTCAGGCTTGCGGGCGCGCGTCACGGGGGCGGTGCTGCTGCTCATCGCGATAGAGCTATTCGGGGTGCCGAGGCAGCTTACTACAACACAGGCGGGTGCGGCGGTCGACTTCCTCCGGTCGAGCGGCGAGGCGGGTGCCGTTCTTGAGGTGCCGTACGGTGAGTACTCTGCCCTGTCCCTACTGCACCAGACGGTGCACGAGCGTCCAATTGTCGGTGGCTACACCTCGCGCCACTTCCCCTACCCCTTCGCTGACGCGGCACCCGGCCTAGCCCAACTTGTACGGGAAGACCCGGCACCTCTGGCGGGGGAGGACGTCCTGCTGCCTGCCGTTCCCGAAACGGCACAGCAGAGCCTGGACTACTACGGCATACGCTACGTGGTGGTGCACAAAGGTGAGCTTGCGACGGGCCGCTATGGTCCATTAGAGGAGGTATTGGAGGCGCTATTCGGAGGGCAAAGCCCGGCTTATGAAGACGCAGAGGTCACTATCTACAGGGCTGCGGGGCGAGACGTTGTGGCAAGCGAACAGTTGCCCATAGTAGGCTTAGGCAGCGGCTGGCACAGCGTCGAACCCGACCCTATTCACAGGTGGACCGGCAGCAACGTCATCGACGGTAACGCACTGGTCTGGATTGGTATTCCACCCGCAGCCGAGGGCGCTTACCGCCTGCAAATGACTGCTTATGCCTACGAAAAGCCGAGGACGGTCAGCATCGAGCTAGACGGCAAGTTGCTGGCTCAGCAGGCACTCACCCCCGCCTTCACGGATCTAGATATAGACCTGGGGCACCTGCGTGCCGGCAACCACATCCTCCTCTTGAAGGCCCACGAGCCACCCGACAGCCCTCCCGGCGACGAACGACGGCTGGCTATCGGCACAACTCACCTGGCTATCGTGCGCCAGCCTTAGCCCCTCGGAATGGAGGCGGCTCTCAACCAGGCGGCCTCCAGTTGCTCGGCGACCGGGCCGACTCGCAGCCCCTCGGCAACCTGCAACCCGTTGTCTCTAACCTTGCCGTACAGGTCTGCCTCGGTGAGCAGGCGAATGACCGCGTCCGCGATGGCTTGGGCGCTTCGAGGGGCAACCGGCATGGTGGCCTCATGTGGGGCTAGATAGGAGGCCGCGCCGGTAGTCTCGCTCACCACCGTGGGCGTGCCGACCGCCGCCGCTTCGAGTGCGACCCGGTGCAGGGCCTCCACTACGCTAGGAGAAGTGACTATATCCGCCCCCGCGAGGTGCTGCCGTACTTCGGGGTGGGCCACCTGCCCCGTGAAAACCAGGTGCTGCGCAACTCCGAGGTCAGCCGCCCTCTTTAGCAGGAACTCCCGGTAATCGCCGTAGTTCTCGGTGCTCCTCGATGGGCCGCACAGCACGAACCACGGCACCGCTCTACCCTTGACGCGCATGGCACTCGCCACCAGGGGTATCGCATCCACCAGGTACTCCAACCCCTTGAAGGGGTGCAGGCGGCTGAGCGACATGACTACCGGGTTCGGCAACCCGATACCGTAACGCTCCGACAGGTGCGCGCGACTTTGCCGCCTGAATTCGGCCAGGTCAACCTCGGGAGGGGGGAAGGCGCTGTCTTCCAGCACCCTGGGCACCATCACTATTCGCTCACGCTCGGCCAGACGCTCGCCCAGTAGGTACCCTATCATGAAGGGCGAGTTCACCCGCACGAGCGCAGCCCGCCGCAACGCCAGACTCACGGCGGCACGAGGCAGCCGGAAGCGCCTGTAGCCGTAGTCGTTCTCAGGTAGCTCGATCACGTCCGCGCCCTGGGCGTTGGCGAGGTAAGGGGTTGTTCCCGCGGTGATAGCGGCCACCGCCCCGAAGGGGTAGACCCCCTCGACGTGCAGCAAGTCGTAACTGTGCCGCTTCAGGTGGCGGCGCAGGGCGGTAAGGAGAGTCAAGGTGTGCTCGTACTTGAGGAAGTGCCCGGCGGCCCTCCTCACAAGTCTCATCACGCGGCCCCCAGCCGTCGCCAAGTTCACACGGTACGTCGGAACGCCTGAGTAGGCGACCCGGCTGTACCTGGACACGCCCGGCTCGTTGATCTGGGTCAGCACCTCAACGTCATGGCCCCTCGCCTTCAGGGCCAGTATCGCCTGTTCGTGCCCCACGTTACCCATCAGGTCGGGGCTGTAAGAGCCGATGAAGTAGAGCACGCGCAGCTTTCTGGCGTTACCCGCCCCTCCCAGCCCATGTGAAGATTCTGGTGTGGTCATGGGTGCATTATATAACAGCGGGGAAACCAGACACCCCACCGTAAGGAACAGTGGGGTGTCTGGTTAGGGCCTGAGAAGCCTACTTGGTGCCGCCGGCGCTGGCTCCGGTGAAGGGGCCAATGGCCTGCGACAGCATTTTCGAGATCTGGCCGCGGGTCACGTCCCTGTTGGGGCGGAAGTAAGGCTTGTTGCCCGCTCCGCAAGGTTCGCCCGTGCCACCGCACGCATAGCCGCCGATAATGCCGCGGCGCGCCGACTCCTCAACGAAGCCGAAGAGCGGGCTGTCCGCCGGCACGTCCGCGAAGGTAGGCGAGTTGGGCCTGTATTCGCTCCAGCCACGCGACAGCACGATCATCTTGGCGGTCTGCGCGCGTGTCACGTTGTAGTTGGGGCGGAAGTAGTTGCGGCCCGAACCGTCGCAAGGCTCGCCGGGGCTGCCGCAACGATAGCCGCTGATGATGCCCCTCGCGGCCGCCGTCTCCACGAAGGTGTAGAGGGGGGAGCTGGTGGGCACGTCCATGAAGCTAGGCGTCCCAGGGTTCACGAGCGTACCCCCCGCGCCGAGCACCACCATCTTGCTGAGCTGGGCCCTGGTGGCCGTAGCGCCCGGCCTGAAGTGCATCGTGCTATCGGGCTGGCCGTAGCCGTTGATGATGTTGCGGGCCGCGAGGTTCGCAATGTCGTTCGCGAAGGGGTTGTTGGTCGGCACGTCGGTGAAGATCGTGCTGGCCGAGCCGTGGTCGATGAGCACGGGCAGCAGGCTGTAGAACCGGCTGGAGTTGGTCCCGTCGGTGGCGACCGCGTACACCCAGTAGTTGGTGCCGTTAGGCAGGTTACTGGTGTTCCAGCCGACCTGGCCCTGGTCTATAGGCACGTTGGCAGCGATGAGCTGGCCGTTGAAGCCGGTGTTGTCGGTGTCGTAGTAGAGATTCACGGTGGCGTTGCCGCTACCCTGCACCTTGCCCCAGCGCACGAGCGTGGCGTTGTTCGCGAAAGGCTGCGACATCAAGTGGGCGCTCTGGACGCGGAAGAACGGCAGGTTTACCGGCGGTTGCTTCTGATCGTCCTCTTCGTGCGGGTCGAGGCGGAAGACCCTTATGGGGCCTGACCAGCCGTAGGCCGGCGCTCCCGGCACCTTCGGGATGGCCGCCAAGTCGACTGACATCGGTATCCAGCGATTGTACTGGGCGTACATGCCCTCCGTCTGCACCCACTCCGAGCCCGCCCCCTGGTTCCAGGTGAAACGGGGGCCGAGGTTGCCCTTGGAGGCAGGGTGCTCGCTAGGAGCCTGGAGCCACAGTTTCACGGTCATATAACGGTAGCGGCCGGCGTCTACACTGCCACGGTCCTGGCCCTGGTAAGGATAGAGCCAGTAGAGCGTGGGGTCCTGCCTAGTAGTGCCCGGCACCGTCTTGGAGGTAGCCTGCATGTACTCGCCATTGTAGGTGGGCGGGCCGGTGAGGTTCTCGTATAACTGTAGCTGGTTGGGGTTGGAGCCGTCCCAGATCTGCCCCAGTCGGGCGGCCGCGAAGTCCTCGCCGCTCAAGGGTCCGGGTGCCAACAGCTGTACCACCGGGGCGGTATTCACCGTGATAGGTCCGGTGGTGCTCCACTGGCCGTTTTGCTCGCCGTGGATGTAGTACGTGCCGGGGGCAACGCCCGTGCGGTTCCAGGTCCAGCTACCGGCGGTCGCGCTGGTGCTGCCCAACAGGATTTCCCTCGAATTGGGGTCGGAGGTGAGGCCCAGGTAGAAGTTGACCGTGGCGTTTCCGTTGGGGCGGAAAGTCACCTGGACGGGCGTGGACGTATCGGGGGCCATGCGCACCCAGTCGAACTTGACGTTGTTGCCGTACTTGTTCCAGGGAGCGTCCATGCGGATGCCGGCTACCGTGCCGAGGTTCGCCCAGTTCTGGGGTTCGGCGTTCAAGTTGGCCTCATAGATGTTCCAGCCCTGCTTCACGGTTATGAAATCTTTGAGGTGGCAGTTGCCATCGTTACATGGAGCGCGGTCGCCAGGATTCTTGAACCACCAGAGCATCATGGTGCCGTCCTGGTCCGAGTACATCCTGAACAGAAGACGAGTGAAGCGCTGGGTCGGGACCGGGTAGTTGCGGCCATCCTTTTCGCCCATGTAGGAGAAGGTAGTGGCGAAATTCTGCTCAACCAGCTTGACGGACATTTCCGGGTCGCCGGACGAACCGGTTGTGGTCGCGCTCCAGATGCCGTTGCTGAGGGTGGGCAAGGTGAAGTTATGCGGATAATCGAGGTCTTCAGCGTTGTTCATGTCCCACGGGTCGCCCTGCACCTGGGTGGCGTAGTCATCGGACTCGGGGATGGTAACTGCACCCGGCCCGGTGAGCGTGAAGTTGTTACCTGCGGGGTTACTGGCGTTCTCGTCCGCCTGGGAGGCTTCCCGGGCGAGTGCTATCCCTGAGGCTGTTGTGCCTGGGGAGAATGCCGCCGGGAGGAGCGCCAGTGCGGCAAGTACAAGCGTACCGAGCTTGCCTACGCCTTTGATTCGTGCTGCATGCGTCATATTTTGTGTGAGTTCCTTTCAGAAGGTGCTTATAGCGCCCGTGTATAGGTGTGCCTTTCGCTAGATTGGCTGTATGGTCAAGTTAAGTTTACCAACATGGCAGGTAATAAGCCAGTAATTAGGGGGCTACGGCTGCCGGACAATGGTCTTGGCAGGGAGCAGGACTTTAGGGCTAGGAGCACAAGTAGGCTCTCAGGCGGTCCGGACTTCGCGGTACAGCGCCTCAATCCAGGCAATTAGCTCGGCTTCGGAGTAGCGCGCCAGGGTGTCGCGGCCGCCTTCAACGAGTCTCGTACGCAACCCCGGCTCGGTCAGCAGGCGGACTATGGTCTGGGCGAGCGCCTGGGGGCTTTCCGGCTCAACCAGCAGGCCGTTAAACTCGTGCCGTACCATCTCGCTAACCACCGGCAGGTCGGTAGCTATCACGGGGCAGCCTGCCGCCATGGCTTCCAGCGGTGGCAGGCCGAAGCTCTCGTAGCGTGTGGGATACACCAGGCAATCAGCCGATCGCATGAGCCGCACCTTGCTTTCTTCGTCCACCTTTCCCATCAGCACCAAATTGGCGATGCTGCCGTTTTCGCGGCAGATAGCCTCTAGGTGCCCGGCCCTGGCGGGGTTTTGCCCGGCAAATAGGAAGGTCGTAGTGGGACACTTCTCAAGCACCAGGGGCATGGCGTGGGCCAGGGTGTCGTAGCCCTTACGCTCCTTCAACTGGCCCAGGAACAGCACGTGCGGCGACGGGTAGCCCGCAGACACAGACTCGCTATATGGCACCGATTCTATATAGGGCACGTCCACCCACAGCGGGATCATCGCTATCTTGCGCGGTCCAATACCAAGCCGCTTGAGCACACCCACCTCATGCCGGGAAAGCGCAATAAGGCGGTCGGCGGCACGCAGGGGGAAGTGCATGCAGAAGTTCTGCCAGATGGAGAGAGGTTTCTTGCCCCTGGCCTTCACAAGCTCCGTGGCGAGGCGTGCCGGAGTGTAGATTAGACGACCCGGGTACATCTTGCCGAGGTATGGGCGCTCGCGGTCGTCCACCAGATAGGGGTCGTGGAAGGGGCCGACGACGGTGAAGACCAGCGGTCGCCGCAACGACCTGGCCCAGAGCGCCGCCTGCCAGTTGAGGGCATTTCGCAGGTGGAACAGGTGCACCACGTCGGGGCGGAAGGCGGTCAGCGGGGGGAGCAAGCCGGGGGCCAGCCAGGCTTTGTTCACGCGCACCCGGTGGACCTCGATGCCATCCACGTTCTCGCGAGCATCGGCGGTGATATCGGAGTCTTCTTCGCGCAGGGTAAACGCCGCTACGGTGTGGCCTCTAGCCACGAGGGCGCGACCTAGTACAGCCTCCGGCCACTGGCGAAACTGCCGCGTCACCCCGGTGGTCGTGACAATCGCTACGCGCACCTACAGGTACCTCAGCACGACGTTAGCGAAAGGCACTCGCAGGCTGGAGAAGCGCGTCTTGTCCTCCTGGTCCATGCCCCCAAGCAGCCTGAACATCACGTAGAAGACCAGCGCGCCCGTGACGATCATGGCAATCGTGGGTAGGGGCGTGGGTGGGAGGAAAGCCAGGAAAGGCAGCAGCACCGCCCCCATGACTGCCGAGGCAAATCCCACTCGTACGAAGAATTCACCCGGAAATTTCAGGCCCACGCTCCGCGTAGCGTAGGCGAGCGCCACGAGCCTGGAGGAGAGAGCCGCTACGGAGGCGGCGATGGCGGCCCCCGTTACTCCTATCATGGGCACCAATATGAGCACAACCGGTATGCTGGAGAGCGCGAACAACCGGGCAGTGATTACGGCCCGGTAGTCCTCGTGCACCATCAGCACGTTCAACACCACGCTGATAATCGCCTCGCCAAAAAGGCCCACCGTGAGTATCACCACGCAGGCTACGGCGGCGGGCATCTTGGGTTCGGTGAGTACCGCATCCGAACCAACCTGGAGAAAGAACACACTGAGCAGATTGCGGGCTGTCAAAATCAGACCGACGCCTGCGGGCAGCAGGGCAAGGATGAGAAACTTCGTCAGGGTGGCGTAGGCGGTACGCAGGCCGTCCATGCGCCCCTCCGCGTATAAGCGGGCGAACAGGGGCGTCTGCACGCCCGTCAGGGGCACTACGAGCGACCGGAGGAACTGCTTGGTAACCCGGTATGCAAGCCCGAGTATGGCGATTTGCACCTTCTCTGCGTCCTCTGCTACAACAATCAGGCTGATCATGATGGTGAAAAAAGGGAAGTCGTACAGATTGACCGACCAATTTATCAGGTAATTCAGCCCCGCGAAGCCGACAATTCGGTCGCGCAGGGGCCTCGTGGACGGGCGTTTCACCTCGGCTGCCTTTGGGTGCGGCTCCTTGTCCAGGGTTGCGAGCATCACCCAGGCCTGCCACACGGACAGCACCACCGACACGACGGTAGTTATGAGCAGGGCGAGCATCATGCCTAACGCTCCCCATTCGAGGGCGACGAATATGGAACTCAGCACAGGCAGGGCAACGCTGGCGAGCACATCCAGAGCGTTGGTAATCTTCTGCCGGAAGTGCGTGTACAGAAGCTGTATCGTCACGTCCGATAGCGCACCGAGGGCCAGCAGCACGCCGATCATGAGCAGGAACCAGACGCCCTGCTCGCCCAGGTTGAATTTGGAGATCCAAAAGTCGGGAGCGGCTATCAGGGCCAGTATCAGCACCAGCAACACCGCGCCTTTGATCGCGCTTATCCACAGGAGCAGGCGCAGGATGCCCCGGCGGCCATAGCGCATCTCTACTTCGGGGTAGAAGCGCGGCAGGGTCCGCTCGATGCCGAGGTCCACCACGAGGCCGAACCAGTTCAGCAGCGAGGTGACGATGAGGTACAGCGCCCATCCCTCTGTCCTGAGCAGGCGCACGGTGATAATGCTCGCGCCAAACGCCACCAGCACCTTCAGAGGGAAGAAGGCGGCGTTCCAGAAAGCGGCGAGGCCCGCTCGTTCGACTAGTGGTTTGGTGTCCCTGCTCAAAGCGTGATGCCGGGGCTAATGCATGCGAAATGATGGGCCAAGCTCAAAATGCGTGCCATTGGGGGACGGCAAAGGCTCATGGGGCAGGCTCCAGGCGCACGGCGTCAATCTGCACCCCAAGTGCGCGAGGGTCGTTGCCCAATCCAGCGGGCCACCCGGACCATGTAGGCGTGAATACGTGCAGCAGGCCGGTAGCGGGGTCACTCTCTGCCTTGGGAGTGCCCGGCGGCACGGTGAATGTGTACTCCCTGAAATCGGTACCCGGCTCCACCACGACCTGCCCTATCTGAGTGTCATCCAAAGCAACCGTGATTGTCAAGGGTTCGGTGCGTAGCACCGGGCTACCTTCCACAGGCGTCTCGGGCCGCATGCTCAGGGTGACACGGGTGCGCTGGTAGGTGGTTGCGCCAGGTGTCGCGGGTATGGGCACTCGCAGGACAGCGTGGCTCCCGGTCCAGCGCCAGAAGTTTGCGCCGCCGTCGCTGGTCTCCTGCTTGTTGAAGCCCGCCACCAGCCACGGGTAGTCCATCCCGCCAATGTCCAGCGAGAACGGCAGCGCGGGAGGTTGCGGGGCGGCGGGTTCGACCTTGTAGATGCCCCACGGCAGGTAGGCCCGCGAGACGTTGGTGGGCTTCTGGTAGTATAACTGCTCGAACTCGTCAACGTCGTATTCCCAGCTACCCGCCTCCCGTAGCGATAGCTCTGTGAAGTGGGCCTTGCCGCCGTTCACGCCCATCATCATGTAGACTTCCCACCCCTCCGACTGCCACCGTTTGATTATCTGCTGAACGATGTCGCTGCGCAGGTTCGGGTACTCGCGCACGAGGACAAAGCTCTCAATGCCGTAGATGAAGTGCAACGGGGTGGAAATGAGGTACGGTTCGTCGCGGCCATCGCTGAACAGCACCACGGTCTTGCCGGGGTTTGGAAAGCGCGAGGCCAGGTCGTCCAGTTGGGCCACCGCACCACGCTCCTCAACGTGCGGGATGATGGCCCTTGACGTGTAGATGTAGAACACGCTCAATCCAAGGATTATCACGCCCGCAAGTGCCGCACCCACGACCCTTGGACGAAGGCGCGACCATAGCCACTGGCAAAACCAGGCCACCCCCAGCAGCAGCGCGGGGAGAATTATCGGTACGTAGCGGCGCATGGTGTAGATGAAGTGGGCGTCGGTGTAGGTCTCCTGCACGAAGACGAAGCTCAGGATGAGGAGCATGGCGAAGAAGAGGCCAGTCGCCGCGCTGAGTCGAGTCCAAATCCAATGTAAGAGGCCAGGTATCGCCAGCAGCATGGCGAGGGGCGACAGGTACCAGCCTATGCGCAGCAGGTTATACCGGCTGCCCTGGTCTACGGGTGCCCCGATGTAGCTCTCCCAGGTGGTGTTCACCAGTTGGGGAAGCACTTCTCCCGCGTCAGTGGCGCGCACGTTGGGCAGCCAGGGGCCGACGAGGTAATTGTAAGCCATGTAGCCGCCCACCAGGAGCATCAGCGCCCCCGCCCAAAGCCACCTGTACCGGGCCGCCAAACTCTCCACGCGCACCCATAGAGGGGCTAGCCGCGGGTGCAGCCGGTCCAGCACCACCAGGGCTATTGTGCCAGCGTAGAGGGCCAGCAGTAGCGGTCCCCAGAGCCTGCGGGTCTTCTGTATGACGTTATGGTACAGGTCTAGCGTGTAGGCGAACCCGTAGACGCTCAGGTGGACCGCGTAAATACCCAGTACCACGACCAGGCTGCCCAGCAACCAGGTGTGGGCGCGGTGCCAGCGTCTCGTCAGCCGCCAATAGATGAGGTATGCGGGCAGAGGCGCGAGGTAAAAGATGAAATCGGGCCGGGCGAGCGCCATCTCTCCCAGCGACACACCCGCGATAGCTCCAAACAAGGCTGCCCATACGATCCGGCCTTTGCTAGCTGCCCCTAACGACTCATCTTGAGCCGGTGTTGAGTACGAGGAGACCTGGCCTTCTCTGGTAAGCTGCACCATCCGCATGAAGGCATAGCACGCGCTGAATACCAGCACGCCCATGAGCACTTCGGACACCGGGTAGCGCGCGAACCAGATGGTTATCGGGCAAAGCACCAGCAGCGCCAACGCCACCAATGCCGACCCCTGGCTGAATGCACGCCTGGCGAAGAAGTACACCCCCGCCACGCCAAGCATCGCCAGCAGGGGGTTCGCGTACAGGCCCCCCCAGATGCCGAACAGGCTGTAGAGCAGCCCTATCCAGACTGGCAGCAGTGAGTAGTGCTGGGGCATGACCAGCGCGGCTTGCTTGTCGAGCACGTAGAAGCCCGCCATGCGCAGGTTAGCCAGCGTGTAGCGGTCGCGGGACATGCCCTGCATCAGCTCGTTTACCTCGCCCTTATCGTTGTCGAGGTAGCGCATGAGCATGTCGCGCTGGAAGATCGTGCCGCTACGGGCGAGCGACACCCCGGCGTTGACGTACACTCCTGAGTCGAGCGCCCCACGCAGCATCTCGGCGGGACGCGAGAACAACCCGGCGGCCACCAGCAAAGCTACGACCAGGCCAGCGGTCTGAAGGCGAGCAAAACGGCGCTCCTCGGCCCTCTGGGGTTGGGGCGCAGGAGGCACTAACAGGCGTAAGAGAGACGAGAGACTCAGCCGGGAGCCACCCAGCGTCAGGGCCGCAATAAGATTGAACGCCAGCAACAAGGCCAACAGCAACCATGGCCGGAACATGCCTATCTGCGCGAGTATCAGCCCCAACCCACTCGTCAGCAGGAAACTGACGAGCACAGCGGTGAAGAGCCACTCGTCGGCGCCCGAGAAGACGTGCCTGCGGGCCGACCTGATGCCCAGGCAGTTGAGTAGCACGGCCCCAGGCGCGTACAGCAGGAACGCGAGCACCGGGAGGCCGATAAGCAGCTTAACTATATCCAGCAGGGACGTAACTAGACCTCCTGGGAGCGGCAGGCGTTCCGCTCATCAATTAGACGCCGCAGGAGCATCTCGGTTTGCTCGGCTATGCTGCGCCAGCTAAATTCGGCAGCCACCCTGGCGGCACCTATCTCGCCCATGGTTCTGCGTTGGGCTGCACTCTGCGCCACCTGCACTATACGTGTCGCAAACTGGGCAACATCGCCGGGAGGCACGAGGTAGCCCGTCTCGCCATCAATCACCTTGTCCGGTATACCCCCTACGGCGCTGGCTACCACCGGCAGGCGGTGCGACATGGCCTCCAATGTGACCAGCGAACTGCCTTCATAAAGCGACGGGTGGGCGAACAGGTTCGACAGGGCGTAGAGGTTGTGCAGTTCCTTGTCGGTGACGGACCCAGCTAGAAAGAGGTGGTTGGTAAGCCCCAACTCTCTAACGAGGGCCGTGAGTTGAGGTTTCAGAGAGCCTTCACCCACAAGGAGCCAGCCCCAACTCTCGCCAAGCCGCGGGCGTGCCTCGGCCAGCGCGCGCAGCAGGTACTCGAAGCCCTTGTTCTGCTCCAACCTGCCCACACTGATGCCCCTAAGTGTATCATCCCCGGCGGCGAGATGCGGCCATTTTAGCGCGAGCACTGCTCTCACTTCCTCGTCCGCGTGCGAGTGGATTTCATCCAGGTCCACACCGTTTGGGACGACGACCACCTTCTCCTCGCGTAGGCCCAGCAGAGTCACCAGTTCCGACTTGATGGAGCGGTCGGTGGCGATGACGGCATCAGCCGACCGGCAGCCCGATCTCACCCAGGCGCGGAATGGGGCGTATGCCAGCTTCTTGAGTGGGTGGCGGACTTTGAACTCCTCGAGGCCGTGCGGGTTGGCTACCAGGGGCACGCCCCACCGTCCCACGTGCCGCACTCCCCAGGCGCAGAGGCCGTGCGCGTACACAGCCGATAGGGAACCGGCGCGAGCCTGCGCATCCACTCTTCGCCCCATCTCCTCCACGAAGGCTCGGTAGTTGGTCAGCCGGGCCGGGATGCCGTTGTGAGGTAGGGGAAGCCTGCCGTAGCGCACAGTGTGGACGGCGAGGCGACCCTTAGCGCCCTCAGGCACCACGAAGGGCAGCCCCGTAGGAAAGGCTCGTGTGTAAAGGTCTACGTCTACGCCACGGTGCAGCATATTGCGTGTCAGGGCAGTGGCCGCTCGCTCCAAGCCGCCGTAGCCATGTTGCGGGAAGACGGCACGCACGCAGTTGGCAACTCTCATTGCCCGGTGCCCCTTTGCGCCAGGAGCGAGCGATATAGCTCCTCAACCTGGGCAGATACAGCCGGGGCCGCAAATCTGTCTTCCGCCCGCTGCCTGGCACCACGACGCAGACTGGCGTTTAGCTCAGCGTTGGTTACCACGACTCGTACGCCTGCGACAAACTCGTCAAGATCGTAGGCGAGCCAGCCGCTGGTGCTGTGTTCTATGACGTCGGACGTACCACCGGTGTTGAGCGCAACTATCGCGGCACCCGCGGCACAGCCTTCCAGGAGCACCCGGCTGAGAGGTTCCTGCCACGCCGAGGGGAACAAGAGCGCTACCGCCCTATTCAGCAGTCTGAGCACGGCATCGTTGTCCAGCCAGTCGTAAAAGCGAAAGTCGAGGCCCAGATTCGAAGCTTCCGCCGCGAGGCTCTCCCGCCAGGGTCCATCCCCAGCTACCACCACCGGCATGTCTACGGCTGCACGCGCCAAAACCTTAGGCAACTGCCAGGCACCTTTATTCGTATCCAGTTTGCCCGCGAATAGCAGGAACTTGTCCTCAGGGGATATGTCGTGCAAGGGCCACTCGCCGCCAAGTGCGCGGTCCACACCAGGCAAGTCCACCAGGTTGGGGATGACCCTTAGGCGAGAAGCAGGCACCCTACCGCTCCGGCTCAGCTCGCGCCCGACGTAGCTGCTAACGGCGATTACCGCGCTGGCCTTTGCGAGCTTCCGGCTGTCAGCCAACGTGTTCAACCACCTGGCGAGGTCCAGTGGGATGCGTGCCGCACCAAGCAGGCCCTTTCGCCGCACGCAACGAAGATAGGTTGGCAAGCGGTGGCAATCGTCGCATTCAAACGCCTCGCTAGCCGCTGCCTCGAAGAGCCGCGTGCTTACCGGACAAAGCGGCCAGTAGTCTCGCACCGTCACCACCGACACCATGTTGCTTCGTGCCCCAGAAGCCGCCCGCACGGCGGCTATGCCGGACACCTGGTGCTGGCCGTGCAGCACATTGATGGTTCCGTTGGCGACTAGAGACGCCGCTCGTTGCTCCAGCAACCGCCGCGCCATACGTTGCGACCATGCTTTGCCCGCACCTGCTCTCGTAGTCCAGGCTGGAGGTTCAGGTACAAGCACCTCCTCTACAGTCAGGGCTTCGTACTGTGTGGTGCGCCTTCCCGGTCCAGGCACTTTGCTATCGTACACGGGGCGGAGTACGGTCACACGGTGCCCCCGCTCTAACAGCGCCTTGCCAAGATAGTAGGTGCTCCAACCGCTGCCGCCACTTTTTGGGGGAAATACATCGGTGAGCAGGCACACACCCAGGCTTTCAAGCTGCGGGGAGTCATGCATGAGCAATCGTCCGTAGGATGCGGTCGAGCGCGGCGCAGTGGGCCTGCCAGCTATAATTCGCGACCACTCGCTGCCGCGCAGATGCGCCCAGCCTGTCGCGCAAACCGGGGTCCTCAACAAGCCGGTGCAACGCCGAAGCGAGGCCGCCCACATCACCAGTGCAGAAAAGCAGACCCTCCCTTTCCTCCCGCACGATTTCATTCAGTGGGGGTATGTCGATTGTAATCACGGGCAGGGCCATAGCCATGTACTCAAATACCTTCAAGGGCGACCAATAAAAGCCGAACTCCGCCAGCGGGGCGTGAGATGCCACGTCGAAGGGCGCTATCCCGATGTCGGCCAATGAGAGTAGTTCCGGGATGCGCTCGTGGGGTTGAGGCCCGGTAAAGACGAAGCGGCCCGGCGGCAATCCCCAGGAGGCGACCCTCGTTTTCAATCCCTCAAGCTCCGGTCCACCACCCACCGCCAGGAACGAAATTCCACTACCACCTTGCACCAGACGCCGGGCAGCCTCCGCGAAGTGCTCTACACCGTGCCAGCGGCGGAAGCTACCGAGGAATACGGCAACCGGGTAGTCAAGTGTCAGGCCAAACACGTCTGCAAGAGCCTGCTTCGCGGCACCTTGCAAGCGTCTAGCCGGGTCGAAACACTCCACGTTGGCACCCCAGGGGAGTTCGTGGATCTTCTGGCGGGAAACTTCAGGCGGTACCGTGGTAGCCAGTGGCGTTACTATGGCGTCACTCCACCGGCCCTGCGTGGCCGCCCACCGGCGCATCGAGCCAAGCAGCAAGTTGTCTAGCCTTGTCTTGAGGCTGCCCGGTGGGTCCATCATAGGGGCGTTTACCTCAAGCAGCGAAGGTATACCTTGCCAGCGAGCCAGCATTACTCCTGCCCCGGCGAAATTGTAGAACCGTTCCATTACCACGTCGGGTCGGAAGCCTTGGATGGCGCGGCGCACCTTCGGCAGTCCCAACATGGCAAACTCTTTGTGCCAGCGTAGGCCGCTCACTGGCAGACCGCACTCCAATTGTCCGCGCACAGGCTCCCCTTCGCTCTGCCTGGACAGGACCAACACCTTATGTCCCAACTGTTGCAGCCCGCACGCCACCTCCTGTATGTGTATCGAGCCGCCAGACGTGCCGAACGCTTCTACCGCCCCGGCGACGTACAACACTCTCAACCTGACACCTCGCCACCCGACTTCCGCGCCAGCACGAAGTACGGACCCGCCCGCCAGCTTCCAAAGAGCACCAGGTCGAGCCACATGAGCCGGGTGAGCAGCATCATCGCCTTGTATTCGGGGCCGCGCCTTGCCAGTCTCTGCTTTACCTCGCGGCGCATGGCATCCTCGCCGCTGCCGCCCGCCCCGTTCTGCCCTGGACTCGCTTGCACCTTACGCTTGACTCGTCGCATGGCAGATTCGGCCAGTTTCACCACCAGGTTCTCGATGATGCTCTGGAACAACCCATTCCAGAAGACCACCTTCTCAACTTGGAAGCCGCACTCGCGTAGCACCCTCTCCAGCTCGGGATAGGTCTCAAGGGCCTTGACGTGGTCCGATTTGCGCAGGCGGTCGCGAGTATCGTCCAACACGCCGCGTTCGCCAAGCCAGCGGGAGAGCCGCCGGACGGTCCGTACGATGAAGTCCAGGCGTGAACCCTCGCGAGTGTTGGAGAAGAGGAAGAGCCGCCCGCCGCCATCCAGCACGCGATTCGCCTCCCTAAGAAAGGCACGAATGTCCTCCAGCGGCAGGTGCTCCAGTACGTCGATGGACATCGCTGCCGTGAAGGTGCCATTGGGGAACGGCAGCACGCGGGCATCGGACAGACACAGGTCGAGGCCCTGCAACGCCTCCCGTGCGAAGAGCGGGGCTGGATCGATGCCCACCGCCCACTCTACCGTCTGCCTGTTCCAGAAGACGAACTTGCCGTTGCCGCAGCCTAGCTCAATCAAGCGGTCCTGGGCTGTGGGCTTGAGCATCTCGCGGATGGCCCGCTGGCGAACTGCCGCCCCCAGGAGCGGTATGCCGATGCGCTTGTAGTCGAGGGCGGCGTCGAACTCGGCTCCGTGCGAAACGTAGAGGGATGTGTGCTGCCCGCGCTCCGGGGGCATCAACTCAATGTACCCGGCGGGGTTCATGCGGTAGCGGCTCTCACAGCGCGGACACTGTAGCGCGCTCCTCCACCGGCGGGTGAGTGATGTGCCTGTACCCCACTGTTGTATGCACTCCGGGTTGACACAGCAAACGGACCGGAGCAGTCTGTCAGAGATCAATGTGGTGTCTCACGTTGGATTTGTTGGTGAAGGCGCTTCATGTCGCTACCATGCCGGGATTCTAGCACCCGCATAGTAGAGCCGTCAACGAGGGCCTGTCTCGCTATAGAACGTCTCGCGGTCGGTGATGTAGGTCCAGAGCAGGCGGACCACCTTCGTGGGCATCTCAAACTGCCCGTTGAGTACTCGCAGCCAGTCCAGGCCCTGGCGCTGCTCGGAGGTCCAGAGCGCGTACTGGACGAGCAAGCCCCCGTTCCATGCCAGGAACAGGGCAGCCAGGGCACCCAAGACCCACTTTGGCGCGCCATTCGCCAGCAGCCAAGACGCCAGCGCAACCAGACCCAGCACCAGTATAGCGGTGCTGTTGATGAACCGCCGCTGCCCGAACGACCCGGCGCTCTGCCATGTAAGGAAGGAGCCTGCGATGTACACTTGCACGAAGAATGCGACAGCCAGCGCGCCGGCCAGCAGCCGGTCGTGCCCCCAGAGGAAGACCAGCCCTACAAGCGCGATGGCGACAATGGGCGTCCAGGGTACCAGGCCATGATCGGGCGCGAACAGTACGTTGAAGGCATTAGGAGAGGTCCAGTTGAACTTGCTGGACACCACTTTTGACGGCCCGAACTGTCCTGTAATCACTCTGTAAGCGATCAGTTGCGGGATAAAGACCACAGCAGCTGTGACGCCCATCAAGATGAAGCCCACGATAGGTCGCAGCAAAGCATTACGGTCGGCCAGTCCTCTCTTGCGCAAGTGAGTGAGCAAGCGGACCGCCACTTCCAACCCAGGCACGATAAGGAAAAGAGCGTCCTGCTCCCGTACCAACATCATCAGACCGGCGAACGCACCCAGAAGCAGCCACTCGCGCCACTCGCGCCCGCTGTCTCTCCTGGTGCGCAGCCAGTACCAGAGAAAGAGGGTAACGGTGAAAAGAGATGTGGCGTGCGACCAGGGAGGAGCTATGACCGTGTAGAAGACCAGAGGCGTAGCAAGCCAGATGGTGGCTACTCCAACCGCCGACACTCGCTTGCCGAACAACCGCCGCGACATCAAGTAGCACAGCAGCAGCCCCGCGCAGCCTAGCAAGTACGAAGTGAGGCAAATCGCGGTGATGTAGGGCTGTGAGTAACCATCGGCGGGTATGTTGGCGCCCAGGTTGTTGCCCACCGTAACGAACAGGTGCGCCAGGGCATAGGCAGGCAGCCAGAACAGGCCCGTGCCGATTGGCGCGACGTTGATGGGTAGGCCGGTAAGGGCTTCCTTCTTCAGGTAGAGGTCGGTGTAAATAGCTCCAAACTTGGCGGGATTCGAGGAGTAGAAGTGCATGTACTCGTTGCCGAAGTCCATATCCCGGTCGAAGAAAAGGGAGTGGGTGTAAGCGAAGTACTGTATCTCATCGCTGGCGTATATGCGGTGGGTGACGAATGGGGCCACCACGGCGAATAGAACAAGCAGGGCGACGAGCGCGCGGTCGTCCCACCAGCGAGCAGTCGTGTCGCGGCTGCTGACCATTGGCGCCGGTCTCACAGCTGCGGTCAACTCCGCACCACCTCTGCTATCTTCTCGGCCCGTGCTCGATATGTGTATTCTGTTGAACGTTGCAACGCGGTTGTCCCTAGTTTGCGGGCGGCTTCCGGGTTGTCAAGCACGCTCGCGAGGGCCGCGGCCAAAGCTTTTATGCTACCAGCCTCGAAAAATGCTGCCGAGTCGTCGTCCAGTATCTCACGTAACGCTGGCATATCTTTGCACACAATCGGCTTGCCCACTGCCATGTACTCGAACAGCTTGAGAGGCGATGCGGTCATGGTAGTCACAGTGTCGGGGATAACCAGTACGTCCGAAGCGTTCAAGTAGCGCGCTGACATGGGCTGCGACACCTGGCCGGGGAACAACACCTTCTCATCGGGGATGCCGCACCGCCGCGCAAGCTCCCTTAGCTCCACTATCTCATGCGCCCTGCCACCGACCAGCACCAGCAACGCCTCAGGGTGCCTGTGTCGCACCTGGGCGAAAGCCTGTACCAGCAGGTCGAGGCCCCTGTAGGCGAAAGTCAGCCCGGCATACCCTACTATCGGGACTCCCTGCGGTAAGGCTAACTCGGTCCGGGCAGACCTTGAGTCGGAGGGGAAATATACTTCGGGATCGTAAGCGTCAGGTATAACGGCCACGTGCTCGGATTGCCGCAACCCTTTTCTTGCCGCCCCGGCCCTGAAGGCTTCCGTCAGTGATACGAGGCTATCGCTTCGGGTGAGGGCGGCGCGGTCGAGCCACGGGAGGAAGCGCCGCCAGAAGGCACGGGGCCACCGTGAGGCTTTGCTTGGGTGGGAGGCTTCAAGGTCGTGCACTTCGTATATAACGCGGCTGCCGTGGAGTGGTCGCAGGACGGCCAGCCAGGCAGCGCACACTGCATCCCGGATGTAGAGCGTACGGTAGCGCCTGCCTGTGAGCCTCCACACCATGAGCAGTGCCAGGAGCATGAAGGCGTACACGGTACGCTCGATGTACGACCAGCCCGACCACGGCAGAAACTTTGACAGCTTGTTGGCGGCGGGGCGTGGCAGGTGCAACGCTCCCAACTCCTCGAAGGCGCTAGGCTCGCGCAGCCAGCGTGGCACAACGAGGCGCACGCCGGGCATCACCCGCTGAAGCTCGCGCACGGTGCTGTACGTCTGGATGGCGTTGGCCGCACCCAGGTCGAGCCGCATCGGGTAGGCTACGTAGAGGAGGGTGCGAGACACCTGTAGACCTCCTCCAGCCGGTCGGCCACCGCCTTCCAGCTAAACATATCCAGCACGCGACGTCTCCCCGCCTGCCCCATCCTGTCACGAAGCTGCGGACTTGCTAGCAGGGCGGTGATCTTGACTGCAAGGTCACGTGGGTCCTGTGGGCTGACCCTGAACCCGGTTTCGCCTTCCACCACCACCTCACGGAAGCCTCCAAAGTCGGAAGCTACCACCGGGGTGCCGCAGGCCATCGCTTCGCACAGGGCCATGCCGAATGTCTCATTCACAAAGGACGTGGCTACCAACATAGCGCAATTGCGGTAGAGGGCCGCAAGGTCGTCCTGTCCCAGTCTGCCCAGGAAGCGCACCCTGTCGTCCACACCAAGCTCCCGCGCCATCTGCTGCAACACGGGTCCGTACTCGCCTTCGCCCGCAATCCAGAGCACGGTGTTCTCGGGCACGATCTCGGTCATAGCCTTGACGAGGTACTCTACCCCTTTCCAACGCACCAGGCGTCCCGCGTAGAGGATGGCGGGGGCTTCCGTAGTGGAAGTGGTAAGTCCGTATGCCGCCAGAACTTCAGCATCATTTGGGCCTTCAGGGGTGAATCTTTCCAGGTCAACCCCGTTATAGACTACCACGGGATCGATCCCGTACCTTGCATGCACCTGCTCCGCGTTGAAATGGCTAGCCGAGACGGAGCCGCCCGCGAACCGCACGAACAGCTTGTCGCCGGGCCAGAAGTCCTTGCCGTGGCAGCCGAATAGGAGTTTAGCGCCGCTCAACCTGGCGAGCGCCCCTATGGGCAGGTCGTAAGGCTTTTGGATGTGCACGATGTCGAACCGTCCCCCGAAAAGCGCGGGCAAGGCGAAAGGAACCATCGACAGGCGTTCGAGGAGCTTGGTCAAGCCATACTGGCGGCTCATCAGGGGCAGCTTGCGCCACGCGTCTCTGTCGATGTACGGGAAGAGCCTTACTCGGACACCGGGTATGCGCCTGCGCTCTCCAGAGCCACGACCGCCGAAGATGGTCACTTTGTGGCCGCGTGAGGCCATCTGCGCGGCCACCTCCCACACGAAGGTCTCGACCCCTCCCCACCTGGTGGTAGTGGTCAGGTTGTATAGGGCAATCTTCACCGGGGCTTTACCAGCATGATCTGGTATGTGCCCTGCCAGCCATACCTATAGATTCGATAGAACGGGTCAACCAACCGCAGCCTGCGCATCACGCCCAGGAGCGCACGGCGTACACCATGAAGCTGCCGTATTTCCCCGGTGAGGATGCGATGCCGTACCTGGTCGCGGACGCGAAAGCCCTTGCTCGAAGCCAGCCGGGCGAACGCAGCCCAGGTGTAGGTGTTAAGCTCCGAGTGCTCCTGCCTGTCCTGTAGAGGACCGCTTTTGGAGCGGCCGGCGCGCTTGATGAGTTGCTCGGAGATAGGTGCGGGCAGCCAGTTGATGAGGGGCAGGTGGTAGTGTGGGTCGCGGAAGGCCCGGCGATTGGGCACGGTAGTCAGCACCACGCCACCCGGCTTGAGTACCCTGTGTATCTCACTCAGTACCGCCTCCACGTCTTGCACGTGTTCCAGCACGTCCATGCACAACATAATCCGAAACTGGGAGTCAGCATAAGGCAGCTTCTCGCCCGCCGCCACTGTGATTGGCAAATCTAGGTTATAGCGTTGGGCACGTAGCCGAGCAATCTGTGCGTAAGCTGGATTGTAGTCGGTAGCCTGAACCTTCAGGCCCTTCTCACCATACTCACGCAGAAGGGCCACCGAAAGGCCACCCATCCCGGCACCCAGGTCCAGCAGGCGAGTACCCTCCACGCGCAAGCCGAGCACGGGGCGGATGTCGCGCAGGTTGGCCTCCTGGTGGTCCTCCTGCCAGATGCGCCGCACCCGCCAGCTATCGAAGTCGGCGCGCCACTTCATGTGTTGCAACCACGGCTCGATAGCCTCCACCAGTCTAGCCTCAAGCTCAGGGCTGGAAGTGGGCGGCACTATGTGGTTGCCTGCGTCCCTCGTAGCGGTATCTGCTGCCAAAGTGTCGCCTCTGTGCGTAAAATCAGGGCCTACGTGCCGCCATCGGCTCCCGGAGTGGGGTTCTGATCGTCCTGCGAGTTGCGGCGCAGCCAATCGTAGGTATAGATGCCGTCGTGGTGCCCGTCGGCCCAGAAGAACATGATCGCGTACCTGCCGATTTGCTCGGCACCCTGCATGGTGGTCTCCTGGGGGCTAAGCTCCTTCACGAAATCGAGCCTGCCGGGAGCGCCCATCTCGCCCCTGCAAAGCGCGCAAGGGCACTGCCACCGAAGCCAGTCCACCGGGTACTGGGTTACCTTGCCGTCGCTCCAGTTGATGTACAGGCGGTTGTCGCTCTCGACCAACTCGACGCCAATCGGCTCTATGGGATTGTACTCTTGCGTGCTGTTCATGTTACCGCCTAACTATCGTGGGGAGTGCGAGGTCCTACCCTCGTGTCTATCGCTATTGTTGCCGCTTAAAGAGCAAAATACCCTCTTGGTCCGCTTCCAGGGTCCACCCCGGCTCAGATTGAACGAACTCTATAGCGTTTTTGCCGCCAATCATGCGGTCCGGCGAATTGAACGACTCGTTGCCGGGGTCCGCCAGGATGTAGTCGAGGTCAACATAGGGAGGGCCGAAGCCGGGGTGCACGTGCGGGCCCAGGTTGTACGGCGAGTAGGGCGCGGGCGGGAAGTTGTAGATATAGCGCCTGGGGAGCAGGTGCGGGGCCAACTTGGAAGTGACGGCCACCCTGGCCTCGCTTGGCACCATAGCCACCAATTCGTTAGCCGCCCGCACCTTGGCACTCGACTCGTGGAAGCGTATTACCCTCACCACCGGGTTGGCGTAGGGCACCGTCATCAGAAGTGCCCACAACGCCAGGGCCACGCCGCCCCTTTGTAGCAGCCGCATGTTTGCCTCCTCATCGCGCCGCCGATCGAACCATTTCCGCAGGTTGTCCGCTCCGTATATGGCCGCCACCACCAGGCCGGGTATCAACAGCAGGCTATAGTGGGACTCGACGTCTATCTGCGAACCGCGCAACGACAGCAGGTTGAGCACCAGGATGGGCAAGCCAAGCACCAGGGGCTTCGGGGCCAGCAGTGGTAGCAAGCCAAGCGGCACCAGTAGGTTGAGCAGGTACATCAGCTTCGCCCCCAGCAGCCCCGGCTCAAGCACAGCCCTGTTGAAAGTGTCAAAGGGGTGGAGCAAGACGAACTGCGCGATTTCGGGACCGCTACGCCCCAGGTGTGCGTAATAGGCCAGTTGGGGACTCATGCCGCAGGGCCAGCACGACATATCAAGCTGAGTGCCCGGTGGAGGCGGGGTGAGTGCGCCCGGATAAGCAAAAGACGGTGTAATCACGAATGTGGAGAGCGCGAAGTAGCCCAGCCCGGCAACCAGGGGCAACACCACGGACTGCCACTTGCGCCTGGTGAGCAGACCATAGAACCCGAACATCATCACGACTAAGGCCACATCGGTGCGGGCCAGCATGGCGGTGAGTGCGAGAGCCAGGAAAAGCTGCCAGTTGCCGCGCTCATAGAAATACAAGCCGAACAGCAGCAATGTGAGAGCAAAGAGCCGCACTTGGAACGGGTTGAGCGCTGTGTGCAACAGGGTTGGATAAAGCAAGTAGGTTGCCGCGATGCCCGCCGCAGCCAGTTTCACCCCCAACCTGTCGCGGGCGAGCCAGTAGACCGGCAGGGCACCCAGGCCGGAGGCGACGATTTGCAGGAAGAAGAGCGCGTGCGGCGAGGGTATCAGGGCGTAGACCGGGACGAAAAAGAGTAGCATCGGCATCCAGTCCATGCCGAACACCGAGCCGGTGAAGTTGAAGCGCGAGTCTTCCATCACGCGGCCCTGGAGAGTGTTCCAGATGCCTTGCTCGTAGTCGACCTGGTCGTATCCCTGGCCGAGCGTCTCGTACTTGTAGTAGCTCGCCACGAATATGACCGCTATCCACAGCAGGACCATCACGGTCAGCAAGCGGGGGGCAAGCGCCTCCAGCCGTGCGAGGGCTACGCTCAGGCGTCCTCCAGCAGCGCCGGCACGCTCCGTCTGCCTGGCAGCCGCCGTACTGCTCAACTCCGAGCCTCCCGGCCCTTTTGCGCGACACACACCACCGACAGCCCGAACGGCAGGCGGGCGCGGCTGATGAACTTCGCCTCTCCCCGGTAGTACTTGATGAGCAGCTTGTTCACGAAGCCGGGCACCGGCATGAAGTCGGTTTCGGGGTCTTTGTTCTCGTTGCGGAGCTGCGCCCGCTTCTGGAGGAGCGTCTTCAGCAGGCGCACGAGCACGACCGGGGCCAGGATGAGGGCGTTTGAGTAGCTCACTTTGCGCACCCGCAGCCCGGCCTTCTGCATCGCCGCGCGCATCATGCCGGTGGTATATCGCCTGCGGTGCCCCAAAATGTCGTCCCAGTAGGTCCACAACGCCTTGTAGGCCGGTACGCTCACGATCAGGAGGCCGCCCGGCCTGAGCACCCTCTTCAGCTCCGTCAGCGCTGCATGGTCGTCGTCCAGGTGCTCGATCACGTCGAGGGCAGTGATGATATCGAAATAGCTGTCGGGGAAGGGCAATTCGGCGGCATCGGCCTTGGCGAGGCTGGTGTGCCCGCGCTCCCGGCAGAAGGCCAACGCCTCTTCCGAGAAGTCGGTGCCGGTGGGACGGGCGTAGCGCGCCAGGTGGTCCAGGTTCATGCCCGTGCCACACCCCAGGTCGAGGGCGTGGCGTTCGCGGCCCTTAGAATCGGGTAGGTACCTGTCGAGCAAGCTGTAGACAATAGCGCGCTTGCCTACGTGCCACCAGTAGTCCTGTTCCTTGATGTAGAGGTCGTAATAGAGGTCTTGGCGCATAAGATTATGGTGTGTGGTAGCGGTAGAAGATCAGGTCGCCCACCCAGGTGTTGAGCAACTGCCAGGTCATGACTGCCATGAGCAGGGCGACTAACCACCTGGCGGGGCGGCCCCTGTGCCCCAGGAGGCCCAGCATGCGGCCCGACAGTAGTGCTACCGCAGCCGCGACCAGGTAGTACCATCGTATCGCGTCGCCGAGAGCCTGGTCAAGCAGCGCGAAAATACCGCCAATCACCAGCCAGGAGCCAAGCCAGGCCCACGCGACTGCCTTGAGCCATGTCCCCACTAGGCCACTCGAGAGGGCGAGAAGTAGCTGCAAAGGACCGACCAGATAGACTACTTTGCGGGCCAGTTTCTCCAGGGAGAACGACAGCGCCGTTGAGGTCCCACTCTGCTCCTGTGCCCCGCCTACTCTGCCCAACAGGCCGCCAAAGTGGTTGCCTATAAGGTCGAGGACGTTTCGGTAATAGGACGCGAAGCTGACCGCTACGGCGAAGGAGAAAACCCGTATAAGCCGCCAACCCCTGTCAGGCGCTTGGCCTCGTAGATGCGCAATCAACATCCACAACAGGAACAAAAGGGCAATCAGGAAGGCACCTAACATCATACCGTAGTGCCCTAGCATCGTCAAGAAAAAGCAGACGCCTGTGGAAAGCAGCAGCCAGCCGTCGCGTTTGACCGTATCGCTGCGGCCATTCAAATAGACCAACCCGCCGAGCATACCGAGGTTCAGCACGCTCTGGGCGAATAGGTTGGTGTAGTTGCCCGCCGAGAATAGGTCGAATGGGGCGGGGGAAACGGCGTAGGCCAGCGCCGCCAAACCTCCATACGCGCCACGCCACAGCCTGTACCCGCACCAGGCCAACGCCAGGCAGGTTAGCGAGTCTAGCACCGAGCACACCCACTTCAAGATCAACGATAGGGCTTCATCACCACTGCCGAATATCCAGGTAAGGGGTGCCACCAGTGCGTACAAAACCGGGGGATAGGGCGCGGAAGTGCCATCGGGCAGAGGCTCAATCATGATCCACTCACCCCGTAGGAGCGCCTGTACGTTATGCACGTTGAGCAGCAGGTCGCTGGTGAGGAACTGTGGGTAGGTGAGGCCACCGAAGCGGAGCGCGAAGGCCAGCACGAACGCAGCCGTGCCCAGCGCGACTGCCAGTCGGGCCGCCGAGGATGGATCACGAATGAGCAAGCCCAGCGACAATCGTGCCATGCCGGCCAATGCGAGGCACCACGCCCCCATCGGCAGGACCGAGGGCACCAGCAGCCCCAACTCGGGCCTTGCTACCAGCAATAGCACCGTAGACGCAACGCTCAACGCTACCCCTACACCCAGAGCGGGAAGGTGTCTACCCGTGGCAACCGCTACCGACAGCATGAATAGTAAGAGGCCCACAGCAAGCGTAAGCATAGTGCCCGGTGACGGTATGACTACCGGGCGCAGCCCGTACTCGGCCGGCGCGACCTCCACAGAGTCGATATTGACGCCGAGGTCCCGGCCTCGATTGTTCGTTGGGTCTTCGTTGAAGATAGCGGCTTCCAGGGTGAGGGTGAGGCTGGCCTGCCAGGGGTCGCCACGTGGCACGAAGAAGGTGTCGGTGCGACGTTCCGGGAGGCTCGGCACGCTGAACTGCTGCCCGCGAATAGTCACGGTCATCACCTCGGCGGCGCGGTTGTTGGCCGCCCCTACATGGCTGATGGAGACGTTGACCGGCTCGTTGCCTATTTCCGGGAAAGTTATGGCCGCGTGACCCGTGCTCCACCGGTAGTCGAACTCCGGCGTCGACTCTTTCGCGTGAAAGCCACTCACATAAGCGTCATCCAGCAAGTCGCCTAGATCGACCCTATAGGCGGTCTTGTACTGGTAAGCAATGGTCCACGCGCCTGCACTCAACAGGAGGAGCAGGTAGAGTGCAGGCGTACGTAGAAGGCGGACTACAGCCTTCACACTCGGTTGTAAGACATTCACAAACGTATTCATGTGGAGGCCCGCACCAAACGTTCAACCCAGAAGACCAATGCCTGCCATGCCACCGTGCTCAGTAGCAGCCCCATCAGCCGCTTGCCCCAGGTGCCGTGCACACCAAGCGCGAACAGACCCACACCTCCCACGACCGCCACCGGCAGCATGGTGAAGAATAGGTGTTTGCCAATCATGTCGATCTTGTAATTCGCGGCAACGAAGATGGGTAGAATAGCCAGCCAGGCGATAACCAGGGTGGTAGCACGAGCCTGCCCGTCTGTAATACGCTGTCGTGTTAGGAGTAGCAGCACACCCACTACGGCTAGCAATAACGGCAGGATGCTCGCCAGGTAATCGCCGGTCCACAAGAGCAACTCAGCGACCCCGCCCGGCCAGCGTACCGTCGCAGCACCCCCTGGAGCCGCGCCCAGCAGAGCCGCAGCCGAGGCTATCACCGGTGTCACATAGAGGCCGTAGTACGCGACTAACGCCAGGAACCAGCCGGCCACCAACACAACGTACGGTTGCCAGCTAAACGGCTGCGGTGATTTCTGTGAGGGGCGTACCAAGCGCCAACCCACCGGCGCGACTATCACGACAAGGGTGACGAACACCGCCACTGTTGGAAATGACAGCAGGGTGAGTGTGGCAAGCAAGACTGCCGCCAACAACGTGGCAGGCCGCCACCCCTTTAGCGAGGCAGCAAGCAATAATGCCAGCAGACCCGCCGCAAGCCACTGGGCAAATATGGTAGGCAGGATGCCATATGAGAAGGCGCGAAACGCCAATGGCATCAGGGCATAGAGAAAAGCAGCAGTCAATGCCACCCTCGTGGAGGCACTGATTCGCCAGGTAAACCAATATGTAAACAGCACAAGCGTAGAATCTAGAAAGCAAGTTGACCATTTAACTAATAGCTCAAGGTCAAACTGTAACAATGAGAGTGGGGCGGCGGCAAGGTAGAACAGTGGGGATTTGGGGATCAACAGCGCCATGCCCCACTCCGGGGGCACCTCGCTCAAGCCACCCGGAAAGTACAACGCCTGCCAGTCGCCTGCCAGCAGAGTACGGAGCCACTTCATGTGATAAGGCATGTCTATGATTACCGATTGAGGCAAGGCCATCCCGCCGTAGCGCAATCCGAACGCAAGCACAATTGCCACCGACAAGAGCCGCGCGCCCTGCCGCCCAAGTGCCCATCTACGACCACCTACCGCCCGCTCGGTAACCAGGAATATTACAAGCATGCTGCCCAGGGCAGTCACTACGTGGGGTGCCACCACGGAAGCTGATGTGTGGCTGCTTGCCAGCAAGAGACAGAGACCGGTACCTGCCACCATGCTCACGGCTAAAGCTCGTACTCGCACAGTACGCGCGGTGCTGAAGCCAAGTAAGGCCCGGCCAGCCAGGAGGTATGCAAGCACGGTGCTCAACACCAGGAAGCCCAGCGTCGCCAGGGAGGGCCAGATGAAGCCTCCGCCGTGTGACTGCTCAAGAACGACGCGGTCTACCTTCAGGCCCTTCGCCTGTGCTTCTTCCCCTGGTGCCCTGTATTCGGCCGCTCGAAACTCTACTACTGTGTCTCTGGAGGCCAGGGCAGCGGGTTGGCTCTCGTCTATCCTGAACGTCAACTCCTGCCACCCCGGTATAACGTCCTCGGCAAAGAACCTCACGCCGTTCACATGGACCTCGATGGGGGCCGGGCGTTGAGCGTCCAGCGTCACCCTCAGTGTCGAAGGACGTGAGCCACCCACACCTGGGAAGCTCACGTAGCCATATACGTCGGACCACCTGTAAGTGCGGCCAACTTCCTCAAGTCGGGTGTGGAAGTTACGAGTGTACGCCTGGTCCTGGGGCGAGCCGACATCGACAACGTACGTGCCCGGTTGCTGGTAGGCTGCAATCGATAGGACCGCTACCAACAGAAGCCCGGCCCAAACTACCCACCACCTTAGCAGCCGTAGTGCGAATCTCACTTCGTCGCCAAGCCACCGCGCCAGCGAGAGTAGATAAGCAACGGCTCCGAGCGTCTGGCGACCCGCATGTGGGGGGCTACTTGAAGGCATAGGTGATCCTGTATTGCCACAGGTTGAGCGCCTCGAAAGCAAATAAGGCGAGCACCAGGCATACCAGCATGGAGCCTGCCCACCCACGCCGCGACACCTTCGAGAGCACAATCGCGCTGCCCAGGCACACCAACGGCAATGCGAACAAGGCATACCGCACGTAGAGGTTCATCGTCCACCCAACCAGGGCGAACACCAGTACCCCGCCACCCCAGCCAAGCGCGGTCAGCACCAGCATCCGCCGCCTTGTGGCCCAGGGTTGTATACGGTGGCGAAAAGGCCAAACGGCGATAAATCCGAGTAAGGAGGCCAGCACAGGCCACACCCGGTAGTATGCCTGTGCCTCGTTCCAGAACCCCAGCAGGCCCCCGACGAGCCACTCTCGCCGGGTCTCGGCGTAACGCACGATCAGCCCCAGGCTCCGGTCCGAGACCGACCCCCCGGTAAGCAGGTGCAATGCTCCTGGCTGCGCTTCGGCGGCCCGCTCCGCCCGTATCTGCTGGAGGGTGTTGAGCATGTCCGCCGCGAAGTGGCCGTAGTAGAAGGCGTAGGCCAGGCCGACCCCCAGCAGCAAGGCCCCCAGCACCCACACTCCGTTGGGGACCGCCCGCCTCACCCCCGGTTGAGATTTCCTGCCAAACGCCCACCAGAGGAGGCCGGTCAGCCCGACAGCCATCCCGGTAAGCTGTACCACGCCGGGGTGGCTGAGCAGGGCGGGCAAAAGCAAAAGGAGTAGCGCCCAGAACGCCAGACTCGACGGCCTCAGGTTACGTGAGCACGTCACGAGCAGCGTGAGCGCGCACAGGGCGAAGAACTCCCCAAAGAGGTTTGAAGTGATGCCCCAGGAATACGGAAGCACCGCTATGGGCATTACAACGTACAGGCCGGAGGCAAGCAAGGCAATACGGTTGTCTCCTGTTGAAGCCTTCGCGATTAGATAGAGCAACCCTGCCCCCATCGTGCCCAGCGCCACGGTGAACAACCTTATCACCAGCAATTGGTCGTTCAGGAGCCATTGCAGGGGGAGCATGAAGACGTAGGGGGTCGGCAGGTAGAAGGTCTCGTGCCCGCCCCATTCGTCCGACCGGATAGTGAACAGCAGTTGTCCGGCCTGCACAGTATCGAACCTGTGGCTGTGGAAGACCAGGTCCATGATGAAGATGAGCGGGTGTAGCTGTCCGGCGAGCCGCACGACGAACGCCAGTAACATGACCGTCAGCAAGACGCGACGGTCAAGTATGGGCCAGCGAGCGCCCAGCGCGCGTTTCATGAGCAGACTTGCCACAGCCACGAGGCCCACGAACACCGCCCCCGCCAACAACGCATGCGGCCAGGCCTCGTACCAGCGCCCTGACGTTAGCCACAACCTGTTAGCGACCAGCAGCCACGCCGCAAGCAAGCCAACCAGGGTTGAGCCGGTCGCAACGGCACCCGCTCCCCAACCAAGCATCGCCAGGACCGCTCCCAGTATGGCAGCAGCAGCAACCAGTCCGATTACCACACGCAGGGGCGGCTCAATGAAGCGGTCGGGGTTCGCGGCGGGCTGGACCAGCATTCCGGTGACCACCACTCCCAGCGGGCGTGGATTGGGGTCTTCGGGAGGCACAAAGGTGTTGCCGGAGAGCCGCAGCACCAGCGTTCCGTCGGCAACGTCCTCCCGCGCCACCTGGAACGAGTAGTTAGTCAGTTGAGGCGCGGGTTGCACTTCGAGTAGCATACGGTCACCCGCGTATACTCGAAGTGTTGCCGGTTCCTGCCCCTCAGGGCGGAACCCGCTTGCGGTCAGGATGATGTTGAAGTCCTGTCTGCCTACATCTCGTAGAGTGATGGACGACTCCTCCGTGGTCCAGCGGAACGGCTGCGGGACTTCACCGGGCATCTGTTCGGGCGTGTTGAAGCCGCGCACCATCGAGGCATCCAGCGGCGTACCGATGCCAATGGCGTAGGTCGGCCGTACCTGGTACGCCACTAGAACCAGCACCAGGGTCGCGAATACCCCCACGAACGTGCCGAGGTTCAGCAGCCGTCTCAATATGGTGGCAAGTATGGGCCTCACAAGTAGTAGGCGACCTCTTCTACTTAAACTGGTAGCTGATTCTATAATGCCACAGTAGCATCGCCTCGACGGCGAAAAACACGACCACGAGCAGCGACAGCAGGCGTCCGCTGCTCCCCTTGCGCCACACCCCCGACAGCAATAATCCGGCACCCAGAGCCACTATGGGTAGGCCCGAAAGCATGTAGCGCACGTAAACGCTAGTTGCCCAGCCCACAATGGCGAACAGTGCCACCACCGCCAGCCACGCGCTGCCCGCAAGGACAAATCTCAGCCGCTCGCGCCTACGGGGAGCCGCCAGGAAACGCCTCGCCGGCAGCACCAATGCAAGCCCGAGAAAGGCCGCCAGCACCGGCCACCCACGATAATAGGCGACTGCCTCTCGCCACACACCCTCCAACCCGCCGAGCACCCACTGGCTTCGACTTCTCACCTCGCGGTTGATGAGGCCCAGGCTTGCGTCCTCCACAGAGCCGCCCACTACGCGACTGAATCCCTCTCCCTGGCTCGCCTGCGCCCTCTCGGCTCCTATCCGCGCCAGACTGTCTAGCATTTGCCCTGTGAAGTGGTGGTAGTAGACCGCGTAAGATATACCCGCAGACAGCACCAACGATACGAGCAGCCATGCCCCTGCACGCCTCTCAACACCACGCCGGGCTGCCCAAAGAATACCTACCAGCCCAAAGGCTACCCCACTCAAGGCTACCACACCGGGGTGACTGAGCAGAGTAATCGTCAGCAGTATGACGAGCGCCCAGAAGGCCGGTCTCGCGGGGGCCAGGTTCCCCGCACTACCCAGCGCGACCGCCAGCGAGCAAAGCATGAAGAACTCACCTAACAAGTTTGGAGTGATGCCCCAGGAGTAAGGCAACACTGACATGGGGAGCGACACGTACAGCAGAGCAGCCAGGACTCCTGCTCGCCCATCCCGCAAAAGCCGCCGGGCAATGTAGTAGATGGGGAGCACGCCGAGCGTTCCCAGGAGGACGGTGAGCAGCCTGATGGCTAATCTGCCGTCTGCCAGCAGCCAGTCAAGCGGCATGGCGAACAGGTAAGCCGTAGGGAGATAGAAGGTTTCGTGTCCAGTGCCGCCGAACTCGGCAGGTGCATTGGTGAAGAGTAACTGGCCGGTCTGCACCAGGCGCAAGTGGTTCAGGTGGAAGCCGAGGTCGTACACGAAGATCTGAGGGTGTAGCTGCCCGGCGAGGCGGAATACGAAGGCGGCAAGCAAGAAGGTTAGAAGCAGCATGCGCTCCATGCTCGACCACACCACCCCGCCCTGCCGCAGCAACCACCCACCCAACAGCCATGCAAGCGTCACAACCGCCCCGCCCAGCAGCAGCACGCCGGGCCATAAGGCGTACCATTCGCCCGTGGTAAGCCAAAGACGGTCAAGCACCAGGAGGCCGCCTGCCAGCAGTCCGGGGAGACTTGCCCCAAGCCCAACCACGCCCGACCACCAGCCTAGCAACGACAGCAGCACTCCAGCTACGACAGCTGCAAGAGTTACGAACGCCAACACTGGAATGGGAGGTGTAAGCAGGCCCGGCCCGGCCTGCGTAGGCTGCACGCCAATTCGAGTCACGATTATGCCAAGCTCGCGCGCGTCTCCCGGCACCTGGAAGGTATTGCTGGAAAGCTCTAAGGTAAAGCTACCGCGCTGAGAATCGAGCAGCGATGGGGGAACTGCAATCGTGTAGGTCTCCACGCCGGGCGGCGGCTGGACCTGTAGAAGTACCTCACCGCTTACCTGGGCAGTGAGCGCCGGAGGGAGAGTGTCGGGTGGTCGCGAGCCGTTGACCGTGAGCTTTATCGAATAGGGTTGCGCTCCCAGGTCGGTGAAGGTAACGCGCCCGTAGCCACTCAGCCACCTGAATGTCTGGTAGCCCAGGTCCACGCCCTCCGGCACCCGCTCCGACCCGCTGAAGCCATCGAGCAGGGGCGCATCCGTGGGCGAGCCGACGATGATTTGCTGCGTGGGGCGAGATTGGTAGCCTGACACCACCAGCAGACATGAGATAAGGGCACCCGCATAGATGCCGGGATTGAGCAATGTCCTGAGCAAGGGGCGCAGGCTCACCGCGCGTTGCTCCCCGTGCTGCCTCCATCGTTGTGCTTGTAGAGCGTAACGAACTCGTTGGACCAGACCCGGTGGCCCGCCGAGAAGCCGTATTGCGTAGGATCCTCTCCGGTCCAAAGTAGCGCGAAGTCGGCGGCTGCCTCTCCCGGTTGCGGCGACTGTATGGGCTGGCCGAAGCTAAGTCGCGAATCGCCGTACTGTGGGTGGTCGCGCAGGTGGAAAGCGAGCGCGGCCATGTAGCCACCGTACACGGTCTCAGCGCCCTCCCGCGCGGGGTCGTTCTCCGGGTTCGCCAGCAACAGCAAGGCACCTCCGGGTATTTGTTCGGCTAGCTCCTGTGCGTCGTCCGGCCCGGTGAGGCGGTATACTCGGTCGGTGCCGAAGTCCTGTACCAGCTCGAAATCGTCTACAACCTTGCCTTCGGGTGCGGTCGAGCGCCACTCGAAGTCCTCACGTTGCGGGCCGCTCAGGTTCTCCAGGTGCGCCACTACGTACTCGACGCCCAAAGCTCTCAAGGCACCCAGGCTGCGCGGGCAGGGGAAGCAACGCTCGGTCTCCAGCACCAGGGCCGAATACGAGAAGGGGCGAATGGTCGTGCTGCCGTTGATGGTGTTATGCCAGTGGTAGACGCTGTAATACTGGTACATGTTCGCCATCTCGACGCTGGGGTCGCCCCGTTTGTAGTGGGTCATCGGGTATTCCAGGATGACGCTCTGGGGTTGCTCGGCAAGCCACTTGTAGACGGCTGGCACCGCTTCCCTGGTGCCCACCGGCTGCATGCTGATGGGCGCGCTCCAGCTTTCAGCTACGGGCACAAACGCTACTAACGCGGCCACAAGCGGCACCAGACTGCGGGCCACCGCCTGCCCCCTTGCCCGCGCAGACAGGTACCTCAGCAGGAATAACGCACCTATACCGGCGAGCACCGCCAGCGCAAGCGCCGTGACAATCCCGATCCTGGTCACCACGCGCATGCTCTGGAAGCCGGGCACCCACTCGTGCAGAAACAGGTACGGCAAGGGCATCACACGCTGAATGGCCGCCGGGTCGTAGTTGGAGGGCGCGTACCAGGGTTGCAGGCTCGGCCCTAGGGACAGCACGGCGGAAATAATAGCCACGATTGCATAGAACCCGGCATGAATCCTGAGCGAGCCTTTCACGTCCCCGCCCGTTTCAGATACGGCTCTCCTGCGAAACGCGAGGACCAACCCGATAATTGCCAGCCCCAGCACGAAGAAACCAGGGAAGGCTGCGCGCTCAATGGCCCAGGGGCCTGGGTCCGCAAATGGGGCCAGCAACGACCTGTAGGCAGGGCTGCCCTTGAACACGGCCAGGAAACTGGCAAGGGTGTTAGAGAAGCGTTCGGCCTCAAAGATGCTGCGGCTAAACTCGAATTGGCCCTGGTCGCGCACATAAGGGATGGCAATCGGCAGGATGAACACCAGCGAGCCTGCCAGCCCTGCACCTGCTTTTACCAGGAAGGTGAAGGAGAACACTCTTCGTTGTGCAAGGGCGTAGTAGAGGACGAACAGCCCAAGCAACATCGCGGTGTAGAAGGCCAGGTAATGTCCCGACAGTGCCTGCAGAGTGAAGAAGCCACCCAGCGCCAGTGCCCAGGCCCACTCCCGCGTCCAGAGCAGCTTGTACGCGGCCAGCAGCACCAATGGCATCCACTGGGTGTTATCGAGGGTGATGTGGGGCAGGTGATTTATGCGGTAGAAGCAGAACGCGAACGCCGTGCCAGCCACAATTCCCGCCCAATTACTCCCGGTAAGCTCGCGCACCAACAGCCAGGTGGCCCAGCCCGACAGTACGAAGCTGAGGAAGAGTATCAGGTTGTGGCTGAGGACCGGATTGCCGAGCAGGAAGTAGAAAGGGGCCGAGAGCACAGCCTGTGCGAACGAAAGCTCATCAAATGTGAGCGTCCCACGGAAGGGGTACATGATGTTGCTGTTGAACAGGTCCAGCGGCTGGGTCGCCAGGGCGTGCGCCTGCCAGGCCATCGCCCAGACGCTGTAAAGTGGGTCGCCCTTGTCCATGACGAAGCCGCCCAATTGCGGGAACATCGGCCAGGTGGCGACGATAGTAAGCAGCGTAAAGACGCCGAGCACGGCCAGGTGCGGCACCAGTCTCGACATCCTTGAGGGTCGCGCAGGCATGGTGAAGTCAGCCCGCGCCGGAGCCACCTGCTCAGCCGGTTCGCGCTCGACCACGCTTGTAGCCGCGAATTGCAGACGACCTACTTTCATACGCCCTTTCGACCTTCCAGGCGTCCCGCTACGTGTCCAAGCACTTTCAACAAAGTGTCGGCACCCTTCTCCCATTGGAACCGGCTGTACACGAAGTTGGAGCCGGCACTTCCCATCGCCCGCGCCCTCTCAGGGTCGGACAGCAGATCCGCCGCAGCACTCCCCAGGGCCTCGGGCGTGGCCGGTACGAGGTATCCGCTCCTGCCATGCTGCACCGTGTCGCAGGGGCCACCCTCATTCACCGACACGACCGGCAGTCCAAGCCCCAGCGCCTCGATCACGGACAGGCCGAAGCTCTCCTCCCGCCCGGTGTGCATGTAGACGTTACCGAGGGCGTAGTGCGCCGGTAGTTCTTCCTCCGGCACCGCCCCCGTGAAGATTACATCTCGCCCCTCGACCATGCCTAGCGACTCGGCCAGCGTCTCCAGCGATGCACGTTCAGGCCCGCCGCCCACGACCAATCCTACCGTGCCCAGCACCTGCTCTGCCGCATGATGCACAGCGCGGATGAAGAGGTCTATCCGCTTCCGGGGGTGCAGATGGTTTACGGTGACCACCACAGGCTTGCCATGCAAACCGTACCGCTCCCTGAGGCTCTCAATAGTTGCCACGTCCGGTTCGCGGAAGTCCATACCGTGCTCTATCACTACCGCCTTGCGCCTGTAGGCATTCCAGATGCGCCTTGAGCCGTAAGGGCTGTTGGAGAGCACCCGCTGGGCCGAGCGCACCATAGCCTGGTCCAGTCGCCGGTAGATACGAAAGGCCGGTGACATAAGCCTGCCCAACTTGCCAAGGCGCGAGACAATATCACCCGTGTCGCTGTAGATGAAGCGCGGAGGCTCGAAGCAGAAATAGAGCACCGGCACGCGCCTCCGCAGCAGTGGCAGCCATATCCGCCGTGCGAACCACATCGCAGGCACGCTGGGCGGCCCGAAAAAGACCACTCCGCTCAACTTCTTACGTGGGATGCCCAGGGCCAGCGCGGGACCTAGCGCGTACTCAGCGGCGGCGTCAATGTAGTGGTTGCCCGTGAGTTGGAGCGGCATACCCGACTCGATCAGCCCCACTCCCTCGCTGAGGGCGGGAAGGCACTCGCCGGCTATGTGGTGGGTGAGCAATACGACCTGCTCGCGCCCCTCGAGCGCCCTGGCGGTGTAGCCTGCCAGCTTCAGTATCAGCCGCTCGGCCCCCGTCAGCTTCTTTAGCTGGGGGTAGAAAAAGACAAGCGCCAATCAGCTTTGCTTCCCAGGAAGTTCAGCTTCTTCTTCCAACATGATGGGGATGCCTTCGCGCACGGGGTAGGCCCGCCCGCACTGCTCGCACACCAGCCGGTCACCCTGTAGATTCACTTTCGCCTTGTCCACCGGGCAAACCAGTATTTCCAGAAGCTCGCGGGGCACCGTCGCCTCGTTTGACATGTTGTTCACTCCTCCGCCGTCTACCGGGGCACGTATATATTCTCAACATTGCGTTGATCCAGTTTATAATTATCGCGCAGGGCCTGCAAGATTCCCGGCGATACATCCCCCGCACCTGGATTGGGGTCAAAGATGTCGATGCGCAAGATCACCTGGGCGAAACCCTTGCGCCTTATCTCAGCCACAAGCTTGCTCTCGTCCCAGCGCCCGTACTGGGTGGCGTGGGTCTGCGTATATGGGTCGGTGGTCCAGAGCCGCTTGCCTGTAGTTAGCAGCAGGCCCACGTTGTCCGAGTAGGCGGTGCCTCCATTATTGGTCACGTACTGGAAGATGTTGCGCATCCCTTCGTACTTGTCAGGTTGTAGAGGGCTAAACGAGAGCCGCAGCCATTCCGGCGTTGAGAATAAGGACGGCAACGCGAATAACGCAACCAGAGCCACCCCTACCGCTGCGACCCTTACGCCCAGGTACTCCGCACGCCGGGCCAACCCCGCCGCCATGCCCAGCCCCAACCCTCCCGCAGCCGACCAGTCGAGCAGGTGGTTGTGATTGCCGCCCAGCGTGCCGGTGCCTATCGACACGAAGACGCTCATACCCATATAGGCCAGCAGCAGGATAGCACCCCGGTGCAGCGTGTCCAGCCTGGCGCTCCGCTGAGACACCCGCACCCACAGCGAGCGCAGGCCCACAAGCAGCAACGCCAGCATACCCGGCACCAGGAACACGGCATAGGTCGTAGCAAAGTTGCTGACGTACAGCCCAAAACGGTCGGGCATCCAGGGCAGGTCGTGCACGGGGCTGGGCAGGCCGGGTAAGTCGAAGGTGCCCTGGTGGTAGTAATAGCCGCCATTGGTTATCCAGGTGAGGATGGCACTCGGAATGAACGCGCCCACGGCGTACGCGCCCAAAAAGCCCAGGCCCATGCGCGGCCTCATCACCAGCAGCCAGAAGATGCTCGCCGCAGCCGCCGCAATCGCTGTCTGCTTGGTGTAGAACGCGGCCAGAAAAAACAGCAACGCCCACCACGCCT
Organism: Chloroflexia bacterium; assembly: GCA_036386675.1. Taxonomy (GTDB): domain Bacteria; phylum Chloroflexota; class Chloroflexia; order QHBQ01; family JADMIH01; genus JADMIH01. Next base: position 71,876 of record DASVVE010000061.1, on the reverse strand, counting down.
GCCGCTCCGGCCTGGCGAGCAGCCACCACAGCCCCGCGAGACCCAGCGCCACCGCTGTCATGTCGGGCTTGACCAGGCTGCCCCAGAAGGTGACCACCCCCAGCGACCACCAGGCAGTAGCACCTATAGCACCCGCCAGCCTGTCCCGCGTGAGCGCGACCACGATCCCGAATATCGCCACGCCCACGAAGATGGTCCCCAGTATCGAGAGCGTGCGTCCGACCTTGAAGGTAGGCTCGCTCCCCGCCAGGTGCTGTCCGGGCAACGCTAACAGGTAGAACAGAGGCGGGTAAGGGGCGGAGATGAAGAGGTCGGGGCCGGGCACGTCGAAGATAAGCACGCCCTGGTCCAGCAGCATCGTCTCGGCAACGATCATGCCCTCCGACTCGTCAAACTGGAACGGATAAGTCCACATCTGCGCCGAGGTGGCCGCGGAGAAGGCGCTTTTGACCGCTAGCCCGGCGAGCAGCAGCACCAGGGCACCCGTGAGCACCAAGGAAGTTAGCCGCCACACCCCGGGTCTCTCGGTGGCGGAAGAATTTTCTGCGCCCTTTGTAGATTCGCTGTTCGTTACCGCTGACATCCGTTAGCCTTTGAGACCTGTACTCCCACCAGCCTGGGGTCGCTACCCGACACGACGAAGGAGTTCACCTGTATCTCAGGTGGACCTGTTTCTTCGGGTGAAGCTAGCCTCCTGATCGTCCAGTCAGGCGAGTTAGGCAGTCTTATCTCGATCCTTTCCGATACCTGGGGAAGATGACTGATCAGGCGGGTAATCGTGACTTCAGCAACGGGTAGGCCGGAAGGCCTCCAACCGTTCCACTCAATCTCGCATATGCCTCCGGCTAGCCCACGCATCTCAGCAATATCTTTGCTCCACCTGAAGGGCCTTCCATTCGCGTCCGTTTCCGGTCCGTGGAACCCTCTTACATACCCTACATCAAGACCGCTGCCCACGTCGATGCTTTGCACCGCTTCGGCTGGCAGGTGGTCCCAGGCCCAGCGCAACGCCTCGTCACCCGCCACCTGGACCACCCTCGCATTGAAGAACGAGCGAGCATCATCGAGGTTGCCCTGCATTCGCGCTGCCTGCCCGCGCAGAATGGGTGGCTCGTAGCGGTCTTCAGGCTCGTTCTGCCTGAGCACCGACATGGCTTCATCGGGCTTGCCTTGCTGTAGGAGGGCGGCTGCCAGCCCGTAGCGGGTGTCGCCTACGTTCGAGTCGGCTGCGCGAAAGCTATTCACCGCAAAGTCAGCATTTCCTGACATGAGCCAGCGTTCACCCTCTCGGTATGGTGCCTGGCGCTCCCACGCCTGGATGCCGCTGAGTGTGTCACCAAGCGGCACATTCAGCACCACAACCCCAATTATCGCCAACATTGCAACAGCGGACGAGATGCGTGTGACGACACTGGTGGATCGAATGTCGTGCAGGCGCGGCAGGGCCGTAATGCCCACCGCAGCCCAGGGCAGCAACGATGCTACCACCGGCATGCGAAAGCGCGTGACCGCGAAGAAGACGAACGACATGAGCACCCAGAGCAGCACCCAACCAAGCGTAAGCCACTTCAGCGGCGTAGGCTTCGACAAGGCAAGCCCCACCACCGCCAGCAGCAGAATGGCTACGTAAAGGACGTTGTCGAAGACGAACAAGAATCCGAGGTGCCATGCCGGGACCCTGCCCGAAGGGTACCCGCGCGCCGCGTTCTCCTCGGCGCTGAGTAGCGGCTTCCACAGGTCGAGAGACTCCTTCAGTCCCTTGCCCACGAAGGCTGCCGGGTCCGAGGCAATTGTGTCCCAGGCTCGTGCGAAAGCGTAGTCCTGACGCTCTCCCTGGCCCTGGATGCGCCGAAGTTCGTCCTGCATTCTCGGCTCGTCACGCACGCCCAGGCTGGCTAGCCACAGGTTGTATCCACCTGTCGTGTCAACCGGTATGAAGCGATGATAGGCAGCGTAGTTGCGTACGGTCCAGGGCAGCAAGGTAGCCAGACCGACCAGCACCAACAGCGCAGCGGGGCTGAACCGGCGTCGAAACGTCAAGGTACGCGGAAGGCTAAGCAGCAACCAGAGCGCCGCGATGAAGACAAATAGTAGCGCGGTGGAACGGGTTAGAGTAGCACCGCCCAGGAGCACGCCCGCACCCACCAGCCAAAGATAGGCCCGCCGGGTTGAGCCTTCCGCCACCAGCCCCCGCCGCGCCTTCCACAGCGCCATCAGAGCGAACCCGAACAGCAGCAGGAATAGCGCCTCTGAGACCAGCAGGCCAGCAAAGAGTGCGAACGGTAGATAGAGCGCGCCCAATGCAAGCGTCCATCGTGCCGCTGCCCTGCCCCTGACCTCCGCCGCCAACCACCCGAACGGTAGAAGCGACACCGCGCTGATTAGCGATTGCGCCAGCAGCACGGTTGGGTAGTGGTAACTGCCACCTCCCAGCGCGAACAACCCGCCCAAGAACAACACGTACACGGGCGGCCGGACCCAGATGAAGTCGTTGTAAAAGGCGAACCCCCGCCCCTCCGCCAGCATGTGGGCCGCGCTAAAGTACTCCCTCTCGTCAATGACAAAATCGAGGGGAGTGTGTCCGTCCGTGTGCAAAGCGGCATTGTAGAACACGCGGAAGGCGAACGTCGCTACTACCAGCGCCCAGGTAAGGGGGTCTTTCCAGAACGAATAGGAGGGTGCGCTGTCGGCGGGCGCCTGGGTCAATTGCGGGGTGATGGTGGTGCCGTTACTGTGCGCCTTCAATCTGGTTTCCGGCGGTCTCAGCATGCCGCTTGCTCTTGCGCCTGCGGTCGAAGGCTGCGTTATAGAGCTTCTCGAAGGTGCGGGCGGTGGTGTCCCAATTGAGGTCGTCTTCCACGCGGCGGCGGCCGGCCTCCCCGTACTGCTGGCGCAGGTCGGGAGCCCTCAGCAGGAGGTTGATGGCCGCCGAAAGCTCGCCCGGCTGCTTTTCAGGCACCACCAGGCCGTTCTCGCCATCCTTAACCGCCAGCGGTATGCCCGCCACGTTGGTCGCCACCACCGGGCGTGCGGAAGCCATCGCCTCCAGCAGCGTGTTGGGCAGGCCGTCGACGTTGCCCTGCTGGTCCACCACTGAAGGCAGCACAAAGAGGTCGCAGCCACTGAAGTAGAGCGGCAGCTTGTCGCGAGACACCCAGCCCGGCATAATAACGGACTTCTCCACCCCCAGTTGCTTCACCAGCGATACCAGCTTGCTTTCCAGGTCGCCCCCACCTGCCAACACGATTTTAGCGTTGGGGTGCTCGCGCAGCACGGCAGGCACAGCGCGTATCAGGTACTCGAAACCCTTCTTGTAGACCATGCGCCCTACCGCGAAAATCACAATCGCATCTTCCGGCAAGCCGAGTTCCTTGCGCAGCAGCGGCCCGGCACCTTCGATCCTCGTGAACTGGCTGGGGTCTACGCCGTAGGGCACCAGGTGGCAGCGGTTGGCGGGAGCACCTATCCGCATGGCGCGCTGGCGCAGGTCGTCGCTGGGCGCGGTAATAGAGTGCGCGGCACGGAAGACCCTGCGCGCCACCGAGGATATGAGGCGGCTGTGCTCCGCAATGAAGATGTCAGAGCCGTGCAAACTAACCACAAGAGGGAGCCTTCGGAGTCGCGCCACCAATGCCGACATGGGGCCGTTGGGCACCACCCAGTGAGCGTGCATGATGTCGAACTTGATTTCACGAGTAAGCTGAAGGAGGGACAGGAGGCTACTGGCGAACACGACCGGCGTGAGGGGAAATATAGCCCCTTTCACCCGCACGTCCGCCTCCAACGCCTCCGCGTAGCCCCAGATGTTCAGGTGCCGTAGGGGCGCGTACTTGAAGAAGTGCAGGTGCACACCCTTCTCGACTGGGCTGCGCTTGAGGTCGGGGTGATAGGGGGCGAGTACGTGTACTTCGTTGCCCCGGGCCGCGATGCTGGCCGCTATAGACTCGATGAACGGTGCGGTAACGTCTCCTTCGTACTTGGGATAGGAGCTTGTTACCATGAGGATCTTCATAGGTCTGGGTAGTTCCTACGCAGGATTGGATGCCGCCCACCATGTCAGGCACGCTGCCCATTATACAGCATATGCCCGCTACCTGCCTTCGAACTACTTCAGACCTCGAATGTAGACGAGAAGGTTGTCCAGCTCCGCCCCGGAGATTTCCCGCTCGCTAAAGCCGGGCATGCGGCTCTCGCCGTGGCGGACGACGTCGCGTACCTGTTGGTCGGAGAGGCCCGGAAGCGCCCGGATGAGAGACGGACCCGCGCCGAGGCCGCCGCCTGGGTGGCAGACGTTGCAGTAGCGTTGGAATACCACCTCACCCGACCGGGGAACCCCAGTACCTGAGTCCCCACCACCTCCAGTGTCACAGGCGGCAAGGGCAACAGGTACAAGCAGCGCGGAGAGAATTAGCAACGTGCTGAGCACCAGGCGTGCGGGGGTGTGAGTTCTAAGGTTACGACTGAGCATGACACGACTCGCGTGGGGAGGGATGGTAGCGCACTTCAGGGTGCATGTGCAGGTCCTTTATGTGCTCGTGCGCCGCGCACATTGTACAAGTGTGGCAATCGATGGTCAAGCGGCAGGGAGCACCGGCAGCACAGTCTTTAGAAGCTATCTCATAAACCTGGAGTCTGAGAAGAGCACATCAGCCCCACCCTGTCATTCTGAGCGTAGCGAAGAATCTCCTCCCACAGCGCCTAAAGCCCCTACATGTCACTTCGAACGCAGTGAGAAATCTCGTCCCTCAGCACCCAAGTAACTCCTTTCTTTTGGTCACTCTGTACTACCACATACCACAAGAGAGAAGTAACATCCTACTGTAGGACGAGATTTCTCACTACGTTCGAAATGACATGTAGGGGCTTTGCTGCTTGTGTTCGGCTCCGGTTTTTATGATATAGTTTCTAGAAATTCGGCTCGTTTACCAAATTTGATATATTCACCTCCTATCCTTTGCTCGTGCGCAGCGTTATAACAATCGGAACGGCTTGATGAGTGCGCCCCTCATCTCTCCGTCAGGGCAGCCGAGGCACCTGTGCCCGTCATACGAGCACATTTTGCCTCGGCCAGCCCAGACCTTTTCCTCCCGCATAATTACTTCCATCATCAACAGCTTCGTCCTACTACGTCGCACCCGGTAAAAGGGTACTATCATGGACCATGAATCTATCGAACAGAATGTCACTCATCACTTCGTAGGTTTCGCGGCGACCGGCTTCGGCAAGGTGGGTCTCACCCTCAGTACGCTTGGCCTACTCGTTGGCGGCTTGCTCGTTTCGCTCTGCGCCAGGTAAAAAACATCTCTACAACAAGCAAGAAGGACGACCTTGCGGCCGCCCTTCTTTTTATTCCCCATCCTAAGTCGACTAACGCCGCGCCACTCCCAGGCTTATCGCGGCCCCGCCGACCTGCTCATCCTGCATGAAGGCACCTTCCGGCGCGGCCCCCTCCACGAGGTCGTTCGACAGCGTCTCGGCCCGTATATAGTCGCCAAAGTTCTCCACGGCACCCTTTAGCAGGCTCGCGTCTCCGTTAGCGCCGCCCCCGTTCAGCCGGAAGTAGGTCGTGATGCGGTCGCTCACGTCGAAGTCCGCCGACTTGCGCATATCGTTTATGACGCGCACCAGGTCGCGGGCCATGCCCTCCTGCAACAGCGGCTCATCCAGTTGCGTATCGAGCGCCACCACCAAGCCGCCCTCCTGCGCCACCGCGAAGCCCTCCCGCTCGCGAGTCTCCACGACAAGCTCGCCGGGCAGCAGTTCTATCAGCTCCTCCTCGCCGTCCAAGTGCACGCGTACGGGCATCTCCTTTTCGACGCTTGCGGCCACCTCGGCGGGGTCGGCTTTGGCAAGCGCCTGCCGTATGGCGTTCAAGCGAGAGCCGTACTTGGGGCCGAGCGCGGCGAAGTTCGGCTTGATGACAAAGGTGATTAGCTCTCCCACCTGGTTGGTGAGGGTGAGATTCTTTACGTTCAGTTCCTCAAGCACCTGCTGGACGATGCGCTCCACACCATCCTCGTCACGCCGGGAGGGGGCGCGTACCACCATCTCGCGAAGCGGCTGGCGCACCTTGACCGCCGCCTTGTTGCGGGCCGCGCGGCCCAGGCTAACCAGGCGCTGCGCAAGGGCAGTATCAGCCAGTAGCTCGCGGTCTATCAGCGACTCGTCGGCTTCGGGGTAGTCGCAGTGATGCACGCTCTCCGGCTGGCCGTTGCGGTTGCCACCCCTCACCACGAGGTTCTGGTACATTTCCTCGGCCATGAACGGCATTATGGGCGCGACCAGCTTCGACAATGTCACCAGCACCTCGTACAGGGTCGAGTAGGCCGACAGCTTGTCGCTGTCCGACTCGCTCTTCCAGAACCGGCGGCGCGACCTGCGCACGTACCAGTTAGACAGGTCGTCCACGAAAGCGTCCACCTGCCGCGTCACTGAGGCGGTGTCGAAGCCTTCAAGCTCGTCCCGGCATACTTGTATGAGTTCGTGCAGCCTCGCCAGTATCCAGCGATCGAGTTCGGCACGCTCGCGCACCGGCACAGCCGACGCCGACGGGTCGAAGCCGTCCAGGTTGGCGTACATGACGAAGAAGCTGTAGGTGTTCCACAGCGTGAGCAGGTTGCGCTTGACCTCCTCGGCCAGGTTGTAGCCGAAGTTCATGTTCTGGGTGATGTTAGCCCCCGCGTACAGCCAGCGCATCACGTCGGCGCCCATCTTCTCGGCGGCCTCGTCAAACCAGATGGCGTTGCCCCACGACTTGTGCATGGCGCGGCCCTTCTCGTCGTGCACCTTCTCGTAGGTGAGCACCTGCTTGTAAGGCGCGGTGTCCTCCAGCGTGACCGACATGATGAGCATCGAGTAGAACCAGAGGCGGATCTGCTCGCGCATCTCGCTCACCCAGTGCGCCGGGAACCACTTGCGCCAGTACTCCGGGTTGGACCTGTAGTCGAGCGTGGAGAAGGCCACTATGCCCGCGTCGAGCCAGGCGTCGCCCACCTCCGGTATGCGCGATACCGTCTCGCCGCAGTGGGGGCACTTGATCTTGACCTCGTCCACCCACGGCCTGTGCAGTTCGGGCAGTGCGTCCACCACTTCGGGGTTGACCGCCTTCTCGCGCAACTCCTCCCTGGAGCTTACCACCGTTACGGTATCGCACTGCGCGCACACGTAGAACGGCAGCGTCAGGCCCCAGAACCGCTTGCGCGAGATGTTCCAGTCGCCCATGTTGACCAGCCAGTCGTCCATGCGCTTGCCGGCGTACTCGGGCGTCCACTTCACCTCGGCGGCGGCGCGGCGCATGCGGGGCCGGACCTCATCCACGCCTATATACCATTCGGTAGCCAGGCGGAAGACAAGCTCGGTCTGGCAGCGCCAGCAAGTTGGGTAGCTGTGGGTGTAATCTTCCAGGTTGTAGAGCAGGCCCTTCTCACGCAGGGAGTCGAACACTTTGGGTGCGACCTCCGTCACGTGCTGGCCGCTCAACCACCCGAAGTTGCCCACGTAGTTACCCGCCTCGTCCAGGGGCACTATCACGGCAAGATTGTATACCTTGCTTAGCTCGAAGTCCTCGGCACCACAGCCAGGGGCTATGTGCACTATGCCCGTACCCTCGGCGTCCTGCACCTCGTCCCAGGCTATCACCGGGTGGTGCACGCCCTGCTCGGCAGGTAGGTCATCGAACGGGGCGGAGTAGGTGAGGCCGACCAGGTCAGCGCCTTTGACGGTACCCACTTCTTCATACTCACCCACCAGGCGACCTATGGCCCCACGCGAGATGTAGTGGACCTCCTCGCCCTGCCGCACCTTGACGTACTCAAGCTCCGGGTGTACGGCGGCAGCCACGTTGGCGGCCAGCGTCCAGGGGGTGGTGGTCCATATCAGCAGGCTTTCGTCTTCGTGCCCCGCTGTGGTGAGGGGGAACTTGAGAAAGACTGACGTATGGGTGACATCCTTGTAGTTATCGGCCAGTTCATGCTGGGAAAGCGACGTACCGCAGCGCCAGCACCAAGGCATAGAGCGAGTGCCCCTATAGAGCCAGCCGTTCTCATGGCACTTCTGCAAGAACAGCCAGATGTGCTCCATGTTGTTGTCGGACATGGTGTAATAAGAGTCGTCCCAGTCCATCCACTGGCCCAGGCGCTCCGACTGCCGGGTTATCACGCCCGCGTACTTGTTCACCCGCTCGCGGCAGGCGCGCGAGAAGCGGTCCAGCCCGTACGCCTCGATGTCGCGCTTGGATTTGAACCCCATCTCCTTCTCGACCTCGACCTCCACCCACAGACCCTGGCAGTCGAAGCCGTTCTGGTACCGCTGGTCGTAACCGAGCATGGCGCGGTACCGCTGAGCGATGTCCTTGAAGGTGCGCCCCCAGCCGTGGTGCACGCCCATAGGGTTGTTAGCCGTGATCGGCCCATCTATGAACGACCAGTGCTTGTTCCCCTTGTTCTTCTCTTTGAGCTTCTTGAAAGCATCCGTTTCGCGCCAGAAATCGAGTATGGTATGCTCCATCGCCACGAAATCCGGCCTGCTATCTACAGGTTTGAAAGACATATTTCCTCCATTTCGAATTTCGAAATGCGAAATGCGAATTTAGAAGATCTCCAGCAAATTCGCATTTCGAAATTCCAATTTCCAAATCAGTGTCCTAGTAGCTTCACCGACTCGTCCCTCGGGTGCCAGCTAATGGCCCAGTCCGCGAATTGGGCCAGCAGGTCGGCTGCCTGCTCGTGCCGCTTTCGCAGACCGGCGTCTTTCACCTTGAAGGTACCCAGTATCTGGTTCACCACGAGGTCACTGTCGGTTTTTATGTCTAGTTGCACCTGGTCGGGCGTGCGGCCCGTGGTGTTCAACCTCTCTATGATGTAGTTCAGGGAGCCTATCAGGCTGTCGTACTCGGCCTGGTTGTTAGTGTAGTTGTCACCGAATTCGAGGCGCTTTATGACCGGTTTGCGGCCCGGTGCCTGCACCAGGAACGAGCCGTAACCCTGCCCCGGATTGCCCCTGCTGCCACCATCGAAGACCACCTGTAGCTCCATCAGGCTAGCCTGCTCCGAGGCTTCTTCCTCCTGGGCTTCCTCGGCGGGCGCTTCTGGCTCAGGTACGGGTTCAGGCTCCGGCTCCGGCTTGGGCTTGCGGTGTTCCGATCTCGGCTTGGCTGTGACATCGGTGCCACGCTTCATCAGGCTCGATATATCAGGCGGTGCCTCGGCGGGGGCTTCTTCCGCAGGTTCATCAGGTGTGGGAGGCTCGTCCGGCTCTATCCTTCCGTGGGTAGCCTCCACCGCGCCCTCGGCCACGGGCGTCAGTTCGGTTGCTGCTTGCGCGCGCCTCTCGGTGGGTGCGGCCTGTGCGGGCCGGACGGATGGGGCAGCAGGTGAAGCGGCGGGTGCTCTAACACCAAGTGCCCTGGCCGTACGCGCCACCAGGGACGACGAGACCAGCACCCGCAGGCGCGCATTGTCGGTGTTCCTTATTGAATACCCCTCGAACGGGTTGAGGGACACCACCGCGCCCGCCTTCACGCCGACAGTCGTACCGTCCTGCGACAACTCGCCCGTGCCCGACACGACGAACAGCACCTGCTCCTCACCGCTGCTCCGCAAAGGTGACTGGCTTCCCGCCTCCACCTCAAGCAAATCAAGTGCGAGCAAGCCACTGCCATCACCGGCATGCGGGTAAAGCTGCGTCAGCGTCACCCCCTCGCCCAACTGCTCCGAAAATCCTCTCAAGCTAGATACATCACTCAACTGCATGAATCACCATCTCCTAACGGGCCACACCGCCCGCACTCCACTGACCGATTTGGAAATTGGAATTTCGAATTGCGAATTTGTTGGTATATCTACTAAATTCGCAATTCGAAATTCCAATTTCCAAATACAAAAAACCCATCCTTCACAAGAAGGACGGGCCAAAAGTTCCCGCGGTACCACCTTCGTTGGCGCACAGCACCCACTTGGTGAGGGCACCACCCATGTGGGTGTGTTCCCTCTGCCCCGGTAACGTGGAGCGACTCCGGCCAGGCTTACTGTGCGGCACGAGACGTGCTACTGTTCAACCGGCGGCTCAGGAACGATTTTCAGCGGGCTTTCGGGACCGGTCGCACCAACCCCGGCCTCTCTGTGCCTACCTGCACGCCTACTCTTTCCGTCATAGCCTGCGATAGATATAATGTAACATTTGTTAGGATACAGGAACGGAATAGCAGTGTCAAGCGGCATGGGTAGTACAAACGTTCCGCCTGGAGACGCAATTACAGTTGATAAGTGAGGAGCTTGGATGGATAGCGAGAATGTAGAAAATCAGTTGCCGGTGATAGGTATAGGCTGCGGCGCGTTGGCGCTGTTTATGGTGTGCGTGCTGACGACGTTGGCGATAGGGCTGTTCTGGCTGTTGCAACAGGGTGCAATTGGCACTTCCTAGTCAGTCTAGTGGTCTGTACCTGAGATATTTCTGCGCCTCTGTAACTTTGCTTTGGATAGATCGCGTTCATGGTCAACTCATTACTTAGGTCGGCATGTACTTGACATGACAAGGATTTTACGCTAGCTTAGGAATTATGATAATGAAAACGGCTGAGGGGTGAATAGCGGCAGCTTCTGAGGCACTACCAGGCCTCGACAAGAAAGTGCATTAGAAGCCAGATATCAAGAATTGGGGAATATATGAGAAGATCAGAACTACTGATGGCAGTGAGGGAACTAATCGACGCTCTTGATATTTCTGCTCTGGCCGTATCGCTGCATAGAACTGTAAATCGTTTTCAAAGCGGACTGATGAGAGATCCAGAAGAGACGTTGAGGACTACCACGAATTTGCTGGAGGCGCTTAATTCCTTCGGGATTCGGGCAAGTAGATTTAGTCCTAGAGCAAAAGAGCTACTCAATATTCTAAACCTAGAGTACCTTACACAGCCCAGCACATGGCAGAGACTGCTCGAATACGAATCGGGCGATTCGTATTCGTTAGCAGTTGACGCTTACCATCAGCTAGAGAGCATCCGAAGATTTCTGCCATCCTTTATTGAATTGCTCAGTCAGGGAGTCGTTGAGGACATTAAGCAAGAAAGTAATAGTGCCGATGGGCAACGGCCAGGTGTTGAGGTGCTCACGGTAATACTAATTGAGCAAGGAGGTAGATTTTCAAAGCCAGAACGCCTCATTGAACTACTTGAGAGTATTCAAGGGATGTACCAGGTTTGCTCCACTATTTTGTTCGAGCCATCAGATGACCTCTCTGTAATCGCATGTGATTCTGGAAGTGATAAATCGTTCGACTTCTTAGGCGCAGCACGCGTGATGGACTGTGTTAAGGAAGTGCTATTAGGTATTTGGGATAACGTAGCCTTTCGGAAGGAGCGACGTCTAACACAGGGAATAAGAGCCATAGGAGAGTCCTTGCCAGTCTTTGAACACATAGGAGTATTAGAACAAGAGCAAAAACTGCCATCGGAAGACGCAGAACGTCTTAGGCATAAGTTGTTGTCTAGTATCGACAAGTTTATTGACGTAGGTGCCACAACTCCTGAGATCAACAATCGTGCTCAATATGACCCCCGTTTGCTAATGTCACCTGCGCCTAAACTTCTAGCGGGGCCTAAGATTATCTCAGTTGAAGTACCTCAGATCCAAGATCCGGCGCAAGCGAATTCCTCTGCACTCGGGACTGTGAATGCCGAGGGCCACCTTAATCCTCAACACCTAAGTAAGGAAGAGCAAGCCCAATTTACAGCACTGGTAGATAAGATGCGGAACATCTCAACTGAAGAGGATCAACTGGAAACTACACATCCAGTAGCTCATGATGCAAGTCAAGACCAAGATGTTACACCAGATGAGTTAGCAGTTTGATGCCATGTGTAAGTCTTGCGTCTAATATGTTCGAAGTCCAATACGTTATCATAATATGGATCAATCTCTTGCTAATTGATGGCAGTATTCAGTAGATTCTGAAGGTTCGTCGGCCTTGACAACTCCGCACCCCCCCGTTATAATGACCTGTCCAGGGTAATATTCCCCATTTATGACATACCGACAGACGCAAAAGTAACCCCCACCTGTCCCACGGCTGCCCACAACGTCGTGAGCCGACGGGAAGGGCGTTTTGCGTCTTTTGGCTGTCTTCTCTCGCGGCCCCTGGCGAAGCTGAGCGTTCAGGCTGGTTCAGCACGTTCATGAGTTATAGGAGCAATGTATTTATGACGACAGCTATACGCCCGCAGAGCAGTCCCTCCGGTCCCCTCCTCTACACCGACGAACAGTATCAGCAACTGGTAGGTAGGCGCAACTTCGGCAGGATCCCCTCCGTTATGCCGATGCCCAACCTCATCCAGATTCAGATCGACTCGTTCGATTGGTTCAAGACGCAGGGCCTCCAGGAACTGTTCGAGGAAATCTCCCCGATCACCGACTTTACCGGCAAGAATATGGAGCTGCGCTTCCTCGACTTCCATTTTGGCGAGCCGCGCTACTCCGTTTTCGAGTGCCGCCAGCGCGATATGACCTATGCCGCTCCCCTGCGCGTCAGGGTGCAGCTACTCATCAAAGAAACAGGCGAAATCAAAGAGTCCGAAATATTCATGGGCGACTTCCCGCTCATGACCGATACCGGCACGTTCGTCATCAACGGGGCCGAGCGCGTGGTCGTGTCGCAGTTGGTGCGCTCGCCGGGCGTATACTTCACCGCCTCGGAGGACGCCAACACCGGCCGCCAGCTTTTCGGGGCCAAGCTGATCCCGAACCGGGGCGCGTGGCTTGAGTTCGAGACCTCCAACAAGGACGTAATGTCCGTCAAGGTGGACCGCAAGCGCAAGATCCCCGTAACGATCCTGCTGCGCGCTATCGGCTTCTCCGACGACGACCAGCTACTGGAACTCTTCAAGGAAGCCAACACCAACCCCGACCACAACTACATCCGGGCCACGATGGACAAGGACGGCATCCACGAGCGCGAGGGTAAGGACGCTCGCGAGGAGGCCGTGATCGAGTTCTACCGCAGGCTGCGTCCCGGCGACCCGCCCACCCGCGACAACGCTGACAGCCTGTTGCAGTCGCTCCTGTTCAACGCACGGCGCTACGACCTGGCTAAAGTGGGCCGCTACAAGCTCAACAAGCGCCTGGGCATCGACGTGTCGCTGGACACCCGCGTGCTGACCAACGAAGACCTGCTCAAGATCGTGGAGCACATGGTGGTGCTCAACAACCGCGAGCTAGACCCCATGAACCACGCCCGCCCGGACGACATCGACCACCTGGGCAACCGCCGCGTGCGTGCGGTGGGCGAGCTAATCCAGCAGCAATTCCGCGTTGGCCTCCTGCGCATGGAGCGCGTAATCAAGGAGCGCATGTCGATCCAGGACCCTGAGAGTGCTTCCCCCGGCGCGCTTATCAACATCCGCCCGGTGGTAGCCGCCATGCGCGAGTTCTTCGGCGGCTCGCAGCTTTCGCAGTTCATGGACCAGACGAACCCGCTATCCGAGTTGAACCACAAGCGCCGCCTTTCAGCCCTCGGCCCCGGCGGCCTATCCCGCGACCGCGCGGGCTTCGACGTGCGCGACGTGCATGAGAGCCACTACGGCCGTATCTGCCCGGTGGAGACCCCGGAAGGCCCGAACATCGGCCTCATCGGCTCGCTGGCGACGTACGCGCGCATCAACGAGTTCGGCTTCATCGAGACGCCCTATCGCAGGGTGGTCAACACGGTGAACAACAACGTAGACGAGCTTGTAGGCCACGTGCTACGCGAGAACGTAGTGGCCGGCAACGGCAAGGTAATGGCTGAGGCGGGCACCGTGATTGATGCGGCCCTGGCGAAGCGCCTTGCCGCCACCGACATTGCCCGTGTCAAGGTGCGCCCCAAGCTCACTGAAGAGATCGAGTACCTGTCGGCGGACGTAGAAGACAACTTCGTAATCGCCCAGGCCAACTCGCCTGTGGACGAGACGAACCACTTTACGGGTCGCTCCGTGACCGCCCGCCATCACCAGCAGTTCCTCCAGGAGCCTGCCGAGCGCGTGGACTACATGGACGTGTCGCCCAAGCAGGTAGTATCGGTGGCGACGGCGCTCATCCCGTTCCTGGAGCACGACGACGCCAACCGCGCACTCATGGGTGCGAACATGCAGCGTCAGGCCGTGCCCCTGCTCATGCCTCGCTCGCCCATCGTGGGCACGGGCATCGAGTGGCAGGCCGCCCGCGACTCGGGCCAGGTGGTGCTCGCCAAGCAGGACGGCGTGGTCATTCGTGCCGACGCTTCCCTGATCGTCATTCGCGACGACGAGGGCACCGAGCACGAGTACAACCTCTCGAAGTTCGTGCGCTCCAACCAGGACACCTGCATCAATCAGCGTCCGCTCATCCATTCCGGGGATCGCGTCAGGGCGGGCCACGTAATCGCCGACTCCTCGTCCACCGAGACGGGCGAGCTTGCGTTGGGCCAGAACATCCTGGTGGCCTTCATGAGCTTCGAGGGCGGCAACTTCGAGGACGCTATTCTGCTTTCGCAGCGCCTAGTGCGCGACGACGTCTTTACCTCCATACATATAGAGAAGTACGAGGTGGAGGCCCGCGAGACCAAGCTTGGTCCCGAGGAAATCACCCGCGACATTCCGAACGTCGGTGAGGACTCGCTGAAGAACCTGGACGAGCACGGCATCATTTATATCGGTGCCGAAGTGACCGCCAACGATATCCTTGTGGGCAAGATCACCCCCAAGGGTGAGACGGAGCTTACCCCCGAAGAGCGCCTGCTGAGGGCCATCTTCGGTGAGAAGGCCCGCGAGGTGAAGGACACCTCCCTGCGCGTACCTCACGGCGTGCGCGGTAAGGTCATCGACGTAAAGCAGTTCTCCCGCGCCAACAACGACGAGCTTCCGGCGGGCGTGAGCCAGATGGTGCGCGTCTCCATCGCCCAGAAGCGCAAGATATCGGTCGGTGACAAGATGGCGGGCCGCCACGGCAACAAGGGTGTTATCTCCCGCATCCTCCCGATGGAAGATATGCCATTCCTGCCCGACGGCACCCCGGTGGACATCATCCTGAACCCGCTGGGCGTGCCTCACCGCATGAACATCGGCCAGATACTAGAGACCCACCTGGGGTGGGCCGCCGACAAGTTAGGCTACAAGGTCGCCACACCCGTGTTCGACGGAGCCACCGAGGAAAGCATCCACGAGGAGCTTGAGAGAGCAGGATTGCCCCGCGACGGCAAGGTCGACCTTTACGATGGCCGCACTGGCGACAAGTTCGACAACCCAGTAACGGTAGGCCAGATATACATGCTCAAGCTGGCCCACCTCGTGGAAGACAAGATCCACGCCCGGTCCACAGGCCCCTACAGCCTCGTTACCCAGCAGCCGTTGGGTGGCAAGGCGCAGTTCGGCGGCCAGCGGTTCGGCGAGATGGAAGTGTGGGCGCTCGAAGCTTACGGCGCGGCGCACACCCTCCAGGAGATGCTCACCGTCAAGTCCGACGATGTCATGGGCCGCGTAAAGACCTATGAGGCCATCGTCAAGGGCGAGAGCATCATGGAAGTGGGCGTGCCCGAGTCGTTCAAGGTGCTCGTGAAGGAGCTACAGTCTCTCGGCCTCAACGTGGAAGTATTCACCGAGGACGACGTACCGGTAGCCCTGAGCGAGGACGCCGGTGCCGACACCATGTCGGAGCTGGAAGGCATCAATCTGAGCGGCTTCGAGGCCGACGAGCGAGATAGGCTATAGAGATTTCGAATTTGGAATTTCGAATTGCGAATTTGATGGAAACGTACTAAATTCGCAATTCGAAATTCCAATTTCCAAATGGAGGCATGATGTTAGAGGTAAACAATTTCAGTGCAATACGGATAAGCCTGGCCTCGCCGGAGAAGATCAAGGACTGGTCGCATGGTGAGGTGACCAAGCCTGAGACGATCAACTACCGCACGCTCAAGCCGGAGCGCGACGGCCTCTTCTGCGAACGCATCTTCGGTCCCCAGAAGGACTGGGAATGCTACTGCGGCAAGTACAAGAGGGTACGTTATAAGGGCACGATCTGCGACAAGTGCGGCGTGGAAGTGACCCGTTCCCGCGTGCGCCGCGAGCGCATGGGGCACATTGAGCTTGCTTCCCCTGTGTCGCACATCTGGTACGTCAAGGGCACTCCTTCCCGCCTCGGCCTGCTGCTCGACATCTCGCCGCGCAACCTGGAGCGTGTGCTCTACTTCGCTACCTATATAGTGAGCCACGTTGACGAGGAAGAGCGGCAGCGCCAGCTGGAGCACGTCCAGACCGAGGGCGAGCGCCGCATCCAGGAAGTCACCGAGCGCACTACTTCCCGCATCAACGAGTTGCAGGAAGGCTTGCAGGACGAGATAGCCGAGATCCAGGCCAGCGACCGTGATGCGCGCACCGACCTGGACGCGAAGCTCAAAGCCGCCAAGAAGGAGCTTGACTCCCAGCGGCGTGCTATCGAGCGCCAGCTTAAGAAGCAACTTAGCCAGGACGCCGCGGAAGACGTCTACCTGGCGGGGGCCACACGTCCCGTCGTTCAGGCCGGCCAGACGATTACCGAGGGCACCCTGGAGCGCCTCAAGGACATCGCTGACGAGTACCTGTTCGACGTGCAGGAGGACATCCGCCGCCAGTCGCAGCACTCGCAGGACCTTGCCGGTGCCTCCCGCGACCAGCGGTCGTACGTCGCCATGCAGGAGAGCGAGCAGATACAGGTACGCGCCAACCGCGAGGTGGACGACCTGCGCCGCCAGATGGAAGAGCGCGTGGACCAGCTAGAGTCTATCCAGGTATACCAGCTTCTATCCGAGCAGCAGTACCGCGAAATGGCCGAGGCCTTCCCCGGCGTGTTCCGGGCGGGCATGGGTGCAGAGGCGGTGCTGGAGATCGTTGACAAGCTGAACCTCGACAACCTCGCCAACGAGATGCGGCATGAAATCCAGACGGTGGGCGGCCAGCGCCGGAAGAAGGCCACCAAGCGCCTCCGCGTGATCGAGGCCTTCCGCAAGTCGGGCAACCACCCCTCGTGGATGATGTTCAAGCTGCTGCCGGTCATCCCCCCCGAACTGCGCCCGATGGTGCAGCTTGACGGTGGCCGCTTTGCTACCTCCGACCTGAACGACCTGTACCGGCGCGTAATCAACCGCAACAACCGCCTCAAGAGGCTGTTGGAGCTTGGCGCGCCTGAGATCATCATCCGCAACGAGAAGCGCATGCTCCAGGAAGCGGTCGATGCTCTCATCGACAACGGCCGCCGCGGTCGCGTGGTGTCCGGCTCCGGCAAGCACCGCCTGAAGTCTCTGAGTGACATGCTCAAGGGCAAGCAGGGCCGCTTCCGCCAGAACCTGCTCGGCAAGCGCGTGGACTACTCGGGACGCTCGGTTATCGTGGTAGGTCCCGAGTTGAAGCTGCACCAGTGCGGGCTGCCCAAGAAGATGGCGCTCGAACTGTTCAAGCCGTTCGTGATGCGCCGCCTGGTAGCCCAGGGCCACGCCCACAACATCAAGAGCGCCAAGCGCATAGTCGAGCGCGTGCGCCCCGAAGTGTGGGACGTGCTCGAAGAGGTTATCAAGGACTACCTGGTGCTGCTCAACCGCGCACCGTCCTTGCACCGCCTGTCGATCCAGGCCTTTGAGGCAGTGCTAATCGAGGGTTCGGCCATCCAGCTTCACCCGATGGTCTGCTCCGCCTTCAACGCGGACTTCGACGGCGACCAGATGGCGGTACACGTACCGCTGTCCTCCGCCGCCCAGCGTGAGGCCCGCGAGCGCATGCTCTCGATCTACAACATGCTCTCGCCTGCGAACGGTGACCCGATTGTGTCGCCTTCGCAGGATATCGTGCTCGGCTGCTACTATATGACCGTTATGCGCCCCGGCACCGAGGGTGAAGGCAAGATATTTGCCTCCCCCGAAGAGGCCGAGCTGGCGTACAACAGCGGCATCATCAACCTGCAAGCGCCCATTATGGTGCGCATGCGCAACCACCAGGGCAAGTCCGAGCTGGTGGAGACCACCGTTGGGCGCGTCATGTTCAACGCCGTGGTTTACCGCTTCAACGAGGAGCTTGCCGCCGAGGAGCGCATCCCCTATCGCAACCAGGCGATGGACAAGGGTGCGTTGCGCGGCCTGATGGCCGAGGTGCACCTCAAGATGGGGTCGCGCCGCACCGCCGAGGTCGCGGACGTCTTCAAGCGGCTGGGCTTCCAGTTCGCCACCAAGTCGGGCATGTCCGTGGCGGTGGCCGATATCGAAATCCCGCACACGAAGGCCGAGCGCCTGACCAAGGCCGACACGGATGTGGACCTGGTGGAGAAGAACTTCCGTCGAGGTATCATCACCGAGCAGGAGCGTTACGAGGAGGTCATCCGCATCTGGAACGAGACCACCGACGAGCTTACCTCCGAGCTTGAGAAGGTGATGGACCCCTACGGCCTCATCTACACGCTGGCTAACTCTGGCGCGACCAAGGCCAAGTTCAAGCAGATTCGCCAGTTGGCCGCTATGCGCGGTCTCATGGCCGACCCGTCGGGCCGCATCATCGAGATGCCTATCCGCTCGAACTTCCGCGAAGGTCTGACCGTGTTGGAATACTTCGTATCGACGCACGGTGGCCGCAAGGGTCTGGCCGACACGGCCCTGCGTACTGCGGACGCCGGTTACCTGACCCGCCGCCTCGTGGACGTAGCCCAGGACGTCATAGTCACGACCGAGGACTGCGGCTCCACATCGGGAGTGTGGATAGCGTGGCCGGGCCGCGACGTTGCCGACAACCTGGCACAGCGCGTAATCGGCCGCTACGCCGCGCACCCTGTTACCCACGCCATCACAGGTGAAATCATCGTGGACGCCAACGAGGAGCTAACCGAAGAGGCGCTCAACGAGTTCATGAAGAGCGTCGAGGAGTCGGTCCAGCCGCTGCGCGACAGGTTGCAGAAGGAAGGCCGCCGAGGCGACGAGCTAGACAAGATCGCGAACGCCGAGAAGGCCAAGTTCGGCATCATGACGCGCTCCGCGCTCATGTGCGACGTGAATCACGGCGTCTGCCAGAAGTGCTACGGTCGCGCTCTGCACAACAGCAGGGTCGTAGACCTGGGCGAGGCGGTGGGTATCATAGCCGCGCAGTCCATCGGTGAGCCGGGCACGCAGCTTACCCTGCGCACCTTCCACACCGGCGGCGTGGCCTCTACCGAAGACATCACCCAGGGTCTCCCCCGCGTCGAGGAGCTTTTCGAGGCTCGCGTGCCCAAGGGCCAGGCGATACTCGCGGAAATCGACGGCGTGGTGAATATCCTGCGCGAAGAGACGGGCGAGACCAAGGTCCGCCTGACCCACAGCGAAATCTACGACGACGAGTACCCCCTGCCCCGCAACCACGAGCTGCTCGTGGAAGAGGGGACCGAGGTGCTGGAGGGCATGCCGCTCTTCCGTTCCAACATGAAGGGCGAAGAAGACGACGTGACCGTGGCCCGCATGTCGGGTACGGTCGTGCTGGAAAAGGGCCGCAAGCGGCTGATCGTGCGGGGTGAGGACCGCGAGCTACGGGAGTACTCTGTACCCCACAGCGCACAGTTCGAAGTCCGCGACGGCGACCGCGTATCGGCGGGCCAGCCTCTCACACGTGGCGCGCAGAACCCGCAGGAAATCCTGCACATCCTCGGCCGCGAGGCGGTGCAGCGGTACCTGGTGGACGAAGTGCAGCGCGTGTACCGCTCACAGGGCGTGAACGTAAATGACAAGCACATCGAGATCATCGTGCGCCAGATGCTCCGCAAGGTACGTATCGACGGCCCCGGTGACACCGAGATGCTGCCCGGCGAAATGGTGGAGCGGTTCCAGTTCGCAGATGTCAACTCCAGGACGATAGCCGCGGGCGGCGAGGCGGCCACCGCCACGCCTGTGCTACTCGGCATCACCAAGGCGTCGCTCTCGACCGACTCGTTCCTGTCCGCGGCCTCCTTCCAGGAGACCACCAGGGTGCTCACCGAAGCCGCCATCAACGGACAGGTGGACCGCCTGCGCGGCCTCAAGGAGAACGTCATCATCGGCAAGCTGATCCCGGCAGGCTCGGGCGCTCGCTACGGTGCCGACGGTGGCGACCTGCGCATCATATCGACGGCGGGTGCCAACATCGATGACTACCTGGCCCACTCTGATGGTCCGGACAGCTTCGAGGGCGAGTACCCCGGCGAGTACAACGATGCGGCGGTCGATGACTACCTCAACTCGCTGCCCGGTTTCGCGCCGGATGGCGATGGGATGTCGTCCGAGGAAGCCACCCGCGCTCTCCTGGAGCCGGAGGCTTACCTGGAGTCGATTCGCCCGACCGAGGAAGAGGACGACGTGGTAAGCGTCGAACTTGATGGTGCAGGCGACGATGCTGACGATACTGACAACGCGGATAACGCTAATGCCGACGCCGAGGACAACCTCGGCTAGGCCCCTGCGCTGTTCAAGAGCACAAGAAGAGGAGGGCTCTTAGCAGAGACCCTCCTCTTTTTACGCAGCAAATGGAACGCAACAGGAGTGTTACTTGATGTCGGTCAGGTCGCCCCTGACGATCCACCGAAAGAAGAACGTGAGCAGGACGACGACAACCAGCAGGAAGATGCCAAGCACCGAGAGCAGGGCCAGGCCGAAAGTGCCACCAGGAGTGAATGACATCGATAGCAGCCAGGCGATGATAAAGTCCGCTGCAAGAACGGCACTATAGATCATAGGGGCGTTGCCGTTGAAAATGATGGGGTAGTACTCCTTGCGGAGCCACCACACCAGTCCGGCAACCTCGGCAACCAGGAGTACAAGTAATAGAATCCAGGCAATCATCTCAGTGCAACCTCGAAAAGGATAGTTCCAATTCATAATACATCAAAAGGGACAAGTAAGGTTCAAGGCCGTGATGAGCGGCTTCAAGTGCAAATACCCCCGGAGATGAAGGAGACACATATGGAGGTCGAGCAGGCACAGGTCCACGAGAAAGTAACTTGCGGCCAGTTAAGGTCGCAGGATAATGGGCGGCGGGTGCAACTCAACGGCTGGGTGCACAGGCGGCGAGACCAGGGCGCGCTCATCTTCATCGACTTGCGCGACCGCGACGGCCTCACCCAGGTGGTGTTCAACCGCGAGCAGAACCCCCAGGCCCATAGAATCGCTGAGACCGTGCGCTCGGAGTACGTGATGCGAGTCGAGGGCACGGTTGAGTTGCGCGGGCAGGAGCGGGTAAACCCCAATCTTGGCACCGGCGAAGTGGAAGTAGTCGCGGGCCAAGTGACCATACTCAACGAGGCCAAGCCCCTACCATTCGAGATAGCGAGCGGCGCGGATGCGGACGAGATGCTGCGGCTCAAGTACCGCTACCTCGATCTCCGCAGACCGCGCATGCAGCGCAACCTCATCCTGCGGCACCGGGTCGTGAAGTTCATCCGCGACTACCTGGACGACCGCGGCTTCGTGGAGATCGAGACCCCGATGCTCACCAACGAGACGCCGGAGGGTGCTCGCTCGTACCTCGTGCCCAGCCGCATACACCCAGGCGAGTTCTACGCCCTGCCCCAGTCGCCCCAACAGCTTAAGCAGCTACTTATGGTGTCGGGTATGATGCGCTACTTCCAGATCGCTCGCTGCCTGCGAGATGAAGACCTGCGCGCCGACCGCCAGCCCGAGTTCACGCAGTTGGACCTGGAGATGAGCTTCGTGGAGCGCGACGACGTGCTGGACCTGATGGAGGGCCTCTTCACGGAGCTTACCGAGAAAGTCAGCGAAAAGAAGGTGCTGTTCAACCCGTTCCCTCGCCTCACCTTCGAGGAGTCGATGCGCCGCTTCGGCAACGACAAGCCCGACCTCCGCTTCGGACTGGAGCTTACCTACCTTGACGAAGTCCTGCGCGGTAGCAGCTTCGCCGTCTTCACATCAGCAATCGAATCGGGTGGTACCGTTGCTGGTATACGGGTGCCTGGGGCGGGTAGCTACACACGCCGGGAGCTTGACGAGTTGACCGACACCGCCAAGCGGTACGGGGCAAAGGGCCTGGTGTGGTTCGCGGTGGAGGAGAAGGCGGAAGGTGGCGTGCAGTTCCGCGGTCCGGCGGCCAAGTTCCTCACCAAGGAGGAGACCGGCGGCATTGTCGAGGCCTTTGGCGCGGAAGTGGGCGACCTGCTCCTCATCGTGGCAGATGCCACCCGCAGTGCCCAGGACGTACTGGGTCGCCTTCGCCTCGACATGGGCCGCAGGCTGGACCTGATAGACGAGTCGGTGATGGCGTATGCCTGGATAATCGACCCGCCCCTGTTCGAGTGGAACGAGGAGGAGAAACGCTGGGACTCGACGCATCACCCCTTCACCTCGCCGCTGCCGGAGGACGCGCACCTGCTTGAGACCGACCCCGGCAAGGTGCGCGCCGCAGCCTATGATATCGTGTGCAACGGCTACGAGCTTGCCAGCGGCTCGATACGTATCCACAACCGCGACCTACAGTTCCGCATCTTCGAGCTAATGGGCTACGGCTCGGAGGACATCGAGATACGCTTCGGCCACCTGCTGTCTGCGTTCGAATACGGCGCGCCTCCCCACGGCGGTATCGCCCCAGGCATCGACCGCCTAGTAATGCTCCTGGCAAGCGAGGCTAACATCCGCGAGGTAATCGCCTTCCCCAAGACCGCCCAGGCCCGCGACCTCATGATGGGTGCCCCCTCCCACGTGTCCGACCGGGCATTGAAGGAGCTACACATCCGGGTGGTGGGCGAGAGCTAAAGTATCTAAACGCCAAGACGCGGAGACGCCAAGGACGCGCCAAGAGTATTAAAGGGTTGGAGAGAACAAGAGGGACCAGGGTACGTGATGTCGTACTCTGGTCCTTTTTCTTGAGTAACAACCCTTAACCTTGGCGCGTCCTCTGCGTCTTGGCGTCTTGGCGTTTAGTACAGGTTTACTTTCAAGCGGCTGTGGCATGCTTTGTGCCTCCATCCTACCTAAGGGCGATTTGTAACGCTATTGGAGGTCACAAAGTGGACAGTAACAGAACTGTAGACGTGGGTACCCTGCTCGACTCGGTTGCCCAGATGCTCAAGCAAAACCAGTCCGGTCTCGACAACACCGGGGCGAAACATGGAGCGAATGCACACGGGCAGCGTATGGCCGCGGCCTTCCAGGTAGCGGCACAAGCCGCTCGACAATCGGGCACCCGTGACGCGGGTAAGCAGTTTGGGGCGGCGGCAGATGCTATGCGGCGCGGAGGCAAGGGCAAGGCGACCCAGTACTATGCCAACGGCCTGGAACTGGCGGCGCAGGAGTTCAAGGGCAAGAAGGGTATAACCACAGACGACCTTGGACCCCTGTTGCAGGCCCTCGCTGGAGGCGCACAAAAGGGCAACCCCGCGCAGCCGGGGCAGGGCAGCATGCTCGACGCGCTCTTGCCTGCGGCCCAGGGCTTCACGAACGCACGTGGCAGTGGCCGGGACACGCAGACCGCAGCAATTGAAGCCCTCGGCGGGGCCGTCATGGGCGCGAAGAACACCCAGCAGGTCCAGAGGGGTAACTGGTTCGGCGGGCAGCAGCCGCAGGGCGGTGTAATGGACCCAGGTGCGGCTTCGGCCACCAACATCATAGGCGGCATAGTGGGCGCCTTGTTGCCACACGTGCTCGGTGCGGTGATGAGCCGCATGGGTGGCGGACAGTCCCAGGCGCAGCAAGCCCCGGCACAAGGGCTGCCACAGATGGGCGGCGACCCTAATGACCCGCTGGGTGGCCTCGGCGGCTTGCTTGGTGGCCTGGGCGGTCTACTGGGCGGGCAAGGCGCACAGCAGGGGCAGGGTGACCCTCTCGGCGGTCTTGGCGCGCTGCTCGGCGGTGGGCAGGCTCCTCAGCAAGGCCAGGGCAGGCAAGGACAGGGCAACCCCCTGGAAGACTTGTTGGGCGGACAGTCACCGCTTGGCGGACTATTCGGCGGTGGCGATGAGCCTCGTAAGGACGACTCGCGCTACGCCTAGCTTCGAGACGCAAAAAGAATTGCCCCGCTACATCAAGCGGGGCAATTCTTTTTGCGTGCTTTACTCGGACCGGGGAGCGTAAGGCTTCTGTCCGATTGCCAGGAGTATCGGGGTCCCAGTCTTCACTCCCTCGTCCGTAAAGTACTTCCTGATTTCCTTCAGGTGCTCCTCCTCGAATTCGAGTCGCTTCTCCTGCGGCATCTCCTGGAGCAATATGTCACCCCAGGTACTGCCGCGCCCGTACTTCCACCAGTCGCCGGGCGATGTGAAATGCACTGGGATCGACTCCTCACGTGCGTGAACTCGTTGCAGCCCCGCCGCCTTCAACAGTTGCTCCAGGCCTTCGGCAGTGCGAGTCAGCTTGGCCGTGTCAGAGTACTCCGGCGGGTGAAGGTCCATTTCGTCCGAGACCTTGCGCAGCCGCGCCATATAGGGTTGGCTCAAAGGTGTGAAAGCCGTTTCGGGGTCAGCCGAGGACACTACCAGGCGTCCCCCCGGCTTGAGCACGCGGCACATCTCGGCGAGCGTGCCGGGGATATCGGGGAAGTAGAAGACAGCCAGGCCGCAGGTCACCAAGTCGAAGGTGTTGTCCTCGAACTCCAGGTGGCGGGCGTCCATCATCTTGTACTCGACGTTCTTTACCTTACGGGCGCGGGCCTTGCGTTCCGCGAACTCTAACATGCCCTGCGCCAGGTCGATGCCGACCACTTTGCCTTGCGCGCCCACCCTGTCGGCGAGTGCCAGGGCCAGGTTGCCGGTGCCGGTCGCCACGTCCAGGACGTGATTGCCCGCGCTGGGGGATATCACTTCCACCAGCTTGCGGTCCGACTTCTCAGCCAACCCGTGACCGAACTCATCGAACTCCGCCGCTTCGTGGCTGTAGGTCTCCACCACCATCTGGTCGAACAGTTCCTCGCGGGCTAGCGGCTTGGGCTTGTCGCCCGGCTGGTCGCTGACCTTGGTGGTCTTGGTGGGTAGGGCCGTCGTGGTGCCATGCGCCGCCGCTGTGGCTTCGCGCTCGATGTTGGTGGCGTCGCCGTGCTGGCGGATGTAGTTGAGCAGACCGCCCTCGACCATGATGTTCACCTGGCGCGGCGAGAGGTTGTGCTTGAGTTGGTACTTGCTGCCCCTGGTGACGTTCTCCACCTCCACGGTCTCGGCACCCGACTTGAGCACTTCACGCACGTCAGTCATGCGAAGCTCGTCGCCCTCGGAGATGTCCGCGTAATCGAGCGGGTCTATGAAGATCAGCGGCAAGATGCCGAAGTTTATTAAATTGTCGCGATGGATGCGGGCGAAGCTCTTGACGAGCACCGCCTTCACGCCCAGGTACATCGGGGCGAGCGCGGCATGCTCGCGGCTGGAACCCTGGCCGTAGTTGCTGCCACCCACCACGAAACCACCGCCTGCCTCCTTGGCGCGGGTGGCGAACGAGGGGTCTACCTTCTCGAACACGTACTCGGAGATGCCGGGTATGTTCGAGCGCAACGGCAGTATCTTGGCACCGGCGGGCATGATATGGTCTGTTGTGATGTTGTCGCCCACCTTGAGCAGCGTCTTGCCCTCCAGGTCGGCGGTCATCGGCTTGTTGATCGGCAGCGGCTTGATATTCGGCCCGCGCACGATCTCTACCGCGTCGGGGTCCTCGGCGGGAGACACTATCATATTGTCCTCGACCAGGAACTTATCGGGAACGTCTACCTCAAGCCTGCCACCAAGCGAACGCGGGTCCGTGATGACGCCGGTGAGGGCCGATGCCGCACAGGTCTCAGGGGAGGCCAGGTATACCTGGGCGTTGGGGGTGCCCGACCGCCCCTCGAAATTGCGGTTGAAGGAACGTATCGAAACCGCACCCGAAGAAGGGGCCTGGCCCATACCGATGCAGGGGCCACACGCCGACTCGAGGATACGCGCGCCCGACTCGATCAGGTCGCCAAGCGCGCCGGAGCGAGCGATCATGGTGTACACCTGGCGCGAGCCAGGGGTCACGCCGAAGGAGAGCGATGGGTGCACCGTCTGTCCCTTGAGCACGCCCGCCACCGTTTGCAGGTCCACAAACGACGAGTTGGTGCAGGAGCCTACGAGCACCTGTGAGACCGGGGTGCCTTCCACCTCGCGCACCGGCACCACGCTGTCGGGGCTGTGCGGCCTGGAAATCAGCGGCTCAAGCTCGTCCAGCACTATCTCTATGATGCCATCGTACTCGGCGTCCTTGTCGGGGCCAAGCTCTACCCAGTCCTTGTCGCGTCCCTGTGCCTTCATGTATTCGTGGGTGCGCTTATCGGAGGGGAACAGTGAGGTGGTAGCGCCTAGCTCGGCACCCATGTTGGTGATCGTGCCGCGCTCCGGCACCGACAGGTCGGCCACGCCAGGCCCGCCGTACTCGATAATTTTGCCGACGCCGCCCTTTACGGTGAGGCGGCGCAGTAGCTCGAAAATGATGTCCTTGGCAGCCACCCAGGGCTGCCGCTTGCCTATCAGACGCACCAACCAGACTTCCGGCATAGCCATGTAGAAGGGGCCGCCACCCATAGCGACCGCTACGTCCAGGCCGCCCGCGCCAATCGAAATCATGCCCAGGCCGCCGCAGGTGGGAGTATGGCTGTCCGAACCCAGCAGGGTCTTGCCCGGTATAGCGAAGCGCTCCAGGTGCACCTGGTGGCAGATGCCGTTGCCAGGTCGCGAGAAATAGATGCCATACTTCGCCGCTATCGACTGTAGGAAGCGGTGGTCGTCCGCGTTCTCGAAGCCGGTCTGAAGCATGTTGTGGTCCACGTAGCTGACCGACACGTCCGTGCGCACTCGAGGTATGCCCATAGCCTCGAATTGCAGGTAGGACATGGTGCCCGTGGCGTCCTGCGTGAGCGTCTGGTCGATCCTGATTGCTACCTCTTTACCCGGCTTCATCTCCCCGGATACCAGGTGCGCCTCTATGACCTTCTGTACCAAGTTCCTTGGCATAACCTTCCTCCACTTGACGGCGTTGTCTGTCTCTTATGTGTCTTTCATAATATTCTCGTTTATCCGTTAATTATATCACATAGACACAGGACGCTGCACGGCTTCAGAAACTACTATGATGAATAGTAAGAATATATCTAAACGCCAAGACGCCAAGACGCCAAGGACGCGCCAAGAGAGTCTAGGTTTGGAGAATACAAAGAGGAGCAGGGTACATGTGCTGTACCCTGCTCCTCTTGATTCGAAAGAACAAATAACAATCCTTAACCTTGGCGCGTTCTCTGCGTCTTGGCGTCTTGGCGTTTAGACATGCTGGTGCCCCTAAGCACCGTGCAGCTTGGCCTCCACCACGCGGAAATCAGCGACGGCCTGCGCGCGTATGCGGTCGTAGGCCTCCCCTTCCTGGCGCATGATGTACGAGGGGTGGTAGGTCAGGATTACCTCTGTATCCTCCATGCCCTCCAAGGGCAACGGAAAGGGCATCAATTGGCCGCGCTCCTGAGTCATGCGCACATCGCGCCCCAGCATAGCCTTGGCTGCCACCGCCCCCAGGCAGCACACCACCTTTGGCTTGATTATGTCTAGTTCCCCCACCCGCCAGATGGTGCAGGCCTTGATCTCCGGCACGCGAGGCGCACGGTTCGACACGCGTTTGCCGGTGACTGCCGTGGGGCGGCACTTGACCGTGTTGGTGATCCAGACCTCGTCCCGCGAGATGCCGACCTCCTCCAGAATCGAGTTGAGCATCTGCCCGGCGCGGCCGTAGAAGGGGTGCCCGTGCTTGTCCTCCTCGGCTCCCGGCGCTTCACCGATGATGAGCACAGTAGCCGTGGGCGAACCTTCCCCGAACACCACCTGCGTGCGGGTGGCGCATAAATCGCACCGGCAGCAGCGCACCCCAGGCTCACGTAGCGCGGCCAGGGCGGTGGCCTTGTCCTGCCTGTAGGCTGGCCCGGCGGCCTGCTCCGGCACGTCGGCCAGCATGTCTTCGTGCGGGTGTATGATCTCTTCAACCGATACGTGCTCGTGCGGCTGTGCGGCTTTAGGCATGCAATTCTCCCCCTTCTCTGTATAATGCACAGGAGCAAGTGATATGCCGCTGTTTGGACGATGGACGATGGACGATGGACGATGGGAGTGATGAGGACTGAGGACTGAGTAGCTGTCAGCACTCTACCCAACAACAATCCTAATCTTGGCGCGTCCTTGGCGTCTTAGCGTCTTGGCGTTTCCGTCTCCTATAGTCCATCGTCCATCGTCCGCATGGCATCAAAGGAGAAAGTCATGGCAATTGAGCCTGAAGTGGGCTTGTCGAAAGAGACTGTATACGACGGTAAGTTAATTAAGGTGGTCAAGGAGATGGTGCGGCTGCCGGATGGTAGGGAGAGGCCGCGCGAGCTGGTGTTGCACCCTGGGGCGGTGGCGCTGGTGGTCGTGGACGGCGACGACCGGCTGGTGATGGTGCGGCAGTACAGGCGGGCGGCCGACTCGGTGCTGCTGGAAATACCTGCCGGTACTCGCGAGCCGGGTGAGGACGCTGAGACCTGCGCCCGCCGCGAAGTGCTTGAGGAGACCGGGTACAGCGCGGGAAGCGTGGAGCGATTGGGAGGCTTTTACTCGGCACCCGGCTTCTGCACCGAATTCCTCGAGTGCTTCCTGCTTACCGACCTCCGCGAAGGACAGGCGGGCGGCGACGAAGACGAGAACATCGAGATGGAGCACCTCACCTTTCAAGAGGCACTGGAAAGCATACGGCGTGGCGAGATTCGGGACGCCAAGTCAATAGCGGGCATCCTCATGTGGCACAACCTGACGGGCAATAGATAGCCGTTAGACCCGCGTTTATTGGGACTCCAGTTCCCTCAACGCGATATCGGTCCTGTACTGAGCGCCCGGCATCTCTATACGCGCTACGTTACGGTAGGCGGAATCGCGGGCCTCTGCGAGCGTGGAGGCCCGGCTCACCACAGTCAGTACGCGGCCGCCGGTGGCTTTGAGCGCGAAGTCCTCAGGTATAGCTATTGGCTGCGATGGGCCTGAGAAGAGCATGCTGAACAGAGGTTTCCGCTTGGACGTGCCGCCTGCCGGGGGTTGTAAGGCCAGGGTACCGGCAGCTTCGGTGCCTCCGTGGAACACCAGTGTGCCCTCTTCCACGTTCTCAAGCCCCGCTATCGCTACAGGTGAGGACTTGCCCGCCGGGTAATGCTCTGAGGCCAACACCACGCCCACCACGGCTTCATCGGCCCATTCAATCGACCCCACCCGCGAAAGGTCGCCTGAGGAGATGGCTAGACCTATCTCCTCAAGTGGCGTCTTCAACCTGGGTATAAGCACCTGCGTTTCGGGGTCGCCCAGGCGGCAGTTGAACTCCAGCACTTTCGGGCCCTCAGCAGTCAGCATCAGCCCTGCGTAAAGCACCCCGCGATACTTGGTGCCCTCGCTGGACATGCCGTCCGCCGCCTTCTGGAGAATGTCGCGCTCCACCTGGTCCCATAATTCCGGCGTTACTCGTGAAGTGGGTGTGTAAGCTCCCATGCCACCCGTCATGGGACCACGGTCGCCGTCGAGCAACCGCTTATAGTCGCAGGATGGGGGCATCAGCGCCACACGCTCGCCGTCCGTGAAGGCGAGCGCGCTCACCTCGAAGCCCTCCAGGTATTCCTCCAGCACCACTATCTTCGCCGCGTCGGCCACGGGCAACGCACCCGAGCCTTGCATCTGGGTAATGGCCTCGCCAGCCTCCAATGCATCCCGCACGATAGCCGCGCCTTTGCCCGCCGCCAAACCATCGGCCTTCAGCACCAGAGGATACCGGGTCTCAGGATCGCGTAACACGTTGCTGATGTTTTCCAAGCCCTGGACCACCCGGTACTGTGGTGCCGGGATGCCGTGCCGGACCATGAAGTCACGCGCCCATGCCTTGCTCGTCTCGATGCGGGCCGCAGCTTGGGTGGGACCGAGCACCGGCATGCCCAGCAGCATCAGCGAGTCCACGATGCCAAAGCTGAGGGGTATTTCCGGCCCGACAATCACCAGGTCAAGCCTGTTGTCGAACGCCCAGCCCGCCAGTATGTCGCACTGCGACTCGGTGCCGATTGGCAGATCGACGTTTTGGGCAAGGATACCAGTGCCCGCGTTGCCGGGCGCGCAATAGATGTCAGTGACGCCTGGGCTGGTTGCCAGCTTCCACACCAGGGCGTGCTCCCTAGCGCCTGAGCCGACCACAAGTACTCTCATCAGCTATGCCTTCCTTACGGGCGATGTATAGGTTATAGGTCGTAAGACCGTCACGTTGGGTCTACACTATACCGCATACTGCAAAATGTCAGCCGATCCACCTGGCGCTCGCGTACTTCGAGGCGCACCAGGCCATGAGCAACAAGGCCGGGACGACGGCCACCAGCGCCAGCCAGCGCACACGTCCACGCAGCGTACCAAGCCATATTAGCCCCGGCCATAGAGGGAGCACGTAGCGAGCCATCGAGAAGGTGATATTGAAGCTAAGCGGGTAGATAATGCCAAGCGCGAGCCACGCCCACTCCGAGGCCAGCAACTTCTTCCGGGCAAGAAATCCACCCGCCACCAGCATCACAGGCACGGCGAGGTCCAATATCAGGTATAGCCTGCTACCCTGGCCGTAGTAGAGCACCGTATCCCGCCCCGGCGGGAAGCCCCCGGTCAGGCTCTTCCAGAGGTCCGACAGGCTGTTCCAGTAAGTGACAGGGAAGAACGAGGTAGTATGGTCCCAACCCTGCTCCATGCTCTTGTTCATGGCCAGGGGGTCGCCAAAGCGCCACCAGAGGAAGGCGAGGTACAGCAGCACCCCGGCGGGCACCAGCCCCAGCCAGAGCACGTCAGGTCGGACCCTGCGCCAGCGCCAGCCGGTCTGTGCCAGGTAGTCGAGCGCGAGCACCGGAAGCAGCAGCGCCCCCGCGAATCGTGTGAGCGTGGCGAGCAGCCCTAGTAAGCCGACGCACAGCCACTTCCAGCGCCAGTCGGAGTGTGCCACCAACAAGGCTCCAAGCATCAGCGCGAGGAACAGGCTTTCCGTGTAGATGGCCGAGAAGAAGAAAGCGGTAGGCATGGAGGCCAGGGCCAGCGCCACCATAGCCGCCCCGGCATGCCCCAGCCTCGGCGCGAGCCATTTCAGGAGCAGGCCCAGCGCCACGAAGAAGCTCATATTGCTGATAAGCAGGCCCGCGACTATGATCGCGCCATAGTCCCCGTTGCCCCAGTCCCAGCCAAAGCTAACCCACCGGAGCAGGCCAGATAGGAAATTTACCAGGAAAGGGAAGAGAGGCGGGAAGGCGACGTTCGCACCCGCCGGTGCCGCCGGGTCGAACGCGTAAGAGTCCCTGGCAATAGTGGCGTAAAATGCGGCGTCCCACATGAGGGACATTTCAGCAAGC
Organism: Chloroflexia bacterium; assembly: GCA_036386675.1. GTDB lineage: Bacteria > Chloroflexota > Chloroflexia > QHBQ01 > JADMIH01 > JADMIH01. Next base: position 40,543 of record DASVVE010000061.1, on the reverse strand, counting down.
CAGCCTCCGCTATATTCCGAGTTCTCCTGCACGAGGCGATTGGCCCCGGCAAAGCCTCCAACCAGGGCGAATAAGCGCGTTAGGGCAAAGATGAGCGCGGCAGTGGCCCACTGGTTCGCGAGCAACCGTGCGAACAGGAGCCGGTAGCGAGACATGGTAGCAGCCTCGCCTGGGCGGGCGGTATGAGTCGACTGAGTACCGGCCTGGCTCGTGCTTATTCCCATTCGATAGTTGCGGGCGGCTTGGAGGTGATGTCGTAGACTACGCGGTTGACGTGCGGCACTTCGTTCACGATGCGGCTCGACACGCGGCCCAGCATGTCGTAAGGCAGCTTGGCCCAATCGGCGGTCATGCCGTCAACGGAGCTTACGGCACGTATGGCGACCACGTCAGCGTAGGTGCGGTTGTCGCCCATCACGCCCACGCTACGCACCGGCAGGAGCACGGCAAAGGCCTGCCAGGTCTCGCGCATCAGGTCGGCGGCCTGCAATTCGTAGCGTAGGATGGCATCGGCGGCACGTAGCGTCACCAGCCTCTCGCGTGTGACCTCCCCCAGCACCCTCACGGCAAGCCCTGGACCGGGGAAGGGGTGCCGCCATACTATCTCTTCCGGTAATCCAAGCTGTAAGCCGACCTCCCGCACCTCGTCTTTAAAGAGGTAGCGCAATGGCTCCACCAGCTTGAAGCGCAGGTCCTTGGGCAGGCCACCGACGTTGTGATGCGTCTTGATGCGGGCGGCCGAGGGACGTTCGGGGCTGGCGCTCTCTATCACGTCCGGGTAGACGGTGCCCTGGGCCAGGAAGTCGAACTGCCCCAGCTTCAGCGCCTCTTGCTCGAACACGCGGATGAAGGTCTCGCCTATGCGCTTGCGTTTCTCCTCCGGTTCGTCTATCCCGGCCAGCCTATCGAGGAATCGGTCGGCGGCATCTACCGCCACCAGGTTCATGTGCATGTTGCGGCCAAATGTATCGACCACTTCCTCGGCTTCGTTCTGGCGCAACAGCCCGTTGTCCACGAATAGGCACACCAGGCGGTCACCGATAGCCCTGTGTACGAGCGCCGCCGCCACCGAGGAGTCTACGCCGCCACTCAGGCCGCAGAGCACCCGGCCCTCGCCCACTGCCGTGCGTATCTGCTCCACCGCCGTCTCGATAAAGGAGGCGGAGTTCCACGTGGGCCGCAGACCCGCGATGTCGAACAGGAAGTTTGCGAGCACCTCCTTGCCCTGGGGAGTGTGAATCACCTCAGGGTGGAACTGTATGCCGAGCACCGGCCCCCTGCCCATAGCGGCCACAGGAGCATTGTCCGACACGGCCAGCACCTCAAACCCGGCGGGAGGCTCCGTTACCTTGTCGCCGTGGCTCATCCAGACGGGAAGTGTGTCGCCCAGGCCCTTGAAGAGCGGCGATTCGGCCACGCGGCGTATGGTCGCAGGCCCGTACTCTCGGTGCGTAGAGCCTGCGACCATGCCACCAAGGGCACGCGTGAGGAGTTGCAAACCGTAGCAGATGCCGAGCACCGGCCTTTCGTTGAGGAGCACGTACTGGGGGAGTTGGGGAGCGCCAGGCTCGTACACACTGGAGGGGCCGCCCGACAGGATGTAGGCAGCGGGTTGGAGGCGGTCTATCTCAGACTGCGGGGCGTCACAGGGCAGCAGTTCCGCGTACACTCCAAGCTCTCGCACGCGGCGCACAATCAACTGCGAGTACTGCGACCCGAAATCGAGCACCACAACGGTATCGTGCTCCTGCGCCGGGCGTGGGGCGCTTACCAGTGGACCTTCGACCTCAGGACGGCCCGCTTCCTCCGCGACTGCCTCTTCGGCTTCCAGCAACAGCTCGTCTATCTCTACGTGGCCTGTCTCCTCCAAGTTAGACCTCCCCTCTTGACTGCAAATAGGCTTCAGACGCTATTCCTGTACCTCATGTCCGGACCCCTGCGCCCGGTCGGCGCTGAAGAACATACGCGCGAGCTTCATGAACTGCGCGGGCTTCTCGTAAAAAGGCATGTGGCCCGCGCCCCTGATGATCGCCAGGCGCGCGCTCGGCAGGTGCTTCGCAAGGAAAGCGCCATGCTCCAGCGGGGCCACGCGGTCGCGAGAACCCCACACCACCAGCGTGGGCATGGTTACATCCCGCAGCCGGTCAGTGACGTGGTCATTATGCAAAGTTTTTGACGCACCCCTGAACGCCCGCGATTTGAGCGCCAGCCTGAACACCTTGGGATACAACTTGAAGTGCCACGAGCTAGCATCGGTTAGCATCTTGACGGGGTCGAGCCAGCGCGGGCCGGTTTGCGGCAGACCTGAGCCACCGGCCACAAGCACCCTGCTCACACGGTCAGGCTGCATAGAAGCCATAATAAGCGCTATCTGCGCCCCCAGCGAGTGCCCAGCCAGATTGAATCTACGGTGTCCTAGCGTATCCATGAACGCCACCATCACATTCGCGTAGTCTTCCGTTCCGTGCTCAGGCAGTAGCCCCGAATCCCCGAAGCCAGGCATGTCGGGTGCGATCACATGGAAGTGCTGGGCCAGCGCGGGGAGGGGGTGCGGTAGCCACAGGTCCGCGCCACCCTGGAAGCCGTGCAGCATCAGGATAGGCAATCCGCCTTGCTCTACCCCGGCCTCAAGATAGCGCACGACAACTCCCCCCACCTCGATAGTGTGCTCTGCGGCACCCTGTGGCGGGGAGTTTGATTCTTGGGTCCGGGTCAGTGTAGCTCTCATACCTGCGCGCAGCCGTACCTATGAGCGAACTAGCTAGGGCTGCTGCTCAAGTCCCTCAATAAAGTCCAGGATCAACTTGTTGCACTCGGCGGGCTTCTCGTAGAAGGGCATGTGGCCCACTCCCCGAACCACCGCCATCCTGGCCCCTGTAATGTGCTCGGCCATGTAGTAGCCATGCTCTACCGGCACCACGCGGTCCTTCTCGCCCCAGAGGATGAAGACCGGCAGGTCCAACTTCGACAGCATCTCACGCATGCTGTCCTTCCGCACCATGTCCAGACACTCGCGCTTGGCTCGCGCCCGCATCCCAATCTTGATGAAGGTCGGGTAGTAGCGCCACTGCCTCATGCTGGAGTCAGCGAGGGCCACAACCGGCACCAACCAGATGTGCTTTACGAGGTCTGGCAGCCCCGCGCTGTCCACCAGGACAAGGCTGCGAACGCGCTCCGGCCTTGCGACGGCGGCAGCTACCGCGAGAAACCCACCCATCGAGTGGCCCATGAGGTCTGCCTGCTCGTAGCCGAGCCTTTCAATGAAGCGCACGATGAAGTGGCTAAGCGTCTGCATGTTGTGCACGGGGAGCTTGCCCGAAAGGCCATTGCCGGGCAAGTCGACAGCGATAACGTGCCGCCGCTCGCCCAGTCCAAGCACAGTATGCGGGTACCAGTAGTCGCAGCTACCGTTGTAGCCGTGCACGATCACGAGCGGCACCCCGCCATGCTCCGCGCCCGCCTCCACGTACCGAACCCGCACCCCATCGACACGCACGTAGCGGTCGTGGCTGGGGCGCGAACGAAGTAGTGGCAGCCTAAGCCGGGTTGTCCGAGCCGAGGTAGAGATACTCTTCATCAAACTTCCATTCGTCGGGGGCAATCGCTTCCAGTTGTACCTCGATGCGTGGGTGGAGCGGGTCTATGCGCTTGACCAGGTGGATGTCCACCACGCGGTTGTCGTTCACGCCCAGCGCCTCGCACAAAGCGTCCTGGGTCACCTTGAGGCCGCCATCCAGGTCCCGCTTGAGGGGAGAGGCAAAGTAGAAATCGATGAACAATGACAGGTAGCTGGCGCGGAGGGTGGAAAGCATTACGGGAGTGACCCGGCCCGAGAAGTTGAGATCATCAATCTGCCTCTTGACCGCCCCTTTGTAGGCCCTTGCTTCGGCGCTGAGTACCCTCCTGCCGTTCACCGTCGCGTACTGGTTGTTCACGCCCGGAGGCAGAGGTAGGGTCAACTGCAAGCCGACGCCGGCACCTTCCGCGCTTCCCTCGGTCCTCATGGAGCGATTATAACACAACTTGGAGGCACTCTAGCGGAGGCGGACCGGCTGCGGCGCTCTCAGCGAGTTAGCCCGCGCCGTGCGTATCCATGCGCCCCAACCGCCGTAGTTCGGGTGCGAGGGCCGCTATCAAGAGGACCACACCCACAGTCCCTACGCCGCCTATTACCACCGCGCCAACCGTACCAAGCAGCGCAGCAGCCACACCCGACTCGAACGCCCCTAACTCGTTGGAGATGCCCACGAACACGGAATGCACCGCGTTCACCCTGCCCCTCAACGCGTCCGGCGTGCGCGTGAGAAGCAGTGTGGAGCGTATGACCACGCTAACGTTATCCAGGGCACCCAGCAGCGCCAGCATCAGCATGGATAGAGCGAAGTTGCGCGACAGGCCGAAGACGATTGTCGCAAGGCCGAACCCCGCCACCACGACAAGCAGAGTGCGCCCCGCCTTGCGAAGTGGCGGCAAAGCAGCCATCACGAGGGCAGCCAGTACAGCCCCGATAGCCGGGGCCGCGCGCAGCCACCCAAGCCCAACCGCGCCCACTCCCAGGATGTCCAGCGCGAACACGGGCAGCAGCGCGGTGGCTCCACCGAGGAGTACCGCGAACATATCGAGGGTGATTGAGGTGAGGATTACAGGAGTGCGCCAGATGAAGCGTACGCCCGCCAGCAAGGAAGTGAGGTTGAGCGGCTCGGTGTCTCGCTCGACGGGGCGGGGGCGCATGAGGACAAACAGCAACGCCACCAGCAACAGCAGCCCACCGGCCACAGCGTAAACGCCCGGAGCCGCACCCCACATGCCAAGCAGCAGCCCGCCCAGGGCCGGACCCATGATTGCCGAGGTTTGCCAGGCCCCACTGGACCAGGCGGCGGCACTTCCATAGTGCGAGGGGGGCAACACCTGCGCGCTCATCGCGCTGAAGGCGGGACTCTGGAAGGCGCGAGCCACACCGATGCCAAACAGCAGGGCGTATATCGCCAGCAGCGGCCCCGTAGTGAGCGACATGACTACCAGCCCAAACGCGCAGGCAGCCAACACGCTCATGGCCGACACTACAATCCATTTACGCTCCAGGCGGTCGGCCACCTGCCCCGCGGGTAACGCGAGCAGCAACACCGGCACGATCTGCACCAATCCGATCAAGCCGAGGGCTAGGGGATCGCGGGTGCGCTCGTACAACTCCCAACCAACGGCCACCCCAATCATCTGCTCCGCCACCACAGCCATGAAGCTGCCCATTACAAGCAAGCGGAAATCGCGGAACCGTAGCGCGGCAAAGGGATCGTGGCGTGCGGGCGAGGCAGCTACTCCCGGCGGGTTGGGAATCTCAGGCGTATCTTCCGGGAACATAGGTTTCTATTATACCGCAGGGGGACGATGGACGATGGACGATGGACGATGGACGATGGACGATAGGAGTGATGAGGACTGAGGACTGAGGTCTGAGTAGTGGGTAGAGAGTACAAGGCAGCACTCATCCAAACAGTCCTAATCTTTGCGCGTCCTTTGCGTTCTTTGCGCCTTTGCGTTTCCGTCTCCTATCGTCCATCCTTCGCAGGCTCAGGACCCCTCGTCCCACATGGTGTATAATGTCGCGGGACCTCACCCAGGAGGAGAATGCAACATCATGGCAGAAGATCTTCACAGGTTATTGCGGTATATCGTGGAGCGGCCTCTATTACGCTCCGAACAGTTGGACGCCGAGCGTAACGCCACAGCCGTGCAGGACGTGGAGCAGGAAATGGGCGGGATAGCGGAGGATAGCCGCAACCACGCCGAGCGACTGGCACCCGCGTTTGTCCAGGGGCTGCGCGCGGCGGCACAGGCGGGCGGACCGCTCGTGGTGGACGACACCGACCCCGCGGGCAACGACATCGCGGATGCTTTCGCCCGCTTCCTCGTAACCACTAACCTCGCCAGCAGCCAGAGCACCGACCTGGGCGACGAGCACTACCGCTACTCGTTCGAGGTCAACTGGCCGCGCCTGAGGGATATTGCTACCGGGGCGGGTATAGACCTGGACGCGGCATTACGCTCGGCAAGCTAGAGCCGATGGACAGGAGCCTCGGGCAGGACGAGCCGCAAGCCGTGGGAGCGCCACCACCAGGGGAAGACTCAGTAACTGCGGAGCCGAGCGAGAACGCAGGGGAGTCGCGTGCCGAAGGCGCTCTCCCACGCAGGCCGCTCACGGAGCTTGAGGAGCAGTTAGGTTACACGTTCAAGGACCGGCAGCACCTGGTGAACGCCCTCATCCACAAGTCCTATCTGCATGCCGTGCCCGACTTCGCGCTTGGCTCTAACGAGCGTCTTGAGTTCCTGGGCGACTCCATACTTGGGTTCATCGTGTCGAGCGACCTCTTTGCGGCCCAGCCGGGCATGACTGAGGGGCAGCTTTCCGCGCTACGGGGTGCCCTTGTCCGCCTGAACACACTCGCTGAACTAGCTGGACCCCTGGAGATCGGCCAATACTTGTACATGAGCCGCGGGGAGGAAGCCGCGGGCGGCAGGGCACGGGGCAGCAACATGGGTCGGGCCATCGAGGCCGTGCTGGGGGCCGTGTATCTCGACGGGGGCCTGGAAGCGGCTACGGCTGTGTGGCACAAGATATCGGGTGGGCAGAGCCTGGAGCAACTTCAAGAAGTGCTGCGCAGCGACTACAAGAGCGCACTCCAGCAGTTCACACAGGCCCACCTCAAAGCCAAGCCCGAATACCGTATCGTCGACACGTCAGGTCCAGAGCACTCCAAGCAGTTCCACGTGGAGGTGCGCATCGGCGGTAGGGTGCTGGCCGGTGGGGTCGGACGCAACAAGCAGATAGCCGAGCAGGCTGCCGCTGAGATGGCACTGGCTGACTTGAAGGCGCAGATGCCTGTACAAGCCGAGTCGGAAGAAAGCGCCGGGGAGAACACAGAGGGCAGCATGGAGGAAGCCGAGGCGTGATAAATAACCTGGAGCACCTGTCTATCTTTTCGGGCCGGGCCAACCCCGACCTTGCCGAGGCTACGGCGCGCAACCTCAACGTGGACCTGGGCAATATAGACATTTTCGAGTTCTCGAACGAAAACCTCTTTGTGAAGATAGAGGAGAGCGTGCGCGAGAACGACGTGTTCATCATCCAGTCGCTCACCAGCCCGGTCAACACCTCCCTGATGGAACTACTAATCATCATGGACGCCGCCAAGCGCGCCTCGGCCCATCGCATCACAGCGGTCATCCCCTATTACGCGTACGGCCGCAGCGACAAGAAGGACCAGCCCCGCGTGCCGATTACCTCCCGCCTCATCGCGGACCTGATTACCGTCGCCGGGGCCAACAGGGTGCTCACGATAGACCTGCACGCCGGGCAAATCCAGGGCTTCTTCAACATCCCGGTGGACGAGCTAACCACCATGTATCTGCTGGCCGACCACTTCATCAAGAAGCGTATCCCCGACCGCGTAGTGGTGTCCACAGACATCGGCAACGCCAAGCGAGCGAGGAACTTTGCCGAACTGCTCGATGCTCCCCTGGCAATTGTTGAGAAGCGGCGCAGCGGCAACAGCGGGCGCAGTGAGGTGCTGAACCTCATAGGCGAAGTCGAGGGCATGAACGCCATCCTGGTGGACGACGAGATAGACACGGCAGGCTCTATCACCCAGGCTGCGGTCACAGTCATGGATGGTGGGGCGAAGACGGTCTACGCCTGCTGCGCCCATGCCGTGCTCTCCGGCCCCGCTATAGAGCGCCTCAAGAACAGCCCCATCTGCGAGCTTGTCACGACCGACACGGTGCCACTCCCGCCTGAAAAGCAACTACCCAAGATCACCGTCCTGAGCGTTGCCCCCATGCTCGCGGAGACCATCGCCCGCATCCACACCGGGCGGTCCGTCGGTGCCATGTTCGAGGCTGACAAGCACTTTATCCTCGATAACAGCTAACTCAGGGACGGTTCCGGCTGCACAAGCAAAGTGAAGTTGATATGCGACTTCCTTAAGGTATCAACCTCACTTTTAGGATGGCGTGGAGACGAAATGAGCGTCAAAGGCTTCTCCATGTCATTTCGAACGCAGTGAGAAATCTCGTTCCCTACCACATGAGTAGCACCTTTCTTCCAGCAACGGAGTCTCATAAGAAAGACGACACATCCTGGTAGAGGACGAGATTTCTCACTGCGTTCGAAATGACATGGGCCTACCTTGCTGCACGTCTCGGCGCTCGTACTCATTAGGGAGCTTTTAGTAGTCCACCAACTCCACAGCCCCAATGTAGTTGAGCAGCAGCCACTTCTCAGTCTTCACCCTCAGTGCCGCATCCTCCGGTGGCGCAATACTTCCCGCAGGCCTCCACTTGAAGTACAGCATCGTAACCCATTGCCCGCTCAACGTCTGCTCACGAGTAGCCGTAATGTCGCTGATTTCGGCACCTTGCAGCCATTGAACGTCGCGCTGGATGTCCTGCGCGTAGAAGCGTTGCCGCCAATCCCTCTCGTCTGAGTAATGGTCGCCCAGCAGTTCGGCTGTCCATGTGTTACCGTTGCTGACAGCGTGCAAGTACGCATAGCCGAGGGCGCTTGTCTGGTCCAACACAAACACCAGGGCAGTGGAACCGATGAAGAGGAGAGGCAGCAGGACTAGCAGGATAGCCTTACCGGCTCGCCGTCCTACGCCAGCTTTAGATTCCGCCCGTTCTTCTGTTGTGCTGTTTGATTCCAGTACGGCGACCTGCACTTAAACAGAATGAGGAGTGTATTTGACCCTCCTCACTCTACTTCCCGCTTAGGCTGAATGTAAGCCGTACTTTTATCCTGCCTGCTCCACGTACTCGAGATCCTCAGCCGCGACCGGGACGGGCCTTCGCCAGCGCAGGTTCGGCTCGCGGGCGGCTGTGACCTCGTCCAGGCGGCCGTACTCGGTAGTAACGGGCGCGGCGTGCAGGATGTCGGGGTTCGTGCGGGCTTCCGCCGCAACGGCCTTCATCGCGGCGATGAACTGATCGAGCGTCTCCTTCGACTCGGTCTCGGTAGGCTCAATCATCAGCGCCTCCTCCACGATGAGGGGGAAGTAGACGGTCGGCGGGTGCATGCCGTGGTCGATGAGACGCTTGGCGATGTCGAGCGTGCGGCAGCCGGTCTCCTGCTTGATGTTCTTGCCCGACAGCACTACCTCGTGCATGCAGATGCGGTTGTACGGCAGGTGAAACGTACCCATCAGGTTGGCGCGAATGTAGTTAGCGTTGAGGATTGCGTCCTCGCTCACCCTCTGCAAACCGGGCAGGCCCAGGTGCCTGATGTAGGTGTAAGCGCGCACGTGCATGCCGAAGTTGCCCCAGAAGTTCTTCACCCGGCCAACGGATGCCTCAGGCTCCACGAACGCGTAGCCAGCCTCCCCCTTCTCCACGAGCGGGCCGGGCAGAAACTGCGCCAGGTGGCTCTTGCACGCTACCGGACCGCTGCCAGGTCCACCGCCACCGTGGGGCGTGGTGAAGGTCTTGTGCAGGTTGATGTGCATCACGTCGAAGCCGAGGTCGCCGGGACGTATGTGGCCCACCAGCGCGTTAAGGTTCGCGCCGTCGCCATACATGAGGCCGCCCGCTTCGTGCACCAGCCTGCTGATCTCGAGGATGTTCGGCTCAAAGAGGCCAAGAGTGCTGGGCACCGTGAGCATCATGCCCGCGATCCTGTCGCTCAAGACACCCTTCAGCGCCTCAAGGTCCACACTGCCATCGGCCCCCGACTTGAGGCTTATTAGCTTGAAGCCCGCCGCCGCGGCCGTCGCCGGGTTGGTGCCGTGTGCCGAGTCGGGCACCAGCAAAGTGTCCCGCTGAGTCTCGCCACGCGAGCGGTGGTAGGCGCGTATCATCAGGATGCCGGTGAACTCGCCATGCGCGCCTGCGGCAGGCTGCAAAGTCACAGCGTCCATGCCCACTATCTGGCCGAGCATCCCCTGTAGCTCGTACATCACCTGGAGTGCGCCCTGCGCGCAGCCGGGGTCCTGGTATGGGTGGATAGCGGCGAAACCGGGCAGGACCGCCACGTCCTCATGTACCTTCGGGTTGTACTTCATGGTGCACGAGCCAAGCGGATAGAACCCGATGTCGATACCGTAGTTCTTCTGGCTCAACCTGACGAAGTGGCGCGTCACGTCTACCTCGGAGACCTCCGGCATATCCAACTCCTCACGCAGGAGGGAGGCGTCTATCTCCGGGGCCTCGTCCATATCAACCGGGGGCAGCGAAAAGCCAATGCGGCCGGGGCTGCTTAGTTCAAAAATCAGTGGTTCGACGCTCATAATTACCTCTTTCTAATGACTCGTAACACGTAACGCGTAACCCGTAATTAGCTCTTGTCACGTGTTACGTGTTACGTGTTACTCGTTCCCATCCCTTCCAACGCGGCTACCAGCCTGTCCAATTGTTCTTTGCCGTTCAACTCGGTGGCACACAGCAGCCACACGTTCTCCAGGCCGTCCACTTCCTTCGTGCCGCTGATGTCCAAGCCGCCGATGATCTTGTGCTCCAGCAGACGACGGTTCAACTCGGTGGGCGAGATGGGCGTCTGGACCGCGAACTCCTTGAAGAACGGCTCGCGACTGATGATCTTGTAACCGGGCAGTTTCGCGATACGGTTCGCCAGGTAGTGCGTGTGCTGCAACGATAGCTGCGCCACGCGCTTGAGGCCCTGTGGACCCATGCAGCACATGTAGGCGGTGGCGGCAAGGGCCATCAGCGCCTCGTTGGTGCAGATGTTGGAGGTGGCCTTCTCGCGGCGGATGTGCTGTTCTCGCGTTTGGAGCGTGAGCACGAAGCCGCGCTTGCCGTTCACGTCCTTGGTCATACCCGCCAAACGACCAGGCATGTTGCGGACGTATTTCTCCTTGGTGGCAAACAACCCGACATACGGCCCGCCGAACGACATTGGCACACCCAGGCTTTGCCCCTCGCCAATCGCAATGTCCGCGTCGTACTCGCCGGGACTCTTCAGGATCGCCAGCGAAATCGGGTCGAACACTTCAATAAGGATCGCCCCGGCTTCGTGTACCTTGACCGCAAGGCCGTTCAGGTCGCGTATCTCGCCCAGGAAGTTTGGCTGTTGCACGATCACGCAGGCGGTGTCGGGGTCGAGTTCGCTGGCCTCCTTGATGTTGGCGTCTCGCTCCACTATCTCGATGCCGTGACAGTCGGCGTAGGTGCGCAACACCGCCTTGTGCTCCGGGTGTGTCTTGGGCGACACGACCACCTTCTTGCGCTTGGTGATGTTGGCGGCCATGACCGCTGCCTCTCCCAGGGCCGAAGCCGCATCGTACATAGAGGCGTTAGCCACGTCCATGCCGGTTAGCTGGCACACCAGGGTCTGGAACTCGTAAATCTGTTGCAGGATGCCCTGGCTCAACTCGGGCTGGTAGGGGGTGTAGGCCGTGTAGAACTCGTTGCGCGACATGATCCTGTAGACCGCGCTGGGCGAGAAATGGTTGTACGAGCCTGCCCCCAGGAAGGTGGCGAAATGCGCGGCATCAGCGTTCAGTTCCGACAGGCGGCGCATCTCAGCCATAAGCTCAGGCTCGGCCAACGGCGCGGGCAGTTCAATCGGCGGGTTGAGCACCGAGGCGGGCACTTCCTCGTAAAGGTCGGCCACCTTGCTCAAGCCCATGGCAGCCAGCATCTCCTGACGCTGCGCCTCAGTGTTGGGCGTATAGACCATTAAGGGACTCCAGTTCTAGATGGCAGTGGTTAGTGGTTAGTGGTTAGTGGTTAGTGGTTAGTGGTTAGAAGTTCTTGCTAACCACTAACCACTCGCCACTCGCCACTATCCTTGTGATTTCTCGAATTCGTCGTACTCGTCGGCGGGCATAAGGGCCTCGAACTCCGAGGAGTCGGTGGTGCGAACCCTCACGAACCACCCCTCGCCAAAGGGGTCGGAGTTGAGCAGGCCAGGCTCGTCCAGCAGGCGCTCGTTGCGCGCGACCACCTCACCGCCGAGAGGGCTGTAGAAGTCGGCGGCGGCCTTGACGCTTTCGAGAGCGCCAATCGAGTCGCCCTGCGAGATGGTAGCGCCGACGGTCGGCATATCGACGTATACCATGTCGCCAAGCTGAGTTGCGGCATAGTTGGTGATGCCCATCGTGGCGACTTCGCCCTCCAGGTTAGCCCACTCGTGCTCCTTGGTGTACCTGTAGTTGCGCGGGTTGTCCATCCTGTCCTCCTTGATTCTGAAACGTGAAACGTGAAACGTGATGACACTCGTGAAAAATGGCTCATGATTTGCGACACTCTTCCTATAGCCGCATCACGTTTCACGTTTCACGTTTCACCTTAGGTCTTTTGTACATCGGGCGGGGCAGCACTTCTATCGCTACCGGGCGTTCGCGGATGAGTACTTCTAGGCGGGTGCCGACTTCGTGCAGACCTGCCTTCACCCAGCCCATGCCGAGGTACTTGTCCAGCGTCGGCCCATAAGAGCCACTGGTGACCTCGCCCACCTGCTCGCCGTCCTTCATTATCGGGTAGTGGGCGCGGGGTACGCCACGTTCGGTGATGAAGAAGTTGATAAGGCGCTCACCGCCCGTGTCTTCTGCCGCACGTTGCAAAGCCTCCCTGCCGATGAAGTCCACGCCCTTGTCCAGCTTGACGAAGCGCCCGAATCCCGCCCACACGGGATTGCGGTTGTAGCTCGCGGCTACGTCGCTGCCGGACAGGGGCAGGCTTGCTTCCAGTCGCAAGGTGTCGCGGCAACCCAGGCCACTGGGTGCGGCCCCGTTCTCCACGAACAGCCGCCATAGCCGCACGGTCTCCTCGACGGGGAAGAATAGCTCGAAGCCGTCCTCGCCCGTGTAGCCGGTGCGGGAGATGCGGCAGGGCACGCCGTCTATGTCGCCAAAGGTCGCCCAGAAGTACTTTATGCTGGAGAGGTCGGTATCGGTGAAGCGCTGCACTAGCGCGGCGGCTTCCGGTCCCTGCACGTCCAGCTTGCCCATCTCGTCGGAGAAGTTGCTTATCCGCACGTCCGCGTTGATGCGCCCGGCAAGCTCCTGGAGCCACTGGAAGTCGGCCTTGAGCGGGGCGGCGTTCACCACTATGAAGTTATGGTCGGGGAACTGGTAGACGATGGTGTCGTCCTGCACGCCGCCCTCTTCGTTGCAGATGAAGGAGTACTGTGCCTGGGTGGTGCCGAGCGCGGCCACGTTGTTCGAGGTGTAGGTGTTCGCCAGTAGCTGTGCGTCCGGCCCCTCTAGGACAAACTCGCCCATGTGGCAGGTGTCGAAGATGCCGACGCTGGAGCGCACGGCCTTGTGCTCCTCGATGATGCCCTTCTTGTACTGTACCGGCATCATCCAGCCGCCGAACTCCACCATGCGAGCGCCCAGGTCTACGTGCTCCTGGTAGAGTGGGGTACGGGATGGTTCCGCCACGTCCTGGGGTTGCGCCCGCCGGTCCTCGTCTTCCTTCTTGGACATTACATCGGCGCTGATGGATCTTTCTTCCATGTGGTCTCCATGTGGAAAGGATAATGCAGAGTTATAACGAATCGCCACTTTTCAGGCAACAAAAAAGACAGTAGGAAGCAGTTGCGTTGCCTCCTCTGTCCTTCTACCTGCGAGATTGGCGCATCGGCCTTGCTCCGTCGGCGTCCCTGACCGGGAACTCTCCAGAGGTATTCTCGAATTACGGTCCAATTTGCCTGAGAGTTTCGGCTGGGCCTTTCCCCTTCGGCGCTCCGCTACGGTGCAGAGTCTCTCCCGCAATTCGCTTCGGCCATTATAGCACGGGGCATGCTGCGCGTCAACGACGTAACAACACACGGCACATATTGACCGGAAAGCAACACCCCAACCCCGCGTCATCACTGGGCGCGCAAAGCGGGGCAGGGTGCCACACAGCCAGTGTATGCGGGCTACCAACCCACCGGCATCACCCCTTAGAGCGATTGGTGAGCGCTGATGGTAGTATTACATTTCATAGAATGTAGGAAATCTAGCTCCTGTGCGAGCATAGACCTCTTCGCCTCAGTCATCGAATAGCTCGTACTCTGCGTCCTCTTCAACTGCCGAGACACGACGCCATACCTGGTCTATGACGTCGAAGCCATACCCACGCCTGGCGAGGAAGCTGGACAGCCGCCGCCGTGCGACCTGTGGCTCCAAGTTGCCGTAGCTGCGCAACCGCTTGCGGCCCAAGGCGAGGGCATTAGCCAGGTCGGTGCCCGGCACAGGCTCCTCCGCTCCGGCACTCTGCCCCACCTTCAGTTCTTCCGCCTGTTGCACCAGCTCTTCCTGCGTTTCGACTTGCTCCTGCATCACCTCTTCCACGATCTCGGAAGGCACTCCCTTCTGGCGCAACTCGCTCCTCAGGAGGCGCGGGCCACGCGGGTTGAAGGTCATGCGGTTGCCGACCCAGAAGCGGGCGAATTCGTGGTCGTCAATGTACTTCTGCGAGCGCAGACGCTCCATAACGCCGCTTACCTGCTCAGGAGTGAAGCCTTTGCGCCGAAGGCGCTGCTCTACCTCGCGGGCCGACCTGGGCCTGTATGAGAGGAACGCCAACGCCTTCTGGTAGATGTCATTTAGCTCTTGCGCCTGGTGCAACTGCTCTAACCGTTGCGGCGGGCAGGTCTGCCCCACCGTCAGTCGCTCGTTGGCAGCCACATCCAGCGACACCGCCACGGCGTGCTTGCCGTCAATGAAGACGTGGACCTTGTTCGGGTCTGCCGGGTCGGCATTTAGCGCCGTGATTATGTCCGACATAGCCACTCCCTCGTTAAGCAGAAAAGGGCGAGCACTACGCTCGCCCCTCTCTACCCGGTGCTACTGTTAGAACTCGCCTTCCTCTTCGTCCGATGCGCCGTTCTTACCGGCAGGCACACCCACTCCCACGGTGAGGGGCTGGGCGTTGGCGCCGCTGAGGGCGCTACGGATCTGAGCTTCAATCTCATCGGCTACCTCAGGGTTGCCACGCAGGAACTCCTTCACGTTCTCGCGGCCCTGGCCCAGGCGCTGGTCCCCGAACGAGTAGAATGCGCCACTCTTGCGGAGCACGTTCAATTCGGTGCCCATGTCCACAAGCGAGCCGACGCGGCTAATGCCCTCGTTGAACATGATGTCGAACTCGGCGGTGCGGAAAGGGGGCGCTACCTTGTTCTTGACTACCTTCACGCGCACGCGGTTACCGGTGATGTCAGAACCCTGCTTGAGCGACTCCACGCGCCTGATCTCCATGCGGATCGAAGCGTAGAACTTGAGGGCGTTACCACCCGTAGTCGTCTCGGGGTTGCCGTACATGACGCCGATCTTCATACGTATCTGGTTCGTGAAGATGAGGCAGCAGTGGCTCTTGCTGATCGCGCCTACCAGCTTACGGAGCGCCTGCGACATGAGGCGGGCCTGCAAGCCTACGTGACTATCGCCCATCTCGCCCTCGATTTCGGCCCTGGGCACCAGCGCCGCCACCGAGTCGACCACAACCACGTCAATCGCGCCGGAGCGCACCAGCGTCTCAGCGATCTCAAGGGCCTGCTCGCCGTTATCGGGCTGGGAAATCAGCAGGTTGTTCAGGTCGAGGCCCAGGTTTCCGGCGTACTGCGGGTCGAAAGCGTGCTCGGCGTCAATATAGGCGGCTACTCCGCCCGCCTTCTGCGCCTCGGCCATGATGTGGTAGCAAACGGTCGTCTTGCCGGAAGACTCCGGCCCGTAGATCTCGACCACGCGGCCTCTGGGTACACCGGCCCCACCCAGTGCTATATCGAGCGCCACCGAACCAGTTGGGATCGACTCGACCGCCAGCCTGGAGCCGTAATCAACCATCTTCATGATGGAGCCTTTGCCGAACTGCCGGTCGATCTGCGACATAGCAGCTTCTAAGGCTTTATCTCTGTCCTTCTCAGACATCTCTGTTCTCCTCTGGAAATCTCCGTGCTAATGATACAACAAATCGAAGCTCTAAAACTCACAAAACGGACGTGTGCACAGGGACCACAGAGCGCCGCAAGATAGCCCATGCAAATCGCTCATTTGTTCTACTGCACGCACTAATTGTATCTCAAAATGGGCCGCTTGTCAATGTGGAAAACACCACTTCCTGCCTTGTCCACCCTCAAAGAATAGAGGCTGGTAAAGCCACAAATTCGGAAGTCTCAGAGCTGGTCGCACGAGCTAGCGGGCAAGATGAAGAGGTTGGGTCTATGGGGCTGGTTCCGCCGCGGTCTCAGGCCAGGCCAGCCGGTGCAGGGCGCTCCTCATAGCCGATTGGCCTTCGTCGAAGCTGCTATAGATTTTGCGGACGGCTGTGTCTACTTCCTCGGGAATGACGTGGCCCTGCTGGAATCGCAGGGGCGGGATCACCTCAAAAGTGTACTGGACCGGCTCGCCATCGGGTCTCTTTTCGTAGAGGCGGCCTACCCACCTGTTTTCTTCTTCTCTCAGTACGCAAGTCTGTTCACGTGACATGTCAATCTCCTTTGCCCAGGACGGAAATAGCGACCACGTGCAGGCGTTTCAAGCTGCAAGGTCCACGTCCACACAACCATTATACTTCCTGTTATCTTTATCTGGGACAGGGACTTGGAAAGCTGCGGCAAACTAACCTAAAGCACAACAAAAAAGGACCGACGCAGGCCGCTCCTTTTCTTTGCCAAGCGTAGTTGGAGATGATTTCAAAACTTCTTGTTGGCTCAGGTATGGAAATGTAGAATCAGACAGTGCTCAAGCTGGAAGCTGCGTAATAGCCCCAATGCTCTCTCGGATACAACTAGGCGGTAATGGCCTACCCACTGTGCCTCTATATAGGCTCTTCGTCTTATATTGACCTTCTTACCCTTCGGGGTGATTGATACTTTAGCACGTATGGGTATACGTGGACGAAGCGTATTGTGTATACCAAAATCGTCCTCACCGGCCTGGCCTCCTACTTTCAGCCAATAAAACTTAGGTAGGGTGCTAGATGTGTACGGATACGCCACGGTTTCTTGGAAGAAATCTGACGCTGTGATAGTGACATCATCAAAGCCAAAGCCAGTGAACCCGGAGTTATCGAGTGCGTTACGCAACCGCTCTGTTACTATGTAACAGGGAAAAGCCTCAAGCAGGTCGTCTCCAAGCCAAGTATCAAACGCATACTCAAGTGTCGCTACGAGTGGCGGATGGGTCGTGTTGTCAAGGATGGTGGTCTCACCCAATCCACCAGCAACTTCGGGTTCTAGGACGAAGAAAGACATTGTGCTCGGTTTCTAAGTTAGCCTGATGCTCTTCATTTACGAAGATAGCCCGAAATCACTCCTTAGTCGTTCACGTTCATCGTAACGCCGGGTAGCAACACGCTCTCCCCTAGCCTATCGTCTTCCGACAGCTTGCGCTCGATATACTCCCATAGGCCGCCCAGGGGTTCGGTGGGCGTGTGCGGGAGGTCGCCCATTGTCAGGAACGATTCCACGACACGCGGGTCGAAGTGGGTGCCCGACAGGTTGGCGATGTGGTCGCGGACCTTCTCTTCGGTCCAGGCCTTGCGATATGGGCGGTCGGAGCGAAGGGCATCGTATACATCTATAACGGCGAAGATGCGGGCCGAGAGGGGTATCTGCTCGCCCTTGAGGCCGCGGGGATAGCCGGTGCCATCCCACTTTTCGTGGTGGCAGTAGGGTATGTCCAGGGCAGGGCGCAGGAACGAGATGGGAGAGAGTAGTTCGTATGCATACACAGGGTGGCGGCGCATGATCTCCCACTCTTCTTCGGTGAGAGGACCTGGCTTGAGCAGGATGGAGTCAGGTATACCCATCTTGCCGATGTCGTGCAGCAGCGCACCGCGTTGGACTTGCACAATCTCCGTCTCGTTGATGCCCATCGAGCGCGCCAGGCGCACAGTGAGTGCTGTTACACGCTGGGTATGGCCCTCGGTCTCCTCGTCGCGCAAGTCCAGGGCGTGCGACCAGCCTTCCAGGGTGGTGTCGTAGGCCAGGGCAAGCTCGGTGTTGGAGCGCTGCAAGTCGTTGAACATGGTCGCGTTGTCAATGGCGATGGCGGCCTGGGAGGTAAGTGCCTCAAGGAAGTCGCGCCACTCAAGCTGGGGGTTGAGGTGGGTGCGATTGAATATCTCCAGCACGCCCTTGACCTGCCCCTTCACGAGCAGGGGCACCGCATAGTACGTGACGAATTCCTCACCCGCCAGCAGAATCTCGCGGCTGGGGTCCTGCTCCAGGTGCAGGTTGGGCACGTTTATCGTGCGTCGTTCGAGGGCGGCCTTGCCGGCGTTGCCCTCACCCAAGCGCAGCCTGGTGCGCGTGATACCTTCGTACTTGAAGCCACGGCCCGCCGCGTATTCCAGCATCTGGGTGTGCGGGTTGTGGAGCAGCACGTCGGTGGCGTCCACGTGAAGCTGGCTCATCACCTGCTCCAGGATCACATTCAGCGTCACGCGCAGGTCGAGGCTGGAGCTAATCGTCATGTCTATGTTGCGCAAGGCCGCGAGGCGCTCAAGTTGGCGTTTGACCTGCTCCTGGGTGCTCTTGCGCTCGGTGATATTCTCCACCATCGCGATAACGAACTGGGGCTTGCGGCGGCTGCCGCGTACCAGTGACATAGTCAGGTTAGCCCAGGTCACGCTGCCGTCGCGGCACACGAAGCGCTGCTCGATGTGGTAGAAGTCCTTGTGACCGTTGACCAGTTGGGTGAACGGCTCGACGCAACGCTGTAGGTCGTCGGTGTGGGTGATGTCGGCCAGGCGGATGTTGCGCAGTTCGTCGGAGCCGTAGCCAAGCATGCGCTCCAGGGCGGGGTTGGCTTTGATGTAATGGCCGTCCAGGTCTACCAGCGCGGTACCGATGGCTGCGCCCTCGAACATGGCCCGGAACCGCTGCTCGCTCTCGCGCAGGGCCTCTTCCGCCTTCTTGCGCTCGGTGATGTCCTCTGCCACTACCATAGCGGCGCGGTGCCCGGCGAACTCCATGCCTTGCGACACGAGCTGCACGTCCATGATCCGACCATCCTTGCAGCGGTGCTTGATCTGGATGGAATACTGGCCCTCGTTGACCTTGTTGCCGTTGCCGTTTTCGACCAGGCGCGGCATCTCTTCGTGCGCCTTCAGGTCGGTCATGCGCATGGCGATGAACTCGCCCCGGGAGTAACCGTAGCGGGCCTGCGCGGCGCTATTCACTTCCAGGATATACAGGGAATCGAGGTCGTACACCATCATGGGCAGCGGGTTCTCGCTGAACATGGAACGGAAGCTCGCCTCACCCGATTTCAGGTGCTCTTCAATGCGCCTGCGCTCGGTGATGTTGCGCATGACAACAGTGATCGTCTTGTCGTTGCCGCGCCCGTACTGCGAAATTGAGGTTTCAGCCAGAATGTGGGTGCCGTCCTTGCGGCACACGAGCACCTCACCGAGGTTGCCCAGTTTGCCGGTGCGGTTGTCGGTGCCCGCGAAGTCGGTTAGCTGCCGCGCGTAGCCCTTTGCCTTGTCTGAAGGCCAGAGCACCGCCAGGTTCTTACCAAGCACGTCGGCCTCTGCGTAGCCGAGCATAGTCTGCGCGCCCTGGTTGAAGAGGTTGACCGTGCCCAGGTGGTCGGTGGAGATGATGGCCTCGCGAGCGGTGTCAACTATGCCCACAAAGCGGTCGGCTCTCTCGTGCAGATGCTGCCTTTCCCGGCGCTGCTCCGTTACGTCCATCAGCATGCCGAGCATGTACTGGCCGCTGCCGTCCCCGCCATTGCTGCCATCGTTACTCTGCGTAATCCTGGCCTCGTCGCGGAGCCACACGGTGCGGCCGTCTTTGGTCAGGATTCGGTACTCGCAAGCAAAAGTCTCACCCCGTTCGCAAGCGGCCGTGTACTGCGCGAGCACGCGGGTGCGGTCGTCGTTGTGAAGCTGCTGGGACCATAGGGTCGGGTCGTTCAGCCATTCGACCTGCGTGAAGCCGAGTAGCTCCTGGATTTTGGGGCTGACGTACAGGACTTCAATTTCCCCGTCCGCGCAGGCGTTGTAAATATAGGGTACGCCGGGAAGGCAAGATAGAAGGGAGCGGAACTGCACCTCGGTCTGTTCGAGCCTGCCGAGGCGGTCCTGGATCTGGGAGGCTGCCGTGTCTACCGCTCGCGAGAGGCTGCCGATCTCACCGGCCTCGGTGCCAGGCACGTTGCGGGGGGAATAGCGGCCCTGGGATAGGTCATCCAGCACGTTGACCAGGGCTGAGGTCCAGCGGCGTGCTACCACCGCGCCTATAAAGAGCGCCAGGGCGAGGGCCAGTGACAGGCAGAGGCTTACTATCGTGAGGACGGTACCGAGCGCGCTGTCTCGTGGGACGACAACGGGAGAAACAGCACCCACCCCCGCCACTACGAGCAGGAGCACGGCACAGAGCAGGCGAGTGCGCACAAAGAGGGCAACAAGTGTGGCGAGGCCGTTATTCGGTTGTCGCTCACGCGTGGTGGTTCCGCGTGACTTCTCGCCGCCCTTGCCGCGTACGGAAGCTATGGAACTGAACAGCAATTGACCCTCCAGGAATAAACGAAGCACATAGGAACATAAGGTGACACAGGATCGATGCGGTCCCGCCCCTATGCCTACTGTACCACGCACCGACTCGTGCCACAATAGGCTGTATGTCCTAACACTTCCCTATCGGATGGGCTAATTAGGTCCCGATTGGCTACTACCAGGGGCGTTCGGATTTGGAATTTGGAAGTTCGAATTTCGGATTTACTGGGGGCGGTGCAAATTCTGCGTGCTACACGTGCACTCTGGTTGCGTACGTGCTGGAATGTGGCAGGGCTAGCTGGCTGATGTGGGCGAGAAGGAGAAGTGCGCGGGGTCCTGGATGCTGGCGGCGGGGCTATGGCTTGAGGCTCAGGAGGTCGCCTATCTCGGTGTGCGTGCGGACTACGGTGCCTTCCGGCAGTTCGATGGCTCGCTTGGCACCCTTGACGATCCTGCCCATGCGCCAGGGCTTGATACCTTGGTACAAAAACAGCACGGACCCGCCCGCGTCGGTAAATACCACGTCGAGCGGGTAGCGCATGAAGAACATATGGATCGAGTTGCAGGGCTCGATCACCAGCCCACCACCTGGGGGCAGCGGCGGGCTAAACATCAGGCCGCGTCCTCTTGAGAAGAAGCTCGCGGCCGGATGCGCATTGTCGGCCAGTACCTGGTTTCGAGTGAGATTTTCTACAATCATGGGGTGTGGAGTCGTGCTACCGCGCCATGAGGGCTTACGTGTTCGCTATACGCCGAGACCGTTGATCACCTTCGGGACTGCCGGGCCCAAAATCACTATATAAGTAGCCGGGAAGATGAGGAACACCATCGGGATCATCATCAGGATGGGGGCCTTGTGGGCCTGCTCCTCGGCGCGCTGGCGGCGGCGGACACGTAGCTGCTCGCTCTGTATGCGCAGCACCTTGGCGATGGAGACGCCCAACTGGTCGGCCTGTATGATAGAAGCCACGAAGGTGCTGAGGTCGGACACGCCGGTGCGTGCTACCAGCTCACGTAGAGCATCGCGCTTGGACTTGCCCACCCGCATCTCGGATAGAGCGCGGCCAAACTCCGCGGCCAGGGCGTTGTCCCACTTATCGGCCACACGCTGCATGGCTCCGTCGAAGGCCAGGCCCGCTTCCACGCTGATGGTCATCAAGTCAATGGCGTCGGGCAGGGTCTTCAGGATGACCTTCTGACGCTTCTTGATGCGACTGCGCAGCCAGAACACCGGGAGAATGTAGCCGACTACCAGGCCGAGCAGGGAGTACATCATCAGCATGGTCAGGGCAGCTTGCATGAGGAGCGACAGGCCCAGCGCGAGCGCACCCAGCATGATGCCCGTCATGAAGCGCAGGCCCGTGAATTCCGTCACCTGCATGTTGAATGGGGTACCGGCCAGGACGAGTTGCTGCCGCAGCTTCTCCATGCCCTTCGAAGGGGCCAGCTTGCCGAAGAACTTGGTTACCCCGCCTATGAGCGGCTTTATCACGCGGTCCTTGAACGGGGCCTCTAGCTCAAGCTCTTCCAGCGACCGGGGCCGTTCGGCAAAAGCCTGCAAGCGCGACTCGATGGTCACGACGTTCTGCTTCGGCATAGACATCTTGAGGAAGACCCCAAAGATCCCCAGTGCCACGACAGCCGGTACCACAAACGTCAGCATCATTGTCAAGTCCATGATTTCCTCCAATTAGGATTTGGAATTTGGAATTTCGAATTTGTCGGAAACCTAGAAAATTCGAAATTCGAAATTCCAAATTCCAAATCAAACTTCTATGTTTACTATCTTCCTGATGATCAAGAAACCGACGAATACCATTATGCCGCCGCAGATAGGCATGATCACCCAGGGGAACTCGAAGATCACGCTCATGTACGTGGGGTTGATTACCGATACCACTACGCCTATGAGGCCGGGCAGCGCCGTAATCAGGTAGCCCGACATGCGGCCCTGCGCCGTGAGCACCGAGATTTCGCCCTTGATGCGCACTCTCTCGCGTATGGTGTGCGAGATCGTGTCGAGTATCTGCGCCAGGTTGCCGCCGACCTCATACTGGATGTTGATGGCCGTGATGAGCAGGTCCAGATCATCAGAAGGCATGCGCCGCAAGAGGTTATTGAGCGAGTCCTGGGCGCTGAGGCCGAGGCCCACTTCGCGCACCACGCGCTTGAACTCGGCACCGATGGGGTCGGGCGCTTCACGCGAAACGAGTTCCATCGACTGCAAGAGCGAGTAGCCGGAGCGCAGGGAGTTCGCCATGAGGCTGATCGTGTCGCCTAGCTGGGCGTTGAAGTCCTTGAGGCGCTTGCTGATGCGGAACTTCACGTACCAGTCCAGTCCGAAGAAGCCCACCACCATGCCGAAGAGGCCGAAGAGCACAATCTGTAAGGCCCCACCCCGCCCGAGGTACATCCCGACCGCCAGGCCGACCAGCATCAGCGCGACCTTGATGAGCATGAGTTCCAGCAGCGTCAGCTTCAGGTCGGCCTGCGCCAGCTTCTTCTGGACGTTTTTGCCGTAGCCCTGCTTGCCGACGCTCTTCTCGACCTTGGCGGCCATCGCGCTGTCGCCGATGCCCAGGCTGAATCCCTTCTTTTCCTGCTTCTTCTCTTCAGCCTTCTCGCCGCCCACAAAGCGGGACAGGCGGCCCTTTACGTCGGACGAGCCGGCAGATAGCCTGGCAAGCCCGAAGAACAGGGCCATGACCACGAGAGCGCCTAGTGATGCAGCTAGTAATGGGTCCACTCTACTTTACTCCTTGTTCTGAAACGTAAAACGTGAAACGTGATGCGGTTTGTGTACTCTGTTCGACGTGAACGGCTAGGGTGCGGTTAGTACCATCACGTTTCACGTTTCACGTTTTAGAAAAACCTCTCGTTGAAGCCGAAGATGTTCGGCGGCAGGTAGATGTTGGCGGCCTCGAACTTATCGATGAACTTGGGCCGGATGCCGGTGGGCTTCATGCGCCCGACTATCTTGCCGCCCTCCAGGCCGGTCTGCTCGAACAGGAAGATTTCCTGCATAACCACCACGTCGCCTTCCATGCCCTGCACTTCGGTGACGCTGGTGAGCTTGCGCGTGCCGTCTTTCATGCGCTCCTGCTGGACGAACAAGTCCACGGCGGAAGCTATCTGCTCGCGAATGGCACGCACGGGAAGCTCCATGCCTGCCATGAGACACATCGTCTCCAGGCGGCCCAGGGCGTCACGCGGCGAGTTGGCGTGCAGGGTGGTGAGGGAGCCATCGTGCCCGGTGTTCATCGCCTGGAGCATGTCCAGCGCCTCGCCACCTCGGCACTCACCGACCACGATCCGGTCGGGGCGCATTCGGAGGCAGTTGATAACCAGGTCGCGGATCGAGACTTCGCCTTTGCCTTCGATGTTGGCCGGGCGCGATTCTAGTGTCACAACGTGGTCCTGTCGAAGCTGAAGCTCCGCCGCGTTCTCTACCGTGACGATGCGTTCGTCGGCGGGTATCCAGTGAGACAAGACGTTCAACGTGGTGGTCTTACCGGAACCGGTACCACCCGACACAATGATGTTCAGCCGGGCCTCAACGCACGCCTTGAGGAAGGTAGCCATCTCAGGGGTGACGGAACCGAACCGGATCAAGTCGTCCACCGTGAGGGGGTCCTTGGAGAACTTACGAATTGTAATAACCGGGCCGTTGAGAGCCAGCGGCGGGATGATGGCGTTCACACGGGAGCCGTCTGGGAGGCGGGCGTCCACGTAGGGCGAGGCCTCGTCGATGCGGCGTCCGAGGGGGGCCACAATCCTATCTATGACGCGCATCACGTGCTCGTCGTTCTGGAAGGTAATATTGGTCTTCTCCAGGCGACCGTGCCGCTCTATGTACACGCTCTTCGGACCGTTCACCATGACCTCGCTGATCGAGGCGTCCTTCAGCAGCGGCTCAATCGGGCCGAAGCCGAGGATTTCAGCGGCCACTGCCTCGAAGAGGCGGGCCCGGTCCACGCGGCTGAGAATTATGTTCTCGGAGTCGAGGATCTCGTTGAAGATATCTTCTACCTGGCGGCGGACTTCCTCGGTCTTGCTCAAATCGAGCTTGGGATCGAGTTCGGCGATGAGCTTCTGCTGCACGCGGTTCTTGAGGTCCACGAACTCGTTGCCGGTGGTCGCCTGGCGGTTGTTGCCGGGCGCCTCGTTCGGAGCCAGCCGTCCCGTAGGCCTGGGGAGCACGGTGGAGGGATTGGAGCCTACGTTGGGCTGCGTACCCGGCTTTGTAGCATGGTTTTGCATGCCGCCGTTCTGGCCCCCCATCGTGCCTGTAGTGTTGTCATGCATCGGACCTGTTGTACCGATTCGCTTCAAAAGAGACATTTCAATACCTCGTGGGTAATTACTTTACAAATTCGAATTTCGAAATTCCAAATTCGAATTTATATTTATCGGAAGGCCGCCTTGAGCCTGGATACCAGCTTGGTGTTCACCGGGGCCTCGTCGGCCTTCAGGTTGGCGGTGGCGGCTGAGACGGCGTTCTCGTCGGCTGCCGTCGAAGTGAGCAACCTTGCCAGGCGATACACGTCGCGGGAATATGCATGCTCGCGGGCTGAGATGACCAGTGGTACGCCCTGGTTCACTGCCATCATCATGGCCGCGCCGTCGTTGCTGAGGCCCACCATGACCTTGTAGCGCAGCGTTTCCTCTACCGCCTCGACCTTGATGCCCCCCGCGCTACCCGCACGGTTGAGAATCAGCTTGACCTTCTCCTGCGGGTAGTTCAGCTTCTCTACCACTTCCAGGTAGAGCTTCACGTCGCGGATGGTCGTCATCTCCATCGTCATGAGGAGCAAGATCGTGTCGGCCAGGTCCATCGCGGTAAGCACCACGTCAGCGAACGAAGGCCATGTGTCCACTATCACATAGTCGAAGTTAGCGGTCAGTTCCACTAGCACGCGGCGTATGTGCTCGGCGGTTACCAGCTCAGCCATCTCCGGCTGGGGAGGCGCTAGCAGCACCTTCACACCCGAGGAGTGGGTAATCATAATGTCGTTGAGCAGGTCGGCATCCAGGTCGTCTATGTGCTCGACCACGTCCACCAGCGTCTTGTTCGACAGCAGGTTGAGCATCACGCCGCAATCTCCGAAGTAGAGCGAGGCATCGACCAGGGCCACTTTCTTGTTCGTGGAGAGCTTGAGAGCTATGGCCAGGTTGCAGGCCACCGTAGTGCGGCCCACGCCACCCTTGGGGCTGACCACGGTCAGGAGCTTGCCCTGGCGCGGTTCGTCCGAGTGGTGCCCGTTAAGCTGCACCGTGCCGTACATCGGCATCTGGGCGACGGCCGCTGCCATCGCCCGCTTGCCCCCTTCGAGCCTGTATACGTGGCGGATAGCGCGCACCAGGTCGTCGCCGGAGAACGGCTTGATGAGGAACTCACGCGCCCCGGCAAGCATGGCGCGGCGCAGGTAGTCTTGCTCGCCCTGTACCGACATCATGATTATGCCGATGCCCGGCAGTTCGGCGCTGAGTAGCTCTGCTGCCTTGATGCCATCCATCTCCGGCATGTTGATATCCATCAACACAACATCGGGGAGCAGCTTGCGAGCCAGCTCAAGCGCCTCGGGGCCGCTACCTGCGGTGCCCACCACCTCTATGTCCCGCTCGAACATCAGCAGCTTGCTGAGGTTTTCGCGAGTATCGGCGATGTCGTCTACAATCATTACCCCGATTTTAGGCATCCCGCCGTTCATTCCCTGGTCCATGACTAACTCCTAGTTGCAACTGTTTGTGCTTGCACGCTGCACTCTTGCGCGCTCTCCATATGCGGCATGGAGCGAATGTTACCTCCCCATGCCGCCGGCTTTTTCTTCTAACTTGCCCCGGCCTTACCGCTCTGTCTGCGGGACCGGCATTACGCCGTACTGCTCGATCAGGGTGTTTATGGTGATGCCGGTGGTCTTTTCGACCTCATGGTCGCCAAGTACGGGCTTGCCGTCGGCACCCATGATCGCCTTGCCCTCGGCATCTTTCTGCACCCCTGAAGAGCGCAGTGTCAGGTCTATGATGCCGCCTTCCATGGCGAACTTGAGCACCTCGGCCTGCTGGTCGGTCACACCCAGGATCAAGACCTGCTGGTAACCGGCTTCGGAGGTGTACATGGCCGAGGTCTGAACGTCACCAGGCCGCGTCGATACCGTTTCGGCTTCCGCGTCGCCCTGGCGTGCGGGTGCCGGCTGCTCAAGGTTGATGACGCGCAGGATCTTGATGTTCTGGAGCAGCGCCTTGGTGGTGCTCATCACATCGGCTGTCTCTTTGACCGTGCCGTCGGGAGCAATTTCGTACTTCATCTTCAAGGCCGCGCTCCACAGGACGTCGATGTGATCGCCCTCGGTGAGCGCGCCGCCGAAGGCGTTACGCGGGAGAATGGGCAGCGCAAAGGCCTTCTCACCCCTCGCCAGTATGTTTGAGAACCCGGACTCGGTGAGCTGGTCCTGGCGGACTTGCTGGCCCGTGGTGAGGGGAGCGGTAGTCATCTTGCCGACCACCACCGAGGCTTCCGAGACGGAGTCGTTCGTCAGGGTCGTAGCCTCTACCTCTTTGAGCGCAACGTTGCTATCGTCCAGGACCGTGTAAGCAGGAACGTCCTTGCTCACAACGACCACGTTAGCGACCGGCACGGGGGTGGGTACCGCACTTGCCGCGTCACTTGGTGCCAGGAGGCTGCTCCTGGACATGAGAATATAGACAACCACGAACGACATGACGGCAAGCCCGGCGCCGAGTATGAGTAGGAAACGTCCTCCACGTGCTTTCATGTTCTTATATGCCTCCAACTAACAGTTGAATAATGCCGAATAGAATTCGCCTGGATAACATCAGGTGACCCATACGCACAATAGGACGCAGGGGTGGTCACGCTTTCAAGAAAACTATAACCCAGTGGTGCCCGGCGCTCTATAGCCCATAGTGGTGCTAGAGCCTAGCCCGTTTGTGCTACCGAGTACCTGGGGATGAATAGGACCGTTGCCGGGATGTGGTGAGCGGGCGCGAAAATGGCCTGTTACGCGCGTAATGAGCTACTTGGAGGGGGTAAGAATGGAGTCGATCCGGCGGCGGTACTTGAGCACCTGCCGGGGGGAGAGGGCGGGGGCGATGTAGCGGCCTAGCTCGTCGGGGTGGAGGCGGACGGAGGAGAGCACCTTGCGGCGGCTATCGGTGAAGCGCCCCAGGCTCGAAAGCCCCTCCAGCCTACCCCGGAGTGACGCGCGGTCGCCGGTAAGCAGGGCATTGAGCACGGCCAGACTGTCGTAGCGGGCGATAAGGGGCGCGTACCGCTGCATGAGGGTCGTGGGCATGTTCTTATATAGAAGCCATACGCGGTTGCGGGCCAGCAGCCTCCGCTTAAAAGCCGAGTTGTGCCCGCCGGTGGCCGAGTACTCGTGCCGCACGCGAGCGTGGGGAGTGTGGAGCGCCCGCCAGCCGCGAGACCGCGCCCGCCACGCCAGGTCGGCGTCTTCGAGGTAGCTGAAGAACCGCTCGTCGAAGAGGCCCACATCGCGCAGCATGTCCGCCGTATAGAGGGCAGCCCCGGCGCTCGGCCCGAACACGGCGCGCGTGCCTGCACTCTCCAGCGCGGCGCTCAACATACCCGGCGCACGGTCCAGCGCAACCCCATCGGCGTGCACCGAAATGCCCGCCGATGCGACAAGCTCCGGCCGGTGCGAAAAGAGCATGGTAGAAGCCACCATGCCGACACGCTGCCCACCTGTGCGGGCGGTCTGCACCAACTGTGCCAGCCAACCCTCATCTGCGATTGCGTCGTTGTTGAGGGCGACTACGTACCGAGAGGTGCACAACCTCATGGCCTGGTTGTTGCCCGCAGCGAAGCCCAGGTTGTCGGTATTGCGGATAATGCGTGGGGCGCGGGGAAGTGGGTGGGCCAGCCACTCCGGCTGAAGGGTGCGCTCCAGGTCGTCCAGCAGCGCGTGAGAGCCGTCAATCGAGCCGTTGTCCACCAGCCACAACTCGAAGTCCCTGTAAGTCTGGGCAGCAAGCGCGGAGAGGCACTCCGGCAGCAAGCGAACGCCGTTCCAGTTGAGGATGATAACTGCGGTCTCGGGCATTTTGGGACGATGGACGATAGTAATGTGTAAGACACACCGATAAGCTATGCTAAGGTACTCGCCAACCCTCGTGTCGAAATGCTGCGAATGCACCCTGGACAAATAAGCTACAAACGAATGAACGAATGATGTGTAGTTCCATAGCTACAATACCTTTGGGTACTCTCTGGTAATTGGACCACAATTTTCTACTCTAATGGAGTAATTACCACATCATCCAAAGATACAGAACCATCAAACTGTACGGCAGTGATCTTGCCACCAAACTCCACATACTGCATTGCATCTTCCGACACAGCTTGATTATGGGCCGTAAGCTTCTGATATTGCTCGGAAGACAATTGGTTAAGCATCACATCAAGAGCCGCACTAGGTTCGGGTCGTTGCGCGTCCATACTGATGTTAGCATACTTATAGCTAACGTCAGGAAGTTCTCCGGCACGAGCTACCCACCCACGCCAGCCTTCGACCCGTTTGCCTCTCAATGCCTCATTGAACTTGATATAAGGGCCCATGTAAGCTAGCAACTCTGCATTTGGCTTACCCAAGCACTCCCGAAGTCCGCGCATGCCTTCCGATATCTCACTGTAGGTGAATGATATACCGTTCGCGGGTGCACGAACCGCATCCACATAGCTAGTACAGTTGCTCATATCTGCCAGCTCCTCAGCGATAGCCGTAGAGATAGGTGTTTCTGCAACACTCATTTGCTCTGCGCCTGTGCGTTCGGTGGATCTATTTAGCACACAGCTAGCGAGGGCAGGCAACAATATAACTACCAACACAGCAATGGTCACTCGGTAGGGGAAATGCACACTCATTAGGTGTCTCCATTCCATCTATATAGAAAAACCTCCGACGGTGCCTGGCTGGATAACTAAGTACGATTACATTTCTTCAAGCAGAACTGTTCCGAAGCCTTCTTTTGACGTCATGAAGGTTAACTCACTGGGAACTATAACACAAAGGGTTAGCTCTAAAGTTCTGCTAAGCACCGTCCTAGCAACTAACAACTCTCCCATTGTCCTCCTATCAGCAACTCTACCAGCCGGGCCATGGTGTGCATGTGGCGGCGCATGTCTTCGAGGCGGATGTTTTCGTCAGGGGCGTGGGCGCGGGAGTCTGGGTAGCCCGTGCCGATGCAGGCGGTTGGTAAGCCTAGCCCCCGTGGTGCGGGCATGCTGAAGACGGACATTGGGCCGGAGCCTGAGTTGGAAGGGACTACCACCGGCTCCGTACCCGCCACGTCGCGGCACGACTGGATTACCTTCTGTATGAAAGGCGCAGAGGGGTCGCTGATAGCAGGGTAGAGGTCTCCCTCATTAGGTATGCGTTCCACCTCTATGTCGGGGAACCCTTCGTCGCGCAAGTAGGCGCGTAGCGATTGTAGCACCTCCTCCGGGTCCTGGTCCGGCACCAGGCGCAAGTCGAGTTTGGCCCGCGCTTCGTTGGGGAGGATGGTCTTGGAGCCGGGGCCGTTATAGCCGGCCTCTATGCCCTGGATGTTGGCGGTCGGATGGAAAGCGGCGGCATGGTACACCTGGTGCCCGGCCATGCCACCCAGGAAGCCGTTGATGCCCCAGTTCTCAATGTCCTGGGCCGTCTCGTCGGGTAGCCTCTCTATCAGCTCCTCCTGCGGGGGCGTGGGTACCGTCACCGCCTCGTAGAAGCCGGGGATATGCACTTTGTGGTCGGGCGTCTGTATCTTGTTCAAGGCCCACACCAGCCTCCACACCGCGCTTTCGACGTAGGCAGCCACGCCGGAATGCAGGTCGCGCTTGGCATTGCGGGCGGTCAATTCTATGGAGAGCATGCCCTTTAGACCGAGGTGCACCAC
Source organism: Chloroflexia bacterium (assembly GCA_036386675.1). Taxonomy (GTDB): domain Bacteria; phylum Chloroflexota; class Chloroflexia; order QHBQ01; family JADMIH01; genus JADMIH01. The sequence goes on along the minus strand of DASVVE010000061.1, from coordinate 10,180 downwards.
CGGACGGCCATCCCAGGTGTGGGTGCCGAACTCCCATATGCAGCCGGCCGCATGCAGTTCTTCTCGGTGCTCCAGCACGAACTTCTCCAGGTTGGGGCTGCCGATCTCCTCCTCCCCCTCCAGGAGCCACACCACGCGGACCGGCAACTCACCATGTACCGCTCGAATAGCGTCCAATGTAGCCAGCCGAGATATAACGTTACTCTTGGTGTCCGCTACGCCCCGGCCGTACATCTTACCGTCGCGCACCTGCGGCTCGAAAGGCGGCGAAGTCCAGGCATCTGGGTCCCCTTCCGGCTGTACGTCGTAGTGGTTGTAAATAAGTATAGTAGGCGCGTTCTCCGGCCCTACAGTGGCAAGCACAATAGGCTCGCCGTCCGTCTCGAACACCTCCACAGCGAAGCCGCTGCGCTCCAGGTCGTCCTTCGCAAGCGCCGCCATCTCTCTAACGCCCCGGTGCTCGGTGGAAATGCTAGGCTGGGCCGCCCACCTGGCAAGCCGCGCTAACGTCTCTTCAAAGTGTGCGTCAATATAGTTCGAAACCGCCGACATATCGTTCCCCCTGCTCCTGGAATGACCAACTTAGTGTACTGCAAACGTGGAGAAGTGGCGAGTGGGACTGAGGACTGAGGACTGAGGACTGAGTAGTGGTTAGTGGTTAGTGGTTAGCACGCCTGCCAACAACACCCTAGTCTTGGCGCGTCCTTGGCGTCTTTGCGTCTTGGCGTTTTCGTCTCCTATCCTCCATCGTCCACCATGTGCAAAACCCGACTTTTGTTCTAGCCCCGCTGCTATACTTGGCGCGTGTCGCTGGCTTAGACATGGTACGGTGGCGAGCGCCACGCATTCCGCCGGGAGTGACGCGAAGAGAGGTCTATTATGGAGCGCATGGAGCGACTGCAACGCACGCAACGCGAGGAGCGGCTGGAAGTAACCTGCCGCCGTTTCGCCGTCTTGAGCGGCATTCGACAGGAGGCCGACGACTACATCGCCTGCCTGCAACCGAGATCAGGCAAAAAGGGCACGTTGGCCCTGCTGACCGAGCCTGCCGGGGAGCACCCCGCCCTATCTGCCGAGGTGTGCAGGCTGGCCCGCAAGATCATCGCCGACCAGTACCTGGCCGACACCTCGCTCAGCATGACGAGCGGCCTCACCGCCGCGCTCGATGCCGCCAACAACGCCGTGCTCCGATATAACTACGCCAGCGCCCTGGGGGAGTCTAACCTCGACTCCAGCCCCCTGGTGGCGGTACGTGCCGGGGGTGCCCGCGCCCGCCGCTTCAAAGTCGGCCTATCAGCCGCCCTGCTCCGCTCCGACGGCACCGGCATCTACCTTGCTCAGATGGCACCCGCACAGGCGTACATTCGGCATAACGGGCTGCTCACGGCCGTACCGGAGACGCCCTATTGGCGCGCCCGCCCCAACAGCAAGGTCAACAGGCCGCAGCTCACCATCCTGCGCCGCGACCAGGATGCTACCGAGTTTGACGACGCGGAGGAGTTGCCGCCCGACTTCAGCCAGGACCACCTGCTCAGCCCTTCGCTCGGCTCCGCGCCAGGCGTGGAAAGCAACCCGATTTACAGGCGCATCGAGGACGGCGATCTGGTGGTGCTGGTCACTTCCAGCCTGGCGAGATTGCTCGACCGCGAGACCGCCGAGGAGGTCATGTCGGGCTTCGATGCCGACGCGGTAGCCGAGGCTCTGCTGGAGCTTGCTATGACCCACGGCCTGGCGCAAGCCCACGCCTGCGTGCTCGCGTTCGGCGGCCCTACATCCTCAGGTATCGACGTGCAGTGGAGTGGGCCTGAGATAGTTACGGTTGATGCTGATGCTGCGGCCAACATGGCAGGAGAACCCGAAGCCATAATACTACAGGCGCAAGAGGCCGATGAAGGTGCGCCACTCTTGCAGGGTGCGCCGGTGCGCCCCGCGTTAACTCTTATTGAGCCTGACCCGACTCGGCCCCGCTATGACGACCTTGACGAGAACGACTTCCGGTTGCCCTGGGAAGCACCCCCGCTTGAGGTGCTTCGCTCCGAAGAACTGGCGGCGCAGGACGGAGAGCCGGAGGAGCCTGAATCACCCGCCAGCCTGCACGCTGCCATGAGGCCCACGCGCCTGCTCGTGCAACACCAGCTAGAGCGACCGCCGTTCCAGGCCCCTATCCTCTGGGAAGATGACTTCGAGGAGGAACTGGGTGAGCTAAACTTTGATGGCTGGGCGGACTCCCCTACTGCGTTGAGTACGCTTGTCGATGGCGAAGAAGAGCTAGACCTGCCGGACGCCGAACAGGTGGTATTCCCCTGGCAGAAGGAACCGCGCTTCCAGCCCCTCGGTGTTGTCGCGCAAGACATGCAAATAGAGACAGCGGCCGATCCGCCCTTCCCGGCCCCCGACCTGTTCGGCACAGTGCCGGTGCCCTACGATTCCTATAAATACGAGGCTCCGGGGCATGCAGAGATCAACAAGCCGCGGTCGAAGTGGGTACCCAAGCGCGCCCTACCTCGCATCTCAGCGCCGCGCATCTCGATGCCCAGGCTGCCGCGCATCTCGGTGCCGAAGGGGCCTGACCTGTTGAAGATCGGCCGCAACGTAGCAAGCTGGAGCAGTAACACCGCCCGGAATATGTTACCGGAGCGGACCTTCAGACTTCCCAGGCCCGCCATTGCCGGTGGGGGCAATTTCGCCGTGCCGGTGCGGCTGCTTACTTTGGTGGCCCTTGCTGTGGTAGTGGGCATCCTTGCCTGGTCGGTCTTCAGGGCCGTGGGCGATAACAGGCAAGTGCAGGTGAATACGTTATTGGAACAGGCTAAGCAAGAGGAGTTATTAGCCAATCAGCCAGGTGCTAACGAAACCGAGCGGATAGCACTGTTGCAAAGTGCCCTTCAGCACGCACAACAGGCGGCTGCGACCGAGCCTGGTTCGCCGGAAGCCCAGGTGTTCGCCGACAAAGTGCAGGTACAACTCGATAGAGCGCAGGGCATTACCCGCTTGAGTTTGGCGTTACTGTTCCAGTTCGGCCAGGAGGGTGCCGCAGGCGAAGTGGCGGGCGATATGCAGTCGGGCACATCCAGCGAGATCGCGACTGCAACACCGGCGGACCTGATAGTCGCCGGCAACGAGGCATTCGTCCTGGACCGGTCGGCGGGAGCCGTCTACAAGTGCAACGTCTCGGCAAAGGCGTGTGTGAAGGCGCTCAGCGCGGGCGACGTAGCGGGCGGTCAGAGCGCCGGAAAGCCTGTAGCGATAACGACGCGACAGGGCAGCATCCTGGTCCTGGACGACAAGCTATCGGTTTACGTCTACAACGGGGAGAACGGAAGCTGGTCGGCCGAACAACTGGGCGATGCGGGCAAGCTGGGTGTGCCCAAAGACATAGCTACCTACGACGGCAACCTCTACCTGCTCGCCTCCAAGCCGGGGCAGGTGTCCAAGTACTTCTCGGGCAAGTACGGTGAGCCACCCGCTGACTGGATCACGGATCCTGCTACGGTGGATCAACTGTCGAACCCCGTCGCGGTTGCCATTGACGGCTCGATATACGTGCTCCTGGCTGACGGCAAAATACTGTCGATGCAGGGGGGCAACGTGACGGGCAGCATTACGCCCAAACCCGGCCCCTCAACCGCGCCCGCGACAGACCTCTTTACCAGCCCTGAGACCCGCGACCTGTACGTCCTGAAGAGCGCCGGTGGCACGGTCACCCGCCTCGGCAAGGACGGACAGACTGTATCGACCTTCATGGGTCCCGCAGGCGACGACTCTATCACCTTCAACGGCTTCACCGTCGATGAAGCGAAGGGTGAGATTTACATGGTGAGCGGCAACCGGGTCTACCACGCTTCGTTGAGCGGCGGAATGCCTCAGACCCAGGATACCTCTCCAGGCTCAGCGGGGTCAGAGTCCACGGGCGGCGCAACTACGCTGAGTACAGGTGAGGAGCAACCAGGAGTGCGCCCCACCGCCGAGCCATAGACAAGACATGAAGCGGGAAAGAGGGAGTTGGGTGCGGCCAACTCCCTCTTTCTATTTAAGCTCCCACACGTCGACCACGTCGGAGGGGTACGAGTAGTCGGGCGGTCTCGCCAGCAGATTGTCTAGCTTTGCCTGCATTGCCTGCTTCTGCTCCGGCGTAAAAGCCCACCAGCGGATTATCACGTACTTGACGCCCAGGTCCTTCAGCGCCGTGACACCCGCACCGCCCGTAACTTGTGCCGAGATGGGGTCGTCGGCTGCTACCGTGTCCTCCAGGTAATGCAGTGCCGGGGTCTGCGCCAGGGTGGCATACGGCGGCTGCCTCGCCACATATCCACCCACTATTGGCTTACCGTGCACCGTCTGGTAGGCCATGTAGTCACCAAACGGCCTGATGGGGAGTTCGAGCAAGGCGAAGTCGCCCGGTTCGGTGGCAATCTGCCGGTAAATGGGCACGTTCCAGCCCGGCGGCACGGTGGGAAGCGGCACCGCCAGGAACTCAAAGACGATAATCGCGGGAAGCAAGAGGCCCCACACCGCGTTGCGGAAGGACAGGACGCGCCCACGCTCCAGGTAACGCCGCCCCAGCAAGCCGGCCAGCGCGAACGCCACCAGCACGCCGAGCGCCAGCATTGTGAGCACCGTCAGGCGGGCGGGCGTGCGCATGATGCTGAGCAGGGGCAGGCGGTACAGCAACAGGTAAGGCAGAGGCACATTCACCTCAAACAGGGTGAAGGTTGTCTTGCCCATGTATTGCAGGAGCGGCCCCAGGCTCAGCAGCCACGTCGTGAAGGCCGCGAAGGCCCAAAAGCGCACCTGCATAAACCGCCACCCGCGCCATAGACCCAGTGTCGCCAGTACGAGCACCGCGAAGCCAAGGAACAAGACTCTCTCACTGGGGTTCTTGATGGGTAGGTACGGCCCGGTGTTATTTACCTGCTCCTTGATGGCCGCGCCCCACATCGGGTGTAGTTCCGACGGTGTGACCGCCGAAGTCAAGTCAGAGGAATAGACGAGCACCTCGAATGGCGGTTGTTGAGCGTAGCCACGGGTCGCCTCGGCCAGCGTAGGGAAGAAGATGGGCGCGCTCAGGACCAGGAACACCACGCCGACAACGGCCAACCGCGTGCCCGCCTCCACCCAGGGCCACACACCCAAGCCGAGGCTGCGGCGCTCGGAAGGCACCAACAGCTTCCAGGCGGCGAACAGTCCCGTGAACAGCACCAGGAAGATGAGATAGAGCCAGTCGGTGTAGGCGTTCAGCGCGAGCAACGCACCGGCAGCGACCGACCAGAGCAGCCGCGCCTTTGTAGTGTTGCGCCGTTCGGGGTGAGCAGGTTGGTCGGCCTCCGGGCTGGTAGTACGGCGGTCCCACACCGCCCCAGGCTCGAAGGCTTTGAGGAGGGCGAGCACGTAGAAGGGGAGCCACTGCAACGATGCCAGGTTCATGTGGCCGGAAGTGTGGGCCAGGTGGTAAGGCGAGAACGCGAACACGATGCCCCCCACAAACGAGGCCCATGCGTGCCGGGTCAGGTACATGCACAGCAGGTACATGCCGTAACCCGCCAGCACGAAGGTGCTCAACAACACGAGGTTGTAGGTGGCGATCAGGTTGAATCCAAGCAATTGGAGGGGAATGCCCACCAGCCCCGCAGTGAGCACGAGCGTGTGGAAGTAGAGGCTCACGCCATCGGGGTAGAAAAGGAGGTCGGTGCGGTAGGGGTTGGTGTGCTCCACCAGCAACGCCTGCTTCACCCACCAGAGATTCCAGATATTCTGCCAGGCATCGCCGCCCCCCGGCACCTCGGTAAACAGTCGAGATGCCACCGGCCAGGTAAGAGCTACCGAGAGGAGGGCATAGCCACCAAGCACGAGCAGATGCCGCCAGATGGCGCGAGACTTACGGGGAGTAGCGTCAGTAGGGTCTGCGTCGGGCGCGCGCACGGCCTGCGTGGCATGTCGGGTAGATTGAACGGCCATTAGTGCCGGTGCAACCTCGCCTCCGCCCGCTTTCCGGCCCACGTCCGTGCCCTGCCCGCCACCGAGAAGATAAACCGCCACACGCGCATACTGAACGTGGGGGTCCGAGGCACCATGTAGAGATCTTCTACGTCAGGCGCAGGCTGGGAGAGCATGTTGGTCCTGCCGAGGCCCCCGGTGGTCTGAGGATCGATGGACGTGCGCTGCGTAGCCATGCCCGGTGTGAGCGGTCCACTGATGCGTGGGTTAGAACCGGCAGGAACTCCACCAGCAGGCGGCACAACTGGGCTGGAAGCCGACGCCGTGGGCAGGGCCTGGGCCGCACCCATGAGCACTTCGTCGCTGCCCTGCTCCTGGGGCGCGCCGGGCGGCCTAACGGTAGGGTTGGTCTGCATCTGCACCATAGACATAGCCAGCGGTCCCGTAAGGAAGGCGCTTGTGGGCAGCGTGGGCATTTCAGGGTCTTTGTAGAGGTTCGTCTGGTAGCGGATGCGCCGCATGACCGGGCGGCCTATCAGGTTGATGGCCCCCGCTATTGGTATGCCGAAGAGCGCGCCCCACAGGCCCGCCACCTGCCCCCCGATCAGCATGGCAGCGACGACGTACAGCGGGTGTATGCCTATCGCGCTCGACATGATGCGCGGGCCGAGCACGTTCATCATGAAAGACTGCATGATGAACTCCACCAGCAGCAGCCACAGCCATATGTCGGTCCGCCCCGTGACAAGGGCGACCATAATAGCCGGGAGGAACGCCAGGAAGTTGCCCACCAGGGGGATGATCATGCACAGCCCGGCTACAATGGACGCGATGATCACGAAATCGAGTTGGAAGGGTGGCATAATCATAATTACGGCCGTGAAGACGGCGTACACCAGCGCGAAGACCAGTTGCCCGCGTATGAAGCCGCCGAAGCTCTTTTCGATGCTCATGCCCACCAGCCGAGCCTCGTCCTGCCACCTGGTCGGCAACAGTTCGACTATGCCGCTGAACAGGCGGTCGCTGTCGTTCATGAAGTAGAACGACAGGATAAGCACCAGGATGAATTGCAGGGCAAAGGTAGCCACACCCTGCAACATGTTGAACGTGTTGGAGACAATGTTGAGCAGTACGTTCTGGGCCTGCGCGGTGATCTCGTTATATATCTGGTCCAGGTCGGCGTTCTCGAGGCCAAAGCCCCTTAGCGCCTTCACCACGTCTTCATAAAATATGTTGAAAGTCGCCAAGTAGCTGCCATTCTGTATGCCGGTCTGTAACTGGCCCACCTGGACTGTTATCGGGGGCACCAGCCACCAGACGGATAGCACGGCCAACAGGGCCAGCACCAGGTACACAATGCCAACGGCCAACGTCTTGGGCACGCCCCGCCGCTGTAGCGCCCTGGCGATGGGGCTGAGCACGAAAGCGAGCAGCCACGCCAGGAAGAACAAGAGCAGGACGTTGGAGAACTGCATGAGGAAAGTCCACACCTGCCCGGCGAGCCAGGCGGAGGCAATAATCACCAGCAGCACTATGAGTGTCTGTAACCAGCGATTACTTTGCATTTACTTCCTCTCGTTCCCTCTCGGCGGAGCTACGCACTCGCAACGGGAGTGCCGCATTCGGTGCAAAACCGGGCGCTACTCAGCATCGTGGCCCCACAATTGGCGCAGGTCAAATCGGTAGGTGCGTAGGTCGTACCCGCTGCCGTAGCTGTCGTTCCTTCGTGCTCATCATCACTCGTCTCGTCGCCCGCCGCTGCTAAGGCAACCGGGTCTGCCTCGCGCATTTCAGGCCCCCGGTCTGCTTGTTCGCCATCCTGCTCGGCAGCCGTAGGCTCTTCAACTCCTTCGGGAGCGGTTGCCGCCGCGCTCTCCGGTTGAGCCGCAATAGTAGAGGCCGCAAGCCAATCCGACGAGGGCCGTAACGCCTCAGGTGCGGCGGTTGGTGGCTGCTGGGACGTCGCCTCGGCGGTGTCCGTGGCTGAAACAGGGCTGCTAGCGCCGAGGGTGTCTCCAATGCCCGACCTGTAGATGGGTGCCTGCTGCACAGGGCCGGCCTGGTTGCTATCGGCCAGCACGTTTGTGGAGGGTGCGGTACCAGCATCCCTTGTACCTGGTGTGAAATTGCGCGTGGTTGTGTCGTATGGACTGGGATTGTAGGGGTTGGGGCTGTAAGGGTCGCGCGCAGGAGCCGGGGGTGGAACGTCCAACCCGCCGAAAGCCTGTGTGCGCGGGGCGTCATACGGAGGCTGCGGGCGAGGTTCTGGTGTGGCGTAGGGGCTGAGATTGGCGACCGTGCGGTCGTAGGGTGTGGCAGCGCCTACGGGCCCCGACATTCTGCTCGGTGGGGGAGCGCCATAGCCCGGAGCACCGTAGGCAGGAGGGCCGTAGGTGGTGTTTGTAGTGGTGGTCGTGTCGCCATAGGCAGGCGGGGGCGGCGTCCATACCGGTGCGGGTGCCGGAGTAGCCACAGCGGTCTGCGTAACTTCGACCTCCGACCTGCGGAACGGGGCTATCAGCGCCACCAGGGCACCGATTATAGCCAGCGCCACGGGGAACCACCCGGCCCAGATCATAAAGGACTGGGTAACGACATTCTGGTACAGATTGCTCGAAGGCTGCGCGCCGTCCAGGCTGGTATAAATGTAGCGCAACAGCCAGCCGCCTATGGCCGAGCCGTTCGCCAGCCCCAGCAACAGGCCACCCACTCGCGAACCACTGGACACGCGGCCCCGTGGCACCAGACTGCCCAGCCCGTAGCCTATCACCAGCACAATCAAAGATAGCAGCAAGTGGCTCAGCACGACCTGTTGCATCTCGCGTGAGACGCCGGTGTACATGCCGTACAGGTCGAAGGACCACAGGGCGGCCCACTGCTGCACGATGTGAGCGCCGAGCACTATCGACCCGGATACGATTGCCTCGCGCCGGAACCCTCGCACCGTACCGAGAATACCCATCAGTATGGCGAGCACAACCGGCAGGGCCATCGCCAAAATATCGGAAGCAGAGCCGCTTATCATAGAGCTAACCCCAACTACGTCATAAAATACGGGACCAGTAGGTACACACAACGCCGCCGCAACATTATAGCACGCCACTCTCGCTATGTCACCGCATGCAGGGTGTATAATATCTTATGGAACGCAAACGCTTTTTCTCCGTCCTCGCCTCGACTTCCCTGCTCTTGCTAGCTTTGTTGGCGCTCTCTTCCGGCGGACCACAGGCCACCGCAGCCGCTCCTGCTTACACCACCATAAGCTCACAGGCCCCAACCCTGCTCGATCAGACGGCAGCGGCCCTCGCAGGCACCTACGCGCCGCCCCGCGACCTAGTGGCCCTCACCCAGCGCCTCAGGTTGGGCGGTAACGGCAGCGTTCCCCAGATGGTGAACAGCACCCCACCCAATTACCCGGTGGGCACCCGGCATGAGTTCAACGTCGCCAACGTAAGCAACCGCAGCTATTTCACCGTGACGGCCACGGTGCGATATGTCACTCCGCATGCTTACTGGTACGTGCGCGATGGGATGAACGTGAACATAGCGAGCTTGCGGGCCTCGGCGGACCTGTTTGAGGCGAAGATTTACCCGAAGAACCGGCAGGTGTTCGGTGAAGAAATCTCCCCCGGCGTGGACAACGACGAGCACATCACGGTGCTAATCACGCAGGTACCGGGCGTGGGTGGCTACTTCTCGGCTGCGGATGCGTTCCCCAGGGTCGTAAATTCAGTCAGCAACCAGCGCGACATGATCTATATGTCAACTCTGCCCGGCGGCAAAAGCGGCGCTGCGGACAACTACTTTGAGGCCACGTTGGCCCACGAGTTCCAGCACATGATCCAGTGGAACGTGCATAGCAACCGCGACATCTGGCTGGACGAGGGCGCTTCGGTGATCGCCCAGTGGGTGAACGGCTATAGCCCCGGCGGCGTAGACTACTCCTTTACCACCAACCCTGACACTCAGCTCAACGCCTGGGACGAGGCCGGTAGCAGCTCGGCGCACTATGGGGCCTCTTATATGTTCCTGCGCTACCTGATGGATCGCCACGGCGGCGAGGCATTCATGGCTAAACTGCTGGGACACGACCTGCCCGGCACAGGCGCGCTGGACGCGGCTATAAGGGAGTCGGGCCACGCGGCGGGCTTCGAGGGCGCGTTCCAGGACTGGACGATAGCGAACGTGCTCAACGACAAGAAGCTGGAAGGCGGCCGCTACAGCTACGGCCAGGGCGGCAGGGTCA
>DASVVE010000060.1:0-17686 GCA_036386675.1 Chloroflexia bacterium | reverse complement strand
TTTTCCTTGTTGTTCTCGCGTACTTGCCGCCGCTCTTCCAAACGCTGCCGGGTTTCGTCGATGCTCTCCTTCGATATCATTACACCGCCTCCTGGATGATACTAGTCCCTAGACCACACGCCACCGGCACAAGCACAGGATTCACCGCATTATCCTGATCCTGCACGCACGGAAACCAAAGCACTCTATAGCTATAGAGTAGTTGGCACATTGGCACAACAGCATCTAACTTGCCCCTGTAATGGGGAGCAAAGATAGGCTGATGTACTTAGGTCTTACTTCAGCTTTCAGGTATGATTCTTATAGTTGCCGATATAACATCACGCAACGAAGGGCTGTAAAGCCTTACGCTAGGATAATAGCACATGATGCCGCCGAATACAATAAGTGAAATAACTGTCTATATGTATTTAGCTGTATGATATCACTACCTTCCAGCGTGCCTGAATCTCTGGAATATGAGAGCAAAGTTGATGCTCTTGAGGACGGAAATGCCTGGATTGCTATGAGTATACTTACCAGTACAGTTCCACTATTTCACATCTCAGCTTTTTGCCGGGAATAGGCAATCGCATGGAGGCTGTCCTCAACTTTCTTACGCCGCTATCTCTTCTCCCACACCAGCCTCACGCCCAGCCCCACCAACAGCAGGCCTGTCGCCCGCTCGATGTTGCGCTTGATGTCGGGGCGGTTCATCACTGCGCCCAGCCTGCTTAAGAAGTAGGCGTACAGCATCAGCCAGATTATGCCCTCGGCTGCGTGTATCAGGCCCATGAGCAGGGACCGGGCAACCACCGGGTCGCCGGGCGACATGAACTGCGGCAGGAAAGTCAGGTAGAAGAGGGCCACCTTGGGGTTGAGCAGGTTGTTTAGCAGCCCCTCGACATAGGAGCGTAGGTAGAGTCGCCTCGTCTCGGCGCGGGTTAGGGCTGGCGTTTGTGCGGCTCCCACGCCTATTTGCTTATCATGCGTGCCGCTACTCTTGCCAGCGCTGATGATGGTGCGCACCCCTAGGTAGATCAAATAGCCCGCTCCTAACAGCTTCACCGTCTCGAAGGCAAGCGCCGACTGGCTCAGTATGACCGACAGACCGACAGCCGACAGGAAGGCGTGTACCGGCAACCCGGTTATTATCCCTAACGTGGTCATGAAGGCCGCGTTGCGCCCGCGACTGAGCGCGCTCCTCGCCACCAGCGCCATGTCCACCCCTGGCGTGATCGTCAATACCGACGAAACGAGAAGAAAGGCCCATAGTTTAGCGTCCATATAGAACCCCCCATGCTGCGCGCTCAAACGCCACCTTAAGTGCCCGCTTGACTCTGCATCGGAAACCTGATATAATTCACATATAAACTATTTATGTGTAATCTACTATGTGGTAGATACCGAGTCCGGCCTGCTTCAGTTCAATCATGGCATAAACACTGTGGTGGAAGCAACCCGGCCAAATCAGCAATATCAGATTGGAGATACAAACCCCCATGGACATTCCGCAGAGCCACTCCGACCTCCTCGAATCAAAGGCACTGGCCCACGTCGCCACGATAGGCCCCAAGGGCGAGCCGCAGAACAACCCCGTTTGGTTCGGCTGGGACGGCAAGCACATCCTCTTCAGCCAGACCAAGACCCGCCAGAAGCTCCAGAACGTGCAGCGCGACCCCCGCGTATCCCTCTCGATTGTAGACCCGGAGAACCCTTACCGCTACCTCGAGATTCGCGGCAAGGTCGCCCGAATCGAAGAAGACTCCAACAACGAGTTTATCAACTCGATGGCTAAAAAGTACATGAACCAGGATGTCTATCCCTGGCACAACCCCACCGACGATCGTGTAGTGGTGATCGTACAGCCGGAACGCACGACCAAGATGGGGTAATGGACGATAGACGATAGACGATGGACGATGGACGATGGCACTTTGGCTGTCGTCCTTTTTTATGCCCAGAGGTCTACGTAGGTCTCGCGCTGGCGGATGAAGCGAGCTTCGGTGCCGGTGACTAACACCTCGGCGGGGCGGGGGCGGGCGTTGTACTGAGAGGACATCGAGTAGCCGTACGCGCCCGCCTGGCCTATGGCAAGTAAGTCACCTGGCTTTACTCGTCCCAGCCGCCGGGCATGTGCGAGCACATCTGAGGACTCGCAGACCGGCCCCACTACATCGACCGGGCGTCCCTGTTCCAGTTGGCTATCGTATAGCGGCCAAACGGGGTGCCAGGCACCGTATAGGGCGGGTCGTAGCAAGTCGTTCATGCCCGCGTCCACGATTGCCAGAAGGTTGGGCGGACCTCCTTCTGTTATGCCAGGCGTCTCCTTGACATACGTTACGCTCGTGATGAGGGCACCCGCCGGTCCCACGAGAAAGCGTCCCGGCTCCAGTATCAGGTGCAGCTTGCGCCCGCTCAGAAGGGGACGCAGGCCCGCCGCAAGCTCCTCCGGCCCCTCCGGCTCTTCTTCCGGCCGGTACTGGATGCCCAGCCCACCGCCTATGTCGAGTTCCGTGAGCCTGATGCCTTGAGCAGCGAGAGCGTCCCATAGCTCCAGGAGGCGCTCGACCGCAACGAGTAACGGTTGCACTCGCTGTAGCTGGGAGCCTATGTGCGCGTGCAGGCCGACAGGCGTGAGTGAGGGAATAGCGGCCGCCCGCCTTATCATTTCGAGGGCCTCAGAAGGGCCAACCCCGAACTTGTTGGCTTTCGTGCCTGTGGTGATATAGGGGTGGGTGCCCGCCTCCACGTCGGGGTTCACCCGCACGGCTACGGCCGCGACCTTGCCCATCGCTGCTGCTACCTCCGCGAGGGCTTCAAGCTCACCTCTCGATTCGACGTGGAAAGAGCGCACCCCGGCGTCGAGGGCTTCGGCCATCTCATTGCGGGTCTTGCCCACACCGGCGAAGACGATTCGTTCTCCTGGAAAGCCCATGCGCCGCGCCAGGTAGACCTCACCGCCCGACACCACGTCAGCCCCCGCTCCCAGGTTCGCCAGCAACCCGCCTATCGTGGGGTTGGCATTTGCCTTGAGGGCGTAGCAGACCAGCACGTCGTCAGCGAGGCCCTGCATGCTGTGTTGGAGGCGGTCATACTGGCGGTGCAGGACGTCGCTGCTGTAGGCATAGAAGGGCGTGCCAAACTGCCGGGCTAGCTCCTCCACGGGCACATCTTCAACGTGCAACCGCCCCTCTTTGTAGGCTACCGCGCTCGTTTGCCAGTTCCAGGCCAATCGCTGCCTCCTGGGCGTATTGCCGCGTCAATGGGGAGCAGTATACCAGAGTCTCGCAGTCGGAGTGACCTCGTTCGCCAGCCGGCGCCCATCGAATTTATTCGATGGGCGCCGGCTGGCGACCTCGCTGACGACGCGGCTGGGGCCCGCCTGCCGATGATGTGCCTTGACGCTTGGGCGCGGATGCGTACAATAAGGTATGTACGCTCCCCGGTCTGCGCTCGCCTCATGTGACACGCGTGCAGCAACACCTGGCCGAGGCAGCCCTACATGACATTCAACGAGGAATACCCAGGAGGACAAAGATGGCTCACGAACTACCGCCTCTGCCTTACGACTACAACGCGCTCGAACCCTACATCGATGAAGAGACGATGCACCTGCATCATGACAAGCACCACCAGGCTTATATAAACAACCTGAACACCGCGCTTGCCAACTACCCCGACCTGCAAGACAAGAGCGCCGAGAACCTTATGCGCGACCTGAACAGCGTGCCCGAAGCGATTCGCCCGGCGGTACGCAACAACGGCGGCGGCCACGTCAACCACACCATGTTCTGGGAGATAATGGGGCCTAACGGTGGCGGCGAGCCGACCGGGGCGCTGGCTGACGCAATCAACGAGAGCTTCGGCAGCTTCGACGCCTTCAAGCAGCAGTTCAACGACGCCGGTGTGAAGCGCTTCGGCTCCGGCTGGGCGTGGCTCGTGCGCGGCTCGGACGGTAAGCTCTCCGTCACCAGCACCGCCAACCAGGACAACCCCCTATCCGAGGGGCAGTACCCCATCCTGGGCAATGACGTGTGGGAGCACGCCTACTACCTCAAGTACCAGAACCGCCGCCCCGACTACCTGGCCGCGTGGTGGAACGTGGTCAACTGGGAGGCCGTCAACCAGAGGTTCGAGCAGGCCGGGCAGTAGTAGGTCGATCTGCTTACCAAGCGACAAACAAGAAGGTCGGCTGGATCACAGCCGACCTTCTTGTTTGTCGCCTCCTGACCGCCACAGGTTCGCCGTTGGCATCAATCAGCAAAATCATGGAAGCTGGTAAAGTAGGCTCACCAATCCTAAGCGAACACTATGCCAGTGCCACGATGCGTAAAAGGAGCAACACTTAATGGCAATTAACCCGGAAATGGTCGTCTTGCAAGCTGAGCCTCTGGACGGTTGCGACCCGGTGGTAGGTCTTGCCCTCTGGGTGCTTCAGGACTCCCGCCGCAGAACGCTCGGTGAGCTGGAAGCACTGCGCGAAGAGTGGCTCGATCTTGAGCCTCCAATGGGCCACAACACCCTTCGCTCCATCCTGTATCACATGGGTTCCAGCGAGGTCCACTGGCTATATACGGTGCTACAGCAGGAACCCCCCGCAAATATGAAGGCGCTCTTCCCCGACGATGACCGGGACGAAGTTGGTAACCTCGCAAGGCTCGAAAGCGAAGGTCTGGGCGCTTACCTGGAGAAGATGGCGCTCGCCCGCCAGCATTTCATCGACATTTACAAGACTATGTCCGCTGAAGAGTTTCGCGAATTACGCCCCATCACACATTGGACCGGCGAGACCCACCACATCACCCCTGAGCGCGTCCTCTATCACCTCGTAAACCACGACGCCGAACACCGTGGCGAGCTAGTTATGATTATCCAGCACTTCAAGGAGCAGAGCGAAGCCAAGTGAACTGTGTAAAACTCACAGTAGAGTAGGTGTCAAACTCACATGACGCGGCAAAAGTGGCAGCAGGACCTCTGCGTGGTAGCAAAAGAAAGAGAGTTGGCATACTTGCCAACTCTCTTTCTCTTTGCTAGCCTTTTCGTTAGACCCCTGCGAAAGGGCCTCCTCCCCGTGCGAACGAGCTAGTAGCGACCGCCTGAGCGTCCGCCACCGCCACCGCCGCCGCCATTCTGGCTGAAGCAATCGGAGCAATAGACCGGGCGGTCGCCCCTGGGGACGAACGGTACCTGGGTCTCCTTGCCACAACTGGCGCAGGTGACGTCTGTCATGGTGCGCTCGCTGCGACCGTAGCCGCCGCCGCCACCGCCGCCACCACCGTAGCTGCTGTAGCCACCGCCGCCACCGCTGCGACCACCGCCGCTGCCGTAGCTGTCGTAGCTGTCGTAGCCGCCACCACCACCGCCTGCGCGGGCAGCCTTCTTGGATGCGCGGCAATCGGGGCAACGAACGGGGTCGGTGTAGCCCCTCTGCGAATAGAAGTCCTGCTCACCCTCGGTGAACACAAACTGCGTACCACAATCGCGGCACGTAAGTGTCTTGTCTGCCATGTTGTTTTATTTTCTCCCTTGTTAAACTGAAAAAGAGCCTACGGGTTAACTGGTGGGAAGGGCCAACGGGGGAGTTTCTGAGGGCGTCTACGCGCTTACCGGGGAGGAATTGTGCGTGAACCTTTCGATACCTTTTACTTTAGCCACCCTACCACGACATAAGTGTACCACATTCGGCGTGCGTATACAAGCCCTTTTCTCACGTGTTCGCGAGCGTGACAAAAGGGTCGCGTTCCGCTTGCCGTTACCTCACTCACCAAGGGCAGTCAGGGCCGCACGCGCTTCCTCCACCTGAGCTACGGACGCATCCGAGCGAGCAACTCCCAGTTTCTCTATCACCGCTTCCAGCGCACGGCGATACGCTTCATTTAGTGCATCTTCTTGCGACACCTGGATGTCCGGCTCCACTCCGGTACCCTCCCAGTTGGTGGAGGTGATCGGGTTGATGGCGCGGCCAGTGGGCACAAACACGCGGAAATGGGGCGTGACCGAGATGTCGCCGCCGGGGTTCGCGCCGCCGCCCGTGGTCTCTCCGATGATGGTGGCCCGCTTCAGGTTCTTCAGGTTGTAGGTGAATTCCTCCGCCGCCGAGAAGGTGCGGTTGCTGGTCAGCACGTACACGGGCTTGTCGGGGGTGCGGGGGCCGGGGATGTAAGGCAGCGTCCAGGTCTGCGTGGTGGTGTCTCCCTCGCGCTGGTAGAAACTGTTGAGGTGTACGGGTTGGGCCTTGAACAGAAAGCTGGTTAGCAGAGCCACCATCGAGGGTGAGCCACCCCCGTTCCGGCGCAGGTCCACTATCAACGCATCGGTGTGCGCCAACAGGTTCATAGCTCCGACTGCGGTCTCGCCCGCGCCGGGGTACTCTGCCTCCCAGAAGTTACGCAGGTCGAGGTAGCCGACGTTGCCAGCCAGCCGTTCCACCTTGTAGAAGCCAAAGTTGACACTACGAGCCAGGGCGATCCATAGGGCTGTTTCTTCAGGAGAGTCTTCTCCTTCTGGCCCGCCGAGAAGACGCGGTTCGCTACTGTAACGCACTCGTATGTGTTTATCGCGGCTGATAGCCTGGAGGTCAGCAGTAAGTCTCTCACAAAGGGCTGCGGGTGTCGTTAACTCGTCATAAGCACCCTCGGCCAGCGACGCCTGGAGCCCCTCGCCCATTGTTTGTGCCACCTCAGGAAAGACATAGTACTTGTCCAGCGCTGCGGCTATGTTCTCAACCACCTGGCGGCGAGTGTCAGCATCTACTGTTGTAACTGTTCCAACCATAGAAAAGCGCCTCCGTATTGTTGGATAAAACTGCTGGTTCCCAGCCGTGGGCATTGTAGCACATCATGGTAGCCACTTTAGATGGGTGCTGCTTACATATCGCAAAATATGGCGCTTGCATAACGCTTTCTTGCTGTATAATGGCTGCCAGGAAGCTCATGTCTGATTGCGCTTCCTTTATCGTCAACAACTTGTGGCTGCTGCGTAACGGGTGTATACATGCGGCGGTCCGATATTGCACCCGGAGGACGGCATGAGACTACAGGGTAACAGGCGAGGGACGGTCGTGCTTATCGCCGTGACTATCGCCATCCTTATTCTTCTGGTAGTTGGGTATGTTGTCTTTATACCCCGCTAATCCCACGTACCCGGTAGCCGAAATAGGAGGAACCGTAAGATGCTAAAGGGCCAATCGGTAATCGACAAGGACGTGCTCAGCCGCGCCGACGGGATGAAGCTTGCCTCGGTGAAGGACCTGGTTATATCGAAGGACCACACGCGCGTTGTGGCCCTGCTCACCCAGGAGGGCGGGCTGTTCAGCAAGGCCCGCATGGTGCCGATCTCCAAGCTGGTGAGTATAGGCAAGGACGCGGTGGTGGTCACCGACAGCGCCGCCGATATTGAGGCTGAAGAAGACCCCACCGTCAAGGAGAGCCTGGGCAGCAAGGACCGGCTCATCGGCAAGGCGGTGTACACCGATACCGGGAACGAGCAGGCGGTGGTCAACGACATCTACTTCGATGAGAAGTCGGGCAGCATCGTGGGCCTGGAGCTTGCGGGTGGGGTGCTCGAAAACTCCTCCGATGGCACTGCGTACTTGCCCATAGAGGACGTTATCAGCATCGGCCAGCACGCGGTGATGATCCGCGCCCAGGCGGTCGGTGCGCTGCTAGAGCAGGCTAGCGGCGGGCAAGCGGCCGCGCGCAAGGCGGAGGGGCAGGGGCCAGCGTCGTAGCTCCCTTAGACCTTGTTTGACGCCATCAGGGGTTCTGCCCGCATATAAGACAACCTGCTCTGCCCATGAAAATTTCTTAAGTGGGCAGGGCAGTTTTGCTATGTCAAATCCGTACACAAGGTAGCAATTCCTGATGCAAGGGAGACCAGAAGCCTTTTCTTGTCACTCCTTTTGAACTGCCAAATCTCGTCCATAAGTACGATGTCTGCTCTTTCCTGTGGTGCTATGCTGCTGTACGAAAGGGGCCATTTGGGTGCTGTAGGACGAGATTTTACACGGAGTTTACCCTGAGCGTAACCGCATGTTCGGGAGGACTAAGACCCCGTCTTAGTCCTGATAGTAGGATTTCCTTCTCTTTCTATAGCACCCTGGCAAATACATAACAACAAAAAGACACAAATATAAGGAGGCACAAAATGAGCAAGGTATATATTGAAGTCGAGGGCGTGATAGACGCTCCCGCACAAGAGATCTATGACATCATAGCCGACTATGAGAACGGGCACCCCCACATCCTGCCGAAAGAGCACTTCAGCGACCTCACTGTGGAAGAGGGCGGCAAGGGAGCGGGCACCATCGTTCGGTTCCGCAACAAGGCGGGCGGCGTGGACAGGGCCTACCGCATGCAGGTTGTCGAGCCTGAGCCGGGCCGGGTGCTGGTGGAGAAGGATACCGAGGGCACCGACCTGGCGACCACGTTCACGGTGACGTCCGTGGACGGCAGCAAGTCACGCGTTCGCATCAGCACGGAGTGGACGGCGAGCGGCGGGATTGCGGGGCTGGCGGAGCGGCTGTTCGCGCCGAGGATGTTGCGGCCGGTGTACGAGAAGGAGTTGCGGCAGTTAGCGGCGTTCGCGCGCAACAGGAGCCGCGTTATGGTATAATTATAGGTCACGGCAAGTTTTACATAGTGTAGAAATGCCCCGCACGCCGGGGCTTTTTCATAGGGGAAACAGGACAACATGCAGCGCACAGACATACGCAACATCGCCATTATCGCCCACGTAGACCACGGCAAGACCACCCTCGTGGATGCCATGCTCAAGCAGAGCCACATCTTCCGCGAGAACCAGCAGGTGGCCGAGCGCGTGATGGACTCCAACGCTCTCGAACGGGAGCGCGGCATCACCATCATGGCGAAGAACACCGCCATCGTTTACAAGGGCATCAAGATCAACATCGTGGATACGCCGGGCCATGCCGACTTCGGGGGCGAGGTCGAGCGCGTGATGAACATGGTGGACGGCGTGCTCCTGCTGGTGGATGCGGTTGAGGGGCCGATGCCGCAGACCAAGTTCGTGCTGCGCCAGGCTTTGCAGGCGGGGCACAAGGCGATCCTGGTAATTAACAAGATCGACCGCGTGAACGCCCGCCCCAACCACGTGCTCAACGAGACCTTCGACCTGTTCCTGGACCTGGGTGCCAGCGAGGAGCAGGCCGAGTTCCCTACCGTCTACACCAACGCCCTCACGGGTGAAGCGGGCCTCGAACACCGGCATATGGGGCCGACTCTGGAGCCGCTGTTCGAGGCTATCGTGGAGCATATTTCGCCCCCGGAGATAGCGCCTGACGAGCCGATGGCGTTGCTAGTCACCAGTATGAGCTACGACGACTACAAGGGCCGCATCGTGCTGGGTAGGGTGCATAGCGGCGCGGTGCGTAAGGCTCAGCCGGTGATGCGTATCGACCACAGCGGCAACATGGTCCCCGCGAAGATCACGCAGGTCTTCACCTTCCAGGGTTTGCAGCGGTCCGAGGTGGACGAGGTAGCGGCGGGCGACATCGTGGCCCTGGCTGGCATCACCGATGTGAACATAGGAGACACGATTGCCGACGCCAACGACCCGCGCCCGCTGCCGCCCATCCGGGTGGAGGAGCCGACGGTGCGCATGACCTTCGGCGTGAACACCAGCCCCTTCGCGGGCCGCGAGGGTACTTACGTCACCAGCCGCAAGATACGGGACCGCCTTTACAGCGAGCTTGACCGCGACGTGGCCCTGCGGGTGGAGGACACCGATACCGCCGACACCTTCCTGGTGAGCGGGCGCGGTGAGTTGCACCTGGTCATCCTGATCGAGACGATGCGCCGGGAGGGCTACGAGTTCCAGGTGTCCAAGCCCGAGGTGATCTTCAAGGAGGAGGACGGGCACAAGCAGGAGCCTTACGAGCAGGTGGAGATCGAGGTGGCGCAGGAAGCCGCCGGGGTGGTGGTCGAGATGATGGGGCAGCGGCGCGGTACCCTGATAGATATGAAGTTCCGCGATGACGGCACGACGCACTACGTCTACCGGGTGCCCACTCGCGGCCTGCTCGGTTTCCGCCAGGCGTTCCTTACCAACACGCGAGGCCGGGGTATCGTCAATACACTGTTTGACGGCTACGGCCCGCTGGCAGGACCCATTGGCACCCGCGAGAACGGTTCGCTGGTGGCGTGGGAGTCGGGGGTGACCGCTACGTACGGCCTGCACGCCGCCCAGGAGCGTGGCGCGCTGTTCATTGGGGCGGGAGTGGACGTGTACGAGGGCCAGGTGATAGGCGAGCACATACGCGAGCGCGACCTGGAGGTGAACGTCTGCAAGAAGAAGCACCTCACCAACATGCGCATGTCCACCTCCGAGGAGGCCCTGCGCCTGGAGCCGCTGCACGTGCTCTCGCTGGACGACGCGATTGAGTTCCTGAACGACGACGAGCTACTGGAGGTCACGCCCAAGGCATTCCGCCTGCGCAAGCGCCTCCTATCCAAGCACGAGCGCGACCGCGCCGCCGGGCAGACGAAGAGCCTGCGGGCGTAGGGACCAGGCAACCTACAGACTGAACATTCATTAAGGGAACGTGACGGGCATAGCGATCTTGCTTGTCACGTTCTTTTTCTTTGCCTTGGGCTGCGTGGGTCGCATTGTGTCCGTAGAAGCGACCGCGTAGCAGTCTCTAATATCAGCGGCAGAGTGAGGCCCTTGTCATTCTGAGCGCAGCGAAGAATCTCGCCCTTCAGCACCCAAATAACACCTTTCCTTCAGCCCCACGGTACGCCAAGAAAGCAGAGACATCCCGATGTGGGACGAGATTCTTCGCTGTGCTCAGAATGACAAGGGCGGGGCTGACGTGCTCATCTCCTTCTTTCAGTTGAGGAGATACGTTCTATTACCACCAACGTGCAGTACGTTTTCGCTATGCCGCGTGGGAGTTTTGGCTGTGTGTATCTTGTTGCGGTGCGCTTCGCCAATTGGGTAGACTTAGGAACCTCAGACGATCAACTATGGGCGCGGTGTTTGGGATGTTGAGTGGGTTAGCTAGATATAAGTAGATTGGAAGGGTTATGCGAAAGTTCTTTTTGCTGCTGGGTCTAATCATTGTCGCGCTTGGCCTGATGTTTACGGGCAGGGGTGCCTCACACGCACAGTCTCATGATGGCTACGGCGGGCGGGTTCCGCAGTTTACACCTGCACCCGGTGAGGGACCTTTCGAGGAAGTCACCCCGGTGCCCGCCTCCAAGGCAGGGCCGCCGATGAGCGCCGCGGCCTTCGATCCTGTGTCCATGTTCGGCATGAACCTCTACCTGTCGGGGCTGGAGCGCCGCTTCACCAACACCGACCAGTTGGCCGACCTGGCTGCCGCCGCGGGGGTGAAGGTCTCGCGTGAGGAGCTATCGTGGGCCAACGTGGAGCCGAACCGCAAGGGTGCCATCGACACGAACGTGGTGGCTATCTATGACAAAGCTATCGACCAGAACGTGAACAGGGGCATAGACGTGATAGGGATGCTGCTGACCACACCCAAGTGGTCCAGCACCAACCCCAGCGCGGGCGACTGGTGGTGGTACGAGCCCAAGAACCAGCAAGACTACTTCGACTACGTGCGCTGGGCCGTTACGCGCTGGAAGGACAAGGTGCACACCTGGGAGATTTGGAACGAGCCGAACCACCAGGGCACCTGGAACTGCATTGACAGTTGCACCTTCGAGGACAGGGCCAACTCATACGCGAGCTTGTTGGCCGGGGCTTACCAGGCCATCAAGGCGATTGATCCCGACGCAAGGGTTTTGATCGGCGGCCTCTACGTGCACGATTCCACCAACGAAGGCATGGCCTTCTTGAACGAGGTGGTAGAGGCCTCCGGTGGTGCTATCAACTTCGACGCAATGTCAATACATACCTACATGCCCGACCGCATCCCTGAGGACACACGCTCTGACACCCTGGTGCAGAATTTTCAGTACCGCCTCAACATGGTGAACACTTGGATAGACCAGCATGGCGGCAAGCCGGGTGAAATCTGGATCACCGAGGAGGGCAAGAGCACCTGCACCACCTCCGGCGAGTGCCCCGACAGCATGAACTGGACGGAGGACGAACAAGCTAACATGCTGGCTCGCATGTACGGCATCGCCATGTCAACCCGCAGGGTGGTCCACTTCAACTACTTCCAGATGGAGGACAAGTTCGACCGGCCCCAGAACCTCTACGGGGGTATGGCAATCCTGCGCGATGACTACTCGCCCAAGCCCGCTTACCACGCGTACAAGACGATGGCTGGTCTGCTTGAGGGGGCTACTTACGTCGGACAGGGGCCGCAGATGCTGCCCGGCAACAACCCTCACCAGCCCGACGACTCCGACTTCGCAGGGTTCGATTACCGTTTCAGGAATGGCAACACCAGCATCAACATGCTCTGGCGTGTTAGCGGGAGCGCAACGGTGGACTACACGGTGGATGTGGCGCAGGTTGAGGTTGTGGACCGCGACGGGGGCAGGACTACACTGAACGCCAGCAACGGCAGAGTGCGACTCACCATTAGCACGCGCCCCCAGTACGTGGTGGCGCAGGCCTGTGCGTCACTCTACTCTGACATTTGTCCCGACTTCTGGGCATACAGCTATATAGAGTGCCTGACCGAGCGCTCGGTGATCTCTGGCTTCGGCGACGGCACGTTCAGGCCAAACAACAATATCACCCGCGCGCAGTTGTCGAAGGTAGTAGCTAATGCTGCGGGATTCAATGAGCCGGTAAGCGGCCAGAAGTTCCAGGACATAGCGCCGGGCAGCACCTTCTACGAGTTCATCCAGCGGCTGGCGGTGCGCAACATCATCGGAGGCTACAACTGCGGTGGACCGGGCGAGCCGTGCGGAGCAGGCAACCTGCCATACTTCCGCCCCAACGACCCCACCACGCGCGGCCAGATCGCCAAGATTGTGTCGAGCGCCAAGGGCTACAGCGACACGCCAAGCGGCCAGACCTTCCAGGACGTGCCGCCGGGTAGCCCCTTCTATCCGTGGATACAGCGCCTGGCCTCCCGCAGCGTCATGGGCGGCTATGCATGTGGCGGCCCCGGTGAGCCATGCGGCCCTAGTAACCTGCCTTACTTCCGGCCCGGTCATAACGCTACGAGGGCGCAGGTGAGTAAGATAGTCGCCAATACGTTCTTCCCGAGTGTGCTCCTTAGGTTGCCGTTTGGCGACCAATAGAAGAAGGGCGGTAGGCAACTGTGTCCTACCGCCCTTCTTTTTGCCGACTTGCGCCTGGCTCAGTTACCTCCGCGCGGGAGTGCGGGAGTATGGCAGTTGGGGAAGAACGTATTGGCGACTATCTTGGCCGTCTGCCCCCTGGTCACCTTGTCGTTAGGTCTGAAGTATGGGCGGCTCTGGGCATCACAGCCCTCACCCGGCCCTCCGCACGGGTAGCCGCTGATCACACCCCTGTTAGCCAGCCTGTTGATCCAGAAGAAGAAGGGGCTGTCTCCCGGTACGTCCGAGAATTTCTGAGGCCCTGGATCTTCGTTGAAGAGAGCGGTCTCACTCACTATCTTGGATAGCTGCCCCCTTGTGGTGTTCACTCCAGGTCGGAAGTAAGGGCGGTTACCCTCTTCGCATGGTTCCTCAGGTCCCCCGCACGGATAGCCCCCGATGTATCCTCTGGAGGCAAGCTGCTGGATCGGATCGTAGAAGGTGCTGCCCGGCTCTACATCCTCGAATATCTGGTTACCCGTAGGTCCGCTCAGGCCGGCGGCCAGGGCCACCATCTTGGATATCTGGCCCCTGGTGACGTTGAGGCCGGGGCGGAAGTATGGGTCGTTGGAGCCGTTGCATGGTTCACCGGCAGCACCGCATGGATAGCCGCTGATGATGCCACGGCAAGCCAGGCAACGGATGAAGGGATAGAATGTGGAGCCTGAGCCGGAGGCGGGCACGTCCGCGAACTGCACCGCGCAAGCTGTAGGTGTAGCGGTGGGTGTTGCGCTAGGTACGGTGGGCGGCGTGCTGGTGGGGGTACTTACACCCTGCGGGCATACGGTAACGTATCGCTCGACCAGGGTGCGCGCCACACCATCCACTTCATAATAGCCCACGGCCCAAAGCTCGTTGCCCGCCACGGTAACTCCGTTCAAGGCCCAGGTCGAGGTGTTTGAAGTCACAGCGGCGGTGGTCCCCCAGATAGAGCCGTTTGATTGCAGGGCGAGGGCCTGGGGGATACCTCCTGAGCTTGGTGAATAGTAGCCGACCGCCCATATATCGTTCGAGGCTCGCGCGGCCGCACCCATCAAGTAGCTGGAGTAGCCGACCGTCGCGTATCCCGCCGGACTATTGCCCCCGGAAATTGACGGTTTCTCAGGCATGCTCCACTGGCTGCCGTCCCAATGCAGGACCAACACTACGTGCGCGTACGGCCATGACGAGAACTGGTGACCCACCGCCCAGACGTCATTGGGTGCTATAGCCACGATACCGGTGAGCACGCTTCTGAAGGTGTTGTATTTGCTGGGATCCCCAATCACAGATTCTTGCCACACGCTGCCATTCCAGTGTAAAGCTAGCGGTTTGGGCGTGCCGGTGTCATCGGTGCGGTGGCCTGCCGCCCAAACATCGTTGCCCGCCAGCGCGGACACCGACACCAGACTCCGGCTTTCGTACCCTGAGGAAGGGGGGGTCGCGGCCTGGCTCCACTGGCTGCCATTCCAGTGCAGTGCGAGCGCGCTTCCACGGTGGGGAGGCTCCGGAGAAGTATAATAGCCGACGGCCCATACATCATTCGCGGAAACGGCCGTGACCGACCTGAGGTTGTTAAAATTGGTACCGAGATCAGGACCTTGCACGGTATTCCAGGTAACACCGTTCCAGCGCACGATTAAGTATCGCTCTATGTCCTCTGCTGTGTAGTACGAGCCTACAGCCCAGGCGTCGTTGGCCGAGACCGCTGTCACACTGTAGAGGCGGCCCCGGCTGACACTGGGGCTGGGCACCGTAGTCCACTGCGCGCCGTTCCATCGCTGGACCAGCGGTTGCTCCATACCCAGCGTGTCGCTGTAGTAGCCTACGGCCCATATGTCGTCCGGCGTTCTCGCATCCACCCCCAGCAGCACATTATTGTTGCCGGGAAGCCCTGCGTTGGGGCTGGACACCTGCTGCCACTCACCCTGACATGAGGGGAGACTCGTGGCCGTAGCCGTCGGTGTGTTGGCGGGCGTCGTGCAAGGATCGTTGTAGCGCAACATCAATGACTTCTGGGTAGCGTAATCACTTGCAGCATGGTAGTAGCCGACGCTCCAAATGTCACCCGGCCTGGTTGCGGCGACCCCGTGAAGACGCGTACCGTACTGGCTGTTCGGGATTGATGGGTTTGGAGTTGCAACCTGCACCCACGTCGAACCATTCCAGCGCAGGGCTACAGGCTTGTCGTTGCTGAAACCGACGGCCCAAGCCTCGCTTGTTGTCACGGCGACCACGTCCATCAGAGTGGACCAGCCCTCACTGGGGGCCGGGTTTGCGACGGCGCTCCACGCAGTGCCGTTCCAATGCAGGGTCATAGGGAACTCATTGCTAATGGAACCAACCGCCCAGATATCGTTCGGCCCCAGCCCATGAACTCCATAGAGCGCGCCAAATTCGTCCTCATGTCCTGGTACGCTGGGACTCTTGACCATCCTCCACGCGATCCCGTCCCAGTGCAGGATGTTCATCTGCTTCACGTGAGGGCCGGTCTCCCCAACCACCCAGATGTCGTTCGGACTTGGCGCGTAGATGCTGCGCAATGGCCCGCTTTGGACTGACGGCACGGGAAAGCTTGTCCAGTCGTTGCCGTCCCAGTGGATTAAGAAGGGATTGCTATCGGAGACGCCTACTGCCCACACATTGTCGGGTGCGAGAGCTTCGACGTCGTAGAGCGCGTTCCAACTGCTACCGGGGCTTGGGCTTGGGAGGACGCTCCACTGGCTGCCATTCCAATGCAACACCAGCGTCTGTCTCGTCGCATACCCATCCGAGCCGTGGCTTCCTACAGCCCAGGCGTCGTTCGTCGCGAGGACCGATACTCCGTTCAGGACGCTATCAGCCAAGAGTCCGGCCGGGGGTTGCATAAAGTTCCAACTGTTACCATTCCATCTCTCAATGTGCGCGTCACCGCCCTGGCGACCTACAGCCCAACCGTCAGAGACTGACAGCATGTCTATGTCTTCCAACACGTTCGGTGAGGGGAGAGACTCGCCCACATTGACTATGCGCCAGAAGAAGCCACAGGCAGGCGTGGAGGTGGCTGTGGCAGTGGGTGTGCGGGTAGGAAAGGGAGTCCTGGTGCTTGTTGCGGTAGCCGTAGCCGTGGCTGGGAGCACTCCATCGGGCGCATCGGAGTTGAGGTTGGCTATTGCCCCCGCTGGCGATAGTTCTAAGGGTGCTCCGGCCGAAGCCGCAGGCACGGAAGCGCCTACGACGGACCATACACCCAGCAAGACAGTCAGAACAGCGGCCGCGAAGATGAACTTAATTGAGGAAGAAGACGACAACGCACGGACCTTTCTCTAGAGCGAATACTTGACGTGGTAGATCGACGCTGAGCCACTTGATTGACGACAATGAGTGCGCCAACAAATGTAAGCCCACTGTATATTATATGGCAAAAGACTAACGTGCGTATAGCCTCGGGCTGGTCAGGCTGGTCAGGTAGAATAATGTACCTCTTTCAGATGTGAAGAATCACCGATGGGCAATCGTGCATCAGGCTTGTACCACTCGCTGCTTACCGGTCGTGGGAAGAAGGCCTCTTGTGCGTGAACAGGCTCCTGAACGTCTTACTTGACGGTGGTACTTGCGTTCCATATAATAACCGAGAGCCCGACCAAATAAGCTCAGGCTAAGAACCGGGCCAGCCGCAAAAAAGCAACGAAATTGACCCGGAAACGCGGCCAAATCGTTTGACAAAGAGGTACGAATTTCGTATAATAATTGAGCGCGGAGGGAAATCGGAGCTGTAAGAAGAGCCGAAACGAAGCGCAAGAACAACAGCGAAATTGCTCGAAAAAGCAGAGCCAAATCGCTTGACAATCTAAACCGGGTTTCGTATAATATCCAAGCGCCCAGGACTAGATAAGCAGTCCCCAAGAGGCCGAAGGACAAGAATGCATCAGATCGAGGTCACAAACTGATACAGTAACTCGCAAACTCCAGCCGGTGAGTGAAGGCTTGAGGCGAGTGCCCAGGTCTTTTTTGTTGCCTTCGACAAGCACCTTAAGTAACAAAGCCCACAACGAATTCCGATCCTCGTCTTGCACAAAGACGGCGACCGGCAGTCAAGAGGGCTGACGGGTCACTCAAGCGAAAGTGAGAGTGTCCACCTTAACAAGAGAATAGTTGCAAATGAGTAACTAGCAACAAAGCATCATGGAAGCAGAAACTAACGCTTTGCTTTCATGAAGGGAATTCAATTTCGCAAGAAAGAAGAATGACCGATTATGCGCTGCAAATGTGCTTGTGCTATCCGCTCTCTCAAATCGAACCGCGTGCGGACGAACGCTTCTGACATGTTCAGCGGTGGGCGGCCCGGACGGCGGGAGAGATAAGAGAAGGGAAAGGGTGGTGACAAGCGAAGAAGGGCGTATGGTGGATGCCTTGGCAACTAGGGCCGATGAAGGACGTGGCAACGCTGCGAAAAGCCACGGGGAGCCGCTTGCAGGCCGATCCGTGGATCTCCGAATGGGGCAACCCACCTCCCG
>DASVVE010000059.1:0-75725 GCA_036386675.1 Chloroflexia bacterium | reverse complement strand
GGCGCAACTGGACCCTGATAGCAGTCTCGCCTTCCGAGGAGCGGGCGGTGGCCTTTAGCATGGACGGTACGGTAGTCGACCTGACGGCGGCGGGACAGGTGCCGGATGAATTGCTGGCGAACTTCGGGTCGCCGGGCGCGGCAGCCCTCGACCTGTCGGCGCTAGACCTTGACAGCCTGCAAGACTCGGGGGCAATAGTCGAGGCGGCTGGCGAACGGGGTGGCGGGGACAAGATTGCGATTGCGCTGCTCGCACCGGAGGCGTTGGGCATAGGTCCGCTGCCCACACCGGCAGCCGGCGGACCCTCGCCTCAGTTGGTCTACCAGTTGTTCAGCACCGACCCGGCTACGCAGCTATTCGTCATTTTCGACGCGAAGACGGGCGACGTTGTGCTGGACAGTGGGACATAGGGCACGGTAGTTGGACCGGCTGATAACGTCTGTATGGGATAGGCTGCCGCTCAACCGCAAGCTGCGTAGCGGCCTGGTGTGGTTGTTCAACGCGAAGTTCACGGTGGGGGTTATCGCGCTGGTGCTGGACGAAGCGGGGCGGGTGTTGCTGTTCAAGCACACGTACAGGCGCGACAAACCGTGGGGCCTGCCGGGTGGGAGCCTACAGCCGGGGGAGAGCCTAGAGAGGTGCCTGGAGAGGGAATTGTGCGAGGAAACGGGCATGAAGATCGAGGTAGTCAGGCTGCTCTCGGCGGCGGCGCACCCTGGACGCAGGCGGGTGGACGCGATCTTCGCTTGCCGCCTGGCAGATATAGAGGCACTTGAACGCTTCAGGCCGAGCGCGGAGGTGGCGGAAGCCCGCTTTTTCGCGCTGGACGACCTGCCGGAGGGGATGTACGGTGGGCAGAGGGGGTTGATTGCTCGGGCTGTGGGTTGGGCGAGCGGTGCTGAAACGTGAAACGTGATGCGGCTCGTGTTGCTTGGTCCGCAAATGCGACTCTGTCTCTTACCCGGCGACCATACTCCCCCGTCATCCTGAGCGTAGCGAAGGATCTCAGATGTTGGCCTTGTTCAACAGTCGGACGCTAGCAGCACCACTCCTATTATTCAACAGCATCCCTACTCACCTTCTTGAGATCCTTCGCTGCGCTCAGGATGACAGGGTGGGAGATGGGCCTGTAAGACCAACAAGGTCTCATTCGCGTGGTGCTGTTATTCTTGCCGCATCACGTTTCACGTTTCACGTTTCACGTTTCACGTTTCACGTTTCAGAACTACGTTTCCGCCCCAATAGGTGCGAATTCCGGCAGCACGTCCAGCACGCTGGCGCATAGCTCGTAGCGGCCAAAGGAGGGCATCAGGTAGGCCCCGGCGTAGCGTCTATAGGCGTATTGGAGGATCTCCTGGGCCATCTCGACGCCTGCTTGCCTGCCGTTCGCGCCCGCTTCTTCCATGCGCTTTAGCACAAAATCGGGGATGATGATACCGGGCACCTCGTTGTGGAGGAACTCGGCGTGGCGGAAGCTTTGGAGGGGTAGTATACCCAGGAGCACCCTGGCGTTGAAGGCTTTGACGCTGTCGAGGGTGCGCTCCACAAGCTCCAGGTCGTACACGGGCTGAGTCATCACGAAATGCGCGCCCGCCTCTAGCTTCTGGCCCAGGCGGTCGATTTCGAGGGGCAGGTCGCGGGCGGTGGGGTTGAAGGCGCAACCGATAAGGAAGTCAGTGGTGCCGCCGATGCTGTTGTCCGCAAGGTCAACGCCGTTGTTGAGGCGGGTCAGCAGCTTGATGAGGCCAATCGCGTCGATATCAAACACCGCGGACGAGCCGAGGCGGTCCACCGGGTTGGGGGCGTCGCCGGTGAGGGCGAGGATGTGGCGCAGGCCCATCGCGTGGGCGCCCAGTAGCTCGGCCTGTATGCCCATGAGGGTGCGGTCGCGGGTGGTGAAGTGGACGATTACCCCCATGTGGGCCTGCTGCTGCACCAGATAGCTGACCGCGAGGGCGCTCATCGAGGCGCGACCCAGGGCCGAGTCGGTGACGTTCACCGCGTCCACGCCCTTCTCTTTGAGCATTTGAGCGCCCGCCAGCAGCTTGGAGGGATTTACGCCACGCGGTGGGGCTAACTCGATGCTGACCACGAACTCGTTGCCCAGCTTCCAACCAAACGAACCAACCTCGGAGTGCACCGACGCCTTTTCGTCGCTGAGCTCGAGGGGTGCGGCTTCGCGGAGCATGGGAGGTTCAGGCTCGGATACGCGGACCTGCTCGACTATGGGTTGCGCCGTGGCCTGGTTCGCCTGCCTGGTGGCCTCAAGCTCCTGCACGGAAGCGGCGATGGCCTGGATGTGGGCGGGGGTCGTGCCGCAACAGCCGCCCAGGAGGCGCGCCCCTGCCGCTATCATGCGGGAGGCAAAGCTCGCCACGTAATCGGGGGTGGAGACGTAGACGATGCGGTCGCCCACCATTTCGGGCCACCCGGCGTTGGGTTGGGCCGAGAGGGGCGTGCCGACCACGGCTGACATCTCGGAGATGACCCGTGACATACGCTGAGGGCCGGTGGAGCAGTTCGCGCCTATCACGTCGGCACCTAGCTCCGCGAGCGCCCTGGCTACTTCGTCGGGTGTGTTGCCCATCTGCGTGCGGCCGTCGCCATCGAAGGTCATCTGGGCCACGACCGGCAGGTCGCAGGCTTCGTGGGCGGCGATGAGGGCCTGGCGCATCTCTTCGAGGTCGGGTATCGTCTCCAGGATGATGAGGTCCACCCCGCCCTCCAGTAGCGCCTCTATCTGCTCGCGGAAGACGGCGCGGGCCTCAAGCGCGGGGATGAGGCCGACTGGCTTGAGGGGCTTGCCCAGCGGTCCCACGGCCCCGGCCACCATGACGGGCCGCCCGCTGACCTCGCGCACCTCACGGGCCAGGCGCGCGCCCCGCTTGTTGATCTGCCCCACCTTGTCGGCCAGGTCATAGCCCGCCAGCTTGAGCCGGTTGGCACCATAGGTGTTTGTCTCTATGATCTCCGCGCCCGCCTTGATATAAGCCTCGTGCACCTTGCGCACCAGGTCAGGCTGCGTCAGGTTGCTCTCGTCAAAGCAGCTATTGGCGGGCACACCCATAGAATACAGCATCGTGCCCATAGCCCCATCGCAGACGATGGGCCGCGCCTCGCTGAGTCGCGCCAGGAATGGGTGATTGCTCTTTGCCGCCGTGGTTCCGTTGCCTGACATGTCGTGCTCCCACTTCCGAGTACCGAGTGCCGAGTACCAAGTTCCGAGTACCGAGTTCTGCCTGTGCCCGCTCAGCACTCGGTACTCGGCACTCGGCACTTAAACAAAAACGCCTCTACGCGGAGAGGCTTGTATCTTGCCGGACGGCCGAATCCTTCCCCTTGGGGCTGGGTGGGGCACCGCGCTGTTGCCGGTTGCCGGGTAGGTCTCCGAGCCAGTTCTCTCGCTACCACTCTCGATTTCTATTTGGTTGGTTTGAGTGTACACGAGGTGGGGCGGAGTGTCAAGAGTGGGAGTGTAGCGGAAGGACCCATAAGGGGATAGAATGATGTTTGAGGCGCAACAACAAGCCAATTGCCATCTTTGGCATAGTTATCGCAGAAGCAAAGGCAAACAGGTGGGGATATAAGTGATGACCTCAGACTTCCGGCCAGGCAAGCAATCCGGTGACCCCAGTCGGCGTTTAAGACCGTTAGTCACGCATAGCAGCTCCTATAGCGATATACGACTTGACTTCACACCGGAAGCACCACCCGAACCTGAAGCACGACGTAGCAGCCTGGTACTGCACTACCCACTGGAATTAGGTTTTATCCATATCTACCTGGATGATGTGGATGCAGCGGAGCAGGCGCCTTCTGCCCCTTTATATCTTCTACTGAGTCGGTTAGCCGCCGGCATCTCGAACTTGGTGGATAGCCAGGACATAACCGGTGATTGGGAGAGTGACCCGTGGCAGATCGACATCCGAGGCGAGGCAAAGCGAAACAGGGTATATATTACTTTGCAATCGCCGCCCAATAATTGGATCGCAATGCGAGAAGTAGAAGTGCCACTGGACCGATTTGCTGAAGAGGTCTTGCAGGTAACAAAGCGGTGGCTGGAGTACCTTAATAGCATCTACCATGATGAGATAGCAGATGTGGATAAAGGCCGGTTCTACCGCAACATGGAACAAATTCTGAAGCAGCAGCAGCAGGTACTCCGAGACTACCGGGCCAGGTAACAACTTCAACATGTAAAGAATTACTTGCCCAGTGGCTTGGTCTTGGCGAGGCCTACTCTGCGAGGGTAACCAGGAGGGGTCGGTGCGGTCTTGCGCACGGAGATAACGGTGCGGGGTTCTTCATCTCCCGGCAGGGTGAAGGGGTAGGTCTTGCCGAGTTGGCCGCCCAGGAGCCTGGCGGCTCGCTTACCCTCTGATAGCTCCTGGGATATGTCTCCCTTCTTGGGGGCGAGCAGGCGGCCCCCTACCCTGGCGAGAGGAAGGCAGTATTCGCACAGCACGGGCAAAGCGGACACGGCGCGCGCAGTGACCATGTCGTAACGCTGGCGGTGGGCTTTGTCCTGGCCTAGCTCCTCAGCCCTGGCGGTGACAACGTCTACGGCGGAGAGGTCGAGCGTGCGGGCAAGTTCCTGTAGGAAGGTGGTTTTCTTGCCTATGGAGTCGTTCAGCGTGAGGCTGACGTGGGGCCACAGGATTTTGAGGGGCACGCCTGGGAAGCCCGCGCCGGTGCCGATGTCGATGATACGGAAATCTGGGGACGGCGCCTCGATTGGCGATTTGCCTTCGCGCAAGTCCAAGAGTAAGGCCGCCGCTACTGTAAGGCTATCTAGGAAGTGACGCACCTGCACGAGAGCGTAGTCGGTAATGGCCGTGAGGTTCATGCGGCTGTTCCAGTCTACCAGCGTGTCGTAGTAGAGTTGGAACTGGTCGAGCTGGCGCGGGCTGAGGGTGAAGCCGAGTTGTCGCGCACCTTCCTCCAATAGAGCAAGCCGGGCTTCCAATGTTAGACGTAACCTCGCTCGCGGAAGATGCCTTCGCATAGCAGCAGGGCCAAGGCCGCGTTGCCGTCCTTGATGCGGCCGTCGCGGGACATAGCAAGGGCTTCGGCGGCGGATACAGGCTTCACCTGTATCTCCTCGGTCTCTTCGGTGGACTGCTCGCGTGTGAGGGCTACGTCGTGGGCGAGGTAGATATGGTATGCCTGGTCGCTCTGGCCCACGGTGGTGTAGTAACAGCCGAGGTACTGCAATTCACCGCAGGTGGCACCTATCTCCTGCTCTATCTCCTTGCGGGCCACCTCCTCGTGCGTGGCACCGTCCGCGTCGTGCATGCCACCGGCAGGTACCTCCACGCTCCACCCGTCAATCGAGTAGCGATACTGGCGGATGAGGATGACGTTGCCGTCTTTGGTTACGGGCACTATGCCCACGGCTCCAGGATGTTCAAGGTAACTGAAGTCGATAGGCTCGTCTTTGCCGTCCAGTTCCACGCGATCCAAGCGGAGCACGAACCAGGGGGAGATGAACGGGTATGTGGTGCCGAGCAGGTGCCAGCCAAGCTGTTCGCCCAGGGGCTTGCCTTTCTTTTGCAGTATTTCGCTCTCAGAGGTGCCGCTCATAGACGCTCCATTAGCTCGATTCTATTGCCGAACGGGTCCGACACGTAGAAGCGTGATACTCCGGGGATGGGTTCGGCTTGAGCAATTGTGAGGCCAGCCTCTTCGAGTTTGCGGCGCAACGCGGCAAGGTCGCTCACCAGGAGCGCGGGGTGGGCCTTGAGCGCGGGGCTGAAAGTGTCTTCCAGGCCGACGTGTAGCTCACCACGCCCCAGGGAGAACCAGACGCCACCCTTCGGCTTGAGTATGTCGGGCTTTTGAATCTCTTGGAGTCCCAACAGGCCCGCGTAGAAGGCGCGCGCTTGCTCCTCAACACCTTCGGTCCGGGGAGCGGCTACCTGGACGTGGTCAAGACCAATAACGGGCATGCTTGCGGGTTACTCCTTCTCCACGAGATGCGGGGTAAAGCGTAGGGTCTCCAGGTCGGCGGCCCCGATGCCGAACATGGCGATGCGTAGCTGGTCGCGCAGCACTCCGCCTAGCTCCACTGTGGCCTCCGCGGATATGGCGGCGGCCTTGAGGAAGGGGCGGGCGATACCCACCAGGTCGGCACCGAGGGCGAGGGCTTTGGCGGCGTCGATGCCATTGCGGAT
Organism: Chloroflexia bacterium; assembly: GCA_036386675.1. Taxonomy (GTDB): domain Bacteria; phylum Chloroflexota; class Chloroflexia; order QHBQ01; family JADMIH01; genus JADMIH01. The sequence goes on along the minus strand of DASVVE010000059.1, from coordinate 69,552 downwards.
GCCACCACTGGCGAAGACCTTGCCGCCCTCCGGCACGTTGGTGACGAGTAGCTTGAGGCTCTCGGCGGTGGGGATGCCCCAGTCTGCGAAGGCCTCGGCTACCAGGCGGTCGCGCTCGTTGGGTATGCGGTGGGCTTCGACCTGGCTCCAGGAGGTGCCGCCCGCGCCCGCTACGTCTATGGCCGCCACGCCCGCGTCCCACAGGAGTGTGGCGGTCTCCTCGGAGATGCCCCAGCCTACCTCTTTGGCAATCACCGGCACCTCAAGAGCGCGGCAGACCTGGGCTATCTTGCTCGCCAGCCCCGCGAAGTTGGTGTCACCTTCGGGCTGGACGGCCTCTTGCATGGAGTTGAGGTGGAGGATGAGGGCGTCGGCCTCTATCATAGCGACGGCGCGCCTGCATTCATCGAGGCCATAAGAGTAGTTGAGTTGCACGGCCCCCAGGTTGGCGAAGAGGGGCACATCGGGGGCGTAGCGGCGTACCTGGTAGGTGGGGGCGAGAGACGGGTCTTTCAGGGCTGCACGCTGCGAACCGACGCCCATCGCCAGGCCAAGCTCCTGCGCCGCGAGTGCCAGGTTGCGGTTGATCTCTTCGGCTCTGGGCGCGCCGCCGGTCATGGAGGAGATTAGCAGGGGCAAGCGCAAGGTGTGGAGCCAGAGTCTGCGGGAGGTATCCACCGACGCCAGGTCGAGTTCCGGCAGGGCCTGGTGCGCGAACCTGTAGCGTTCGAAGCCCGTGGTGATGCCCCGCCCGCTGACATCCTCTTCCAGGCAGATGCGAATGTGGTCGGCTTTGCGGTTCTCAATCGACATGGTAGTTGCAAGTGCATTGTACAGCCAACATCGCGCTGCAACAAACGAGTTTAGACGGAAACGCCAAGACGCGGAGACGCCAAGGACCACGCCAAGTAGATAAGGTTTGGAGAGTAGAAGGAGGACCAGGGTACATGTGCCGTACCCTGGTCCCCTTGCTTGAGTAACAATCCTAATCTTGGCGTGGTCCTTGGCGTCTCCGCGTCTTGGCGTTTCCGTCCTATTTCATTACTTCGAGGACGAAGAGGAGTTCCTGGCCTGGGATGATGTATGCCAAGTGCTCTTCGTAGAAGGGGAGGATACAGTTGATGGCGCGCATGAGGAGGCGGTTGAAGGGGGTGGCGGGGCGCATGTCCATGCGGGCTACCAGCTTGCGGAAGGTGGCGGTTGAGTAGCCGTAACGCTGTTCAGGCTCGCCCTCGCAGAGATAGTTGAAGCTGCGGGAGGAGAAGGCGTGGATGTGGGTGGGGTCGGTGTTGAAGTTCAGGCTGCTGAAGTGGGGCACTCTCACCCACACTTTCGCTCCAGGCCTCGACACGCGGTGTAATTCCTCCATGACACTGATTACTTGTTGCAGGTGCTCGATTACGTGCTCACATACCACGATATCGAAGGTGTTGTCGGGGAAGGGGTAAGGGAACTGGTTGAGGTCCCAGACCACGTCGGGTTCGAGGGCGGGGTTGATGTCGAGGGTGACGGCACCTACGATTTTGCGGCGGCCCGCGCCTATATGGAGGATGTGGGGGCTGGGTGCTGAAAGCTTGGCGGAGGCCGCTGACGAAGGGGTGAGCGCGTCGGTGGCAGGTGTGGGCTGAGGTGTCATGACCTCTCATTATACATGGCGAAGGTGGTATAAAAAGCCGCAGGATGGGAGCCGAGACGGCTGTGTCCCTGTTCCATGGTAGGTCCCTACCTGGACTTTGTCATTCTGAACGCAGTGAAGAATCTCGTCCTTGAGTACCCAAATATCACCTTTCTTTATCTCAGTATGGTGTTATGGTAAAGCGTAACATCCCGGTGGAGGACGAGATTCTTCACTGCGTTCAGAATGATAAAATGGGAGATAGTTCTGCTATTCAGCGTTCGCACAGACGCAACATGATGAAGGTATAGCAGACTAGGTATGCACAATAAAAAGAGGCTTCCACACTAAGCTGTGAAAGCCTCTTTTTTCGTCTTGTTGTGGCATGCCACCTAATCGGCGGCTGCGCCCGCGGCCACCTTGCGGGGGACGTGGTACAGCTCGGGGAACTGCTTCTGCACCTCGCGCACGATGCCTTCGGCGCTCAGGTTGAAGCGGTCGCGGTAGAGGGCCTGGGGTCCGTGGTCGATGTACTCGTCAGGGAGGCCCAACATGCGAATCTTAGGCTCTTTGATGCCAGGCTGTGAGTGGAAGAACTCCACTACCGCGTCACCGAAGCCTCCGGGTATCGAGCCTTCCTCGACCGTGAGCACGCGGCTGAACTTGCTGATGCGCCCGGCCAGCAACTCCTCGTCAAGCGGCTTGGCGAAGCGAGCGTTGACTACCATCACCTCGATGCCGTCCTGGGACAGCATTTCAGCGGCTGCCAGGGCTGCATGTACGGGGTTGCCGTAGGCCAGGATGGCGACGTCTTTACCCTCGCGCATGACAACCGCCTTGCCGATGGGCAGCTCATGTAGTTCCTCGTCCATCGGCACGTCGTAGCCGTTGCCGCGCGGGTAGCGGAAGGCGATGGGGCCGTCGTACTTGCAGGCGGTGTAGACCATGTGCTGCAAATCGTTTTCGTCGGCGGGGGCCATGAGCACCATCCGGGGTATGGGGCGCAGGTACGAAATGTCGAACGCGCCCTGGTGGGTGCGGCCGTCATCGCCCACGATGCCGCCACGGTCCATCGCGAACACCACGGGCAGGTTCTGTATGCACACGTCGTGTATCACCTGGTCGTAGGCCCGCTGGAGGAAAGTAGAGTAGATGGCGACCACCGGCTTGATGCCCTCGGTGGCGAGGCCAGCCGCAAAGGTCACGGCGTGCTGCTCGGCGATGCCCACGTCAAACATCCTGTCCGGGAAGGCTTTGGCGAACTGGTTGAGGGAGGTGCCGTCGGGCATGGCGGCGGTGATAGCCACCACGCGCTTGTCTTCGCGGGCCGTCTTGATGAGGGCCTGGGCGAACACGTCCTGGAACTTCGGGGCCGTGGGCTTGGGAGCGCCGGGCTTGCTGGGGGCGGCCACCGCGTGCCACTTGACAGCGTCTTCCTCCGCCTGGTCGTGCCCCTTGCCCTTGACCGTCAGCACATGAATGAACACCGGGCACTCGGCCTTCTTGGCGGCTTCCAGCACGTCGAGCAGCGCACCAACATCGTGGCCGTCCACGGGGCCAAGGTAGACGAAACCTAGCTCCTCCCAGATCATGGTGGGCATGGCGAACTCTTTGATGGAGTCCTTGAAATGCTTGCCCAGGTCGAGAATTTTGTCGCCAAACGGCAGGCTCTGGAGGGCTTTCTCGGCACGGACCTTGGCACTGTAGTAGCGCGGGTCGGTGCGTACGTTGTACAGGTACTTCGAGACGGCACCCACGTTGGGCGCTATCGACATCTCGTTGTCGTTCAGGATGACAATGAAGCGGCGGTTAGAATCACCGGCGTTGTTCAGGGCTTCGTAGGCCATACCGCCCGTCAATGCGCCATCACCAATCACTGCGATCACATGGTTGTCTTCGCCCTTCAGGTCGCGGGCGACGGCCATCCCGTAAGCGGCTGAGATAGAAGTGGAGGCGTGGCCCGCGCCAAAGCAGTCGTGCACGCTCTCGTCGCGCGACAGGAAGCCACTGATGCCGCCGTACTGCCGGATGCTGCTGAAGCGGTCGCGGCGGCCCGTGAGTATCTTGTGGGGGTAGGCCTGGTGCCCCACATCCCACACAATCTTGTCCCACGGCGAGCGAAAGACCTTGTGCAAAGCGACGGCTAGCTCAACCGTGCCCAGGTTGGAGGCATAATGCCCGCCAATGCTGTTGATGATGGTGATGATCTCCTGGCGGACCTCCTCGGACAGTTGCTCCAACTGCTCCAGGGAGAGAGGCTTGAGATCGGATGGGCCTGTGATGTTGTCTAGGATTCGGGTCATAAGATTCCTGCGGAACTATTGTGAATAATTGCACTAATGGCTAAGTTTACCACCCTGAGCAAGCTGTGTCAATAAGTATACGCGCCCGGCGGGCTAACGGTGCAGTTTATGTGCCAGGGCAATCCTGGCGCGTTTCACCCGGCGCGAGGGCACACCTATACAACGCTGTATAGGCTTAGGAGTTACACTAACTTGGAATATGGGCCGGATTATAGCACATCAGGTCGAAGTTCTGTTAGGATCGGAGGCGAACGCAAAGGCCGCCCGTATTGCATCAGGCATGAGTGTAGGATAATTCTCAAGCACCTGCTGCTCGGTCCAACCGGAGGCGAACAGGCCCAGGATAAAATCCACCGCCAAGCGGGTTCCCCGGACCACGGGCTTACCTGCAAGCACTGCGCTATCGGAATGGATGAACTGTCGCCAATCCAAGGAAGTTGCGTCTAACATGCTTTTCCTCGCACAACTTGCAAACCATGAAGAATACTCTTTCTATATGATACAACAGCGTGTACGTCGGGCAACGTAAGCTGCGGGTGCAGGTCCACGATTTGCTCGCCAGATAGCCCACCTGCCAGCAGGTCCAGTATAGTCGAGACCTGGATCCGGGTGCCTTTGATGCACGGCTCGCCAGAGCAGACGTCCGGGTGAATAGATATACGATTGATGGGTGAATACATCACGCGACTCCGAGTTGCGCATGTGGAATGGGTGTCGTTACAGGGCTTTGATACGATCATAGAGGGTCACGGGGGCGATTACAAGCACCTGGGTGTTTGACGGAATGTGACGAAACCGCCGAGACGCCAAGGACGCCAAGAGCGCGCCAAGATAATAAAGGCTTAAGATAGAACAATGAGGACCGGAGTACATGGTGTCGTACTCCGGTCCTCATACATAGAACACCTTACCCAACCTTGGTGCGCTCTTGGCGTCCTTGGCGTCTTGGCGGTTTCGTCTCTACACTGTTGGCAGAGCGCCTACAGGTAGTCACGGAAGCGTTCGGTGAGGGCGGGTTCGCGCAGCTTGCGCAGGGCCTCGGCCTCTATCTGGCGGACGCGCTCGCGGGTGACGCCCAGCATCTCGCCCACTTTCTCGAGGGGGTACTGGTGGCCGTCACCAAGACCGAAGCGCATTTGCAGCACGATCTTCTCGCGGGGGGTGAGCACCTTTTCGAGGGTGGTCTCCAGCTGGTCCTTGAGCAGCTCATGGCTCGCTTCCTCCTCGGGGGTGGCCGACTCGGAGTCGCTGATGAAGTTGTGTAGCTGGTTCTCGTCGCTCTCATCCCCCACCGGGGCTTCAAGGGAAACCGGGGTCTCGGCGGCTCGCAGGATTTCGCGGATGCGCTCGCCGGTCATGCCCAGCGCTTTGCCAATTTCCTCGGCGCGGGCGGGGCGGCCAAGCTTCTGAGATAGCTCCTGACTCACCTGCGAGATTTTGCCCATCGCCTCACCGATGTGGGCGGGGAGCCGGATCGTGCGGGCCTGCTCGGAGATGGCGCGCAAGATGGCCTGGCGTATCCACCACGTGGCGTAGGTGGAGAACTTGTAGCCACGCGACGGGTCGAACTTGTGCACGGCACGCAGCAGGCCCATGTTGCCTTCCTGGATGAGGTCCAGCAGGGTGAGGCCGCGCCCCACGTACTTCTTAGCCACGCTCACTACCAGGCGCAGGTTCGCTAACACGAATTTCTGGGTGGACTCTACGTCGCCTTCAGCGATGCGCTGGGCAAGCTCAAGCTCCTGCTCGCCCTTGAGGAGGGGGGCGTGGCTGATCTCGCGCAGGTAGAGGCGCACGGGGTCAGTGACGAAGGTGGGGTCTGCCTTGGCAAGGTGGTCCAGGTCGGTCTCCACGTCACCGGAGGCATCCACCTCGTCTTCCTCGTCGATATCGAGGGCGGTGCGACCGGGGCGCAGTGGCACTCGGACACGCGGGGCTCCTTCGTCGTATTCCTCGCGCTCCATGCGGATGGGTCGCGGGGCGTCGACGTCAGCATCTTCTATCGGCAGGTTGGCAATGGCATCGGTGGCTATGGCCGCATCTAGCAGGGAGTCCTCGGCATCGGGGTTCTCTATCGAGTCGATCTCCATCTGCTTGAGGTCGCGGTACAGCTTCTCGCCTTCGGGGCTTTCCTGCATAGCTATCATGGTGGCGGCAGGCTCCGCGGGCGGCTCGTAGCCGGGGGCGGGGCCGAACATCACTTCGGCTACATCTTCGTTGATCTTAGCCCGTTGAGACGTGCCGTTCCCATTGTTGGTGGCGCGAGTGCCCTTGCCACGGCTGCCGTTCCCGGCACCCACAGCCTCGTTTTGCGGCGTCTCGTCCACGCTGGCGTCGTCGTTATTCTTGGCTCGTCGGGGCATGTTCAGGCTCCTTCTAGTAAAAACCTCTTACTCTCTTGTATAAGCTCTTCAAGCAGTAATAGAGTGCAAGGTCTATGCCACAGGGCGGGTAAATCGACCGCCTGGAGCGGCAGTAATGACACGGCCTTCTCGCACTACTTGCCGCCCGCGCAGCCACACACCCTCCACAGCACCAACTACGGACATGCCTTCGAAGGGAGTCCAGCCGCATTTGGTGTACAGGTTGTCCGAAGTAAACCTCCATTGCCGCTCGGAATCTATCTCGATATAGCTGTCGGATTGCTCCGGCAGGCTGAATATCCGTTTGGGAGCGTGGTGCATCATCTCCACCAACCTGTCGAGTGTGAGGCGGCCCGCGTGTACGGCGGTGAGCATTAGTGGGAGGGAGGTCTCAAGGCCGGGCACGCCGAAGGGAGGGTCGTCGCTCTCTTTCTCTTTTAACGTATGGGGAGCGTGGTCGGTAGCGATCATATCCACCACTTCGAGGTTGCGCCAGAGGGCGTCTACGTCGGCGGCGGTGCCTAGAGGGGGCTTCATTATGCCGAAACCTCCGAGGCGGGGCACGTCGTCCTCGGTCAGGCAGAGATGGTGAGGCGCGACTTCGCAGGTGACCGGCAGGCCCCGCTCCCTCGCCTCGCGGATCATAGCTATCTCTTCGGCCAGGCTAACGTGGCAGACGTGAACGCTGCGACGTACGGCCGGAAGCAGGTCCAGGACCATAGCGAGCGTGCTGCCCTCCGCGTGTACACACAGAGGCTTGTGGCGGGGCCAGGCTAGCATGATTGCGCGTATCGTTTCGACTCCCTCTATCTTGAGGTCGCCGGTGGTGTGGTTGAGGTAGAGTTTCAGGCCTGCCACGTCGGCGGCGACTTCGGTGTAGGTGTCAGTGTTGGCGGGGCCTGCACCGTAGAAGAAGCCAACGTCGCAGAAGAGGCGGTCCTGGGTGGCAGCAATCTTGCCGGAGAGGGCTTCGGGGGAGACTACCGGGTTGCCGTAGTTGTTGGGCATGTCGAGCAGCATGGTGAAGCCACCCGCCAGGGCGGCCTGGGTGCCGGTGGTGAAGTCCTCCTTGTGGGTAGCGCCCGGATCGCGCAGGTGAACGTGGGGGTCGATGAGGCCGGGGAGGCGGATGGTGCTCATTGGGGCTAGCTCCTGCTGTGGGCTTAGTGTTGCCCCATTCTAACACGGAGTAATTAAGAGACGAAAACGCCAAGACGCTGAGACGCCAAGGACGCGCCAAGGTTAGAATGGTCGAGATGAACGTAGGAGCAGTTAGGGTAAAATGGGGCGGATAGAATTCAGTGACGCAGTAGTGAGGTAAGAGGTGGATATGGAAGAGGGTACGAGTCTGAACTTGGCGCACGTTGTGAGGGTATCGCTTGAGGAGAGCGGGGAGCGGGGCAGTCCGGGGTTGCTGCTGTTGCACGGGCGAGGGGCGGACGAGGCGGACCTGATGGGCCTGGAAGCGGCGCTCGACCCGAGGCTGACGGTAATTAGCGCACGAGCGCCCTTCAGGCTGGGCTACGGTTTCGCGTGGTACGGTATGGCGCAGGTAGGCAGCCCTGAGGACGAGACGTTGCGGGCCAGCCTGGGGGAATTGCAGGAGTTTGTCGGACGTGTGGTGCCTGCGTACAAGCTCGACCCTGCGGCGCTGTTCGTGATGGGCTTCAGCCAGGGGGCGGTGATGTCGGCGGCTCTGGCCCTTACGGTGCCTGAGCGGGTGAGGGGTGTGGTAATGCACAGCGGCTACGTGCCGTTGGACTCGGGGCTTGACTTCAAGGTGGACCAGGTCGGAGGCAAGCCCTTCTTTGTGGCCCACGGTATGTATGACGAGGTCATACCAGTGAGCTTCGGCCGCCATGCGAATGAGTATTTGACCGGCATAGGGGCGGAGGTGACTTACCAGGAGTACCCCATCGGCCACTCGATTAGCGAGGAGAGCCTGGACGACCTGGGCGAGTGGCTTACGGCGAGACTAGACGAAGCAATGAGGAGTGAAGAGTAACGAGTAAAAGTGGCTCTAGGAACAGGACACCGCAAGAGTCCTTTGTTTCTTTTTGCTATAGTGGGTCTTACTCGTCACTCATCCTCTACCCGGCCAATTTCCCTTCCATTGGCAGGATTGCACGAATGGAAAGGTGGTATTTGGGTGCTATGGGACGAGATTCTTCACTGCGTTCAGAATGACAAAGGGGGGCTTGGTCCTATCACACAAACAGTAATATGTTCACGAATCCTGATGCCCTTACCCCACGAGCACACCTGCCACATCCTCCAGCGTTACCATGACCTCATTTATGTCTTGCTCGGTTACGAAGCCCATGTGGCCGATGCGGATTAGCTGCTCTTTGTAGGCGTCCTGGCCGCCGGCTATGATTACGCCCTGGTCGCGCATAGCGTTGAGGATGGCGGAGGCGGTGAGGCCGGGGGGCACTTTGATGGCCGTGACGGTGCGGGAGGCTATTTCGTCGGGGGCCAGCAGTTCGAGTTGCATGCGGCGGGCGGCGGTGCGTACGCGGTCCCGCAGGCGTTCGTGGCGGGCGAAGACGTTGGGTAAGCCTTCCTGCATGACGAGGGTGAGGGAGGCTTGCAGGGCGTAGAGGAGGGACACAGCGGGGGTGTAGGGCGTCTCCCACCTGGCGAGGTACTTTTTAGCCTCCGAGAAGTCCCAGTAGAAGCGGGGGAGTTTGGCCTGCTTGTGGGCTTCCCAGGCGCGTTCGCTCACTGACAGCATGGTGAGGCCGGGAGGAGCCATCCAGGCCTTTTGGGAGGCGGTGATCGCTACGTCGATGCCCCACCTGTCTACCGGGATGTCTACAGCTCCGAGGGAGGAGATGCAGTCCACCAGCAGGAGAGGCGAGTTGCCGTGCGCGTCGGCCATATGGCGAACGATGCGGCTCACGGCCTCTACGTCGTTCTGCACGCCGGTGGAGGTCTCATTGTGGGTCACCAGCACGCCCTTGACGTTGGGAGTGGTGTCCAGGGCGTTTCGTAGGGAGTCCAGGTCAACGGTCTGGCCCCAGGGAGAAGCCACCCGCACCAGGCGCAAGCCGAACCGCTCGGCTATCTCGGCGTAGCGGTCGCCAAAGGAGCCTACCGAGAGGGAGATTACAGTGTCGCCCGCCGAGAAGAGGTTGGCGATAGAGGCTTCGAGGCCGCCGGTGCCCGCGCCTGGGAAGACCAGCACGTCGCCCTCGGTCTGGAAACCGCACTTGAGCATCATGCTGACGTCCCGCAGCATGTCGTGGAACTCGTCCCCCCGGTGGCTGATCATGTCGCGGTGCATCGCGTCCATGACCTCGTCGGGCAGGGGCGTGGGGCCGGGTATCCTCAGTTGCATATCCCCTCCATGCAGAACTTGCGCACGCGCTCGAAGAAGTGCCGGTACTCGGGGCGGTAGTCGGCGGCACCTTCGCGCATCAGCTTGGAGAAGCCTTTGATGACTAGCGGGCGGAACCGGGCCTCGTTCAGCAGTTGCACGCAACCGTCCATCCCGGCGGCCATAACCAGCAGAGGGGTGAGGCTGTTGCTGTGCAGGTAGATGGGCGATATGTCGCGGACTGGCTTGCGCCGCTCCACCCCTCCGTAACCGACAAACATGTCTACGTAAGGCATCACCTCGACATCCGAAGCGCCATCACCGATGAACAGGGTCGCTGGGCTGTGGGGCAAGCTCTGTAGCACCTCGCTCTTCCCCCCCGAACGCGCCAATGGGTTCTCAGCGTCGAAGCCGGTATACTGGCCGTTTGAGTCAAAGTGGAGGTCGTTGGCATGTACCTGCTCGTGGGGCACGCCTAGCTCGTCCGCCAGGGGCAGCAGAGCATCCCGGTAGCCGCCCGATACCAGACGCAATTCTATGCCCAGGTGAGCGAGGGCGGAGGCTACGAGCGAAGCATCCTCCACCAGGGTCGAGGTGTAGAGGTCACCCACGGCGGCCAGGTGCTTGCGTTGAGGCTGGATTATGTCAAGGCGGCGGGCGAACACTTCTTCGAACGGCACTTCACCGCCCATAGCCTGCCGGGTCATCTCGGCCACCTCGAAGGGCACGCCCACCATGGCGGCAAGCTCGTTGATGCCCTCGATCTCGGAGAGGGTGCTGTCGCAGTCGAACACCACGCGGTCGAAGCGCCGCCACTGGTTGAGCAGGGCCGAGAGGTCCACAGGCTCCGGTGACAGCACTTCGGGGTTGATGATGTGGCTGGGGTACTCGGCATTGAGCAGCGCCTTCACCTGCGCCGCCACTTCGAGGGCCGAGTGCCGCATCGCTTCGTGGGTGGTGCCTCCCAGGTGCGGGGTGAGAATGACGTTCTTCAGGTCGAATAGCTTGCTGCCGACGGGTGGTTCCTTCTCGAACACGTCGAGCGCGGCCCCGGCGATAGCGCCCGTCTTGCACGCCTCGTATAACGCCGACTCGTCAACGACCTTGCCGCGAGCGCAATTGATCAGGTAGGCGTCTCGCTTCATGAGGGCAAGCTCACGAGCACCTATCATGTGCCGCGTGATGGGCGTGAGGGGCACGTGCAGGGTCACGAAGTCGGCCTGCCGCAGCAAGTCGTTGAGCGTAACCAGGGGGATGTCCGGGCGTGGGTCGATGAAGGGGTCGTATGCGATTACGTCCATCCCCAGTGCTGCGGCCATTTTCGCTACCTGCGAGCCGACCTTGCCCAAACCCACGATGCCCAGCGTCTTGCCCGCTATTTCGCAGCCCATGAAGTGGTTCTTGCCCCAGACTCCTTCGTGCAGGAGGTCGTGCGCCTGGGGGATGTTGCGGGCGAGGGCGAACAGCAGGGCTATGGAATGCTCAGCGGCGGCCCGCACGTTGCCGTTGGGAGCGTTCACCACAGCCACGCCATGCCTGGTAGCGGCCTCTATGTCTATGTTGTCAACGCCGATGCCCGCGCGGCCCACCACCTTGAGATTGCCGGTGGAGGTGCCCGCCTCAAGCATCTCGGCCGTGACAGCCGTGCCTGAGCGGGTGATAACGGCCTCGTATTCGCCTATCTCGCGCAGAAGGTTCGCCGGGGACAGCCCCAGCTTGACCTCCACTTCAAATTCTTCACTTAAGAAATCTATGCCTGCCTGGTGCAGCGGCTCCGTAACCAGTATTCTCAACATGACCCCTCCGGAGTTTTGAGTTGTGAGTGTTGAGTGTTGAGTTATGCCCGTTCAACTCAACACACAACACTCACAACTTAGAACTTTAAACAAAAACGCCCGTCCTCAACTCGAGGACGAGCCTTAGCCCGTGGTGCCACCCTGGTTCGCCATGATGTCGCCACCACAGCCTCTTCGAGTGCTCCGGCCTCGGCCACTACGCCTGCCGACACACTCTAGCCCTGTAACGGGGGCTTCCGGCGCAACTTAGTCGTGCCTATCTTGCGATTACACGTTTCCGAAGCGCGGCTACATCGAGGGAATGTTCGATGCAATATCGCCGGTTGCTATGCCTGATGAACGTATGATAAAACATGCCGGAAAGTGTTGTCAAGTGGGTTATGCACATTATCTCGTGCATTGGTAAGTGTCCGCTTTAAGTCCGTTTGCATTGCCTTTTCAACAATTATGAGATAGATATGTCGAAAAAATGCTCGGGCTGGCGAACCGGAGGCTACCAGCTTATCAAAGTGGCCCTGCGAGAAAGCAAGTCGAAAAAATGCGACGACCTGCCAGCACGGTGGATAGTAGTTGCCCTCTAACTATGATGAAGGTCATCATCGTATTCCCGCCAAATTATCTGCACGCGCTCATGCTCAACAGGAGGCGCTCATTTTGTCTGCTCTTCCTTTGCAAGTTGATCAAGTGCTGTCTCAACAACATTCTATGAGTGATTGGTTGCCTAGCCAGTATAGTCACGATGTCACAGGACGGCTTCGGCCTCCACATTACGTGGAGGTTAGCATCAGATCATCTCTTGACTGTCAGTCCTGCCAGATGGAGATCGTAGCAGGAATTTTACCAGCTAGCGTGTCAGTCCTATGTACTTATTATAACATATAATCAATTATTGATTTATATAAATAGTTGCACAATCAAGGTGGGTAGTATATACTGGTTCTATCATGTCACGCCTTCCCTTCGTCGATGCGGTAGCCTTAAGCCGAGCGCCGGATTTTGGATCAATCGCTGCATGTGAAAAGCTCCAAACTTGGTTTGGATTGCCACAGCACCTACCGTTCATCATTGATGATGAGGGTGTTCCGATACGGTCCGTCAATAGCTGGTTGTCACAACTACATGCCGACGGCTCGCTCTCCTACTTAACATGGAAGGCATATGCGCAAGACTGGCTGGATTGGTATAGGTTCCTCGCCAATCGAGGAATTGATCCCTTGTCGGCAACTGGGGACCATATTAAGCATTATCATGCAGAGCGTAGGATAGGAGTCGCTGGTCTAGACCGGGTACTGAAAGCAACCAGCTGGAACCGTATGGTTGCTGCCCTCGATTCATATTATAAATGGGCACTTCAGAAAGAGTTGATTGAGCGGGTTCCCTTTACATACAGGGAAGTTCGAATATATACCAGTCAAGGCGGCTCGACTAAAGTAAAGCTAAACATGGCAAAGGAGAAAGGCGCGCGGCAGCATGCAACGTTAAAATGGCTCGAAAAGGATTACCTTCGCACTTTCTTAGATGTTGGTATAACGGGCCTGTTACCTACCGGTGAAGAAGATCCAACTTTCCGTGGCCAAAATACGGCACGAAATCGTGCCTTTGCTGAGCTACTTGCGACATCCGGGTTGCGTGTTCAAGAAGCGTCGCATCTGCTCACAACAGAGATACCTGAAGTACCTAAGAACCCCGTAAAATTCGTGCGTATGGAACTTCCAGCTTCGATATGCAAGAGGCAGAAGGCACGCTGGGTCTTAGAGCTTGTTTCAAAACCCAGTCAATCCTGTAGAATCAGGATATGGCAAAACCGATAGTTTCTGATGAGCTATGGGAGGTAATCGAGTCGCTCTTACCTCCTGAGCCTGCTAAACCGAAGGGTGGACGCCCTAGAGTATCCAATCGAGCGGCACTCACCGGCATCATCTTTGTGCTGAAAACAGGCTTGCCATGGTCGTATCTTCCACTCTTCCACCGGAGATGGGCTGCGGAAGCGGTAGCACCTGCTGGCGACGTTTGAAGGATTGGCAAGAAGCGGGTGTGTGGGAGCGTCTCCACCAGGTGCTGTTGGACAGACTAGGAGATGCAGGCAAGATAGACTGGTCTCGTGCTTCGGTAGACTCCGCTACTGTAGCGGCTAAAAAGGGGGCGAATGTACCGGCCCCAATCCGACGGATAAGGGAAAACCGGCGACGAAGCGCCAGCGTCGCGTTGCTCCTGTGGTCGAAGCCAAAGGAATACCGCTCGCGATAATCTGCACTCCTGCCAACGTCCACGATAGCAATGCTCTCACTGATGTTGTTGATGCTGTAAAGCCCATCAAGAAGTGCCGGCTCTTGGGCAGAGGGCGCAGAAAGAGACCGACCAAGTTGCACGCAGACAAAGGATATGACTATGCCAGATGCAGAAAGGCGCTCAGAAAGAGAGGCATTACCCCTCGGATTGCCAGGCGAGGAGTAGAGAGCAGTGAGCGACTGGGCAGGCACAGATGGGTTGTGGAACGCACCCTTGCTTGGCTCAACCAGTTCACCAGTTCAAGCGGCTCATTATCCGTTATGAGCGCAGGCTTGATATTCATAAGGCTTTTCTGCATCTAGGCTGTGCTCTCATTTGCTGGAACCACCTCAAGTGAGGTTTTGAAACAAGCTCTTAGTCTATTCATATGGTGGGGCCAAAACATTATTCAATGGTGGATAGGTGCCGGGACATACACGATTGTCGCCGCAGCTTGCAGCCAGGCCGATATCCGTTGTGTCAGAGAGCTGCAAAGAAATTGATAGCTCCCTAGGATCTAGGCTTCACATATCTATACAGAGTACTTTTCGATATACCCAACGTCGAAACTATGTCTTCTACCGAGTTGCTCTTATCATTCCACAACTGCTGAAGCAACTTGAGCTTTTTGTCATCTAACCTGCGAGGCCTGCCACCCAGTCGGCCACGTGCTCTCGCTGCCACCAATCCAGCTGTAGTTCTCTCCTGAATAAGATCGCGTTCGAACTCGGCAAGTGCTCCAAACAGATGGAATATCAACTTGCCACCCGCAGTGTTACTGTCGATCTGTTCGCTTAGGCTCTTGAAACCAATACCTCTATCATTGAGCATGGTCATTGTGTCGATAAGGTGCTTTAGGGATCTGCCCAATCTATCCAACCTCCACACGACCAGGGTATCACCCCTCCTCGCAAAGGCTAGAGCCTCTGCAAGTCCTTTGCGCTCCTGCGTTGCTCCGCTGATAACGTCAACAAAGATCCGAGCGCAGCCTGCTTTCTCCAGCGCGTCCTTCTGCAGGTCAAGGATCTGTTCATACGTAGACACGCGAGCGTAACCTATTAGCATGCTGGTGCCTTGTACGGCACCCCCTGTTATTACTGCTTCTTCCATAGTCATACAGTACCAAAACTCATCTCGCATTACAATACTGAAACTTTGTTTCTGAATATGAGTTCTGGCACAATAGTTCACGCGTGATACAAATAGCACAATTCATCTTTCAAAGCAGTGTCAAAAAGGTCCCTTTTTGACACTGGCATCCAGGATCTCACAAGAGGGACGTTTTTGATACTAGGGGTGCAGTCTAATGGCGTTGCGCAGGGGAGTAACGTAACGATGAGAAGAAGTGTGCTCCTAAGCATGATTGCAGGACAGCTTATTCTAAGAAACAGATGGCAACGTAGCTCGGTTAGTATTCCTCATAATATGCTACTTAAGGCTCCACCTAATGCCGGCCAAACCATAGTAGCGATTAAGATGCACAACCACGTAGCTACAATCGCGCCTAGTAAGAGCCAAAGTCCTAGCGTAGTAGGTTTATCGCTACGTAAGCCCCACCAAGCGAATCGTATAGGAAAAAATAGCCCTATTGAAATCGTCAGAAGGAAGCCGTAACGTCCAATTTCAGCTATGAGGTGTTCAGAACTCTGGCGTAATATCAGAAACAGAACAGCAATGATACCCGGAGCAATTCCATCTTTTGCGTATATCCAGAACAAAGCAGTTGTATATCCCAATGCCTCGCCGATGGCTCTAACTAATTCCACAAACTCCGAACCCGTGTTAGTTGTACTGGTAGATTGAGTATTATTAGGTGGTTGTGGCGGTCGCAACGGGAAAATCCTTGTTCTTTCAACATACACATAAAGTAACAATGCGCAGATCGCCGTGATAGCTCCAATTCCATCCCATGCTTGGTCACGTAAAAATTCCATTTACTCAAACAAGTGACAAAGAAATTTCATGATTTCAGTATACCACTAATCACTATGAGGCTATGATGCCCGAGTTGCATCTCTTGGATAACCGTCAAGGGCAAGGATGTTATGAAAGAAGGGTTTTGGTACTCCACTTCTTAGTCTCATAAACGAACGTTTTTGGGAGGGAATTTACTGGACATGCGTACAGAGGTCCATACAAGCAGCAAGCTAGCAGAAAACGTAATAGTGTGCATGTTCCTTTCGCAATATGAACTGTCTCTTGGGCCGGATCCTGCACGGTTTCTTGAGCACATATCGATGTGTACGAACTATGCTAGACTCAAGTTAGAAAACCTCATGTCATCGGATCTTGATAGACCAGCGGTGTAAGATAAGACCATAGTATACTGGGACCCATTGTTCGGGTTCCGAAGACCTTGTAACTTCAGGGTGCACTGTAGCGGACAGCTACATACCTGAGTGCAACATCAGGATATATTCGATTATAGAAGCCACCTCACGCAACCGGACACTTTCTACGTGCGGACACTCAGGTTGTGGAGATAAGACGTAAGATACGCCTTTTGGCGGAGCATAGAGGCTGCGACCAGAGATGCGCCGAACCTTGGAGCGATGGCCCTATCACGCGGTGAAGCGTCACTGCGGGTTAAGGAAATATCGACAAATAGTATAATAGTAATGAGAAATAAGTTTGGTAGCATTGACAAGCTAGCGGCGCTATGCTACCATCTCTCTTACCGTTTCTACGTTCAGGATAGTCGCTGTGCGCCCGGCACGTAAGGCTACGGGACAAAGCGGCCATCCCACAAAATGATATAGCCGTGACGCTCAGGCTGAACGGCCCAGGGAGGGACCATACGCTATGGACGAGAAGATAGTGCGCGCGGCGATCCACCCGGCAATAGGCATCGCCCGCGTGGGCAACAGCGAGACCGAGTATTTCATCGGGCCTGAGGTGCCCGACCCGCAGCCGGAGTCGCCGGGCTTCTATAAAGACAAGACAGGCGCGCTCAAGCGCCAGGCGGCACTCTTCCGCGTCTATGGCTACAACGCCGCCGGGGAGGTCGTGTCCGAGCTAACCGCAGAGACTGCCGATATTAGCTGGACCGTCCACGTGGCGAACACGAAGGCCGCCTGGTACCAGTTCCAGATCGCCCTCGACATCCCGGAAGCGCCTTCCGCCCTGCCCAGTGAGCTTCGCAACCAGGGCGTAGCGGACCGCACCCAGTTGGTCATAGACCCTGGGCCGCGCAGCATACAGGGGGCTAACACGTCCGGCGACGAATATGCTTTCAACAGCGGCACGTTCCTGGGAGAAACGGTGTACCTGGGCGAGCTACGCACCGACGAGCAGGGGCGGCTCATATTCCTGGGCGGCAAGGGCACGTCTGCCTCCCCCAGCGGCGGCCTGATAACCACCTTCGCCAACAACGAGGGTTGGTACGACGACGTTTCGGACGGCCCGGTTACGGCCACGGTGTCTATCGGGGGGCAGGAAGTGCCGGTCGATCCTGCCTGGGTAGTCACCGCTCCACCCAATTACGGCACGAACGTGATCGGCCTGCGCACCATGTACGACCTGCTCTACGACGTTTACATCGCGGCGGGCATGCTTCCGCCGCCACAGAGCGTATCCTTCACGAACGACGTCTACCCGATCCTGGCGCGTATGTGCAACCTCCAGTGGGTGAACCAGGGCTTCGCGGTGCAATTCGGCTGGGGCGGGCCGAACGACTTCACGCAGCCGGAGTACGTAAAGCAACTGGCCGACACGAGCGCCGAATACCAGGAATTGCGCCAGCAGATCTACAACTCGATGCGAGTGCTGGCGCGCGACGGCGAGTCGCCGGTGCCCTGGCCCTGGATATATGGCGACGCGATGAACCTTCCGCCGGTGTCGGCCCGGCAGCACCTGACGCTGTCTCCCACTCAGATGAACGTGCTGGAAAAGTGGGTGAGCGGGGACTTCGCGGACGATTGGGGTTCCGAAAGCGAGCAGCCGCACAGCTTCGAGGAGGTGCCCCTGGAGCAGCAGCCAGCCACCCTGGACCAGGCGGCGCTCCACTTCTGCCTGGCCGATGCCTTCCACCCAGGCTGTGAGATGACCTGGCCGGTGCGGCATGCGACTATGTATTCCGCGCCCTTCCGCATCATTCATCGCCCGGAGGGCGAGCCGGTGCCCGACTACGGACCGGTCCTGCTGCCGGAGGTGGCGGTTGGTCCTACCGGGCCACTTTACGCGCAGGGGCCGGGCGATATCTCGCGCTGGATGGCTATCCCCTGGCAGGCGGATACCGCCAGTTGCCGGTCGGCCTACGTGGACCCCGCGTACGGGCCGTACGACCCTTACGTGCCCACCTTCTGGCCCGCCCGCGTGCCCAACCACGTACTGACCGAAGAGAACTACGATATCGTCATGGACGAGAGCAAATCGCGGGACGAACGAATCGCCGCCTTCAGGGAAAGAGCTAGCTGGTTCCGCGTGCTGGAAGGGGATGGCCTGGCGCAGAAGAACCAGATGGTCCACGACTTCTACAAGATGGGTGTGGTGGAGGTTCGCGAGGGCATACCTAACGACCCCGATTTCCCGCCCTTTATATTCGTGGAGTCGCGGCCGGAGTTTCCGGTGGAGGAGATCTCACAGCGGCGCAACCTGGTCATGCTCCACGTGCCCGCGGCGCAGGGAGGCGCAGCGCCTGGGATGCTGGCAGAGGCAGCCATGACCTCGGGAAGGGCCGACGAGGAGGTCGTGGCGGGATACCACGACGAGGTCCACCGCTTCGTGCGCAGACCTTACACGCTGGTGCCCACACATACGCTCGCACCGGACAAGGAATGAGGCATTGCCTGGGTGGCTGACGGTGCCGCATACGACGTAGGGGTGGTAGGCGGCGGGCCTGCGGGGGCTGTGGCCGCCCTGCAACTGGCCCGCGCTTCCCACCGGGTGCTGTTGCTCGACAAAAGCGCGGCCGGGGAGTTCAAGATAGGGGAGGGTCTGCCTCCAGCCGCGCGGCCGTTGCTGCGCGATCTCGGCTTGTGGGAGGCGTTCCTGGCGGCCGGGCACCTGCCCTCATACGGCAACATCTCGGCCTGGGGCGCGCCATCTCTCCAGAGCACCGACTTCATCTTCGACCCGAACGGGCACGGCTGGCACCTCGACCGTGCCCGTTTTGATGCCTTTCTGCGCGACCATGCGGCAGCGGCCGGGGCCGAGGTCCGGCAGGCGACCACGCTACGGCATGAGTGGGACGGGGAGGCGGGACTCTGGCACCTCAGCCTGTCAGGGGTGGGAGGTAGAGCGGAGGCGCACTGCCGCATGCTTATCGACGCGAGCGGCCGTCGTTGCGTGGTCGCACGGCAGCAAGGGGTGCGCCGCCGGGCTGACGATGCCCTCACTGCCGTGTACGCGGTGTTCCGGCAGGCGGATGATGCGAGAGACCCCGACCAGGACTCCCGCACCCTGATCGAAGCCGCCCCCGACGGCTGGTGGTACACGGCACGGTTGCCCTCGGACCGCCGGGTGGCCGTATATCATAGCGACACCGACCTGATGCCTACCGCGACGCTGCTCGCGCCTGTTGGATTCATGGCGTCGCTGGACAGGACCGAGCACGTACGCGGCTACTTCACCGCTCACAGCTATGCGATGCTGGGGCTTCCCAAAGCTACCCCGGCCCAAAGCGCCCACCTCGAACGGCTCACCGGCGAAGGCTGGCTCGCGACAGGTGATGCCGCTATCTCTTTCGACCCGTTGTCTTCGCAGGGTATCATGACGGCCCTCTTTGGAGGCATGCTGGCCGGGGCGGCTGGGGAGGTGCACCTTTCGGGCGACCCGCAGGCCCTTCATGACTACGGCGCACGCCTCGGCGCGGTTTACAAAGCCTACCTGAACAACCGCCTGTTCTATTATAGTTATGAAGGGCGCTGGCCGGACCGGACCTTTTGGCGGCGCAGGCTAAGCAATTTACCCGGCTAGGCAGAAACAGTAGGTGCCGGTGCTTTGCCTTCCCTTGAGAGCGTAACGGTTCCCTTTTGTAACGTTGGGGCAAGGACCCGCGTATCGAATTACGAATTACGAGTTACGAGTGATAAGTAAGATGCAACAACACCCTGAACGCCCCCAATATCCGCCATACCCACCCGTGCCGGGAGGAGCGCCCCCGCAGCCGCCTCAGATAGCCGGGGGTGCGATGGACCGGGAGACGGAGAGGCTGCTTGCGGGGGTGGCGCACGGGGCTATCGCCTTCGGGTTGTTCGGTCTGACGCTGCCAATTTCGCTGTTGGTAACGGGCATCATCTGGCTCTACTCCAGGCGCTCACCTTACGTGCGCTTCCACTCGGACCAGGCTGGCTGCTATCAATGCTCGGTGCTGCTGATAAATGTCCTGGTGGTAATGGTGCTGGCGGTATTTGGGGGTTTCGCGATTTTCGGCGTAATGCGTGGGGAAAGTACGTGGGCTGGGTTGGGGCTTGTGCTGTGGGGTATCGTGCTGTTCGCGCTGTGGTTCGCGATTACCATTTTCGCGGGGATTTTCGGCGCGGTAATGGTGCTGCTGGGCAAGCCCTTCAAGTACCCGTTTATTGGAGACTGGTTTCTGAAACGTGAAACGTGATGCGGCTTGCTAAAGCTGGTTCGTGAATAGCCGCATGGTAGTTTAGCAGGACCGTGCCCCATTTTGTCATTCTGAGCGCAGCGAAGAATCTCGTCCTCTATGCAGGTGTTACCCCTTTCCATCGGGAGAGTGCCCGCAAGGCAAGGGGCAACTAGGGTGCTGAGGGACGAGATTCTTCGCTGCGCTCAGAATGACAAGGGCGGGGGTTGCTCCACAGGAGCAACTATGTGAAATTCACGTACCAAATAGCACAAGCCGCATCACGTTTCACGTTTCACGTTTCACGTTTCAGCTTCCCCGTTTCACGAATCCTTCAGCCTGTGCTCAGGGGGCGTGCCCTTCGGAGTACCTTTGGAGGGAGGGTCGGTGGCGTGCTCGCCGGGGCCGGTGATTACGCGCAGGGCACCGGGGATCAGGTTGATGGTCGCGGGGGTGTAGCCGCGCGGGAGGGCGTCGGCGTGCACGGGCCAGGGACGGCGGCGAGAGGTAAGGACCTGCACCTTCTTAGCCTGGTACACACGCACGTCGGGGTGTCCGGCGTTACTGCCCAGGGTGATCTGCTTGCCGTTGAGGCTGTGCCTGCCATGTCCCCGCAGGCGGCGCGGGTCGGCCCGGTGCAGCAGGGCGCGGAGGACGTGGCGGACGAAGGACCACTTGCTGAAGTTGCGGAAGATAACCACGTCGAACCTGCGGTCGTCCACCTTCGCATCCGGGGCAAGGGGCACCGAATAGCCCCAGTAGGGGCCGTTGGCGACCAGCACCACAAGGGCCTTTATGCGGATGGCGCGACCGTCCAGCACCACCGTGACGGAGCGGGGCCGGAACGTGAAGAAGGTGTTGAGGGCGTCAAACAGGCGGACGTATTCGCCCTTGTCCACCTTGTTGAGGATGGGGAAGATGGCGGCATCGAGGCCGACGCCCGCCGTTTCGAGGAAGTAGGTGCCGTTGCAGCGACCCACGTCAACCTTTTTGATCTCCCCCAGGCGCAGCACTTTGGCCGCTTCTTCCAGGTCGAACGGCACGTGCATCATGCGGGCCACGTTGTTGGCGCTCCCCAGCGGAAGGATACCCAGGGTGATCTTGCGGCCTATGAGGGCGGTAGCCACCTCGCCTACCGTGCCGTCGCCCCCGCAGGCAATCACGATGTCGTACTTCTCTTTGAGCGCCTGTTGAGCCAGCTCGGTGGCGTGGTTGGCGTACTCGGTTTCGAGGAAGTCAGCCTGGATGCCATTGGCTTCGAGCACGCGGCGCACGTCGTCCACACCTGCCGCGTTGGTGGTGATGCCGCCCTTCTTGCCCGCGGCGGGGTTGATTATGACCGCCACTTTGGTGCCTGGCGGGATGTTATTGTGGACCTCTTCGGGCGTGTAGGCTTCCTGGTCTTCTAACAGCGGGGTGGCCCCATTGTTTGGGGTTTCCCGCTGCGTCTCGTCTTCTTGCTGCTTCACCAATTGGACCATGCTTGCGTGTTTCTCCCAGGGTTGAGTAAATACAATGTATTGCAAGCGACTGTAATGCAAAAGGCGGGCCAAGCGTTCTGAGTGGCCTGGAAACTGCCTGGTATACTTCACCAGCAGCAGGCTGCGGCACGCATCGCACCGGCACATTCTTTATCCATGCACCCACCGGGCAAGCTAGTTAGACAGGAGGCAATATGGGCAGGAACGAGTGGGAAGACACTACGATCTACAAAGTCGTTGTAAATCCTGATGAGCAGTATTCCATCTGGCCGACTGATCGGGAGAACCCATTCGGCTGGCGTGACGCAGGCAAGCAAGGCACGAAGAAAGAATGTCTCGCCTATATTGAGGAGGTTTCGAGGGACGGGCGGCCTTCCAGCGAGCGCAAGCATATGGAGGAAGAGTAGTAATTTAGCGAAGTGGACAGGGGTCAAACAGGAAGGGACGGGGAAGCCTTGTAGTTTACATCAAGACTTCCTCGTGGCGTGGCAATGTGGCATTTATGAGGCTAGGGGCGCGTTTCAGTCCAATCTCCGCATGTGGGGGAAGAGGATGACATCGCGGATGGAGTACTTGTCGGTGAGGACCATCGCCAGGCGGTCTATGCCCACTCCCATGCCGCCGGTTGGGGGCATGCCGACCATGAGGGCGGTGACGTAGTCGAGGTCCATCTGGTGTGCCTCTTCGTCGCCACCGCGCCCGGCCTCCACCTGCTCGCGAAAGCGGTCATACTGCTCAAGGGGGTCATTTAGCTCGCTGAAGGCGTTGGCGATCTCGAAGGTGGAGACGAACGCCTCGAACCGCTCAACCGCAGCGGGGTCGCCCGGCTTGCGCTTGGCGAGGGGCGACACTTCTAAGGGGTAGTCGAGCAGAAACGAGGGCTGCACCAATAAAGGCTCAATGAAGTGGCCCTGTAGCTCGTCCAGCACCTTGGCGCGGCTGGCCCCGGTCTCGACGTCCACGCCCTTGCTCTGGGCGAAGGCAACCAGTGCCTGCGTGTCGGGATAATCGGCTATGTCGATGCCCGATTGTTCGCGTAAAGTGGCGCGCCAGTCAACACGGGGCCAGGGCGGGGTGAAGTCGAGGGGCTGGCCCTGGTATTCGATCTGGTAGCTGCCGTGGACCGACATCACCATGCCGGAAATCATCTCCTCCAGCAGAGACATCATGGTGTTGTAGTCGGCGTAAGCCTGGTATAGCTCCAGCATCGTAAATTCGGGGTTGTGCTTGATATCAACGCCCTCGTTGCGGAAGTCGTGCCCTATCTCGTATACGCGCTCGAAGCCGCCCACTATGAGTCGCTTGAGGTAAAGCTCGTCCGCGATGCGCAGGTAAAGGTCCTGGTCCAACGCGTTGTGGTGGGTCACAAACGGGCGCGCAGCGGCACCCCCGTAGAGCGGCTGCAACACTGGCGTCTCCACTTCGAGGAAGCCGCGTGAGTCTAGGTAGCTGCGGACGTAGGTAACCATGCGGGAGCGCACGCGGAAAGTCTCGCGCACTTCCTCGTTGGCTACCAGGTCGAGGTACCGCTGGCGGTAGCGGGTCTCGGTGTCGGTGAGGCCGTGCCACTTGTCGGGGAGAGGTTGAAGCGCCTTGGAGAGCAGGTGGTAGTTGAGGACGTGCAGGGTTGGCTCGCCGCTACGTGTGCGGAACATGAAGCCCTTGGCCTGCACGAAATCGCCCAGGTCGAGCAGGGTATTGACCGCCTCGTAGTCCCAGGGCTTCTCCTGCAAATCGTTGATGCGGAAGAAGAGTTGCAGGCGGCCCGACTCGTCCTCTATGTGCGCGAAAGTAACCTTGCCGCCCGGCCTGCGCAGCCTCATACGCCCGACCACGGTGACTACCGGGTTGGTGCGCTCCTCGCCCTCGGCAGACTGCACGCCCGCGTTGGCGGCCTCCCACTCCTCGAAGGCGGCGAGGGCTTCCTGCGCGGTGTGGGTGCGGTGGGAGCGAGGCGGGTAGGGTTCGAGGCCCTGTGCGCGTAGTTCCTCCAGCTTGGCGAGGCGCACTCGCTCCTGCTCGCCCATGTTCAGTTCGTCGCCGTAGTCTCTCATCGGGCTGTTACCTCTCCATCTATTGCGGTGCATTCTACGGGAAAACAAAAGAGCCGGACAAGGCCGGCTCTCCTGACTTTCGTGTCGGGCACCGGCGGGTTATTCTACTTTCAAGATGGCGAATTCTTCAATGCCGCCGGGGGTGTTGGCGCGCACCTTGTCGCCTTTCTTGCGGCCCATGAGCGACTGGCCGACCGGCGACTCGTTGGATATGCGGCCCTGGCGCGGGTTGGCCTCCGCCGAGCCGACTATCATCCACTCGTAAGTGTCGCCCTCCGAGTCTTTCACCGTGACGCGAGAGCCGAGGCCGACCATGTCCTTGGGCGCGCTCTCGATTAGCTGGGCGTGCTGCAAGATGTGGTCGAGGGTGCGTATGCGGCCCTCGATGAAGGCCTGCTCGTTCTTGGCGTCTTCGTACTCGCCGCTCTCGCTGACGTCGCCGTCCAGCTTGGCCTGCTGTATTCGATATGCCACCTCGGGGCGGCGCACTTCGATCAAGTTGTGTAGCTCTTCTTCGAGCTTGGCTTTCCCCTCGGCAGTGAGGTGGACCGGCTTATCCATGACCATGTTAGTACCTCTCTTGTTGTACCCGCCCGGTGCTGCGAACATTAAGTAAAGAAAAAACTGAGAGGACGGGCGCTCTCAGCTCGGGTGCCTCTTTCGAGGTTGCACGTATTATACGAAGAAGGTTACAAATGTGCAAGAGTTTCCACAAACCCATTGGTACTACCATCAATAGGCCAATAAGGTTTAATAGGCGGGCAAGCGTCAGTAGCTTCACGCAGACACCCTATTGCCCACGTGGAGGCCAGCCAAGCAGGATAGCAGGACCAAATACCCCCTGTCATCCTGAGCGCAGCGAAGGATCTAAGATGTTGCCCCTGTACCAATGCTGAACCTTCGGCACTACGGTCCAGTACATTCAGCAGCATCCCTTCCCACCTTCTTGAGATCCTTCGCTACGCTCAGGATGACAGGGCGGAGAGGGATCGCAGGCTCGTCAGCAGGACCGACTGCAAAGCGTTCATTCGTCCTGGGGCGTGAACCGGCGGATGATAGCCTCAAAGTCGTGGGCGGTGATTTGTGTGGCGGACATCACGCGCTTGCGGGTGGGGAGGACGTGGGGCCAGGTGAACAGGCCGACGAGGATGCCGCGTAAGCGGGCGCGGGCGGCGGCACCACGTATGTTGCGTATTGCCTCGGTCGCGAAACGGAACTGGGCCTTCACAATGCCCGGCATGTGGCGCAGGACGAAACGCAGGGGGATATCTTTGGCGAGAAGGTAGATGAGGTTGCGGCCCACGTAGTAGGACGCGAGGGTGCCGCCGCCGGTGGCGCTGAGGCGGTGGCGGGCGCGGGCCGTGGGCACGTAGACGGTGCGGTAACCACGCAGGCGGGCGCGCAGGTTGAGGTCTACGTCCTCGGCGTACATCCATAGCTGGGGGTCGAGCACCCTGCCCTTTGGCTCGGTGCCGCCGGAGCAGGCGAGGTCAGCCAGCATAGACCGCCTGTAGGCGGCGGCTGCGGCGGTGGGGCCGAATACTTCCTCTTCCGTGTCGTATTGGCCGGTGTCGAGCTGCCACACACCCCGGCTGTTGGGCACGCCGTCGAAGCCGTAGTAGTCGCCCGCCGAGTGGAGGGTGCCGGGACGGTCGTAGAGCACCAGTTTACTCGCGGCGAGTGAGGCCCACGGGTTGCGGTCCAGGCCGCCGATTAACTCCTCCAGCCAGCTGGGGTCGGGTACCGCGTCGTTGTTCAACAGGACCAGTATCTCGCCACGCGCTTTCGCCAGCCCCAGGTTGCAAGCCGCCACGAAACCGTGACCTTTCTTGCCGGGTATGCGCAGGGTGACTACGTCGGGCGTGCGCGATAGCAGCTTCTCGGTGCCGTCTGTGGAGGCGTCGTCCACTACAATCGTCTCGAAGTCGCGGCAAGTCTGCCTGCCGAGCGCTTCCAGGCATTCGGCTAGCATATCAGCCCCGTTGTGCGTGGGGATGATTACGGATACACGATGCGGGTGGGAGCGCCCTTCCAGACCTATAGCACCAGCATTGTGGACCTGCGCTGACGCGCTCACAGGGGAGTTCCGACGTGCGGAGCTGTTGACAGGTAGTCGGCCAGGGCTTCTTGCCAGGGTCGCAGTACAATGCCTGCGTCTGCCCCGACTATGTTCCTGAGGGTGGAGTAGTGGGCGGTGGGTGCGGGACGCTTGTAGTCGGCCAGGGCGGCGGGGGTCATGGGGATGTGCTCGCGGCCCGTGAGGCGCATTATCTCGCTGGCGTAATCGAAGCGGGAGCACTCACCCTCGTTGACGAGGTGGTACCAGCCATAGAGGCCGGTGTCGGAGAGTTGGAAGAGGGCCGCGGCGAGGTCTTCAGCATAGGTGGGGGTGGATACTTCGTCTGCTACCACGCTGAGCGCACCGTTCTTGTCGGCGGCGCGCACGATCTTGTGTATGAAGCTGTCGCCTTCCTTGCCGTAGAGCCACGACACGCGGGCGATATAGAAGCGGGTCATGAGTTGCTCTACGTAAATCTCCCCGGCGCGCTTGCTGGTGGCATATGAGCCTATGGGACAGGGCGGCTCAAGCTCCGTGAAGGGAGTGCTGCGGGATTGGTCGAAGAAGACCATGTTGGTGCTAACGTAGATGAGCGGCACGCCCACCTGCTCGCAGACAAGGGCCAGGTTGCGGGTGCCCAGGCCGTTCACCTTGAATGCCACGTCAGGCTCGCTCTCGGCCCCATCGACGTTGGTGTAGGCGGCGGGGTGTATCACCAGGTCGGGATGGAACTCGCGCACCGCCGGGATGATAGATGCCGGGTCGGTGATGTCACGCTCCGGCCGATTGAGATGCAGGATCTCGTGACCGGCGGCCTCGGCGTAGCGGACCAGCGCCTGGCCTAGCGTGCCTCTCGTGCCGCTTATCGCTATCCTCACGCCTTATGCTCCCCACCACAAGCTGACGACCAGCGCCAGTACAGAGAGAGGCACCGCGGCCGACCAGACCATGCTAGCGGCCCCGCGCTCGCTCCTACCCAGCCACAGGCGTTCGGGTACAAGGCGCATGGCGACATAAGCGAACAGGGCACCACCGAGCAACACGAGCACGCCCCAGGGGAACGCGCCCGGCACCGGCAGCACCAGCAGCGCCCACAATACCGACATAGCGACCTGTTGGAGCATGCCGCCCACGAAAAAGCCCGCGCTCTCCCCTTGCAGACCGGCTTCGCGGCTGCGCCACCAGGGGAGGGAGATGAGGAGCACGCCCCCTGCCAGGAGCCGAACGATGGTCTGCGCGGCGGTCTCCGGGGCCGCGCCTAACTCCGACAGACGCAACGTGCGATTGCCCAATACCTCTACCAGCGCGGCGACCACCAGGAGGGCGGGCAGCAGGCCGGTCAGCAGCCTACCTAGCTCCTGAGCGCCCTTCAGAGCGACAAGCCCACCCTGACGCAGCCTGGCAGCAGCAGAGGCGAGAGGCTGCACGCAGATGAGAGTAAGTACCGTGACGATATCGGTGGTAAGGGCCTGCGAGCCGCCCGTAAGGGGGTTGCCTGGCAGGGGCATCAGCACCAATGCTAAAAGCGGCCCCAGCATAGCTAACAGACCCAGGGAGTTGGTGTAGCCAGAGGCCGGAGTGGTGCCGCCGTCGCGCCCGGCCAATTTGAGGATGTCGTAGGCGGGTTGGAAGAAGCTATAGTGCGGTGTGGCTAGTCGGGTGCGCTGCCTGCGGAGGAAGGGGCGCACTACTGAGATTAGCCACTCGCCGGAGATGGCTAAGAGCAGCCCGAACAGCAGCCCTGGATAGAGCAACAGGGCGAGCAGCCATTGTTGTAAAGTTGTGAACACCTCTGGAGGCAAACGGCGTACCCCTCTCTACAAGCAGGGAGTCTATCATATGGGGGTGAGGGTGGCAAGGTGGGTCAGGAGCCACTCACAGTTGTGACAAAGTCGGATATTGAGGCTAAAGGTGGCCTTTGTCATTCTGAACATACGGCTACGCTCAGGGTAGACTCCCTGAAGAATCTCGTCTCTTAGCAGCCAAGTTGCCCCTTTCTTTCACTAACTATCTCCATCAGAAAGGTGAAACATCCCGGTGGAGGACGAGATTCTTCACTGCGTTCAGAATGACAAAGGGCAATGGTGTGCTGTCCTCCTGCTTTAACACGGTTCCGGCCTTTAGTCGCCGCTCGTCGTGAGGTACTCTTGCAGTGCGTCCGCGTAGGCCTCCGCGATTGTCTGCCGAACGTCGTCTCGGTTGAGGTACTCGGCTTCCTGGGGCGAGGTCACGTAGAAGGCTTCGATCAACACGCCGGGCATCTTGACGGCGCGAGGGTGGCGAGGCAGCTTAGGTGGGCCGAGCAGGAAGAGATGGCCCGCAGGCTCGCCGGGAGAGTCTGACCAGAAATCGCTGCGCAACTCGGATTTCTCTATGGTGTACCCGGCTTGCTCAAGCCTTGACCACAGGTGATCGAGCACCAGACGTCCCAGGCGTTTGTTCTGCTGTGGGAAGAGACAGTCGTCGGTGGCGCAATAGAGGGCCTGGAGACCTTTGCGCTTGGCGCGGTCTGAGGCGCTGTTGGCGTGGATGCTGAGAAAGACCTCCGCGCCGAACGCGTTCATGATGTCAATGCGGTGCTGCAAATCGTCGCTCTGGCCCTGCTCTACGCCGTCGCCGTTGGCGTCAGCAGGCCACGGGACGGTGAACTCAGCGCGCGTTTCCCTGGTCAGCCCCACCTCGGCACCATGAGCTACCAGGATGTCACGCAGGCGCAGGGAGATGTCGAGGTTGAGTTCGTGCTCGGCCAGGATTAGCTTGCCTGTGTCGTCGTTGACAAGTACCGCGCCCATGTCCTCACGCGGGCCGTGTCCTGGGTCCAAGGCAATACGCCTACCCAGCAGGGGCTTCCCGGCGTCCGTCGTGGGGCTGGGAGGCGTGGTAAGGATAGCTATAGCAGTAGTGGCAGGCGTGGGTGACGTGACAAGAGGAGGCGGCGTTAAAGCCAGAGCAGGAGTTTCAGCCAGCGCCAATTCTACAGTAGCTGTGACCGAGACGCCAGCCACACCGGGAGTGAGCGGGGGAGAATTGGCCTCAAATAAGCAGCCGGACAAAAGTGCGGCCAGCAGAAGCATACAGAGGTGCGAAAGCAGACGCGCGAGTGTGTGTTGAGTGGTAGTGTGGTTGGCATTAGTCATGATTAGGGTAGTTGTGCGGGGAGATGAATGGCACCATTCAGCACCCTTGATCATGGCTGAAACCTGCCACGGAGTTGCACGGTCAGGCGCGCGACTCTCTAGCTGATATAGCGGTCAAGGGGGACAGGGCCTTAGAGACTGAGGGTGGGAATTAGGAACGGGATAGTATAGCCTAGGTAGTATAACACAGCCTGTCGAATAGGGTCGTGCCGGTGTGTCACCCCACTAGACCGTGTTCAAGTATGATATTTGCACTATGCCTCCCTTTTGTCATTCTGAACGTAGTGAAGAATCTTGTCCTTCATGCAGGTGTTCCCCTTTTCCAATGGGGAGTGCTTCACAAAGAAAGGTGATATTTGGGTGCTGAGGGACGAGATTCTTCACTGCGATCAGAATGACAAAATTGGGGCTTGGTACTTCCAATTGCACGCGCTGGGCGTTCGCTCTAAGGATGGTTGGTCGCTAGCGGAGGCGGGGAAGCACTTTGTTGATGAAGCGTTCCAGGTTGTCGGTGCGGGGGTAGTCCATGAAGCGGACCATGAAGTGGTCGGCACCGGCATCGCGGAAGGACTCTAGCTCGCGGGTTACTTCGTCCGGGTTGCCAGCTACGATGTGCAGGTGGTCCCAACGGGCGGCCTGGGAGGAGTCTTCCTCCACGCTGACCCAGGTGACTTGCCCGTGCACGATGTCGGCGGGGTTGCGGCCTACGTCGGCGCAGTGTCGGGCGAGCACCGAGGCCTTGTGGGCGAACACGTCCACCGGGGCGACGTCGGCACACCACCAATCGCCGTACTCAGCCACGAGCCTGAGCAGCTTCTTCTCGCCCATGCCGCCAATGCAGAGAGGTATCCACTCGTCGGGGCGAGGTGAGCTATAAGCGTTATCGATGCGGTAGTGCTTGCCGTGGAAGGTGGCGGGGCTGTCGTTCCACAGGGCCTTGATGATCTTGATCGCCTCTTCGGTCTGTTCTACGCGCTCGCCGGGAGGTGCGAACCTGTAGCCAAATTCGTGGTGCTCGCCCGGATTGTTGCCCGCGCCTATGCCCAGGATGAACTTGCCCTCGGTGAGCAGGAACATGTTGGTCGCCATCTTGGAGAGGAGTGCGGGGTTGCGGAACGCCTGGCCGCACACCATCGTGCCGTAGGTGAGGCCGGTATGCCGCCCCGCCAGCCAGGCCATGTTGGTGAAGCATTCAAGGTGGGCCTTCTCTCCCCAGCCCATGTGGTCCTCCACCCAGATAGTGTCGAAGCCTCCTTCCCGAGCGATCTCGATGTGCCGCTCGTTGGCCTCAATCATCTGGCGAGCAAGGCTGATGTCGCGGGAGTCCACGCCGTCGGGCGTATTGATGAAAGCCGGATGCATAATCCAGCCAAATGTCGGGTTTTCCTTAGCCAAGATAATTCCTCCTAAAATATCAGTACGAAGGACATACAGCAGCAAGCCGGGTGCCAAGAGGCAGGAAAGCTAAACGCCAAGACGCAAAGACGCCAAGGACCACGCCAAGAGTATAGATGGGTTAAGGGGTACAACAACGAACACCATAGGTTATTTCGTGCTCTGCTCCCCTTCACGCCTTCTGAACAATCCTTAACTTGGCGTGGTCCTTGGCGTCTTTGCGTCTTGGCGTTTCCATCTTTGCTCTGGGTATCTGCTGGCCTTGCATCTGGTGGGGCTGTGGTGCATAATAGCGAAACGGCGTGCAGGGTAACCGAACAGCAGAAAGGCCGGCTCGATGCGCTACCTGGGTAACAAAGACAGCTTGCTGCCCTTCATCGACGAAGTGCTTGCTATGCACGGAGTGAAAAGCACGCGGGACAAACCGCTCTGCGTGTGCGACCCTTTCACCGGCACCACCGCCGTCGCCCGCCACCTCAAACGACTGGAGTGGCAGACCGTCACGGGCGACCTGATGACCTATTCCTATGCGCTGCAACACGCGTATATTGCCCTGAACGAAGCCCCCGTCTTCGCCAACCTGGTGAACGCGGGCGTGCTCGACGGCAGCGTGAACCTCCCGGTGCCTCTCCATCGCGTAATCGCTCACCTGAACAACCTGCGCGGCGTGGAGGGGTTCTTTTATTGGAATTACTCGCCGGACGGGCCGGAGGGCAGGCGCTATTTCACGTCCGGCAACGCCCTGCGCATCGATGCTATCAGGAACACCATCAACTGGTGGTGGGAGAGGGGCTGGCTAACCGAGTCGGAGCGATTCCTGCTGACGGCGGCACTGATAGAAGCGGTGTCGAGGGTGGCTAACATCGCGGGCACTTACGCGGCGTTCCTCAAGCGGTGGGACTCGCGGGCGCGCAAGCCGCTGATGCTTGCTGTGCCACAGGTGGTTCATAGCGCCTACGAGCACAGCATCAACCTGGCCGACGCCAACGAGTTGGTGCCCACTACGGAGTGCGACCTGCTGTACGTGGACCCGCCGTACAACACGCGGCAATACTGCACCAACTACCATCTGCTCGAGACGCTGGCGGTGGGAGACGATCCTGAGACGCGCGGTGTCGCGGGGCTGCGCACGGACGCCGAGGACAAGAGGTCGGCCTATTCCAAGACCGGGGCCGCAGAAGAAGCGTTGTCGAAGCTGGTGACAGGCTCCAAGGCGAAGTGGGTGCTGGTCAGCTACAACAGCGAGGGTGTGATCCCGCACGACAAGATTGTGGACATCCTGTCGCAGCGCGGCAACGTGGAGATATACGCCTGCGAGTACCGCCGCTTCCGCTCCGACGCCGACGGGGAGAACCGCCAGTACAAGCCCAACAATACGGTGCAGGAGATGCTGTACTGGGTCGGCTAAGGTCGAATTCTTAATTCTTAATGTTTAATTCTTAATTGAGGTTTCGGGTGAATAGCAGATTTTGTGTGCGGGCACGATGGGTCGTGCCCCTACGTGTCTATACGGGGTTTTAGAGGGATAGTAGTTACGTATACATAACCACTTCGTACCGGGAGGCGGTCATGCCGCAGCGTAAGCTCGATACTTTGCATGGTGGCAACCGTGCCGCGCAACGAGAAGCGCAGCCAATTAAGAATTCAAAATTAAGAATTAAGAATTCACCCCCCTCGTCCGCCCATCCTCGTAACAGGTTGAACAACCTGACGGGTAGTGAGTGGGTGCATTTCCTGTCGTCGGTGGAGGCAACCGCGTTCCCAACTACCGGGCCGCAGTCGTACGGGCACAATTTGCGGCGGGTCCACCCTTCGCCCAAGCCGCCCCAGTTGATGCGTCGGCTGGTGGAGTTCTTTACGAAGGAGGGGGAATGGGTGCTCGACCCCTTTATGGGGGTCGGGGGCACGCTGCTGGGGTGCTCGCTGGCGAACCGGAATGCGCTGGGGCTGGACCTGTCGCCTGATTACGTGGAGGTCTACAGGCAGGTAGCGCGGCAGGAGGGGTTGAGGGCACAAACGGCACTCGTGACAGACGCTAGGCGGATGTTGGAGCACCCGGAGGTAGCGGACCGCCTGTTCGACATGGTGCTCACCGACCCGCCATACGGGGATATGATGCGACGGCCCCAGAGCGGGGAGAAGAAGAAAAAGACGGGCCTGGCCTCGCCCACGCCCTTCACGGGCGACCCCGCCGACCTGGGCAATCTCACCTACGAGACGTTCTTGGACGAGTTGGTGGGCATCATGGGTAAGTCGCTGGCGGTGCTCAAGTCATCGGGTTATCTTGTGGTGTTCGCCAAGGACTTCCAGCCCACCGAGCACCACCACAACCTGCTCCATGCCGATATCGTGGTGCGCCTCTCAAGGCTGCCGGACCTCGCCTACCGGGGCTGCAAAATCTGGTACGACCAAACCCCGCGCCTCTACCCCTTCGGCTACCCCTACCGCTTCGTAGCCAACCAACTGCACCAGTACATCCTCATCTTCCAAAAAACCACTTAGAAGACGAAAACGCCAAGACGCCAAGACGCGGAGGACCACGCCAAGGAAAGGGAGTGTTACTCAAGCAAGAGGAGCAGAGTACGACACATGTACTCTGCTCCTTTTTGTACTCTCCAAACCTTCATATACTTGGCGCGTCCTTGGCGTCTTGGCGCGTCCTTGGCGTCTTGGCGTCTTGGCGTTTTCAAATCCTCTCGGTTTGTTGCAGGGGATACATTTGTTATACTAGGGGGCTATAAACCAGGAGGAGATGAGTGAGTAATTATCTAATTGACGTGCATCTCTATATGGAAAAGGGGATGTACGAGCGGCTGGTGGACCGGGCGCAGGAGCTTGGAACGCCTTTGAGCGCGGTGGTGCGCGAGGCGGTGGTGGAGTACTTCGCCGACATCCCCGAGGTGTCCGACCGCAGCGGCGACATGCCCCAACCGGAAGACGCCATCTGGCAGATACCCACGTTGAGCCAGTCGTTCGGGGCGCTCAACGTGCCCGGCATGGGCGGCAACGGAGGTAATCGCTGATGCGACGCCAGCACAGGCTCATTTTTGTGAACACCAGCGGCTGGCTGGCCCTTTACAACCCCAACGACCCCAATCATGCCGCCGCACGTGCCCTCTGGGACGACCTGCGCAACCAGCCCGTGCGCTTCGTGACCACCGACTACGTGCTCGACCAGGTGTTCACGGCCATGAAGATGTTCGGCTCCCTGGACGCGGCCCAGGCGTTGAACACTGTGGTCAACAACACCTCGCTGCTACGCTTCTTCATGACCGACAGCGTGATCTTCGAGCGGGCCTGGAAGGTATTCGTGGCTGATGAACACCCCCAATTCACCTTCACGGACTGCATCAACTACGCCGTTATCCAGTACCTCGGTGCCGACGAGGTATTTACCTTCGACCCCAGCTTCACCGCGCCGGGGTTGATTAGAATTCCGTCTTCAGGTGCCAGGGGGTAGGGCTGAAACGTGAAACGTGAAACGTGATGCGGCTGGTGCTATTTGGTGCGTGAATACGCTGGTGCTTCTATGGCAGAACCCCGCTCCCCCTGTCATCCTGAGCGTAGCGAAGGATCTCGGATGCTGGGGCAACCCCGTGCTGAACGTCCAGCACGATGGCACATGTTCAACGGCATCCCTACTCACCTTCTTGGGATCCTTCGCTACGCTCAGGATGACAGAAGGGAGCAGGGGTTCCGTGCAGGAAACAGGGTCGCCTCGTGACTGGAGGCGACCCTGTTACAATTGGCGCATGATGCTTCCCCTACCGCATCACGTGTCACGTGTCACGTGACACGTTTCAGCCCCCAATGTGCGACATCTCCACCTTCGACCGCCTCACCGTCTCAAGAGTGCGCAAGTCGGAGTAGCGGTCGGTGCGGCGACGCCAGATTTTGGCGACGAAGGCCGATAGCGCCTCGTCCGTCTTGCCGGAGCGTAGGAGGGCGCGCAGATCGTGACCGTAGTTGCCGAAGAGGCAGGTGAAAAGCTGGCCCTCAGGGGAGAGGCGGGCGCGGGTGCAGGTGCCGCAGAAGGGCTGCGTTATTGAGGAGATGATGCCGATTTCCCCGCCGCCATCGAGGTAGCGGTAGCGGGAGGCCACTTCGCCCACATAGTTCGGCTCGTCGGGTTCGACGGGCATCTCGGAATTGATGATGCGGACGATCTCAGAGGCAGGTACTACGTCGTCCATGCGCCAGCCGTTGGTGGTGCCCACGTCCATGTACTCGATGAAGCGTAGAATGTAGCCGGTGCCGTGGAAGTAGCGCGCCATGGGCAGGATGCTGCTATCGTTCACGCCACGCTGGACCACCATGTTGATCTTGATCGGCCACAGCCCGGCTTCCCTCGCGGCCTCAATCCCTTCTAATACGCGTGCCACCGGGAAGTCCACATCGTTCATCGCCCGGAACACCACGTCGTCCAGCGAGTCGAGGCTGACTGTGAGGCGCTTCAGCCCGGCCTCCTTCAATGCAACAGCCTTTTTCGTGAGGAGCGCGCCGTTGGTGGTGAGGGTTAGGTCCTTCAGGCCAGCCAGCGAGGCGAGCATGGCGATCAGTTTCTCCAGGTCGCGCCGCACCAACGGCTCCCCGCCCGTGATGCGCAGCTTCTCGACGCCGAGGCCAACGAATATGCGGGCCAGGCGGGTAATCTCCTCGAACGTCAGCAGATCGGCGCTGGGCAGGAACTGGAAGTCGCGCCCGAACACCTCCTTGGGCATGCAGTAGGTACAGCGGAAATTGCACCTATCGGTCACCGAGATGC
Source organism: Chloroflexia bacterium (assembly GCA_036386675.1). Taxonomy (GTDB): domain Bacteria; phylum Chloroflexota; class Chloroflexia; order QHBQ01; family JADMIH01; genus JADMIH01. The sequence goes on along the minus strand of DASVVE010000059.1, from coordinate 34,465 downwards.
GCAGGTCGTGGAGGGGCCTATTCAGTTGGTCGAGGGGGTTGTGCATTTGAAAATTGGAAATTAGAATTTCGAATTGCGGATTTGCTTGAGGTTCAACTAAATTCGCAATTCGAAATTCCAATTTCGAAATCACCCGGCTCCTATTCCTACCCAGTGCTCGCCGTCTTCGAAGTGCTCTTTCTTCCAGATGGGGACGCGTTCCTTAAGGAGGTCGAGGGCTTCGCTGCACGCCTCGAACGCTTCGCGGCGGTGGGGAGAGGACGCGGCTATTACCACGCTTGCCTCCCCTATCGCCAGCTTGCCTACTCGGTGCCGGATGGCAACGCCGTGCAGACCCCACTTGTCCGCCATCTCCCTTCCGATGCGCTCCATCTCGGCCACGGCCATTTCGTCGTAAGCCTCGTATTCCAGGACGACTACCTTGCGGCCGTCAGTGTTGTCGCGCACCGTGCCGGTGAAGGTCACCACGGCCCCTATGCTGCCGACCAGTACCACCTTCACCAGGTCGTCGGTGGAGAGGGGTTCCCTAGTTATGTCAAACAAGTAGGAGACCTCGTCGGGATGGCTCGCCTGTGAGTTGGAGGCTGGGGTGGTGTCCAGGGACATCCTAACCTCCACTCACGGGCGGGATGAAGGCCACCTCATCTCCATCAGAAAGCTGAGTGGTGGCACGGGCGTAGGTGCCGTTCACGGCGAAGGCGGATATAGCGCCCATCGACTTCAGGGGCGGGTACTGGAGCTGGAGTGCGTCCCAAAGCTGGGCGACCGTGGTGCCCGGCTCTACCTGGGTTACGCTTTCGGATGTGCCTGCCGCCTCGCGGAATGTGGCGAATAATCTTATGGTGATTTTCATTGCGCTCTTTCCATAAATGCTGCTATCTTTGATTCTACCACACATGCGCACCTGCCACTAGAGCCTTGTTGCATGGGTAGTCTGAACTGGAGGCATAGAGTGATGAACAAAATGTATACGGAACTCGCCACATGGTGGTTTTTACTCTCTCCTCCTGGCGAGTACGAGGAAGAAGCCGCCTTTTTCCGGCAGGTGCTTGCGTCAACAATCCTGCCTCCGCAACCTACGTTGCTTGAGCTGGGTTGCGGAGGTGGAAACAACGCCCTGTACCTCAAGACCGACTTTACGCAGGTGACGCTTACTGACCTGTCGCCGCAGATGCTGGCACTGAGCCGCCAACTCAATCCGGAATGCGAACACCTCGTTGGAGATATGCGCACCCTGCGGCTTGGACGCACCTTTAACGTGGTATTCGTCCACGACGCTATAGAGTACATGACCTCGGAAGATGATCTTCGGCTGGCGCTTGAGACCACATTTCTCCATTGCGCCGCGGGCGGTCTGGCCCTCATAGTGCCTGACTACGTCCGGGAGACTTTTGAGCCATCCACCGATCACGGCGGCAGCGATGACCCTTCAGGCAACCGGGGCTTACGGTACCTGGAATGGACTTATGACCTGGACGAGACCGATACGACGTACACAGTCGACTACGCATATCTGTTGCACGAACGGAACAAGCCAGTAAGCCTTGTGCATGACCAGCATATCTGCGGGCTATACCCTCGTGGCGAGTGGATGCGTATCTTACAAGAGGTCGGTTTCGAGCCGGAAATCACCCGTGACGAGTACGAGCGCGATATATTTATCGCACGCCGCCCCATCGTCCCCAGCACATAGCTTTAGACGGATGTCATGCTCACTTGCTCACCCCCTATCGCTTTGTGCGCCACTGTAGGAGGAAGACGGCACCAAGTACAAGCAAGCCACCCAGCATCTGGGGCCAGTCTATAACTTCGCGGAGGACGAAGAATGCCAGCATAGTGGCTACCACAGGCTCGAAGGTAGCGAGGATGCTGGCAACCCCAGCATCCAGGTAACGGAGGCCGGTCACGTAGGCCGCCACGGCCCCCAGCGTTTGCACCAGCGCAAGGACCAGCAGGAGGCCCCAGGCACCAGGATTGTCGCCCGTGACGAGCAGTTGGTCGGGGCCGGTGACGAAGGCCAGCGCCAGGAGGCCCAGCACGCCGATGCTGTAGATGTAGAAGCTGGTGGTGGCTACCCCATAGCCCCGGTTGAGGGACACTTTGCCCAGGATGCTGTAGAGAGCGTACGCGAAGGCCGAACCCAGCCCGCACAACACTCCCAGGGCGTTCACGCTGAGCAGGGCTGGGTCGTAGGCGCGGGACATCAAGAGCACACCCAGGAAGGTCAGCAGCAGAGCGGCCAGCTTGCGCCTGTCGAAGCTCTCACCGAGGAAGCGCCAGGCGAGAACCGCCACTATTATTGGCGCGGTATAGAGCAGCACCACCGCGACGGCCACGCCCACCAGCAGCACCGAGTAGATGTATAGCGGGTAGAAGGCGGTTACTCCCAGGAGGCCGAACGCCAGGAACATTGGCAGGTCGGCCCGCCGCACTCGCAACAGCCCCCGCTTGCCCGCGCCCACAGGCAGGATAAGGCCCATGACCAGGCCGAGCGCGAGCGCAGCCAAGCCACCCCGCCAGAAGACAATAGCCAACGGCGTCAGGTGGAGCTGTTCCGTACCGATGCGGTAGAACGTGCCCAGCGTGCCCCACAAGCCTGCGGCCAGCAGCACGAAGAAGATACCTCGTTGTCTATTGCCCATAGGGAATTGGTAATTACGAATTACGAATTACAAGCAGTATCCCATTGATGAGAGCGAAGCGCAAGAACAAAGGGAGCAGGTGGCGACCTACTCCCTTCGCGTCCCCATAATTCGTAATTCGTAATTCGTAATTGCCCGCTATTTCCCAATGAACACCTTCCAATCGGCTTCTTCGGGGACCTGGCCGTTGTCGAGACGCTGACGCCACTGTTCGTTGGTGAGGCGGTTGCCGGAGGGCTGCACGAACTCGTACTGGCTGTAGATGCCGCCGCGAGCCAGCACCAGCTTGCCTTCTACGGGCACTACCACGTAGATTTCCATGATGCGACCCGTCGCTTCTTCGAGGGCCTGGTCGAGTTGAGGGCCGCCCGTTGCCACGTCGGCTACTACTGCGGCGTCCTGGTCCTGGAGGGTGCCGCGACCCTGGCCGCCCTCATCTAGGTCGGAGGCGGCGATAGTCAGGTGCTCTATGCGGCCGCCGTAGTACTGTATGAGCGCGTATTCTTCTTCGGTGAGCGCCTTGTTCTCAAGTTCTTTCTCGCTGATGCGCTTCAGGTCGAGGGCCAGATTTTCGATCTGGTTGAGCGTGTTGAAGTCGGAGATGGCGAACGCGTCCTCGGTCTTTTCGAGCAGTCCGCGCGACAGCAGGCCGTCGCGGGTCATGGCGGCCAGGGCGGCGATGCGAGCGTAGAACTCAGGCTCAGGCTCAACGTAGCCCTTGACCACCTGCGGCGGACCGCCACCGGCCTCGGCCATCACCTGCTTGGCGTACAGGATGGTGTCGTGCTTTAGCTCGGTGTAGCTGCCCAGCACTGTGTTCAGGTTCTTGCGTGCCCATGTGTCGCTCGTCATGAAGCTGGGAAAGCCGCTATCCGGGGCCTTGGGTTCGAGCAGCGGGCGGAAAGTGTAGAGCCACGACCAGTAAAGGTTCTCCGTCCACTGGGAGGTCTGTAGCCCGCCAATCCGGCCGCGCACCTTGTCTAACTGCGTGTCGAAGTTGGCGTATCTGGTCTCGCCCATGTCCTTGAGGATTTCGTAAGCTTCTTCGGAGCCGAAGGCGGCGGGCACGTCTAGGGCTTTGGGCAGGGAGCGCTGCTCGGTAAGTGTGCCCACGTTGCGCCAGATTAGCTGGCCGAAGACGTACTCATCCAGAGTGAAGCGCTGCCCCATCATGCGTAGGCCCTTGGTGACGGTCTCTTTGTCCTCATCGATGTACACGAACATGGAGTTAATCTTCGGCCCGGCTAGAGATTGGGCGGCCTCCTGGAACTTCTCGATGTTGGCCTCCGAGACGAGATCGGCCAGGCTGGGGCTAGCGCCTAATGACTGCTCGATGACGGGGGAGTAGTCGCGGAAGGTAAGGTCGTCGGCACCACCCACGAAAAAGGCGGTCGGCTCGTAGATGCGCGCCCACGCCTCTTGTGCTGTAGTGTCCTGGGCGTCGGCGGTCTCCAGCGCCTCGGTCATGAGCAGGGCCGACCTGGTTTCCTCCACCGACTTGAGGCGGAAGGTGATGCGTCCGTACCACATCATGGCGCGGAAGTAGCGCGACAGGTCCTCGGAGCGGGTGTAATGCCCGCGTGGCTTGTACTGGCCGTAGTCCTCCACAAACTCGTCCGGGTTGCCGATAGCCATGACCGCGGAGGGGGTAAGGCCCTCATGCCGGTCGATCTGCTGAAGCTCCTGGGCCACTTCCTTTTCTACATAGGAAGGTACAGGGGCATTGGCGTCCAGCAGCCGGGCGGCCACGGTGAAGTAGGCGACGTTGCGGCGGGCAGCCTGCTCACCATCGGTGCCTTTAAGCTCGTCGTACTGGGCCTGGCTCGCCTTGAGCAGCCCGTCAGTTAGCTTCTCCAGGTCGGAGATGAGGTACTTGGTCTCGGTGGAGCGCAGGATTTTGTCGAAGATGAGGTGGTAGACATGCAGCACCGAGTCGGTGGTCACGAACACCGGCTGCTCGGAGTAGCGCCCGTCTTCGTATAGCTGGTAGAACTGCTTGTGGCTGACATCCTTCGGGAATTGGGCGGCGAAAGCATACTGCTCTATAAGCCCCTTCATCTCGTCGGAAAGCCCGAAAGCGTCCGCGTTCGCCACGTTGGACAGGCCGGCTTCGACGGTGTAGGGCGCGACCGCCGGGGTGACGGTAGATGGCTGAAGGTTATAATCAGCGAACCGCACCGCGTGCCGCACCGAGGGCGTTATCCCAGCCTGCGGTGTACTTTGTGGCGTGCTTTCGGCAGTAGCTTCAGCCGTGGTGCCGGTGGTCGCCGTCGGCTGTCCCGAAGATGTCGTGGCCGTTGGATTGACGACGGGCGTGGGGGTGGTGGGAGTATTCAAGTCGCACCCCACGGTCCCTGCCAGTACGACGGCACTCAGGCCAAGCGCCACGATGCGATTTCTAAGGTTAGTGTTCACTCAATTTCCTCCTATTACCTTTCTATGATATGAATGGTCAGTTGCTATCATTATGTCTGCTATTGAGGCATTCTATTCACTGGTAGGTACTGCCGAAGGTATAAACCCAAGCCTCTATTTCCCCTGTCATCCTGAGCGCAGCGAAGGATCTCAGATGCTGCCTTTATCCCTGTGCTGAACCCTCCGCACTATGTTCGTTATCATTCAACAGCATCTATGTACCACCTTCTTGAGATCCTTCGCTACGCTCAGGATGACAGGGGCACTATTGGTCGCTTCGCACGAACACCTGTCACATCGCGCTACTCAGTCCTCAGTCCTCATCACTCATCACTTCACCAGCAGCATCTTGCCATCGCCCCACACGGCCGAGTAGGTGCCGGGCAGCGATTTTAGAAGCTCGAAGCCGAAGCTGCCGGTCCAGTGCCACAGGTTGGCCTTGCCGGGGGCCTGCTCCTGGGCGGGGTTGGCGCTGTCGAACACGGCCAGCGAGGGCTTGGCGTTCGGTGCGAGGGGCACGACCGCGAGGTTGAGTATGGGTGAAGGGCGGGGCGAGCCGTGCCACAGAGGCGTGAGCGCGCCGTCGCGCCAGGTGTTGATGTAAATGTGCGGTAGGAAGTCGCCTCCCTCCATGTCTACCTTCATACCGCCGTCGTCCGGGCGCTCCCATGTGAGGCGGCGCTTCCAGAGCGAGTAGACCAGGTCGGGCTTGCCGTCGGCGTTGGCATCGCCCACCGTGTAGCCGGTGACGCGCCAGGTCGGCTCGCTCTGCCAGGCCGTCTTCCAGGGGCCTTTGCCGTCGCCCGTCTGCACGGACAGCGCGCCGCCGAGCAGTTGGACGCGGGTAGTAGCTCCCAGGCCCAATTCTTCGACTGAGGCGCGTTCCTGCGATTGCGACCCCCGCTGGTACCCTATGCCGAGACCTGCCTGTGGCTGGTTGGCGTCCCATATGGCCTTCCATTGCAACTCGGCGGGCGTGCTCAGGGCCGCGCGCTTCAGCGTTGTTTGGCCGGAGGCGTCGTCTGCCACTCGCATTTTGTAGCTGCCCGCTGTTATCTCCAGCGGGACGAGCCGGGCGCTCTTCACCCCCTGCTTGTCCACCCGCACCGACAGGGCGAGACCCTGCCTAGTCTCCATGCGGGCCATCTGGTCAAAGAGGGCGTTGCCGAGCGAGTAGGCCACGACAGTTGAACGTGCGGGGCCGCCCTCAAGTTCCACCTTCAGGCCCTGCGCTACGTGCGGGTGAGCGCCCACCACCAGGTCGGCACCGGAGCGGGAAGCGAGCTTGGCTAGCTCCACCACCCAGCTATCGGGCTGCGTTTTGTACTCGTTGCCCCAGTGCATGAACACGACTACGATGTCAGCCTTCGTGCTGGCCGAAGCGATTTGCTCCGCGAACAGGTCCTTGTCGGCCTGGCTCGTGGGGTTGATGTAGCCTATGCCGGGTCGAAGCGCGCCGTTGCTCCACATGTCGTTGGTGATTATGTTGAGTATGGTTGTGTAGCCGAGGAAGGCCACCTTCACCCCCCGCACCTGGCGTATGACGGGCAACTGCCTGCCCTGCGCGTCCGCAAGCCCAAACGAGGTCATGCTGGAGCCACGCAGCGCGCTCACGGTCGATTGCAGCCCCGCCGCGCCGGAGTCGAGAGCGTGGTTGTTGGCGAGCGATAGCAGGTCGAACCCGGCTCGGTAAAGCGCGGGGGCGGCGCGGTCGTCGCCGGTAAGATTCAGCTCGTTGGGTGCGGGAGGCGGTATCCTGATCGAGCCACGGCGCACCAACGGCCCTTCCAGGTTACCCACGGCCAGGTCGGCGGACTGGAGCAGTGGGCGCACGGTCTCGAAGGGAGTGTCGTACCCCCTGGCGGCCACCGTGCTGCCCACGTACCGGCCCAGCATAATGTCGCCCACGAACACCAAGCTCACCTCATCAATGGAGGGCGAGGCGGTGCTGCCCGCGCGGGCGAACGCCCCTGCGAGCATGGCAATTACCAGCGATATGACGATGGCGAATCTTATCAACGTAGTTGGCTCAGGTGTGCGAAGCGAAATCTGCTGTGACATCCCTGTGTATGTAATTGTAAGTACATGCTGGGAGTATTCTTCCTAACGCTGCCATTGTACCCTGCCTGGGAATGTGGATAAAGGGTATCTTGGATTACGGACGCTACGACAAAGGGAGTAAGGATGAGGACGATGGACGAGGGACCCTATGAGTGTGCAAGCCGCGAGTGCACTTCTCTTAGCCCTGGTACTCGACATTGCATCCTCTCTGGCGGATACCAGGACCAACGCCCCCTTTGTCATTCTGAGCGCAGGGAAGAATCTCGTCCCTCTCATCGGTATTACCCTTTTCTTGGGAGAGAGTGCCGCATGAGAAAGGTGGTACTTGGGTGCTGTTGGACGAGATTCTTCCCTGCGCTCAGAATGACAAAGGGGGGCCTGGCTCTCATATCCGCCTTTGCAACTGCCCTGCTCAATTTGCTCCTGGGATTGACCAAACGCGGGTATTGTATTACCATTGGGCCGCTAGCTTACATGAGTGAGATACATCTATGAGTTCAACAGTGATACAAAGGGGGCGGTTGGCCCTGGCTATCATGGTTGGGCTATATTTGCTGCTGTTCGGGTACACTTCGCTGACGTACACGCGTAGCTTTACGAGCGACAGCATGAACTATGTCGATGTCGCTCGCAACCTGTTGGCGGGGCGGGGGCTTGTTCAGTCTACCCTGGGCTTCAACACGCCCGATTTCTCACCCGGCGCGCCGATCCCCGCACCCTTCACCACCCAGCCACCACTTTACCCGGCCAGCATTGCGCTACTGAGTGTCACAGGCATAAGCGGAGCGGATGCGGCGCTACTTGTGGCTGTGCTGGCTTACGCGCTGGTGCTGCTGTTGAGCTACCTGCTCGCGCGCATCCTGTATGACGAGCCGATAGCCCTGATGGTTGTGGCGGCGCTGCTTTTCTACGAACCCCTGGTGTTCGTGGCCGACCACGCATGGAGCGAGACACTGGCCATCTCGCTGGCGCTATTGTCCCTCTGGTTGTTGGTGCTCGTCATGCGAGGTAGATTGAGCATCTTCACGGGTGCGCTTATGAGCGGTCTCGCTGGGGGGCTTGCATTCGCCACCAGGTATTCATTCGCCGTGATGGCTGCACTGGTAGTGGCGGCTACCGCCATGGCAGCCCTGACCAGCCGGTACCGGAATGAAAGGGGAGACAGGCTTGTAATCAGCACCCTATACTTTGGGGGCTTTCTGGTGGCAGTAGGGCCGGTGTTGCTGCACAACTGGGCGACAACACATGCTCTGCTGCCAGCGTACAACCCCGCGACCACCGGGTTGATGGAAAACATTGGCAGGGCACTGGAGACGCTGTTCGGGGGCTACACAAGGCTGGGTGAAGTCCTGCAGCGGGAGGTGGCCCTTACGTTTTGTCTTTTCGCCTTGTTCATGGTGGTGCTGTTCCGGCAGCGGGCGGCAAGCGGTAGGTGGTTGGTGAACACCTTCTTGCAACAGGGGCGTTATTTGCTAATCGGGTGGGCGGTCGTTTATACCGCTCTGGTCATATACCAGAGATCAATCCATCACTTCGACGAGCTTGACTCTCGGCTGCTGGTTCCTGCGGGCGTCACGCTGGTGATGTTGATAGTGGCTTTCACTGTGCGTGCGCTCAACATAGGTCCGCGAATCGCCATGTCTATAGCAATACTGGTCGCGATTGCCGCACTGGGCCAACAGTCAGCTAGAGTGTGGGTGCATGCAAGCCGGGAGGCCGGACCCGAGAGGCCTTTGCCCTCGCACCTGGAGTGGTTGGCGCGAAACACGACAGATGAAGACTTGATTATCTCCAAGGACGCGGTTGATGTACCCTTCTGGCTGGGGCGCTCAGGTGCGGTCTCATACTCGCCCTATCCTTACACGGTGCACCTACAGCACAGCAAAGTGCGGGAGCTAGCGGGCCACAAGTGTGCTGACTACCGGCGGCTATTGCTTGTGGCTAGCGTCACCAACCCCGACGAGCAGCGCAACAAGGCCGATTACGGACATTTCATTACAGACTTGGCGTCTGCGCGTTCCGAGCAATACCCCGGCCTTGAGTACAAGGCACAACTAAAGGGTACGGCTATTTACGAGGTTGAGTGCAGGCCGCCTGGTTAGCCGATGGACCTGGATGGCTAGCGAGGTGGGTTTTGGAGCCGGAGCAATATGGTTATTCCTGAGCCGCTGGAACTGGTCTGGAAGTCTACCAGAGCGCCGGTGTTGAGGTCGTAGGTAAACAGAGAGTGGTTGCCGGGTAGCTCGCTGATGATGCCGGCGGTCTTGACGCCGGAGCCGCTCCGCACCGAATCTACGGCGAGAGTCTCCTGTGTGAAGGGGTCTTCGTCAAGGACCTGGCCGCGCTTGAGCTTGGAGAGCGCCTTAGGGTCTATCCAGAACTGGCCGGTGCTGCCTGTGACGCCCGTGCCCGCCGACTCCTGGGCGTAGTCGCTGGATAAGTGGATAGCCGACTTGGAGGTGAACGGCACCCAATTCTTGCCGCCCCGGCCGAAGGCGACCGAGAGGTCCATAGGGTAGACCATAGCGTCGTTGGGGTTACCGCCCATGGGGTTTATGAAAGTCCAGGTGCCGTTGTAATTTAGCTGCCTGGTGCGCGCCACCCAGGTGGGGTTGGTGCCGGTCAGCCCCGGTACGTTGCGCTGCCTGTACCCTAGCAGACGCCTCACGTATAGCTGCGCGTTGGCGCTGGCGGCGGCCTGCGGGGGTGTCAGCAGCGTAGTGTTGTGTGTGGTCCTAGTAGTGGCGGCGATTAGCAGTCCGGTCTCCGTATCGTAAGCATAGGAGTGATACGAGCTGGGCTTCATGCTCACGAAGCTGATCGCTTTGTAGGTATTGCCTTCCACCTCGTAGTTGCCCCTGAGGATGCGCATACCCTCGATGTTCGACTTCGCTATCTCAGCCAGCCGCGTCGGGTGTATCCAGACTTCGTCAATTACGTCGCCTGGGGCCTTGCCACCGCCGAGAGGGGCTATAGTGTACTGCCTGTCGATGCGGCTGTAGCTGTATAGCGTCGTCGCGAGCACCACGTCGGTGCCCTCCACCGCCAGCACATCCACCTGGCTGAGACCCTCGCCCGCCGAGCTGCCGTCGGAATCGCCGGGCATGCCGGTGCAGGTAAATTTGTTACCGTTGTCGTCTTCCCAATCGCCGTTGGGGTCCTCTTTGCACTTGGGCTCGCCCTTTGAAGCAACCGTGGCGGCCGCTGCGTAGAAGGTAATACGCATGCCCGGCTTGACCCATTTGGGCGCGCCAAGCTCCTGCGTATTGGGCAGGTCGGTGCTCTTGATTTGCCCTTGGTGGGGGAGCACCTGCCGGGGCTGCCCCTGTTGCACCGCTGTCGTCTGGCTGTTGCTGAACACGCCTATAGGCAGGCCCGCCACCGTGCCCATGTCGCCCTCGGCCAGGATGATGTCAGATGCGGCATTGGGCGGCCCTGCGGTCAGAGTGGGTGTGGGGGATAGGGGTACAGTAGGCTGGGAGGTAGGTACAGGCGTGGGAGTGGGCGGAGTGTCACCCCCGCACGCCGATAAGGCCGGTGCCAATAGCGACACCAGCAAGATGCTTCGCAGCATAGCCTTCAGTTTGACCAGGGGTTTCCTCCTAATGCCGGTAGCAAGACCACACTACAGACAACGCTGGATCGTAGTGCGAACCTCACTATTATAACGAAGCTGAAATGAGCTGCATAGATGCCAGGGTTAGCAGGCTAAGGCTCATCGAGGGATCAAGGGCTTCTTACAAAAGCTTGGGTAATGCTACAATTGCTGTAGCAGCAAAGGTTTAGAGAGAGATCGGTTAGCGCCTCCCAGGGGGACCGCCATGCTTAAGTCTAAGGAACTTCTGCCCCGCAGCGTACTCGGATTGTGGTTAGCCATGTACCTCCTGCTGGGGTTCCAAACGCTGTTTAGCCGTGACTACCCGGTCAGCACCCGGCCCTGGATGGGATATCTTGTTTATGGCCTGATATTAGGCGTTCCCCTCATGGTCGTGGCTTTCAAGCGTGTAGCGGACCTGGGAGTAGTCGGGTTGACAGTCTGCGCGGGATTCTTGATCGTCTTCAGCCATCACCTATTCCACTTTGTACCTGGCCCCGATTACGGGCGCGGCTGGTTCTGGATGTACGTCCGCTTGCAGATAGGCATGTTTGGAGATCGCGAAAGTTTCAACTGGCTTCAGGCTGTTCTGGAATGGTCCGGCAACTTGGACTGGATCAGGATAACCATCTATACCGGAGTGGGGTACCTGGCGGCCCGGCACAAGGGACTTCTCGCGGGGGTTGCGGCGAGTATGCTTGCGGGCAGCATGGACAGCACACTCGGGTGGTTGGTATTCCTACGCGACGACGGAGACTTCGAGGCCCCACCGCTGTCGCTGGTCCTGCAATACCAGGCATACGCGGTTGGAAGGGCTGTATTCATCCAGGCCGGCATCCTGTCGGTCTTCGGTCTATTAGGAGCTTTGATCGAGCGTTGGGATAAGACCGCCTGGACTCGACGTCATCTATACGTAGAGGAGAGACGGTTCCGCCCCGCGCGGAGGGTAGCGTCTCGTAGCAGAACAAATTGAGGCCAATATAGCAGTAGCAGGCCGGGTTATAACAGCGGCAAGGCCATCTGGAAGCTGGTACCCTCACCCGGTGACGAAGCGACGGTGAGGGTGCCGCCGTGGGCCTCCGCGATGCTGCGTGCCAGGTAAAGCCCCAGGCCAAGCCCCGTCGAACCGGGACCCGAGGCAAAGCGAGTGAACAGGCGCGGCATCAATTCGGGCGCTATGCCGGGGCCTTCGTCGCTGACGGTGATGATTGCCCACCAGCCATCGTCACGGCGTTCGCTCGCTACCCCAACGTCTACCGGCATGCCTTTTGGAGAGTGTCTGAGCGCGTTGGCGATCAGGTTCTCAAGCGCCTGCTTGAGACGCTCGGGGTCTGCCTCTACTCTCAACTCGTCGGGCGCTCGAAGGATAATATCCAGCTTGCCGGTCTGCATAACACCCGTGGCCTCTTGCAGCAGGGCCACAAGGTTCAGCGGCTCACGTGAGAGGCTAAATACCCCCTGGTCCAGGCGCGCTACGTCCATCAGGTCGGTTATTAGAGCTTGCAAGCGACGCACCGCACGAGTGGCGGCCTCGGCATCCTCGATATCGCGCACTCTGCCTTCCCGCTGGGCGCGGTCCAGCATCATCGACAGCCTGCCCTTGAGCGGCGTAATGTAGTTGCGCAGGTCGTGGGCGAGCACCGTTACAAGCTCCTCGGCAACTACCTGCCGGGCCTGCACTGCGGCGTCCTGGGCGATACGCTCCACCAGCTCGGCACGGTGAGCAACAGCGCCGACCCAGTGGCTTACGGCTTCCAGGAAGCTAAGGTCATCCTCCGAGAAGGCGTCCTTCTTGCTTGAGCAAGCCTGCACCACCCCACGCCTCTCGCCGGCGACATCCAACGGTACGATGATCATTGAGTTTATGCCCAACCCCCTGGTCAGCCCAAGGGGCACAGACGGGTCCCTATCCGCGTGCCCGTTACGGTAGCACTCGCCTGTATGGAATACCGCTGCTTCCGGCCCACCGTTAGCCAGTGGTAAGAGATGCATGCCTATCTGGTGCTGCCGCACGCCCATAGGGGTGTGGCTGGTGCCCACGGCCACCAGTGTCTCTTTGGTGGGATCGAGGAGGAAGGCATCGGACTTATCGGCGTTGATAGCGGCCACGATGAGGTCGCTCGCCTGGTCCAGGGCCGACTTGACGTTGGTGGCCTCTATCGCGAGGAGTCGTTCGAGGGTAGAGAGGAGTCTTTGCTGCCCATCTCGCCTGTCTTTTCCGTTCATGCTACATCCCCGTTCTACGTGTAACCTCGGACGGGAGCACCGGATTGCTAGGCAAATGCAGGCGAATGAGGCTATTCAATTGTGTCCACAATGTATTGGCGCAATAAGTATACCTAATTTCAGGTGCGTTCGCTTTAGGATATGTTCTTTGTCGCACACAGCCGCCGGTCTTGAATCAGTTGCTCCCTCACCCGTTTGGCTATTGACACTAACATGAAAACCAAGTATAAAGATTGTAGCAAGCGGCAGTTCAACAAGCGTTGTCCTTTAGAGGACAACAACGTTTGCGTTTGCATGACTATATCTCAGGCCCGCGCTTATGTTGCAGGCATCTTTTTGTTATGCCTGAGAAGGAGAAACACAGATGACAAGCTCCGAAAGAGGGGAGTGTATAAGTTAGCAGCGAAACAGATCACGAGATACCAATCAACGATGATTAGACGACTTCGGTTGTGGCATACCTATTCAGTTGCAACCGAGCTTCAACGAGGAGGAGATCAGGATGCTTACGGTTCGTAAACTCAAATTGGCAGCGGTTCTTGGCCTGGCGGTGGGCTTACTCTCGCTGGGTGGCACCGCCACCGCAGCCAAGTCCAGAGTGTGGGTCGTTGACGATAACAAGGTCGAGTGCCCCAGGGCCGACTATACTTCTGTGCAAGCTGCGGTGAACGCCGCAGGCCCCGGCGATATTATCAAGGTTTGCCCCGGCACGTACATGGAGCAGGTGACCATACCTGCGGGCAAGAACGGCCTTACTCTCCGGTCTGAGCGGAAAGAGGCAGCCATCATCAAGGCGCCCTCAGTCATGGCCGAGCCGAAGGCTATCGTCCGGGTGAGTAGTTCAACTGGTGTAACTATCAGCAGCTTCACAATCAGCGGGCCAGGGGGCGGTCCATGCGACAGCATCCGCTACGGCGTGCGTGTTGACGGTGGCGGCCACGCAGACATCCTGGACAACCACATCACTATGATCCGGGACAACCCCTTCAGCGGCTGCCAGAACGGCAACGCGGTGCAGATTGGCCGGAACTTCGAAGGACAGGTCGGTACGGCATCCGTTCAGCGCAACACGATTGACAACTACCAGAAAACCGGCGTAGTAGTAGATGGCCCAGGTTCGAGCGGTGACATAGGACACAACACCATCCTGGGTGTCGGGCCGACAGCTACGACAGCGCAGAACGGCGTGCAGATTAGCCGTAACGCAACCGGCAGCGTGCACCATAACACCATATCCGGTAACTTGTACTCGCCGCAGAATTTCGCTTCAGCCGGAGTCCTGCTCACCATCAGCCCGGACGCTGTAGAGGTGAGTCATAATGACCTCTCGAACAACGATGAGAGCATCTATGTGATCGACACGGAAGGTGCTCTGATCTCGCACAACACCATTACCGGCAGCACTTTCGACGGCGTTGGTATGATTAACGCAACAGACTGCACAGTATCGTACAACGACATCAGCGGAAGTGGTTACGATGGCATTTATGTATTCTCCGATTCCGCAGACAACGTTTTCGAGCACAACAGGCTGTCGAACAATGGGGAGCACGACGCACACGACGAATCGGTAGGTCCTGGCACCGGTGGCACCGCCAATATCTGGGAGCACAACGGGTGCGATTCTCCCAACCCGGAGAACAAGCCCGGTCTCTGCCAGAACTAGCTTGCTTGCCTGCAAAACCAGGCACAAAAACGTAATAGCTGAGTGCGCTTGGACAAGCGGAAGCGGAACTGAGGTTTCTCGGTTCCGCTTTCCTGTGGGTACGAGGCCCCGCCTGGAGACGGAAGCGGGTTAGGCAAAGGCATAGTGGATTGCGTTCCACACCCGCTTGGTGTAGAATGAGCGTCGGTACGGCTCTTCGGAGCACCTTTCGACTTCCAGCGTCGCATATTACATGCGGCTAGAAAGAGCAGCAAACATGGCTCTTGAGCCATACACACCCGAAGACCAGGGCACCGACCCCGCCTCCGCCGCTTCCTCCCGACCTGTATACGTACTGATAGACCACCAGCTTGATGCCAAATACATCGAGCAGATTGAGGCTGCCGGGCCGAACGTGCGCGTGCTCACCACCTTCCCTAATACGGGCGTGTCCGACCCGCTGAAGGATGGGACAAACGCTCGCAGGTTAGAGGGGGAGCAACTTGACGAATTGCTATGCCAGGCGGAAGTGCTGTTCGCGTTCGGCTTCCCGGTTGAATGGGTGCGAAAGGCACCGCACCTGAAATGGGTGCAACTGGCGAGCGCCGGGTCTGACCAGATGCAGCAGGCGGGGATATTTGATTTACGCCCCGACCTGATACTCACCACCTCCAGCGGCGTGCACGAAGTGCCTATCTCTGAGCACATAGTGGGGATACTGCTATACTTTGCCCGCAGGTTCCAGGTAGCAGCGCGCAACCAGCCCACCCACACCTGGGAGCGGTACCAGGCAAGCGAGGCGGCGGGTAGGACCGTCTGCTTCGTGGGCTACGGCCCCATAGCGCGGCGGGCGGCGTTCCTGTGCAAGACGCTGGGCATGAACGTGCTGGTGGTGAGGGCCTCAATCGCGGAGGAGCAGCCGGGCACGGAGCACGTAGACCGCTACTACCCCGGCGCTATGTTGAACCGGGCGCTGTCCCAAAGTGACTATATAGTAGTAGCCGCGCCGCGCACCTCGGCCACCGAGGGTATGATAGGCAGGGAGCAATTCGCCGCCATGAAAGAAGGGGCCGTGCTCATCAACATCAGCCGAGGGGCGCTGGTGGACGAAGACGCCCTGATAGAGGCTCTACAGGAGGGGAAGCTAGGTGGCGCGGGGCTGGATGTGTTCCGGGAGGAGCCGTTGCCGGCTGACAGCCCCCTGTGGGACATGCCCAACGTGCTTGTTACGCCGCACGTATCCGGCTCGTCGCCCCACTACAACGAACGCGCCACCGCCATCTTCGCCGACAACCTGTCCCGCTACACTCGTGGCGATCCACTGAGAAACCGCGTCATCAAGGAGAGAGGATACTGAAGGATTTGGAATTTCGAATTGCGAATTTCGAATTTAGTTTCGATTCTCGCCAAATTCGAAATTCGCAATTCGAAATTCGCAATGGTTAGAACCTACGTCGCGTTTGACCTCGAAGCTACCGGGATGCAGCCGGACCGGGACGAGGTAATTGAGATAGGGGCTGTGAAGTTCCGGGACGGCCAGGTTATTGGCCGTTGGGAGAGCTTCGTGCGGCCTTCGCAGCAGATTCCTTACAAGGTGCAGCAGCTTACGGGGATCAAGCCCGCCGACGTTGCGCGCGCCCCGCATATCTCGCAGGTGGCGGGGGATTTCATAAAGTTCGTGGGCGACTCGCCGGTGATAGGTCAGTCGGTGGAGTTGGACCTGGCGATGCTGGAGCGGCACGGGGTGAGGCTGCCCAACGTAGCGTGGGACACGTTTGAGCTTGCCACGCTGCTGGTGCCGGAGGCGGCGGTGTACAACCTGCGCAACGTGGCCGACAAGCTGGGCGTCAAGCAGGAGGTGCGCGCCCACCGCGCTGTGGCCGACGCAGAACTGACCATGCGGGTCTTCCTGGCGCTGCGGGAGCGGATAGAGGAGTTGCCACTGGAAGTGCTGAGCGAGATTGGCAAGGCCACCAACCGTAGCGAATGGCCGTTGCGCCTGCTATTCCAGGAAGTCGAGCACGAGAAAGCCCGCACGGCGTTTTCAGGGGGTATAGGCTCGTCCATACGCGCGCAGTTGCAGGCCAAGGGGCTGACCGACGCCGAGCTGGACGTGGGGATATTGCGGCAGCCGGACGAGGACATACAGTACGCACCCGTCGCAGTGGGGCATCAGGGCAAGTACCCGTTGGACCACACCGAGTTAGAGAACATCCTCAAGCCGGGCGGCGCAATGTCGAAGGCGTTCGCGGGTTACGAGTACAGGCCGCAACAGCTTGAGATGACTAAGGCTGTGGCAAGCGCGCTGAACAAGGGGCGGCACCTGATCGTGGAGGCAGGCACCGGCACCGGCAAGAGCCTGGGTTACCTGCTGCCCGCTGTCCTCTACGCCCTCCGCACCGGCGAGCAGGTAATAGTCTCAACCAACACCATCAACCTGCAAGACCAACTCTTCACCAAAGACCTCCCCCTCCTGCATCGCGTGCTGGAAGGCCCACCCGCGGGTGGTAAGGCACCAGGCGACAAAAAACAAATCCAAAATCCAGAATCCAGAATCCAGAATGGCGACGCCATCATCGAAGAGCCGTTCCACGACGCGCTGATGAAGGGGAAAGGCAACTACATCTGCTTGCGGCGGTGGTACCAGTTCCGGCGCAGCGTGCCCTCCTCGGTCGAGCAGTTGCGGGTGATGGTAAAGGTGCTCATCTGGCTGCCGCAGACCGAGACCGGCGACCGCAACGAACTGCTGCTGCTCAATGAAGAGAACGAAGTGTGGGGCCACCTCAAGGTAAGCGAAGAGGGGTGCCCGCCCTTTGAGTGCCGGGTGCGCCAGAAGGGGCTGTGTTTCTTCGACCGGGCGCGCCGCCGGGCTTACGGGGCCAACGTCATAGTGGTGAACCACGCCCTGCTGCTGGCCGACCTGGCGATGGGTGGGGGTGTGCTGCCGGAGTACGACAACCTCATCATCGACGAGGCCCACAACCTGGAGGACGAGGCCACCGACGCGCTCGGCTTCACGGTGGACCGCCGGGGGCTGGTGAGGCTGCTGGAGGACCTGAGCAGCGGCTCGGCTGCCCGCTACAGGGAGGACGATTTCCTCACCGCCCTCCGTAACGCCCTGGCCGCCGACATCTCCAAGGGGCTGAAGGTGAAGGGCGGCAGCCGGGTGGAGGCTGGGACCACGCGCAACCTGCTTACGGGCGTGGACGACGTGATTGCCAAGCTGCGCCCCAGCATAGACCGGGCGCGGCAATCGACAGTGGAACTCTTCGGGCAGCTAAATTCGGTCATGGAAGTGTACCAGGACGAGCAGAACGTGTACGACCTGCGTCAGCGCATCACCAACGAAGTGAGGCGACACGCGACGTGGGGGCAGGTGGAGATGGTCTGGGACAATCTGGGCCTACAACTCAAGGAGATCGAGGACGGACTGTCGCGCATCGGCACCGTGCTGGGCGACGTGGACTGGGACAACATTCCCCGTTCGGGCACCGGCGACGTGCCCGCCTACGCCGACATGCTGATTGAGCTGCGCGGCCTCATCACCAACGTCCACAAGCTGCGCGCCGACGCCAACGCCGCGATTACCAACCCCGACGAAGGGGCGGTGTACTGGCTGGAGGCGCGGGTGAAGGGCGGCGACGTGGCCCTCAAGTGCGCGCCGCTGCACGTAGGAGAGTTGCTGGACCGCTATCTCTTCTCCAAGAAGCGGGCGGTGGTGCTCACCTCGGCCACCCTCTCCACCGACAACGACTTCTCGTACATATTGGAGCGGCTGGGGCTGCACAGCAGCGAGCAGTTGCAGCTATCGTCGCCCTTCGACTACCAGAAGTCGGCCCTGGTATACGTGCCCACCGATATGCCGGAGCCTGCCACCGCCGGGTACCAGCGCAGCCTCGAACAGGCGCTTATCGAATTATGTAAAGCATCGCAGGGGCGGGCGCTGGTACTGTTCACCTCCCACAGTGCCGTGCGGACCACCTACAGGGCGATACAGCGTCCGCTTGAAGAGGCGGGCATCATGGTGTTGGGACACAACATCGATGGCTCGCGGCGGCAGTTGCTGGAGCGGTTCAAGAACAACCCGAAGACGGTGCTACTGGGCACGTCCTCCTTCTGGGAGGGGATAGACGTAGTGGGCGATGCGCTGTCGGTGCTGGTGATCGCCAAGCTGCCGTTCGCGGTGCCCACCGACCCTGTGTTCGCGGCCCGCGCCGAGGGGTTCGAGGACGCCTTTCTGCAATACTCGGTGCCCCAGGCCATCCTCAAGTTCAAGCAGGGCTTTGGCCGCCTCATCAGGAGCCGCAACGACCGGGGAGTGGTGGCCGTGCTCGACCGCCGCGTCATCTCCAAGCGGTACGGCCAGGCGTTCCTCAACTCCCTCCCCGAAGCCACGGTGAAGCACGGGCTGACGGCCAACCTGCCGGGTGCGGTGGCGGACTGGCTGTCTGACAGAGGCTAGTCCACCGCTTCCCTACAGACATTAGTACAGCTATAATGTGGCTATACACGAACCTGAGTGTTCTGAAGCATCGCTTTAGAGGAGAGACGCATGCCTGATGCAGCGAAGCCACTTGAAGTGTTCTACTCATATGCTCATAAAGACGAAGACCTCAGAGATGAATTGGACAAGCATCTCAGTGCATTGAAGATACAAGGCGTGATCTCCGGCTGGCACGACCGCAATATCAACGCAGGCACAGAATGGGAGCAGCAGATAAGCGAACACCTGAATAGTGCTGACATAATCCTGCTGCTAGTAAGTTCGTACTTCCTTGGCTCTGCATATTGCGTTAGTAAGGAGATGAAGCGTGCACTAGAACGGCACACATCCGGCGAAGCACGAGTTATTCCTATCATCCTTCGCCCTGTTGATTGGGAGGACATGGAGATTAGGAAACTACAGGCGCTACCGACTGATGGTAAGCCTGTAAGCAGTTGGCGAGATAAGCACGGAGCCTTTGCTAGTATTGCAAAGGGGATACGCAAAGCATCAAAGGAAATAGAGGAGCTACGAGGGCGTAAAACAGGCAAGATCTGGATGGTTCCACATCCTCAGAATGTCAACTTCACGGGGCGTGAGGAACTATTAGACGACTTGCGAAAGAAGCTAACATCCGGCCAACGTGCCGCCTTGACGCAGGCTATACATGGTCTGGGGGAGTCGGAAAAACGCAAACGGCCATCGAGTATGCCTATCGCTATGCTAGCGAATATGATGCAGTGTTTTGGATGCGGGCTGAAGAATCTACCACACTTGCAGCCGATTTTGCAGGCATAGCTACCGAACTGGGCATAACGAAGCTAGACACCAGGGATCAAGATGCTACTGTAAAGGCCGTGTTACGTTGGCTAAGAGAAAATTCTAGGTGGCTGTTAATATTCGACAATGCCAGCGAAGCTAGGCAAGTAGCCAAGTACCTGCCTCAATCTGTTAACGGTCATGTGCTGATTACATCTCGGAATCGGCATTGGCGGCAATACGCACAGCCTTTAGTTGTCGAGGTAATGACACCAGGGGAGGCGATTAAGTTCCTCCTATCACAGACGGGACAAACAGATGAGGCAGCAGCAGGTGAGTTGGTTCATGAGTTGGGCTATTTACCTCTCGCTCTAGCACAAGCAAGTGCGTACATAGATCAGAAAGAGAAATCCTTAGCGGACTATTTACCTTTGGTTCAGCAGTACAGAGATAGGGTACTCACCCCATCCGACGACTATCCAGCAAGTCTCGCTGCCACCTGGGAGTTATCATTCGAAGCAGTGCGCGAACATTCGGTGGCTGCCTCGGATCTGCTAAATTTGTGTGCTTTCTTTGCTCCTGAGGACATTCCTCTAGATTTAATTGTAGCAGGAGCCGAATATCTACCGAACAGCCTCAAGAATGTGTTATTGGAACCCTTACAACGTGACGATATAGTTGGAGAGTTAGGAAACTACTCTCTAGTTGAGGTTGATAGAGACAAATATACTGTCTCAGTACACCGTTTGGTTCAAGCTGTAGTGCGCGACAATTTGTCAGCTGAGGCTAGGCAGAAGTGGACAGAGATTGCCTTAGGCGTAGTAACGTTCGGTTTTAAGTACGACCGTGAGGACATGAGCACTTGGCCTATTGCAGCTACGGTGTTACCGCATGCAGCAGCAGTCATTGCTTCACCTAACTTTCAGAAATCTATCACGCTAGAAGTCGGAGAGTTACTTTCCGGTCTCTTGTATCAAGTTGGTCTCTACTTAAAAAATAGAGCACAGTACACAGATGCGAGAGACCATCTTGTAAGAGCACTTACTATTGCGGAAACTGGGTATGGTAGTCAGAACACAATTGTAGCAAGAATTCTAAACGACCTAGGGTTGGTGTTGAACGATTTGGGAGACCTGAAAGGTGCACGCTCCAACTTAGAGAGAGCCCTTGCCATTGATGAATCCGTGTCTGGCCCTGACCACCACAATACAGCCATAAGCTTAAACGACTTGAGCTTAGTGCTACACGACCTAGGAGATCTGCAAGGAGCACGTTCCAACTTAGAAAGAGCAATTGCAATTCGTGAGGCTATATATGGTCCCATCCACCCCCATGTAGCTATATCGTTAGACAACTTAGGGTTGGTGCTACAGGAACTAGGAGACCTAAAAGGTGCACGTTCCAACTTAGAAAGAGCCCTTGCAATTCGTGAGGCTGTATATGGTCCCGTCCACCCCCATGTAGCGATGTCGTCAAACAACTTAGGCTCGGTGCTGCAAAACCTAGGAGACCTGAAAGGTGCACGCTCCAAATTCGAGAGATCGCGCGCCATTAATGAAGCGGCATATGGTCCTATCCACCCGTATGTAGCTACAAATTGGTGCAATTTAGGCTTGGTACTGAAAGATTTAGGAGACCTCAAGACCGGACACTTGTATGTGAAGAGAGCACTTACTATTGCTGAAGCTGTGTATGGTTCTGACCATCCTGCTGTTGCTCACTGTCTTGGCAGCTTAGGTACAGTGTTCATGCATGAGGGCAATTTCGTACAGGCGCAATCCTATTTTGATAGGTCACACAGAATGTTCCTGAGATATTTCGGACCGCAACATCGCAAGACCCGACACGCAAAGAGGCAGGCAAAGTTAATTAGACAACTTCGCAAAGGTAGAGACTTATAAGGAGAGCCTCTGGAGGGGCACGGCTATGGAGTGGCAAGTGAAGTTTACTGCATCGCCAGTCAATACATCTCCGTCTTCCTCAACTCCCTCCCCGAAGCCACGGTCAAGCACGGGCTGACGGCGAACCTGCCGGGCGCGGTGGCGGACTGGCTGCGCTAACCGCACTAGTATCTGTTCGCCCAATCGAAAGCTCACAAGACAGATTTACTCCCCGTACATCGCCAACTTAATTGATTTTGCCTCATAAGTTAATTGATCTAATTGATGTAGCTCTCTTTGGACTCCCCTAAGATAGACGTGGGCCAATAACTCTGTCGCGAGTGCCAGCCCCTCTATTGTGAGGAAGTATACAAAGGAGCCACGTCTACATGGAAACCGAATCCCAAAGGTCCATAATATTCAAGCCGCTTATATCGAGCATTATCTACCTGTGCGCCGTGATGCTGGGGCTTGCCACACTTGCCGCAGGGGCCTCGGCACAGGTCCAGAACTCGCAGACCGCGTCGAAGAGTACCCTGGCCCCGCTGCCGGGCGGCCTGCACGATCTCAGACTACCCACCGGGACCGACCTGGCAACCAGTGTACAGGCAAACGGCGGGTCGAAGTCCGTGGCCGAGGCTCTACCCGGCTGCTCGCCCAATTGGCAGATTTGGCCGAGCGCCAACGCGTCCAAAGGCAACAGCATGCTGAACGGTGTGTCGGTTGTCTCCGCGAACGACATATGGGCAGTGGGGGCCTACGTGCCCGCCGACACGAATCCCAAGTTCAAGACCCTCATCATGCACTGGGATGGCATAGAATGGACCGTCGTGCCAAGCCCCAACGCCGGTGGCGATGACAACTACCTTAACGGTGTGTTCGCCTACGCAACCGATGACGTGTGGGCGGTAGGTTACTACAAGGACACCAACGTCAACGCCAACCAGACCTTTACCATGCACTGGAACGGCTCAAACTGGAGCACAATCAACTCACCCAACTCAGCCCAGGTAGGGAGCACAAACAACGTGCTGAACGCGGTAGTCAAGGCCCCTTCAGGCGAGGTGTGGGCGGTAGGCTACTTTCTCGACTCCTTCAACGATAAGAGGAGCCTGATGTTGAAGTGGGCCAACTCGGCGTGGTCGGTGGTGATGCTTCCACACGAGGGAACTTACGATAACGTCTTGCAGGCGCTGACGGTCGTCCCCGGCACGTCAGGCAGCCAGGTGTGGGCGGCAGGTTACTATACGACCAATGACAGTGGCACCACGAGCAAGGCGCTCACCATGCGGCTGAACAATGGCACCTGGGGTCTCGTCCAGGGGATCAACCCTGGCGACAAAGCCAACAAACTGTACGGCATGTCATCCACGGGTGCGAATGACGTATGGGCGGTAGGGAACTACCAGGATACGAACGGGCCACTCAGAACGCTGGCGCTGCACTGGAACGGCGCGGCGTGGGAGGAAGTAAGCAGCCCGAACGCGGGGGATGCGGGTACCAGCCTTTCTTCCGTTGTGTCGCTCTCGGCGAATGACGCCTGGGCTGTGGGCAGCTATTACACGGGGCCGAGTGGTGAGATAGGTCACACGTTCACCGCGCACTGGAACGGCAGCCAATGGAGTGTGGTGGATAGCCCGTCGCCGGGCACCGGGGCATATCTTAACAGCGTGGCAGCCGTAAGCCCTACCAACGTATGGGCTGTGCAAATCTACATCGACAGCCAAGTGCTTATACGTACCCTGACCATGCGCTGGAACGGCGCGGCATGGAGCGTGGTGGATAGCCCCAACGGAGCCAGCAACCAGAACACCCTGATGGACATAAACGCAGTTGGCCCGAACGACATATGGGCCGTGGGCACCTACCGCGACTCCTCGGGTGGGACCGACCAGGAGCTTACCCTTATCCAACACTGGGACGGGGAAAAGTGGAGTGTCGTGCCCAGCCCAAGCCCCGGTAGTAATAACAATGCGCTCAACTCCGTAGCGATGTTAGGGCCTAATGATGGCTGGGCGGTTGGGTCTTACTCGAACGAAGGCAGTACTAACGTACTCACCCTGGTCATGCGCTGGAATGGCCTCACGTGGAATCTGGTAGACAGCCCCAGCCCCAATAACCGCGCCCGCTTTGAGGACGTCGATGTAGCAGCTGCCAACAAGGTATGGTTCGCCGGTTCGCATTCGGTTGGAGATGATGCCGATCCATTCATAGCGTTCTGGAACGGCTTTTTCATCGCTGAGGTAGCGACGCCTCACCAGGGCAACGTCGACGAGACACTGATGTCCGTGAGTGTAGTGCCTGGGAGTAATGGAAACGATGTGTGGTCTGTCGGCAACGTAGCGAGCGCAAGTGGGACAACGCCATTCTTCCTGCATTGGAACGGGACTACGTGGAGCAAGGTAGACGCCTTGCAAACCACTCAGGCCGAGCTATGGGGTGTGAGCGCCATTTCCGGGAGTGATGTTTGGGCCGTTGGCGTTGCGCACCCAACGTCGCCGGACGATAACGAGACTTTCACGGCCCACTGGAACGGCTCCGCCTGGAGTGTGGTTGCCAGTCCAAACACTGCACATCATGCCGATGCATTGCTGGATGTGGCGGCAGCGGGGCCTAACGATGTGTGGGCAGTGGGGGTTACTTTCGTTGGGCAGTCCGCTTACGAAACATTAGCCATGCGATGGAATGGTTCTGCCTGGAACATAATGCCCAGCGAAAACACACCTGTGATTTCCACGTTCTACGGAGTAGCCGTCGTTTCCGGAAGCGATGTATGGGCTGTGGGTGCGGGAGTGAATTCCGGTCTTACTACCATCCAAACGCTTATGGAGCGATACTACCCATGCGCCGCCTGCGAGCTACAGTTCAACGACGCGCCGCAGGGTTCGCCTTTCTACTCCTACGTGCGCTGCCTGGCCTGCCAGAATATACTATCCGGCTACGCATGCGGTGCTCCCGGCGAACCTTGCCCCGGCAACTACTTCCGCCCCAACGACAACGTGACGCGGGGGCAGGCGGCCAAGATTATCGCCAACGCGGCGGGCTACACCGACGCCATACCCGGCACACAACAGACTTTCGCGGACGTACAGGCGAATAGCACCTTCTGGCTGTTCATAGAGAGAGTATATGCACATGGCGCTATCTCCGGTTACCCGTGCGGCGGTCCCGGAGAGCCGTGCGATGCGCAGAGCAGGCCCTACTTCCGTCCGAGTGCCAATCTAACCAGGGGACAACTCGCTAAGATCACCACTTCAGTGGCCGGCTACAGCGACGTGCCCAGCGGCCAGTCGTTCAAGGACGTGCCCGCCAACAGCCCATTCTACCAGTACATCGAGCGGGCGCTGGCACACAACGTAATCTCCGGCTACCCGTGCGGCGCTCCTGGCGAGCCTTGTCCGGGCAACTACTTCCGCCCCGGCAACAACGTAACAAGGGGGCAGACGGCGAAGATCGTGTCCAACACCTTCTTCCCCAACTGCCAGGCTCCCTAGGACGGCATGTAGACCGGCTGACGAGCAAAGCCCCGGCAGAAAAGGAACAGGCAACGAATGTGCTCGTTGCCTGTTCCTTTCGCGTTGCAAACCAACTCGGCACGCCAACTTTGATAGGGAACTGCTGCTAACCGGCAAGGGAAACAAGCGGCACAAGAGGTTGCCTGTAACCCCTCTTTGCAGGCGCAAAATACTGCCGCTATTTCGGGTGTACTAGCATATCTAATACTTGACAAGTTGTGCTATACTAAGGCACGTTGTCTTCAGCTTTGTAGCTCCCTACATAGCTTCCGACCTACCCCCAGGGCGTACGAAAACTGAATAGATTCTTTATGAAAGGTGGTGGTGTATCTCTAACATCCTTTTGGGCAGTCTGTTGCCCATAACGTGGAACTGTTTCACAGCGAGGAAAGGAGATAGGAAGCTATGTCACATGGGAATAACAAGTTCCCGATTCGGCGCGTACTGCTTGCGCTGGCCCTGCTTCTTGGGGTCATTACCACGGCCCTCGTGGTTCGCATGCAAGATTCGCAGAGCAAGAATGCCGCAGGAGGCACGCCGGCAGGCACCGTAGCGGGCGCAGACCTGCGTGCAGTAGCCGCGCCGGGCGATGCGGGTAGCGAGATCGAAAATCTCGCGAGGCGCGAAGCGGCAGACGCCATTCGATGGGGTAATCCCGGCCAGCCACTCGACTCTCAGTGGTTGCTGGATGCCCAGAAGCACGCCGCGAAGATGCCATCGGGCATCCCCGCCGGCAAGGTCGTGTACAACAAAGCAAAGAGCAACGCGCCTTTCGCGCTCGACCCCAATGCAATGATTAGCCTGGGGGCGCAGCCCGCTCAGTCAGACGGCTGCTTCCTGTGCTTCAACTACGGTATTGTCAGCGGGCGCATCAACTCTGTCGCTATCGACCCGGTGGTGACCACCACCGTGTACCTGGGCGTGTCCAATGGTGGCGTTTGGAAGACCACCAACTGCTGCACCGCCGGCACGGTCTGGGCCCCGACCACCGATAGCCCGGACATGAGCACCCTGACTATTGACGAAGTTACAATCGACCCGAACAACCACGAGATTATTTATGCCGCAACAGGCGACTTCCGCCCGTCCGGTGCTTCTCGTGGATCGCAGGGTGTCCTGCGCAGCACCGACGCCGGCGCAAGCTGGGTAGTGCTGGGCGAGAATATCTTCCCGCCGTTCCGCAACAACGGCCTGCCCATCGGCGGCTCCAGCCAGTACCAGGCGGTGAGCGCCGTCAAGGTGGACCCCAACAACAGCAACACGCTCATCGCGGGCACTAAGACCGAGCTTTGGATGTCCTATGACATGGGCGATAACTGGACCGGCCCTTGTTACACAAACTCCTTCACCACCACCGCCGCTAACCAGCGCCAGGACAACACCGAAATCCTGGTGCGCGATGAAGGCACCACCACCACCATTTACTATGCGATTGGTGCGCCCTTCAACAACGCGGCAGCGGGCGGCAACGGCGCTAACGGCGTCTACACTGCCACTATGCCGAGCAGCGGCTGCCCCACCCCCTGGACTCTCATATCGAGGGGCGATAATGGCTGGCCCGCGGGCCAGGGTAACGGCACCGCCGACAACACCAAGGGCGGCCGCATCGACCTGGCAATCGCGCCTAGCAACCAAACTGTAGTTTATGCCGCGCAGGCGTCACTTACCAGCAGCCTGATCGGTATCTATCGCTCGAGCAACAGCGGCGTATCCTGGACTCTGGTTGCCACACCCACCAAGTTTGTGGACTGTGTGGGCGGAGCAGGCATCCAGGGCCAGACCCAGTACGACCAGTACCTTGAGGTCGACCCCACCAACCCGGACTACCTGTGGTATGGTGAGGTAGACATCTTCCGCTCGTCGAACGGCGGCGCTAACTGGAGAGATGCAAGCTGCGTGTACTCCGGCGGCGACTACATCCACCCCGACCAGCACGACGCTCGCTACTTCCCCGGCCAGAACAATGAGCTGCTGTTCGCTAACGACGGCGGTATCTGGTATACCAACCGCGCGTACAGCGTGACCGCTTCCCTCCCCAGGCTGCCCATCCTCACGCTCAACCAGACGCTGAACACCCTGGAGTTCTACAACGGCCAGACCACGGGCAACTTCGCGACCAGCGACCAGCCCGGTGCCAATGGTGGTACCCAGGACAACGGCTCGTTCGTCAACATCTGGGAAGGCGGCCAGGAGAGCCTCGGCCCCGAGCAGTGGGACCTGCGCATCGGTGGTGACGGCTTCTACGCCGCTATCGAGCCTGTGCATAACCAGATTTGGTACCAGGAGAACAACTCCAGCCAGATCTGGCGCTCGACCTCCGGACCGTATGGTGTGTACCAGAACGTCTCCGGCTTCGCGACCAACAACCCGTGGGCGAACGACGGACGCAACTTCTCGATGCCTTTCGAGATCTACAAGTACGACTGCCCGCCGACCGGTTGTACTCACCTCATCGCGGGTACGTACCGCGTCTGGGAGACCCAGAACGGCGCTCAGAACAGCGCGAGCTGGTACATCAACAGCCCGCCGCTGACCAAGGCCGTGCCCGCTCCCGGCTGGGGCAGCGCGCCCAACATCACCCAACTCAGCTACTCTGTGAGTATGTCGACCACGGCTATCGTTGGTACGACCGACGGTAACGTGCAGTACGGCTTCAATCTCGGCACAACGCCGGGCAGCGCTACCTGGGTGAACGTGACAGGCGGCAACACAGTACTACCGAACCGCCCGATCTTGGACGTAACTACCGACCCGGCCAACCCGATTATGGGTTATGCCGCAGTCGGTGGCTTCAGCGTAGCCACGCCGGCCACGCCGGGCCACGTGTTCCAGGTGACCTGTGCCAACGCTCCTACACCCTGCGCCAGCTTCACCTGGGTTGACAAGACGGGTAACCTGCCCGACTTCCCGATGACCGCGATTGTGGTTAACCCCAACTATCGCCAGCAGGTGTTCGTCGGTAGCGACGCGGGCCTGTTCTTCACCAACGACATCGACGCGGCTACCCCTGTGTGGACCCGCTTCACCAATGGCATACCTAACGTATGGGTTGGCGACCTGAACATCGACCGGGGCTTCACCACGTTGGCCGTCTGGACCCGCAACCGCGGCGCCTATGTATGGCCTCTGCCGAGCGCTCCGTTCGTGCAGCCCACTCCTACTAACACACCTATCATTATTGGCACGCCGCCTACCGCTACACCCAGCGAAACGGTTGTTCCTGTAACTTGTAACACTACGGTGATGACGAGTACAGGTGCCACACTACTACCTGCTACCAACAACACCGGCGTTATCGCTGACGATGGTGTGGCTGTGGTCCAGTTGCCGTTCGCGGTGCCTGTGTTCGACCGCTACTTCACCCAGGCGTACGCCACGACAAACGGCCACCTGCTGTTTGGAGCGGCCAGTGTGGGTACCTATGGCTGTGTACCTGCCAGAGGTGAGACCTACTCCATCCACGCTAACTCCGGCGACCTGTGCACCAACGACTGCTCAGGCCCAACCGACCCCTGCTTGGACTGCGGCATCTACACCAACACCATAGGCACTGCCCCCAACAGGCAGTTCGTGGTGCGGTGGAAGGCGGGGTACTACAACCTTGCCGGTACGACCGAGTTTGAGGTGGTGCTCACGGAAGGGTCAAATAGTATCCAGGTGATCATCGGCTCCGACGCCTATGGTGGTGCTGCTACCACCAACGGCATCCAGCGCGGTTACCTGGACAACGTCACCTCAATCAACTGCTTCGAGGGTGGAACGATTACCAACACCATGTCGATCACTTACTCGATAAGTGGTTGCCCGGCACCTACCTTCACTCCTACTCCGCTCCCCACGAATACGGCCACCCCCACCGCAGTTCCCACGTGCGATATCCAGTTCCAGGACGTGCCGCCTAGCAGTGCCGCAAGCTCGTTCTACCCGTACGTAAGGTGCCTCGCCTGCCGCAACATAGTGGGCGGCTACCCGTGCGGTGACGTCAATCCTGTGAGTGGTAAGCCCGAGCCTTGCGGTGCGACCGGCAACGCCTACTACAGGCCAGACAATCCTGTAACACGCGGCCAGATAGCCAAGATCGTGGCCCAGTCCGCCGGCTATACCGGTGAGGCAGGTCCTCAGATCTACGCCGACGTACCGCCCGACCAGGTATTCTGGATCTACGTTCAGCAGCTGTCCAACGACGGCGTGATGGGCGGCTACCCGTGCGGTGGCACCAACCCGCAGACCGGCGAGGACGAGGAGTGCGATTCGCAAGACCGCCCGTACTTCCGAGTGAACAACCACGCCAGCAGAGGACAGCTTGCCAAGATCGTGTTCAACGCTGCTGGGATTACGTACACCGGGTCTTCTCAGACCTACCAGGACGTACCGCCCAGCACTAGCCCCAGCTCGTTCTACCCCTTCATCGAGGGACTGTCGCAGCTGGGTGTGATGGGTGGTTACGCCTGCGGCACGTCCGATCCTCGGAGCGGACCTTGCACCTCGCCAGGCAACCGCCCGTACTTCAGGCCTGCCAACAACGTGACCAGGGGTCAAGCAGCGAAGATTGTGGCTAACACTTTCTTCCCCAACTGCGAAACGCCTGCTAGACCCAGCCAGTAGCTGGGATGACCACCGGCGAGTACCTGTAAGGTACGACGAGGGGAGTAGAGGAGGCGTAAGCCTCCTCTACTTTTTTGTTTAATTTCGCCCACTTGCCAAGCGGGGGCGTTGTCCATTACAGTAGTAGACAGCCTGGACTGCGGGCAGTGCCAGGGCTTAACAAGGGAGGACGTACCAGTATGACAGACAAGGTACGCCTGCGCATCGCGCCGTCGCCAACCGGTGACCCGCACGTGGGCACGGCATATATGTCGTTGTTTAACAAGGCTTTCGCACACCGGCACGGGGGCAGCTTCGTGCTGCGCATCGAGGACACCGACCAGACGCGCTACAACCCCACGTCCGTTGGTGAGATAATCGACAGCCTGCGGTGGCTCGACCTTTTGCCCGATGAAGGGCCGGGAATAGGCGGAGAGTACGGGCCGTACGTGCAGACGGAACGGCGCGAACTCTATATAAAGCACGCGCACGAGTTGGTCGATATGGGCCACGCTTACCGCTGCTTCTGCACGTCCGCACGGCTGGAGGAGATGCGGCGGGAGCAGGCAGCCAGGCACGAGCCACCCCGCTACGACAGGCACTGCCTGAGGCTCTCCCCCAAGGAGATCGAGCGGAACCTCTCGGAGGGCAAGCCCTACACAATACGTATGCTGGTGCCCGATGAGGGTACGACCAGCTTCCAGGACCTGATACGGGGCGAGATTAGCTTCGAGAACAAGGTGCTCGACGACCAGATTATCCTCAAGTCGGACGGCTTGCCTACTTATCACCTGGCGGTGGTGGTGGACGACCACTACATGGAGATCAGCCACATTACCCGCGCCGAGGAGTGGATCAGCAGCACGCCCAAGCATATCCTGCTCTACAACTATCTTGGGTGGGAGTTGCCGAAGTTCGCACATTTTCCGCTGCTACGCAATGCCGACCGCTCCAAGATATCGAAGCGCAAGAACAACACGTCGCTCAAGTGGTACCGCGAGCAAGGCTACCTGCCGGAGGCGATGATCAACTTCCTGGCGCTGATGGGCTGGTCGATGCCCAACGGTGAGGAGACATTTACGTTCGAGGACGTGAAGCGAGAGTTCACTTTCGAGCGGATGGCGACCAGCGGGCCGATATTCGACCTGGTGAAGCTAACCGCCATCAACGGCAAGTACATCCGCACCCTGTCTGACGAGGAGCTATACGAGCGCCTGCTGCCATATCTGCCGGAGGACCTGGACCAGGAGCGGGTGCGCCGGGCAGTGCCCGTTATCAAAGACCGGCTGACGACGCTGGGCGAATTCGCGGAGCTTACCGGCTACCTGTTCGGCCCTCCTCCTGACTACGATGCCGCCGGTCTGGTCCCGAAGAAAGGCACACCCGAGGCCGCACGCGCCGCCCTGGAGCGAATACGGGACTTGCTGGCCGGATTGCCGGAGCCGTGGTCGCACGAGGAGTGGGAGAGCGGCATGCGCGGCATAGCAGCCGAGTTGGGCCTGAAGGCGGGCGACATCTTCATGGTGCTGCGCGTGGCGGTCACCGGCAGCCCGGTATCGCCACCCCTGTTCGAGAGCATAGAAATCCTAGGCAAAGAGGAAACATTGCGGAGGGTGGACGCGGCGCTGGCGAAGCTGGGGTAGAGGCGATGGACGATGGACGATGGACGATGGACGATGGACGATGGACGATAGTGGCTTGAGTTCGGGGGTGAGGTGGCTTGTATGGCAGGTGAGGGGGTGGCCCAACTCTTGTATCTGATGGATGGGGCGTTCGATGGGAGGGAATGGCACTCGCTGTTGGGCAATCTGCGGTCAGTGAGAGACGAGGACTGGCAGTGGGTCCCGGCGGGCAGCAACCGCTCCATCCGCGACATAGTCCGGCACGTAGGCGGTAGCAAGCTGATGTACCAGGACCACGCTTTCGGTGACGCGAAGCTTACGTGGGACGAACCGCTGGTTGACGGTGGGGAGGCGCTGGCGGCCGTTTCCTCGGCTATTGCCTGGCTGCAAGAGGCACAGGAGCGCCTGCGGCAGAGCGTCGCTACGCTGGACGACGCGGAGCTGCTTCGCCCCCGCATGACCAATTGGGGCGAGTTGCAGGAGACCCGGTGGATAGTCGCGGTGATGATCCAGCACGACCTCTACCACGCCGGCGAGATCAACCACATCAGGTGCCTGCGCCAGGAAAACGATAGATGGGCGTATGAGGCGGGGTGAGAGGAAAAGTACCAGCACGGCCCCTACATGAGGCTGAAGCGTGCCCTAGATGAGCGCCTTGTTCCTGTAGGACTCCCACTCGCCGTTGGTGAAGCGGGCGACGTAGAAGATGCGCTCCAGGTAGCGGGAGTGAGCCACCAGTACCTCGTCCCCGGACTCCAGCACGGCGTGAGAGGCGGGATCGACGCGGAAGATGCGCCTGGGCGTGGGCGCGGTGCTCTCCTCGGCTGCGCTCGCCGAGATACGGTCCGCCGACAGGTAGCCGCCCGACTTGCCTCTCGTTGGCTCCCCTGGGCGTGCTGCTTCCCTGGAACGGGCCATGTAGGCCGACGAGCCTAAAGTTTCATGTCCGGCAGCCTGGGCCGCCACCGCCAGGTTAGGCCCCGAGTAGCTGGGGGAGACACCCAACCATGTGCCCGTATTGCGCCCGCCGATTACACGCTTGTCTGCTACGACGCCCCGTGTGTAATAGAGCGGCGTGAACAGGTCGCGCACACCCTTTATCACCGTCCAGGCGAAGTAAATCGTAGCCCCCAGGCAGATCAGACTGCCGAGGCCACACACTCCCAGTGTCACCAGGGAGCCTCGGGCATCGTTGCTGCTGACCCTGCCGAACTGCGTGACAGCAGCCAACCCGGTGATAAGGGTGAGCAACCCAAGCACAACCAACAGCAACACCGTCGCCGAGAGAGTGCCCAGCACCGGCGGGACATAGTTCACCTGGGGCAGTCCTTTTTCGGACATTGCTTTGATTTTCGGCTTCATGGAGCGTGCGCGCGTGCTCATAGGCTTGATTATAGCAGAGTGGTTAGGAGTTAGTGGTTAGTGGTTAGTGGTTAGTGGTCAGATAAGGCGCGTTGCTGTAGCTATTATTCCAACAGCTAATAGTGATACATACTTTGGAGCCGGAAGGTTCAAAGCAGTGGGCTGGCGCGTACAATACTGGATATCCTGTCACCAGCCCAGGATCTGATTACTCTCGACAGGACAGATGCAGAAAACGGCAGGCATGTTACGCAGTGCTGCAGGGGACGCCCGTCGAATAAATTCGAGGGCTACAGCTTGCAAAGTCCGTCGTAGGGCGGACTAGAACAACTCAACGCATCTAAAAGGCCGTAAGAGAATGTATCAGTCCCGCAGGGACTTTGCAAAGTGTAGCCCTCGAATTTATTCGACGGGCGTCCCCTGCCGAGAACAGCCCCCTCCCTGCCACTAACCACTAACCACTAACCACTAACCACTAACCACTAACCACTAACCACTAACCACCTCCCCCTGTGCTATAATGTGCCAGCCTGGAACCGTGGGCCATATCATTCACGGAGAGAATGCGTGCCACTTTACCTGAACATCAGCGTGGCGCTGGTCGTGTTCATGGGCCTTACAAGCGGCGGCATCCTGTCGCTGGTGCTCATGTCCGAGAGGCGACAACAGACGAACTTCGGCATAATGCTCGGCCTGACGCTGCTGCTGGCGCTCGGCGGGGGTGCGGGCATGATCGCCGTGCTGCCGAACGTAGCCTCCAGCCTCACCAACGCGCTCGTACTGCTGGTGCTTTCCATGTCCCTGGGTTACACCCTGACCAGCTTCTCCGTGCTCTCGCCACGCAGGAAGAAGTGGGCCGGGCAATTGCCGAATAACCAGGCTCGTGCCGAACGCACCGCTGTAATCCTCTTCATGCCCGGCGAGCCGCCTGAATACTCCGTGTGGAGCGCGGCCCGGCGGCTGGAATTGGCCGACGACCCCAGGGACGTGCCGCCCATCCTGCTGCGCCCGTTCTATATGCGCGACCTCAAGCATAAGTACGCGAGCATAGGCAGCAGCCCCTATCGCCAGCACCAGCACAAACTGGCAGAAGAGATACGTGGGCGGTTGGAGTCGGGCTACCGCGTATACGAGGCGTACTATAGCGACCAACCCACACTCGCGGAGGCTATGCTGGCAGCCGTGGAGGAAGGCGCTCGACATATTATCCTCGCACACATACGCGTGACCGACCCGCCCGACCCCGTCATCCAGGGCGAAATGATGGAAGGTCTAGATCTGAACGACCTGGGCGTGAAGGTGACGCAGGTGGGGCCAATGTGGGTGTCTAGCTTGCTTCCGCAGATATACGTGCGCCGGGTGATAGAGGCGGCCCCTCAGGAGGACAACGCATCGGACGACGTGGGGCTGCTGCTGGTCGGTAGGGGGCACTGCACCGAAGGGGAGTCGGCGAAGGCACGGCAGGAGCAAGAGGAAAGCTTCCAACGCAAGGTGCGCCAGGCCCTGCTACGGGTGGGGTTCGGGGAGAATCGCGTGGTCATTGGCTGGGTGCGTCGTTCGCCCAACTGCGCCGAGGCCCTACAGACGCTGGCCGAGGCGGGCTGTAAGACCGTCTATGTGATACCCTCCGCCTTCGTTGCCGATGGCATCACCACCCTGTTCGACATCCCCGCGCA
>DASVVE010000058.1:0-4786 GCA_036386675.1 Chloroflexia bacterium | reverse complement strand
TGGCAACACCTGAAGTCCGTGAGCTAACTCTTCTTCGGAAGAGGGGCAGCGGCCGAGGGTGGGGCTGGTGACTGGGACGAAGTCGTAACAAGGTAGCCGTAGCGGAAGCTGCGGCTGGATCACCTCCTTTCTAGGGAGTTCTACTTGTCAGAGAGGTTCGCCTCCGAGACAGGGGATCCCAGGTCAACCCGTTCTTACTCTACCTGGCGCAAGTCAGGCGGGGGTACCTTGCAGAGGTACAACCGGTAAGCGCGGTCACCTGCCGGACAGTTCAGAACATTCGTAACCCAATGAATGCCTGACAAAGTCCAAAACCTTGAACTGATATCTCTGTTCTCGGAAATGTGCTCTCTCCACTCTTCAGTTGGATAAGGTAAACAAAGCGCCTACGAATGTAGGTGCTTTTGTGTTTAATGTACTTGTGAATGTATTACTCACTCTATATACTTAGATAATGAGCTGGGGCGTACGAAGTTGAGACAGGTCTTTATCGACTGTTTACATGTGGGTAAGGTAGCTAGATGGCTGTTGAAATAAGTCGCAGGCACTTTACAGTTGAAGAATATGACAAGATGGGTGAGGCGGGCATCTTGGCAGAGGATGACCGTGTTGAGCTTATCGACGGAGAAATAATTGAGATGAGCCCAATTGGCAGCCATCACGCCGCGTGCGTAACTCGTCTCAACATGCTATTAACCCGATTAGCGGACCACAATCTTATCGTTACGGTCCAGAACCCAATCCGGCTTAATGACGATTCTGAGCCGCAACCTGACCTTGCTTTGCTCAAGTTTAGGACTGACTTTTATTCAGATCAACTGCCGACACCCTCCGACATTCTCCTGGTTGTGGAGGTTGCTGACTCCTCAATCGAGTACGATAGGATGTTCAAGGTGCCACGTTATGCCAGGGACGGTATTCCTGAGGTATGGTTGGTAGATTTGTCCAGAGACACTATCGAAGGTTATTCACGCCCTCTGACTGCGGGTTACCAGGTTACCTGGCAGAAGAAGCGAGGGGATGCTTTAATTGTACCTGGCTTAAGTGGGGCTTCGGTGTTGGTGACAGATATTCTCGGGGCCACGGTTGCCGGTTAGTTTGCGCCTCTTGTGCCTTTAGCAACACATTTGTTATAATTCACACGCTACGGGCCTGTAGCTCAGTTGGGAGAGCATCGCATTTGCATTGCGGGGGTCAGGAGTTCGAGTCTCCTCAGGTCCACTTGGAAGAACAGCTCAGATAAACATCTGGGCTGTTTTTGTTTGTCTGTGTGTTTCTTCGATAGAGGTAAGTTGCCAAAGAAGGTGTAATTGGTGGAAGAACCTATCGCCGGGGTATTAGAAGCCCTCGCCTGTGTCCTCTGCCAGGGGTAGCGCGAAGTAGAAGGTGCTCCCCTGTCCCTGGCGCGACTCCACCCAGATGCGCCCGCCGTGCCGCTCCACTATGCTGCGGGCGAGGAATAGTCCCAGTCCCAGGCCGTTGCGGGGGCGCGAGCCAGCGTTGGTGGTCGGGTAGAACCGCTCGAACACCTTGCTCTGCTGGTCATGGAGCACCCCTAGCCCGTGGTCGCGCACAGATGCTACGGCTTCGGCACCGGTCGCGCTTATGCTGACCTCCACCGGCTCCTCAGCGTCGTGACGTGGAGTACCTGGTACTTACCGGAAGCATGGGCGAGCCGCGCCTGTAGCAGGTCGGCCTGTGCCTGGTCGCTCTCCACCAGGAGCACCTTCGTGGTAGGGGTGTGCTCTTCTGCGGTGCCGTCGTCGGACGCGCCTTGATTTGGGGATGTCTTAGTGGGCGACTCAAAGGGTGCTGGGGACCTGGAGTTGCCCATGGCTTTGCTCATACGATGTTCGCTTCCTGCGGGCTAGCGGCGAACACTACCGGCGTGGTACGTGTCACAATGCGTAACGTACCACCTGCCCGCAACATACGGAGCCGCACCAGCTACATAGCAACAGGAGAGCAAGTCCCCGGTAAGTAAATAGGTAGGCGTAGCTGGAGTGGGCTTGTTTATTCAGTCAAGTGCTTCGGCCATTATAGCACAAGGTAGCGTGCCTTTACCGCTGAATTTGGAATGTGGCAGGGGCTATAACACGGGCAAGCGCACGGTAAAGGTGGAGCCTTGCCCCTCGGTGCTGGACACTTCTATCGTGCCGTTGTGCTGGCTGACGATCTGGTTGGCGCTCGCGAGGCCTATGCCCGCCCCGCTTATCTTGCCGGAGTTGTTCTGCGCCCGCCGGAACCACTCGAAGATGTGGGGTAAGTCCTGCTCTCGGATGCCGAGGCCCTCGTCGCGCACCGAGAGCACCGCCCATTCCTGTCCGTCGTTCTGCTCCCTTGCCACCCGCACCTCTATCTCACCACCCTCCGGGCTGTACTTGACCGCGTTCGACAGGAGGTTGCTCAGCACGCGCTCCAGCCTGGTGGCATCCGACCTGACAGGCAGGGAGGGCACTTCGGCTTCGAGGGACAAGCGGTGCATGTTCGTACTCTGTTGGTGCTCCTCAACCACCTGCCCGGCAAGCTCCACCAGGTCGTTGGAGGCAAGTTGCAGGGTAAGGGGCTGTCCGGCCTGCAACCGGCCAAAGTCAAGCAATTCGTCCACCAGGTTGAGCATCTTGTTGGCGGCCCGGCTGATGCGGTCGGCCGTCCTGAGCAACTGGACTTTGTCCTCACCGGAGGAGGCAGCCAGCCGGCGGACCAGCATTTGCGTGTTGCCCAGGATGGCCGCCAGGGGGTTCTTCAGGTCGTGCGACACCACAGAGAGCAGTTCCTCACGTATGTGCACCGCTTCCTCGGCTTGCTGGCGGGCCTCCTCCAGCCGGCGGTTGGTCTCCTGCAATTCGGCCGTGCGCTTGATGACGCGGCGCTCCAGGTCTTCGTTGAGCCGCTGTATCTGCTCCTCCGCCAGCTTGCGCAGGGTGATGTCGCGGACGATGACCTGCACGTTGCCGTTGCTGAGCATGCGGGCGCTGAGTTCCACCGGAAGCCGCGAACCATCGGGGCGCACCAGCACTCGCTCGCCTATGACCGGCTCACCGCTCCTTAGCTGCTCGAAGCGCAGGGGAGTCTTTTCCAGGTCCTCCGGCGCGATCACCTGCGTAATGTTTAGCTCCAGCAACTTCTCTCGGGAGTAGCCTATCATCTCAACGGCCCGCGAGTTCACCTCCAGGATGCAGCCGCGCTGGTCGTAAACGGCGATACCATCGGATGCCTGCTCTACCAGGAGCCGGTACTTGGCCTCGCTATCCAATAAGGCCTGCCGTGCCCGGCTGCGCTCCACCACCCGCCCCAGCATGGCCCCAAGGTTGGTCATCAGCTCCAGCAGCGACTCGTCCGGCTCAAGCACCTGCTCCGAGAAGAACTCTAGCACGCCGACAAGCTCGTCACCCACACTGATAGGGGAAGCGAACGCCGCCCGCAGCCCAGCCTTGCGAGCGAAAGGCGCGCGGGCGAAATCGGGATCGTTGGTGACATTGCTGACCCATGCTGGCTTTCCTTCTAGTAGCACCCGGCCGGGCAGCCCGACGCCCGCCCTGAAGGTCAACTCCCCCGACACCTGCTTGAACTCATCGAAGCCCGGCTGCACGTCTTCTATGTGCCATATCGTGGTGGGCACTAGCTCTCCGCGCTGCTCCTCGGCGCGGCGTCCGCAGACGTAGAGGTGGCCCACAGGCCAGCCTATGAAAGCGCACACGCGGTCCAGGCAGATTTGGGCCGCCTCCTCGATAGTGGTGGCCTGGTCTGCTGCCTCAGCGACAGCTTGCAATAGTTGTACGAAGGAAGGTGGTGTCAACTGGGTATCCGCATGCACGGTAATGCAACGTTCCTTTACATGGGAGGTCGTCCACTACCTATATATCATGAAGCGTGCCCCACCGGGGTATATGCAAGCACCATCATAGCGCCTGAACCGCGGCATGAATATCCCCCATTTCTCCCTTGACAGCCATTCAGCAACTTCGTATACTTTCCGAGCGCCCACAAGATGAAGCTTTTACGAGGTATTGGAGGGCGCGGAAAGAAAGACGAAATTGCCCTGGAAACGCGGCCAAATCGTTTGACAAAGGGGTAGGAATTTCGTATAATAATTGAGCGCGGAGGGAAATCGGAGCTGTAAGAAGAGCCGAAACGAAGCGCAAGAACAACAGCGAAATTGCTCGAAAAAGCAGAGCCAAATCACTTGACAATCTAAACCGGGTTTCGTATAATATCCAAGCGCCCAGGACTGGATAAGCAGTTCCCAAGAGGCCGAAGGACAAGAATGCATCACATCGAGGCAATAACCGGATAAGCTAACTCGCCACTCTTCAGCCACATGAAGGCTTGAGGCGAGTGCCCAAGCCTGTTTTGTTGCCCTTTTACAGAGAAGATACAGAGCCGAACGTACGGACCTCCGCTCCTCGTTCTGAACAAGAACGGCGACTGGCGGTCATAATAGGACCGGCAGACTACATAAGGCACACGCCGAGTGTAGGTACCTTAACAAGAGAATAGTTGCAAATGAGTAACTAGCAACAAAGCAAATGGGAATTCAATTTCGCAAGAAAGAAGAATGACCGATTATGCGCTGCAAATGTCTTGTCAGACTCTGCAGTTCCACTCTGAAGCACATGTGTGCAGAGGAGGGGGGCAAGGTAGAGGTGGTGACAAGCGAAGAAGGGCGTATGGTGGATGCCTTGGCAACTAGGGCCGATGAAGGACGTGGCAACGCTGCGAAAAGCCACGGGGAGCCGCTTGCAGGCCGATCCGTGGATCTCCGAATGGGGCAACCCACCTCCCG
>DASVVE010000057.1:0-30397 GCA_036386675.1 Chloroflexia bacterium | reverse complement strand
CCTCGCGGCAGAGGCCGAAACTAACGATGCTATTTGGGAAGCTTTGGGCAAGTTGCAGCCTCAGCATCGCGCGGTGCTGGTCCTGCGCTACTACCTGGACCTCGGAGAAGCAGAGATGTCCGCCAGGTTGGACGTACCTGCGGGCACCGTAAAATCGCGCCTGCACTCCGCCCGCAAGCACCTGCGGGCGTTGCTACCCTCCTGGATAGCCCCGGCTTCGGCAGAAGAAAACGACACCAAGTACACAAGCTACCTGTAATACAGGCCCATGACCCGCTATTGTGCGGGAAAGCGAGCAAAGAGATGAAAGAACGAAGTATAGAAGAACGAGTGGCCGATACGCTATACGAGCGCGCCACCAGAGACGTACCATACGACGTTAATCTATGGCCCCGGATCAACAGCCGAGTCGGGAAGCGCCAAAGCAGATACAAAGGCATGCCGAGGCTGCCACTTGGCATGCCGAACCTGGCCGTGGCGGCGTACCTGGCACTGTTGGTGATGGCGGTAGTTGTAACCTTCAGCTTAATCCCTAACAACAAGTCAAACGTACAACCTGACGTTTATAGCCCCACAGATATCGGGGCTGAACCTACAGGCCAGCCTTCGGACCTGGCCCAGGTTACTCCGCCATTTGCAGGCACACCGGACGCTACGGCAACGCAGCGTGCGATTGAGGCTGCCGAACACAGGCGAAAATACAGCAATAGCTTCTATCACCTGGACAGGACACGATACGGAAAGCAGCTGGAATTGTCTCAGACGGTAGATGGTTACACCGTAATCGTCAAGTGGGTCTATGCGGACGGCAACCGCATTCTGGTCGAGTGCGCCCTGGGTAGCCCCGACGCGCGTAGTATCTTTCCGGGCGCTGAGATCAACCTGGTCGACAGCAGGGGTAACGTCTACCCAACCCTCGGCTCTGAGGTCATACTCACGGATGAACTGAGTACCGGCTTTATTTCCAGCTTCGACACAAGCCAATTCCCGAGTTCGCTAGACGTCCGCGACTTGAAGCTCACTATGAATCTTGACGCACGCACAATCATGCCTCGTCCAACGAGAGGTAGTTTGCTTACACCTTCAGCCACACCCATCTCACCACCTACATCTCAGATGCAGAACGGACGAGAATTGAATATCGCGGGGCCGTTCAACTTCAGCTTCGAGGTACCGTTCATCCCGGCGCGCATAGCTACGCTAAATCAGACCGAGCGGGCGAATGATATTAGTGTGACACTGGAGCAAGTCCGTGTAAGCCCCGCCGAAGTGCGGGCTATCTTCAGCGTCGAGCCACTGAGCCTCACCATACGTCAGGGCTGGTCGCTGGAGGTCTTTGCCAAAGTGAATGATTGGTACAAAGGTAAGATGCGGTATGGGGGAAGTTCTTCTGGTAGAGCGATTGCGGGCGGCCGCTGGATAGAAAGTATCTATGATTACACGTTCGATCAACGGGGCGAATGGACCGTTCAGGTGCTGAGATTCCGGCCTCTAGACGGGCTTCCGGTGGAGGGACCCTGGATATTCAAGTTTGAGGTACCAGTGCTCCTCCTCAAATAGGCAGTTGGCGGGATCGAGAACACCAGAACTACAGCCAGACCAGCTACAGGACTGCCCTGGCGAACCGTGCCGAGCTGTCATGGCGGGTGCATCACCGGTCTGTGTCTTGGAGGAACGAATCGATCAGCTTGCGAGCGATGCTCAGCTTCGGGGGTATGTGGGGCATGTTGTCACGGGTGAACCAGGCGGCGTCGGCTATCTCACGCTCCTCCAGCGCGATCTCGCCGCCCGCGTAATCGCATGTGAAGCCGATCATCAGCGAATGCGGGAAAGGCCAGGGCTGGCTGCCGAAGTAGCGTATGTCCTTCACCGCCACTCCCACTTCCTCGCCCACCTCCCGCGCCACCGCTTCCTCCAACGACTCCCCAGGCTCGACAAAGCCCGCGATTGTACTGTAGAACTTCGACGGGAAGTTCTGGGCGCGGGCCAGCAGCACTTCATCGCCCCGCCGGATAAGCACTATAATGGCGGGCGTTACGCGTGGGTAGCTGGTCAGGCCGCACTCAGGGCAGCGTTTCGCCCGCTCGGTCGCCACCTGCTCCATCGGGGTGCCGCAATGCCCGCAATAGAGGTGGGTGCGGTCCCATTCCACGATCTGGAAGGCTCGCCCCGCGATTGAGTAAAGCAGGTCGTCCAGGCGGCCATACAACCCGCGCAAGCCCTGCAACGACATGCCATCCGGTGGGACAATGTCTGTTGCAAGCTCCGCAGCGTAACAGCCCTGACCGTCAATTATGCCGAGATACTGGCGGCGCACCGGGTCCTGGCCCCACTCTGAGAGGTCCGGTGCTATGGGCACCGTTATTGTGCCTGCGTTCTCGCGCACGAGCAATTTGGCGCCGGAGAAAGCAAACCACAGGCACGAAGGGGAAGTCTCCCCGGCGGGGGCTAGGCCGGGCACAAACCGGGGGCCGGACTCCACAGTTAGCGGGCGGGTACGCGCAGGCGGATGGTGGTGCCCATGCCTGGTGCGCTCTCTATTTCGAGGCTGCCACCCAGCCTTAGCGCTCTCTCCCGCATCGATTGCAGGCCGAGATGGCCGGGGAACTGCCCGCCCGCGTCGAAGCCGGTACCGTCGTCCACCACCAGGAGAGTGACATACCCGTCGTTGCAAGCCAACCCGAAGTTGAGCGTGCCCGCCCCCGCGTGCTTGATCGTGTTGTGCGAAGCCTCCTGCGCCACTCTATAGAGCACTTCCTTCGTCTCAATAGATAACTCAGGCTCGTCACAAAGCTCCAACAGCACCTGTATTCCGTGCCGGGCGCGCAATGCGGCCGCCTGCTTGGTGAGGGCGGCCACCAGGCCCTCGGCTGCCAACGATTCGGGCCGCAACTCGAATATCAGGGCGCGCATCTCAGCCATGGCAGCCTGCGCCACCGAGGATATATGCCCAATCGTTTCGTCCAAGCGCGCGTGCTCGCCCCGGTCAAGCAGGGCCTCGGCGGTTCGGGCGTGCAGAGAGATGCTGAATATGGCCTGCGACACCGAGTCGTGTAGCTCCCGCGCCAGGCGCTGGCGCTCCTCCAACGCGGCCTTGCCTTGCACCTCGGAGAAGAGCCGGGCGTTCTCCACCGCCACCGCCGCCTGGTCCGCTATCGCCGTCAGGAAGGCTATCTCGTCCTCCACCGACCCCGCGTCCTCCCGGCAGAAGCTGCATAGCACGCCCAGCGGCTTGCCCCGGTAGTTGAGCGGCACCCCGATAATAGTGTCCCAGGCAACCTCACGCATATATTCGTGAAGCGGGGCCATCTCAGGCGAATCGAGCACCCATTGGCGAACGTTGCGGCGTACTACAGGCCCCTGCAAGCGCAACGCCTTGTGAGACACCGGCTCTACATCCGGGAGGTTTTCTCTCGCGGCCTGGTTGGCGGCAGCGTAACCTTCGGGTAAGCCATAAGCCCCGGCGTATACGGTATCACCAAGCTTCTCATCTAGCAGCAGCACAGCCGATGCCTCGGCCCCGGTGGCCTGCACCACGTTGCGAGCGAGGTCGTTGAGGATGGCCCCCAGGGAGCCTTCGAAGGCCACGCTGGAAGCTATCTTCGCCATAGCCGCGGTCCGGCGGGCCGCCTCCTGCGCCTCTTCGTACAGCTTGGCGTTCTCCATTGCTATCGCCGCCTGGTTCGACATAGCCATAGCCATGCGCGCGTCGTGCGGGGTGTAGTGATGAGGCTCGTTGTAGGCCATGCTCAGCACGCCGATAGGCCCACCTTTTCCCATGAGCGGCACGCACATCCACGAACGAACGTAGCTGTAGTGCGTGTGAAGGGACTCCCCGGCGTGCCGTTGAAATGAAAGGGCCATAGGCTCGTCGCCCATCATGTCACCGACTATGACCGGCTCGGCCCGCCTGAGAACCTCCATGTAATGCCCCGCGTCCCTCAACGGCGCGGGAATCTGCCGGAGCACTTCTATAGGTATGGGGCCTCGGTAGTCCAAGCCCTGGAACTTCTCACCGCCCTCGTATTTGAAGAAGGTCGCGCTGGTATAGTCCACCAGCGTCTTTAGCTGGTCCAGCATGAGGCCGATGAGAGGCTTCAGTTGCAGCGTGGAGAGCACGCACTGGGAGACTTCGAGCAGCGTCGATAGCTCGCGCGTCCGGTCCTCCACCCGCTGCTCCAGCATCTGGTACGCGACCACCTGCTCATCCAGGTCGCGCCTGCGCTGCAACGTATAGCTTATCGTGCGGTCCAGCAGGTCGGAGCTGAGGCGGACCTTCACCAGGTAATCGTCCGCGCCTCTGTGTAACGCTTCCTTAGCTATAAGGTCATCATCGCTATCGGCCAGCACGATGATAACGGCCGCCCCGCAGTTCTCTTGTATCACCTGGCAGATTTCGGTTGGCGAGCCATCGGGCATGTCCAGGTCCAGCAGGATGGTGTGGAATTGCAGCGTACGCAGCCACGTAATCGCCTGGCTCAACCCTGTGGCATGCGTGACCTGCGCCTGCACCCGCAAGGTGCCCGCTATATGCGCCTGTACCGCCTCCGCCTGCGCAGGGTCAACCTCTACCAGCAGCACCTTCACAGGCTGCCTGGTGAGGGTCCGAGCGGGCTGCACTTGCAGGTCGGGG
Organism: Chloroflexia bacterium; assembly: GCA_036386675.1. Taxonomy (GTDB): domain Bacteria; phylum Chloroflexota; class Chloroflexia; order QHBQ01; family JADMIH01; genus JADMIH01. The sequence continues at coordinate 25,764 of DASVVE010000057.1, read as the reverse complement.
CTTGTTGTAGGGATAACTTTCATCTGCTGCTTCCAGGAAGCCAATCGCAACAACACAGACAGAGCGTGTAGCACAAGCCACAGCCCCTGCTGCTACTGATGAGGCTGCACAGCGCCACAACGTAACAGCCGCCCCGTGTATAGCGGATAGCTACGGCACACCGGGCGTATGACAGCGTTTAGTTTCACACTGACTGGTGTTATCGTATCAGATTTTAGGCTCTTTAGCAAACCCTCTGGCCGGAATCTTGCAGTTAGTTAGCTGCGGAGTAGCAGAAAGGGGATGTGCATAACCACCTTCGCGACGGGACCCTGTGTCTAGAATCGTGTCATGTTAGACACAGCACCCCTTGGCGCTTTTCTGGATGCCCTCCCTGAGGTTCCCCAACCCGTACCGGGAGAGGAAGACTCTATGGCGTTTGATGACCAGGTAATAGAGCGCAGGCTCACTAAGCTCCGGCTGTCCGGCCCTGAACTCAGCCACTCGCGCGCCAATAACGTCGCCGCGGCCAAGAAGCTCACCGACAACGACCCGTACGTGACGTTCGGCATCCGCATGGTCATCGATTACGTGCAGTTGAACGAGGTGGACCCGCAAGAAGCCCTCGGCATGATCGCAAGCATCACCAAGTGCTCCCAGGACGTGAGCTACACCGAGGGTCGCGGCTACATCTCGCCCTCCTCCACCATCAAGGGGCTGAAGGCGATGTCCGCCGCGATCCGGCGCGTGTGTCGCGACCACGGTCATGTAATGTTCGCCACCGGCCACCCAGGGTCGATGGTCGAGTGCTATACGGAGCTTGCCGAGCTTGTGCGCGAGCTTGGCGGCCATGTGATGGACCTGGCGAAGGGCCAGGTCGCGTTCCAGGGCGAGGACCGCGACCACGTGCAGGTTGCCGACTCCATAAACGGCATCGGCATACTCTCCGACACCTGCGCCGCCCTCCACACCCACGACTCCCGCGCCATGGAACTGATGCTCAACGACGCGAAGAGGCTGCCCGACCTGGTGATAGCCGACCACGGCTTCGCGGGCGAGGCCATCAACCGGGGCATCCCCACGGTAGCCATTATGGACACCAACGACCCCGGCCTCGCAGTTGCCAAGAAGCTGGGGGCCAACGTCATAATCGTCCCCATGAACGACAACCGCCCCAACGTAGTCACGCGAGAAGCCGCCGAGCTGGTCAAGCAGATGATATTGGAGAGCGGTAGGGCGCGGCGCTAAGATAAGACGAAACCGCCAAGAATAACAAGGACGCCAAGGACGCGCCAAGAGGCTGATGATTAGTGAGGTACGTAGGGACCATACCTCTACAAAATGCCCTTCTCAGCGCTCAGTCCTGAGTCTTACCATCGTCTATCGTCCATCGTCTATCGTCCATCGTCCGAGTAGCCATCCCAGGCTATCCCGCCACACCTAAAGTACCCCCATTTTAGTCTTGACAGTCGCTTGGCCCACTGGTAGAATTAGCTACTTATTCTCGCGTGGGACGCGGGGAAGGGCCGGTATCCCCTACCGGCGCGTATCATAATCCTGTAGCAACTAAAAAGATGGTCATGCCCTCGTGTTACGCGTGGGCGTGCCGTCGTCACATTTTTTGGCCGGTCTAACCTGTGTAAGCGCCTTGCGATGCCCTGCAAGTGCGTTATGCCCAGGTCTCTTCTGCATCTGAGGCGTTGGACAATTGTGTCCGGTGCCTGGCTCTACCTGTTTGCTCATGGATCGGAGGCATGCGGTGCTCACAATTACTTTGCCTTTCAGCGTTGAGGCTCTCCAGGGCGCACTGTCGCGCTACTTATCACGCCCCACACTCAGCATCGAAGAAGTTATACCCGAACGCCTGGGCGGCGGCGTCTCCGGCAGCCCCGTGTACCGTCTCACCGTCAACTACAACTACGGCAGTGACTCCACCGCTTCTCAGCCCTCGTCCAGCGAGGTGCTCAAGCTGGTGCTCAAGCGCGGCACCAGGCACACGGGAGCCATCCTGGCGGGTTCGGCGCGTCGGGAGGCTTCGTTCTACCGCAGCCTGGCGGGGCAACTGCCGGTCCACACACCCCGCGCCCTGCTCACCGCCGACGACATAGTGGGCGAACCGACCGTGCCCCTGGTGGTGGACGCGCCGGGCGCTCTTGCCCAAAGCTGGGACGGGGCGTTCGACAGCGATTGGGTGCTCATGGAGGCGCTGCCCTCCGACGTGGTGTGGCCGCAGTCCACCTGGACCGCCGAGCACTACCGTAGCGCCCTCACCGCCCTGGCCGACCTGCACGCCCGCTGGTGGGGCAGCCCGCCCAATCCCACCGACTACCCCTGGGTGTGGACCCCCACAGGACAGCATACCGAGAGCCTGGTGCGAGAGGCGCGCGAGTCGCTGCTGGAAATCGCAAAGCAACCCTGGGGCGAGAAGTTCTTCCCCGATAACAGGCTACAGGTCTGGCTGAACGTGCTCGACAACCCCACATGCTTGCTCGACACGCTGACAGGTATGCCCCAGACCCTCATCCACGGCGACTACTGGCCCGGCAACATCGCCATGCGCGCCGACGGCCCTGCCGTGTTCGACTGGCAGCTTGTGGGGGTCGGCCCCGCTCCCTACGATTTGGCCTGCTTCCATTCGTCGTCGCGCTGGTGGTTTGGCCGCCTGCCCCTCTCCCTCACCGAGATGCGCACCTACTACCTAGCCCGCCTCAACGACCAACTGGGCTACAGCGTGGACCGCTACCCCTTCGACATGGGCATGGACGCCGCCCGTGCGTGGCGCTTCGCCGTCCTCTGGCCCACGCCCATCCTGGAGCACCACGGCAGCCTGCTCGCCCAACTGCACCACATGCGCGCCACCGCCATAGAGCCTGCCTTTGCCTCTCTGCGAAGATGCCTGGGATACATAGCTCACTAGGCTAGACAGGTAAATCATGAGTACCAACAAGCCTGACATACAGGTGCGATTGGCCGTGCCAGAGGAGGCCCCTGCAATAGCGTCGGTGCTGGCCGCCGCGTTCGCGGAGTACGAGCCTGCCTACACTCCCCAGGCTTTCGGTGCAACCACCCCCACCAGCGAACAGATACTCCACCGCTTCCAGGAAGGCCCCGTATGGGTCGCATTGCACGAGGACTCTATAGTAGGCACGGTAGCTGTGGTCCCAAGAGGTGAGAGGCTGTACGTGCGTAGCATGGGTGTCCTTCCGGCAGCGAGGGGTAAGGACATAGGCGGGTTGCTCTTGAGGCAGGTTGAGAGCTTCGCGACTAACCAGGGTTACAAGAGCCTCTTCCTGAGCACGACGCCCTTTTTAGATGCCGCCATCGCTCTATACCAACATTTCGGCTTCACTCGCACCGGCGAAGGTCCGCACGATCTGTTTGGCACGCCCCTCTTCACCATGCAGAAGGACCTGGCGGCGGCAGACTAAAAGACAAACAACCTGGCTATGCCAACGTTAAACCCTAAGACTATGCCCCCCTTTGTCATCCTGAACGCAGTGAAGGATCTAAAGAAGGTGAGTAGGGATGCTGTAGAACTGCGAGGACCAACACCCCGCTTGTCATTCTGAGCGAAGCGAAGAATCTCGTCCCTCAGCACATGGTTGCCCTTTTCTCCAAGCAACAGCAGAGCGAAGGAACGGTGAAACACCTGCACAAGGGACGAGATCCTTCACTGCGTTCACAATGACAAAGGGAAACTTGGTTCGTGTAAACAGGTTTGCAACAGGGGTGGGCGGCACAGTACGTGCATTGACTGCACTACGCCATACGAATATACTTAGCTTATTACTTATGGTACTGTGGCCCTTTTGCGGCCCATAATTTGACCCCAACAAACCCCGACCTCAACGAGGAGGCCCTTTACATGGATTTCGAGCTTTCCCCGGAACATAAGCTATTCCGCGACACCGTCCGCGACTTCGCTGATAACGAAATCGCCCCCGGCGCTATCGAGCGCGACAAGACCCACGAGTTCCCCCACGATATCATCAAGAAGATGGCCGCGCTCGGCCTTATGGGCGTGCCCTTCCCTGAGGAGTACGGCGGGGCGGGCGGCGACACTATCTCCTACGCCATCGCCGTGGAAGAAGTCTCCCGCGCGGACGGCTCCCTCGGCCTGACCCTGGCGGCGCACACCTCGCTGGGTGCCTCACCCTTCTACCTGTTCGGCACCGACGAGCAGAAGCGGAAGTACCTTATACCGCAGGCGCGAGGCGAGATGATAGGCGCGTTCGGCCTCACCGAAGCCCATGCAGGCTCCGACGCGGGCGGCACCAAGACGGTGGCCGTGCGCGACAACGGCGAGTGGGTCATCAACGGCTCCAAGCTGTATATGACTTCGGGCCGCATCGCTGGCGTGATGGTTATCACCGCCAAGACCGACCCCACCGCCACCGGCTCCAGGGGCATCTCCTCGTTTGTGGTGGAGGGCGACACTCCGGGCGTGACCTTTGGCAAGGACGAAGACAAGATGGGCCTGCGCTCCTCCATCACGTCGCCGGTCTTCTTCGAGGACGTGCGTGTGCCCGCCGAGAACATGCTGGGCGCTGAGGGCGAGGGCTTCAAGGGGTTCCTGGAAATCCTGGACGGCGGCCGCATCTCCATCGGCGCGATGGCGGTCGGGCTGGGGCAGGCGGCGCTCGATGCCGCGATACGCTACTCCAACGAGCGAGAGCAGTTCGGCCAGCCCATATCGAACTTCCAGGCGGTGCAATTCATGCTGGCCGACATGGCGACCAAGCTTGAGGCCGCCCGCCTGATGGTCTATCAAGCAGCCTGGATAAAGGACCAGAAGCGGCCCTTCACCAAGCAGGCGGCTATGGCAAAGCTGTTCGCCTCGGAAGTGGGCGAGGAAGCCTGCCACAAGGCCATTCAGGTGCACGGCGGCTTCGGCTACATCACCGAGGCCCAGGTCGAGCGCTACTACCGCGACGTGCGCCTCACCGAGATAGGCGAAGGCACCAGCGAAATCCAGCGCCTGGTAATCGCCCGCCAACTGCTCAAGGAAGCCAAGAGGGGTGTAGCAGCGGGCGTGGCTTAAGCCCTTATAGAGAGTGGGCCTCTAACTGTGGCCTCTAACTGTGGAGAGTGTCAGTGTAGGCTTGGAGATGGGGTATGGCAACAGTCAGAATTGAAACTGAGCTGTCTACAGATAAGCTGCTGGAAGCAGTGAAGCAGCTTAGTCTGCCAGAGCTTGATAGCTTTATCGAGCAGGTGCTTGCATTTCAAGCACAGCGCAAGACACCAATGCCTCCCGCAGATGAGACTACCCTCTTGCTGAAAATCAACCAGGGATTACCGCCGAAGGCACAGCAACGATATAGAGAGCTAATCAAGATACGGCAGGAAGAACGTCTCACATCGGAGGAGCATGAAGAGCTTCTGCGACTGACTGATGAAGTAGAGCAAGGGCGAGTGGAGAGATTAGAGGCCCTAGTCGAACTTGCGCGCCTTCGTGGTCAGACGCTGCATGAATTGATGGATTCTTTGGGCATTAACCCGCCTACCGTCGAATGAGCCGCCCAACTGCAAGGCAAAAGAAAGAGGTTGCTCGGCGCGCTCATAACTGTTGCGAATACTGCCGGACCCCTCTTGATTACTCCGCCGACCCGTTCTCTGCCGAACATATCATCCCTCAAGTTCTGGACGGCAAAACTAATCTGGAAAATCTCGCGCTATCCTGCCAGGGTTGTAATGGACGCAAGTATACCAAGATCAAAGGCCTTGATCCTGCGAACGAGAAGATGGTGCCACTCTTTCATCCGAGGCAACATGTTTGGAGAGAGCACTTCGAGTGGAGTCGTGACTTGTCACAGATAGTGGGAAGGACACCTACTGGACGTGCTACCATCTACGAGTTGGAATTGAATCGAAAAGGTGTCGTGAACTTACGTCGTGCGCTCTATGCTGTGCGTGAGCATCCAGCACTAAAGGATGATATGTAGAAGCTCATGAACCTAGACCTCTCCCCCGAACAAATCCTCATCCGCGACACCGCCCGCGACTTCGGCATGCGCGAGCTTGAGCCACATGCGATGGAGTGGGACGAAAACCACCACTTCCCCCTCGACATGTTCCGCAAGATGGGGCAGCTTGGCTTCGCGGGCATGATCGTGTCGGAGGAGTACGGCGGCGTGGGTGCTGACACCCTCACCTACATCCTCATGCTGGAGGAGATCAACCGGGTGGTGCCCGCGCTCGGCACCGTGCTGTCGGTGCACAACTCGCTGGCGTGCGGCGCCCTGCTGGAATACGGCACCGAGGAGCAGAAGCACCGCTATCTACCCAACATGGCCTCCGGCGAGTGGCTGGGTGCCTACGCCCTGAGCGAGGCGCACGCCGGGTCGAACCCCGTAGCCATGCGCACCACGGCGACCAGGCGCGGCGACGTGTACGTGCTCAACGGCACCAAGACCTGGATCACTTCCGGCGCGTCCTGCAACGTGGCGATCACCTTCGCCGTTACGGGCAACGCCGACAAGCCCTCGCGCAACATCTCGGCCTTCCTGGTGACCAGGGACACCCCCGGCCTGAGCGTCGGCAAGCCGGAGAACAAGATGGGCATCCGCGCCTCCGAGACCAACCAGCTTATCTTCGAGGACGCAGAGGTGCCCGCCGAGAATCTGCTTGGAAGCGAGGGCGAGGGCTTCAAGATAGCTATGTCGCTGCTCGATAGCGGGCGCATCGGCATCGCGGCGCAGGGTGTGGGCATCACTCAGCGCGTGTTCGCGGAGGCCACCAACTACAGCCTCTCCCGCGAGCAGTTCGGCGGCCCCATCTCCGACCAGCAGGCCATCCAGTTCATGCTAGCCGATATGGCGACCGGACTGAGCGCCGCCCGCCTCCTCCTCTACCGCGCGGCCACGATGAAGGATAAGGGCCAGAAGGTGAGCAAGGAAGCCAGCATGGCTAAAGTGTTCGCCACCGAGCTTGCCATGCGGAGTGCCCACGCGGCCTTGCAAATCCACGGGGGCTACGGCTACGTCAAAGAGTACCCGGTGGAGCGCTTCTTCCGTGACGCTAAGGTGACCGAAATCTACGAAGGCACCTCGCAGATACAGCGCGTGGTGATTGCCTCCAACCTCCTCAAGGCAGCACGCTCGGCCACAAGCTAACATAGTAACATAGTCGGTATGCGAGCCTATGCTACGCCCACGAGACCAAAGGGCCTTCTGTCATCCTGAGCGTAGCGAAGGATCTCAAGAAGGTGGTTATGGATGCTGTTGAACAACACCCCTCGTGCTGCCGACCTTCAACACATCACGGCAACCAACATTTTAGATCCTTCGCTACGCTCAGGATGACAGAAGGCCCTTTGGTTCTAGCAGTTGAACATGGATTATGAGCACGTCTATGTCGCACTATATACCCCCTAAGGAACGAACATGACATACTTTGAGCACGATGGGACACGCGTGCACTACGAAGTACGCGGCGAGGGCGAGCCAAAACTCGTCCTGCCCGGCTTCAGCGAAAGCACCGGCGACCTGGAAGAGCTAATCAGCGAGCTAGCGCGGACCTACCGCGTAATCGCCGCCGACCTGCCCGGCTCCGGCCGCTCCCAGCCGATACCGAGACAGTACACGCCCGACTTCTACCTGGAAGACGCCCGCACCATGTCAGCCTTACTACGCCACCTCGGAATCGAGAAGGCACATGTGGCAGGCTTCAGCGACGGCGGCGAAGTGGCCCTGCTCATGGCGGTGCACTACCCCGACCTGGTGCGGTCTTTGATCGTGTGGGGAGCAGCAGGCACGCTCGGTACGGGCGACATAGCACCCGTCTTGGATGCCATACACAACATGATTGACGACCCCATTGAAGACCTGCAAGGCTGGAGCGACTACACCAAGCAGCAGTATGGCGAAGAAGCCGGGCGCGCTACCATGCAGAGTTGGAGCAAAGCCTCGAAAGCAATCCTGGCGAGAGGCGGCGACATCAGCCTCTCCCGCGCTCACGAAATCCGCTGCCCCACCCTCCTCATCAGCGGCGAGTTCGACCCCTTCGTCACCCCCGGCATGACCCGCGAGCTCGCCTCCCGCATCCCCAACTCCACAGAAGAGGTCTTCCCAGGCACAGGCCACACGGTACACCACGAGCACCCCCAGAGGTTCATGGAAATGGTGCTGCAATGGCTGAGTTCTGAAACGTGAAACGTGAAACGTGAAACGTGATGCGGCTATAATAACACTGCCGCTAAGCACGACGTTCTATATCACAAGCCGACATCACGTTTTACGTTTCACGTTTCACGTTTCAGAACCATGAGCAAGCCCCAAGCAGGGTCCTGGCAGAAAGAGCTTGACGATATCGCCCACGGCATGAGTGGGGCGTTTCTGTTCGGGGTGCCGCTCCTGTTCACGATGGAGATGTGGTGGATCGGCAATTACACCGAACCGCTACGCCTGCTTATCATCGTGGCCGTGGCGTTCGGGGCCAACCTGATGCTGGCAGCGTTCGCGGGCTTCAAAGAGGAGCGGTCTTTCTTCGCTAACGTGCTACAAGCAGTAGAGGCGCTGGCTATCGGCGTTGTGGCTTCCACCGTGGTACTGCTGGTCCTCAACCAGATAGGTATTGGCGACCCGATGCACAGCCTCCTCGGCAGGATCACGGTGCAGGTGCTGCCCTTGAGCCTTGGCGCTTCGGCGGCCAACGTGCTGCTCTCCAGGGGCAGCGACAAAATGGACGAAGCTGAGAGCGAGATAGGCGGCAACCCGTGGAAGGCGACTCTGTTGGACCTCGCCAGGACTATAGGCGGCGCGCTCTTCATTGGCTTCAGCATAGCACCCACCGAGGAGGTGCCGATGCTGGCGGCGCAACTTAGCCCAGGACAGGAGCTTGCGCTCATCGGCTTGAGCCTGGCAATTACGTACATGATCGTGTTCGTCAGCGGCTTCAGCCCCCGCGAGCAGGACCAGAGTCACGGGCCGTTCCAGCGCCCAATCAGCGAAACAACCTCTTCCTATATAGTCGCACTGTTGGTAGCCTTTGGTGCCTTGCTCATCTTCAGCCAGGTAGACTTGAGCGAGCCTCTTCCAAGTATAGTAGCCAAAACGTTGGTACTGGGACTGCCCGCGGCCATAGGCGGAGCAGCCGCAAGGGTACTTATATGAGTGACGACCGCGACAGGGACAAAACGCAGGCTAAAGAAGGCGGTCAAGACAACGGCGAAAAGAAGGAGCGCACCACCGCCGAATGGGTTAGCCTGCTCGTCAGCCTGGCTATTGTGCTGGCGCTCGTGGGCGGGCTTATCTATCAGGTATTCGCACGCGGCAGCCGCCCGCCTATCATCGAAGTGAAGCCGCTAATGGAGGAGGTCAGGCAGGAGGGCGACAGCTACTATCTCTCCCTCGACATCACCAACAACGGCGACAGGACAGCCGAGAACGTAGAAGTGATGCTCTCCCTCGACACGGGACAAGGCGACCCAGAAACGATGCAGTTCCAGGTGCAGTTCCTCGACGGCGGCGAGACCGAGAACCAAACCGTCATCTTCCAGAACAATCCCGCCGAAGGTGAATTGACCCACACCGCCAGCTTTCACGTACCGTAAGCCTTTAGATGAGCAACCCCAGTAGCACTCCCACCCCCGACCCGCTTTACGGCGACTACCTCCCGCAAGCCCAGGCTACTTTCGAGCAGTTCATTACCGGGCTGCGCCTCAATCGCAAGATGCTCATCCTGTGCGACCTGGACGTGGATGGATTAGGAGCGGGCGTGGTGCTGTGGCACCTGCTGACGCGGCGGGGTATAGACCCCGACTTGATTGAGGTTCAGCACCCACCCAAGGGAGAAAACGCCTTCACACCCTCCACCAGGGGCTACGTGGCTAGAGCGCACCCCCGCGCCCTGTTCGTGCTGGACCTGGGCGTATCCAGCCGCATCATCATGCACGAAGTACCGACGCTATTGGTAGACCACCACAAGCCCACCGGGGAACCGGACGCAAACTACGTCAGCTACATCTCCGGCTACGACTGGGACCCGGTACCCACCTCCAGCCTCCTCACATACTTGCTGTGCAACAGCCGGGGCGAAGTGGCTGACAAAGCCTGGGTGGCGGCTATCGGCAATTTGGGCGACCTCGGACCCGTGCACCCTGAGCTAGACGGGGCGGCCAGGGAGCAAAAACTGAAGTGGGTGCGCGAGGCCACCACCCTGCTCAACGCGGCCAAGCGGAGCAGCCTCTACGCCGGGGAAGCCGCCTTCCGGGTGCTAAGGGACGCGGGTAGCGCGAGGGAGATAGTCGAAGGAGAAGGGCCGGATATTGATACCATCCGGCAATGCAGGCAAGAGGTGAAGCAGGCCCTCGATGAGGCGAAGCGCCTGGCCCCGCGATTCAGCAAGACCGAGAAAGTGGCCCTGCTGGAGTTCAGCAGCCCGAGCCGCGTACACCCACTGCTCGCCCAAAGCTGGCACGGCAGGCTCAAGGGCTACATCGTGATAGCCGCCAACCGGGGCTTCCTTCCCGGCAGGGTAGCCTTCAGCGCCCGCACCTCCACGTCGATCAATTTGCTTGAGTTCCTCGCCCAATTCCGCCACGCTCTCCCGCCCAACGAAATGGAGTACGGCTACGGACACGACCAGGCGACCGGAGGGGCCATATCAGCGGAGGCGTGGGAGCAGTTGAAGGCGGCTATGGGGTTTCCTGAAACGTGAAACGTGATGCGTGAAACGTGAGGCGGTTATAGGTATAGAGTCGCAGCATTGACGGCATTGGCGGCAGCCGACGCCTGCCGCATGCTCCTTGTATCGTCCCTATCGCCCGGCGACGACTTGCGACCGCGCCACCTTTCTTGTCACCGTATAACACTTACCGCATCACGTTTCACGTTTCACGTTTCACGTTTCAGAACCACGTTTCACCTGTCAGACTTACTGATCTTGATCCAACGGGCGCACATAATGGAATAGACCCCGAACGCCATCAGGCCAATGGCTACGGCACCCAGGAGAACAGGGCCGTAGGGCTGTTGGGCCAGGGTCTGGAGAGTGCCGTCGAGGCCTTTTGCCTGGCCGGGGTCGGCATCCCAGGCGGCTTTGGCGATGAAGAAGCCTATCATCGAGAACACTACTCCCCGCGCCGCGTGGCCCGCCTTGCCCATGCGCCTCGCCAGGTCCTTAGTATCCTCGCCCATCTCGCGGAACTTGAGGTCCTTCTGGAAGTCGCCGGAGAACGCCAGCCACACCTGCCCCAGGCCGCCACCGAAGGCCACCACCCCGATGAGGATGAGCAGCCACTGGCCCACAGGTTGCTGCGACAGGAGCCATGCCGAAAAGTCAGCCGTCGCGTTGCCGCCCGGCTGCTGCTCGTCGCCTGGGTGCAACAGCAATCTCAGCGTCGGGAAGATCAGGCCCCCATAGACGAGCGCGCTCACGAGATAGCCCCCACGCTGTGCGAGGCCCTTGGGGTCGGTGCCGCGCTTGAACGGGTCAAGAATAGCGCGGACGAAGCCCCACATTGAGTAACCTGCCAGGCCAATGATGACGAGCACCAGCAGCAGCTCTCCGAAAGTCTGGTTGCCTATGGCGGCAATAGCCCCGTCCTTGCCACTGGTGCTGCCACCCTGGCCCAACACCACCTGCACCGCCAGTATGCCTATCACTATGTACAAAACGCCTCGTACAGCGTACCCGAACCTTGACAGCCACTCTATCCATCCGCCGTTGGAGGAGTCTTCAGCTTTGTCCCTGGCACCCTGTGCCGCCCCTTTTACACTAGAAGTGGTATTCGCCACGATGAGTCACCTACCATGCGCTCGATTCTATGCGCTCGCCCCAACATAGTTGATGATGTAAGGGGCACGTTCTATGCCAGCGGCAGTAGGGTTCTAAAACGTGAAACGTGAAACGTGATGCGGCTTGCTCTATAGGGTACTTGAGCCTCGATAGGTCCATACAGCGGGACTAAACTCCCCCTGTCATCCTGAGCGTAGCGAAGGATCAGCGGCCCGCTCTTGACTCTTCCTATTGAGATACGAGGTTTCTCATGCCAACATTGTCCCCAATGTTGAGGACTCTTATCTACCCACCTGATCCTTCGCTACGCTCAGGATGACAGGGGGTGTATGGTTCCGCAACAGGAGCAGTCTCATATTTACGTACCAAATAGCACAAGCCGCACCACGTTTCACGTTTCACGTTTCACGCTTCAGACCCCTCCCAGGCGTCGGAGTGGCACCACGACCGTCTTCCCGGCGTTGCGGTCGAGGTCCTCGCCGTGCATGTAGGCCAGGGTGCCGCAGCCCTCCAGAAGGTAGTCGGCCCCTCGCATGAGGAGCTGGGCGTCGAAGCCGGAGATGCGCTTGCCCCGGCTCTTGAGGTAACGGCGCAGCTCGGCGCGTATGGCGCTACCCTCGTCTATCGTGCCCTTGCCGTGGATCACTTCCAGCGCATCCCCGCGCCCGCTCTCGGCCAGCCTGTTGTAGGCCCGCCGGAAGGCCTGCATCGCATCCGCCACTATGTAACCATGTAGGTCCAACCTATGAACTTGCACCAGCGCATTCTCCTGAGAGAGGCCTTGTTCACCCCTACATCTATTATACGACTCAGAGATGGTACCGGAGGCGCTTACATGCACCCGGCAGGTGTGCTATCCTCATATATCACGAAGTTTGACGCGCAAGAATCCGATAGCCCCCAACTATGCCTTGCCTTATCATAGGTGCATAGGAGGGAACAACAAATGAGCGTGGCAATGACAGAAATGACAGAGTTGATAGAGGAAAAGGCGTTGTTGAGCGATGATCGCTGCTGGGAAGCGGTGTCGCGCAGGGATTCCGGGCTGGACGGCGCGTTTGTCTACGGAGTGCGCTCCACGGGGGTGTTTTGCAGGCCCTCGTGCCCATCCCGCAGGCCCCGGCGCGAGCAGGTTCGCTTCTTCCCCATACCGGAAGCGGCGGAGCAGGCCGGCTTCCGGTCGTGCCTGCGGTGCAAGCCGGTAGACGCTGAGGTGCGCGACCCCCACCTGGGTCTGGTGCAGCAGGTATGCCGCCTGATAGAGCGCGAACCGGAAGACGAGGGGGCGGTGTCTCTTAGCAAGTTGAGCGAGGCTGTGGGCCTCAGCCCCTACCACCTGCAAAGGGTGTTCAAGCGCGTCATGGGTATCAGCCCGCGCCAGTACGCGGAGGCGTGCCGCGTGCGCCGCCTGAAGCAGAGCCTGCGAGAGGGTGAGACGGTTACGAACGCCCTGTACGACTCGGGGTACAATTCCAGCAGCGGCCTTTATGGGAAAGCTGCCGACCATCTTGGTATGACCCCCGCCACGTATCGCAAGGGCGGCACGAGCACGCAGGTAAACTACACAATCGCGCAGTCTCCGCTGGGACGGCTGCTTGTAGCGGCGACCGAGCGGGGTATATGCGCCGTGCGCATGGGCGACAATGACGACCAGTTAGAAGCTACCCTGCGGGACGAGTATCACGCGGCCGATTTGCAGCGGGACGATACTGTCCTGGGTGAGTGGGTGGAGGCTATACTGGCCCACCTGTCGGGCAAACAGCCCCACCTCGACCTGCCCCTCGATGTGCGGGCCACGGCGTTCCAGTGGCGCGTGTGGGAGGCGTTGCGAGCCATACCGTATGGCAGCACTCAATCCTACCTACAGGTAGCCACGGCCATCGGGCAGCCTACCGCCGTGCGTGCCGTCGCCAGGGCGTGCGCCACCAACCCGGTGGCCCTGGTAGTGCCCTGCCACCGCGTGATAAAGGAAGACGGCAGCCTGGGCGGCTACCGCTGGGGCATAGAGCGCAAGCAGACCCTGCTCGACACCGAGCACCACAGAGTCACGCAGGAGTACGCGGAGGCAGCCCGGTAATGAAGGTCGCGCTGGTGGAAGTCCCATACTACTTCGGGCGGGAAGGCGTCTCTATGGGTGCCGGTCCCGCCCGCTACGTAGAAGCAGGCGCGGTGGAGGAGTTGCGACGTACAGGGCACGATGTACGGCTGGACCGGGTGCGTCTTGATGCGCCAATTGCTGACGACTACAATGCGATTGTAGAAGTCAACCGCCACGTAGCATCTGCCGTGCGTGAGGCTGTGAACGACGGCTACTTTCCCCTGGTGCTAGCGGGGTTGTGCAACACCTCAATCGGAGTGCTGGCCGGAACGGGAACCGAGTCCACTGGCATCATCTGGTTCGACGCACACGGCGACTTCAACACGCCCCAGACCACACAAAGCGGCTTCCTCGACGGCATGGCCCTGGCGATTGTCACCGGCAGGTGCCACCCTGACTTACGCATCAGCGCGGGGCAAGTCGAGCCGGTAGCGGAGGCGCGGGTGCTGCTCGTAGCTCCCCGCGACCTCGACCGTGGCGAGCGGGATAACCTGGATGCGTCCCAAGTCATGGTGATAGAATACTTGGAGGTGCAGCAAAGTGTCCTGGCCTCAAAGTTGCAACCCAGCCTGGAGAAGCTACAATCGCGCACCCGCAAAGTCTACCTGCACCTCGATGTGGACGTGCTGGACCACGATGAAGCCCCGGCCAACAAGTACAGCACCCCTGGAGGTCTGCCGCTAGCCGAAGTAGAAGCCGGCATAAGAGAAATCGCGCAACACTTCACCATCAAAGCCGCCACCCTGAGCGCCTACGACCCCGCCTATGATAACGATGACAAGACGCTCAAGGCAGGTATGAGACTCATGCGTACAATCACCGAATCGATAGCTGTAAACATGAAGAATTAGGCAATTGAATATCAAAACATAGGCCAAATTTATCTTGAAAGTAAGGTACCGGATTCATGGCGACAACAAACCAAGTAATAAGCAACACAATCCCCACGACACAAGAGGCTTCCGAAGGCAAGAACAACCGGCTAACCATAGGTCTGGCGCTGCTGTCGCTGTACATCATCTGGGGTTCTACCTACCTGGGCATCAGGATAGCGATTGAGACCTTCCCACCCTTCATGATGGCCGCGATACGCTTCCTCATCGCGGGCACGCTGCTTTATGGCTTCCTCAGGCTGCGCGGGCACGCCAATCCCACCCGGAAGCAGTGGGGTGGAGCGGCGATAGTGGGCACCTTGCTGCTCGTGGGCGGCAACGGCCTGGTGGTATTCGCGGAGCAGAGCATCTCCTCCGCGCTCGCCGCGCTGATGATAGCCACCACACCCCTCTTTGCGGCGCTGTTCAGCGGGCTATGGGGTAACTGGCCCCGGCGGTTGGAGTGGGGCGGCATCGCCCTAGGCCTGGTAGGTGTGGCGATGCTCACGCTAGAGAGCGACCTGCAAGCCAACCCTATTGGCACAATCGCGCTTATTGGTGCCACCATCTCATGGTCGTTCGGCTCGATATGGAGCAGGCGCCTGACCATGCCCACCGGCCTGATGGCGAGCGCCGCCGAGATGCTGTCAGCAGGCGCGTTCTTCGTGGTGATAAGCCTCGTATTGGGCGAAAGCTTCAAGAGCGCCCCGTCGGTTGCCTCCATCAGCGCGCTCGTCTACCTCATCATCTTCGGCGCATTGATAGCGTTCAGCGCCTACATGTACCTGTTGAACAACGTGCGCCCCGCCCTCGCCACTAGCTACGCCTACGTCAACCCCGTGGTGGCCGTCGTTCTGGGGGTAGGCTTCGCGGGCGAGCAGATCAGTTGGTTCGGGGTCGCCGGGATGCTGGTGATCCTCACCGGGGTAGCCTCGATGTCGCTGGTGCGTAGCAACGCGCCGGAAACGTCAAAACCTGCTGAATCTAAGGAATAGGAGGGGAGACATGCAGAACGAACCTATCAGAGTGCTCCGGCGTTCCTGGTGCGAAGACAGCGATGCGGCGGTAGCCTACTTCCAGCAGGCCGGCATACAATACACCGAGGTCGATATCGAGGAAGACCAGCAGGCGAGCGATTGGGTGAAGTACCTGACGGGCGGCGACCACATCACCCCCACGTACGTCTATCGTATGCACGCCGCTGTGCTGGAGCCGTGGGACCAGACGCGGTTTGAGAGGTGGTGGCAGTTCGCCAACCAGGATACCATTACAGAGTCTCAGTAGCGCATTGCCACATTAGGTCACTGTAGACGTTTGCAGAGTCGGCAGGCAGCACCCGGCGATTGGACTCGTCTAAGACGCACAGCGCGAAACCGACGCCCGTCGATTGAAATCGCGGGCTACATTAGCACCATTTTCACACCAATAGCTGCTCCTTGCCATTAAGTCAGTCCCCGAAGGGGACTTTGCAAACTATAGCCCGCGATTTCAATCGCCGGGCGTCGGCTGGCGACTTGCTGTCAACCATACACCGAACATCGTTCCTTGTATCCTGCTGTCACTGCCCTTGTCCACAGGCGTCAGTTTACGACCTAGTTTACAACCTTATGTTGCTGGCTACGCTCAACCGCTCGTGGCCTGAAACTTGTTATCTCTTGTAGGAGGAGCTTCGTTCTCACCTATTTTGCGTTTGTAGCGTGTATAATAGTCCCTGAATAGGTCATTTCTAGCAATTTTCATAGAACAGCACCGCCCCTCACGAAGGAGTGACACACATGGTCGATACCGTTTCGAGGCCAACAGGCAAAGCCTCAAACAGCAGCAACGGCAAGGGTAAGGACAACGGGCGAGCGCGTTACCGCAACGGCGCGGGACGCAAGCAGCGCACGGCCCAGCTTTCCCCCGAGCAGCAGCGCATCGCGGAAGAGCGGCAGCGTTGGGAGCAAAGCACCGTTACCCCATCTCTCGGTAAAATGCCGGAGCGCACCGACGCGGCCCACTTCACCACCATCTCCGGCGAGCCTATCGAGCGCATCTACACCCCCGCCGACCTGGGAGACTTCGACTACATGCAGGAGCTTGGCTTCCCTGGCGAATACCCCTACACGCGGGGCATCCACCCCACCATGTACCGCTCGCGCTACTGGACTATGCGCATGTTCGCGGGCTTTGGCTCGGTGGAGGAGACCAACGAGCGCTTCCGCTACCTGCTGGAACACGGTCAGACCGGGCTGTCCACCGCCTTCGACTTTCCTACACTGTACGGCAAGGACGCGGACGACCCCCTCTCTTACGGCGAGTTCGGCAAGGTAGGTGTGGGCGTGTCGTCTCGGCTCGACATGGAGATGCTGTTCAAGGACATCCCCATCGACCAGGTCACCGTCTCGATGACCATCAACGGCCCGGCGGCGGTGGTGTGGGCCTTCTACATCGCGGCTGCCGAGCGGCGGGGCATCCCCCGTAGCTCTTTGGGCGGCACCACGCAGAACGACATCCTGAAGGAGTACATCGCCCAGAACACCTTCATCTACCCCCCTGAGCCTTCTATGCGGCTGGTGGTGGATACGATTGAGTTCGCGGCCAAGGAGATGCCCAAGTGGAACCCGGTGTCGATCTCCGGCTACCACATACGCGAAGCAGGCTCCACAGCCGCGCAGGAGTTGGCTTTTACCCTGGCCGACGGCCTTTCCTACGTGCAGTGGTGCGTGGACCGGGGCCTGGACGTGGACGACTTCGCCCGGCGACTCTCCTTCTTCTTCAACTCGCATAACGACTTCTTCGAGGAGATAGCCAAGTTCAGGGCCGCCCGCCGCATATGGGCGCGCGAGCTGAAGGAGCGATTCGGAGCGAAAGACCCCCGCGCACTCTGGCTGCGCTTCCACACCCAGACTTCCGGCGCGTCCCTCACGGCGCAGCAGCCGGAAGTAAACATCGTGCGCGTGGCGATACAGGCGCTGGCGGGCGTGCTCGGCGGCACCCAGTCGCTCCACACCAACTCGATGGACGAGGCGTTGGCCCTCCCCTCTGACAAGGCGGTGCGCATAGCTCTCCGCACCCAGCAGGTGATAGCCGAGGAGTCGGGCGTGACCAACACGGTGGACCCGCTGGGCGGCTCGTACTTCGTGGAGGCCCTCACCAACGAGATGGAGCGCCAGTGCTACGACTACTTCGACCGCATCGAGGAGTACGGCGGCGTCATCCCGGCCATCAAGGCCAACTTCTTCCAGAACGAGATCGCCCGCGCCTCTTACGAGTACCAGAACGAGGTAGACGCCCGCCGCAAGACGGTGGTGGGCGTGAACAAGCACGTGGTCAACGAAGACCTGGAGATCCCCATCCTGGAGATGGACCCGCAGGGCGAGGAGAAGCAGCGCGAGCGACTGGCCCGCCTCCGCGCCGAACGGGACCCGCAGCGCTGGCAGGAAGCCCTCGACAACGTGCGCCGCGTGGCCCTTTCCGACCAGAACATCATGCCCGCCCTCATCGAGGCCGCCCACGCCGACGCTACCCTGGGAGAGATTACGGATGTGCTCAAGACGGTGTTCGGCGTGCAGGAGTTCAGCACGGTGGTGTAAGGGACGATAGACGATGGACGATGGACGATTAGAAACCTGCCATCGTCCATCGTCTATCATCCCACAGAGGCAGCATGGCGGCTGAAGCTACAATTGAAGACCTGTACCGAGTCCCTAATAACGGCAAGGCTGAAATTGTCGATGGACAGTTGGTGCTGATACCGCCCACGGGTATGTTGCCTAACTTCGCAGCAGGTGCGATATTCATCCATTTGAGCGAATACGCCAGACGTACCAAGTCGGGGCATGCAGTCACCGACAACGCGGCCTTCATCGTCAATTTGCCGCACCGTAAGTCATTCAGCCCTTGTGCTGCGTTCTTTACAGGGCATCTTGATGGTATGAAGTTCTTCGATGGCGCACCACTCTTCGCAGCAGAGGTAAGAAGCGAAGACGATTACGGCCCCGCCGCCGAGCGAAAGATTACACGCAAGATAGCTGATTACTTTGCCGCTGGCACGCAGGTCGTATGGGACTTGGACTTGTTGAGCGACGACGTTGTGAGAAGCTACTGGGCGGATGAACCTGACAACCCTACAATCTATCGCCGTGGGCAAACAGCCGAGGCCGAACCTGCCTTGCCGGGCTGGTCAATGCCGGTGGATGACTTGTTCCCGGAGTAGGCGCACAGGAGAGCACCCTAAATGAATCGGGGCAACCCTCGCTGGTTGCCCCTTTGCATGCGGAGGCAGAACAGAGGAGCATCATGGACAGTTTTGAAACTTCGGCCCCGGACCCCGATCCGTACCAACTCAGCCTCTACACCATCCCGCGCAACGTCTACAAGGTCCCTGATCCGGGGCACGAGCCGACCGAAAGCTGGTTCTTCGACCTGCTACTGCGGGAGGAATCGGGCCTGCCCGCCACGCCCGTGTCGCTCATGCTCGACCTGTACTCGGGCGAGGAGCACGTCAAGCGCACGCACTTCAGTCCCTTAGCATTTCCGGCGATACAGGACGTGCGGCACAAGCCAGGCGAGGACGACGGTCCAACTTCCACCAGGCACCACGCCAACCTGGATGAGTTGTTCGACCTGCGGCTGAAGTTCTCCGAGCAGATTTCGCTCAATGTGGACCTGGTGGTGTTGGAGTTGGAACTGGAGCTACCGGACGGCAGCCGCGACGTCGAGTCGCTGGAGGTGCCGGTCTCGCGTTACGAGCAGCAGGTGGAGCTAATCTTTCCGCTGAAAACGCCCTGCGTCATCCTGCGGGGCCAGGTGAACAACGGCGGGCACAGCGAGTGGAGCACTCAGTTCGCGTTCGATGTGGTTGGGGTGGACCAGAGTCACGCCATCCTGCGCGGTGTGGAAGAGGGCAACGACAGCTTCACAGGGTGGGGGCAGGAGATTATCGCCCCCGCTGATGGCGTGGTGACCTATGCCCGCAACGATGTGCCGGACCAACCGGCCCCGCACGCCGTCGATGAAAGCACCTATCGCCACCTGCCGGAGCCGGTATGGGCCGGGGTGGGCAACACGGTGGTGATAGACCACGGCACCGGGGAGTACAGCGTGCTATGCCACATGCAGCAGGGTTCCGTGCGGGTCAACAAGGGCGACCGCGTGGGCCGGGGGCAGGTAATCGGCAGACTCGGCAGATCGGGCAACTCTTCTAGCCCCCACTTACACTACCACTTGCAGGCAGGGGAGGTAATCTTCGGCTGCGACCCGCTGCCCCTGCGGTTCAAGAACATAGCCGGGGCGGAGCTATCGCGGGGCACTTACATCACGCCGGAGAGCGAAGCATAATCTACAGGGTGCTCCTAACCTGAGAAATGGTTAGGATTGGCTGCAAATCCGGCAAGCATAGACCATTGTTGTCATGTTGTGGTAAAGTGTCACCGCTGCTTGGCTCGATTTTTGCTGAAGTCTGTTATACTTAGGCCGTTAGAAATTCGCACATAGACATTGCCTCTGTCGTTTTATACGGCCATTCTATGGCGCGATGCAATGATTGGAGATACGACGCTAAATGAGATTGACCGCCGCCGACCAAAGACTGGAAAGTAAGCTCCGAGAGCTATACACGCGTCACCTGGAGCGTGCCACCAAGATAGACTGGAGTTACCACGACCTGATACCCTGGGAGCGCGGCCGCAACTTCAAGACCGACCCCTGGCACCCCTCACAGGCCACCATCTCACCCGAACTCACTCTCGCGGTCGAGACGGCTTTGCTCACCGAGGTCAATCTGCCCTGGTTTACCACGGGCCTTACCGAGATCTTCTCCGGCGAGCTTGAGGTGCTGCAAGACTTCGTGCGCACCTGGACCAGCGAGGAGGACCAGCACTCCAACATACTGGAGACGTACCTGCTGGTGACCCGCAACGACGACCCGAACCGCCTCCACAGGCTCCGCAAGGAGGTACTGCGCAACGCGTGGACCCCCGGCCAGGCTACGCCGTTCGAGGGTATGGTCTACACCACGGTACAGGAGCTATCCACGCAGGCATTTTACGTCAGCGTGGCGAAAAAGGCGGATGGCGAAGACCCCATACTCGCTAACATTCTACGCACCGTCGCCAAGGACGAGACGCTGCACTACACCTTCTACCGCGAGGCGATCAAGGCCCACCTGCAAATCGACCCCAACTACGTTTGGCCGCTGTGCGACGTGTTCATGAACTTCGCCATGCCGGGCTACCTGATGCCCAACTTCCACGAGCGCCAGAAGGTCATCGCCGCGGGTGCCAACTACGGTATCGCCGAGTATTACCGCCAGGTGGTGGACGTGCTGGTGCGCCTGCTCGATATAAAGAACCTGCACCCGACATACCCGCAGGCCCAGGCCGCCCTCGACAAGCTGAACAAGTACCTCGACAGCCTCGCCAGACTCGCCGCCCGCGCCGAGAAAGCGCGCAACGGCAGTGACAGCAACGGCGACCAGTCCAACCACGAGGAAGCCAAGCGACTCCTCGGCTACGAACTGTGGGGCTACGAGTGGGAGAACCCGGAGACCGGCGCTACCTGGTCCAACAGAAGCTAAAGCCTCCGTAAACCGGCCTCACAACTGAGGGCGACAGAGAATAACCAGAATAGAGTGGCGTTGGGACTTGATGTGGTAAGCCCCAACGCCACTCCCGTTAAGATATCTGCCATGGGGCAGCTTTCTTGTGTCTTGCATCTGTTAGAAACAATCGCATAAGTATCAGAGCCGGATACGAGCAGCAGAGTAGCCCCTTTGTCATTGTGAGCGCAGCGAAGAATCTCGTCCTTCACCGGAATGTGCCTGCTTTCTTACAGTACCATATAGCTGAAAGAAAAGGGTTGCCTTGTACTGAGGGACGAGATTCTTCGCTGCGCTCACAATGACAAGGTTAGGGCTTTGGGCGCTCCTCTCCACTCTCTTACCTTTGGGATGCGTTCTAGTCGGGCCGAAGGGGCAAAGGTGGTGTGCCTTCCGGCCGCCTACTCGTGCGGTTAGGTGGTGGGTGTCGGTGTGGCCGGGGGTGCGGTGTGCGTGGCGGTTGGGGTGAGCGTCGGCGGCACCTCGGTTGGAGTGGCGGATGGAAGGGCCGTCTCAACTGTCTCGGTAGGGGCGACCGTGGACTCGGGTGATGGGGCGGGTACCGTCTGAGTAGGTTGGGCCGTGTGGCTGGATGTGGGACTAGCTGTCTGTGTCTCCGTAGCGGCGACCGTGGCGGTGGGGCTTGGCATGCACGGGCCGGTGGTTGGGGTAGCCTGCGACGTGCCTGCTATTCCTGTGGGTGTGGCTGTGGGACTGCCCGCGCAGGGCCGCGTGGGTGTCTCAGTAGGTTGTGATGTGGCGGTGACTTCTGCTGTGGAGCTAGGTGCTATAGTCTCTGTGGAAGTGGCTGTATTAGTAGCGGTGGCGGTAGATGTATTGGTCCGCGAGGCGGTGGCCGTGTTGGTAACTGTTTTGGTACCTGTGGCAGTAACTGTGGCAGTAACTGTGGCCGTGGCTGTGTTGGTAGCCGTGGCCGTCGCCGTGGCTGTGGCAGTAGACGTATGAGTAGGCGTAGAGGTGCTTGTAGCTGTGGAAGTGGCTGTAGAAGCCACTGTGTGGGTTGAGGTGGCAGTAGGGGAGAGAGTCGCCAGTGCCGTAGGCGAGTTAGCAACGGTGCTTGTAGAGGCGGGACCGAGTGTTTGCGTAGGACTTGGGCTAAGCGTAGCGGTCTTGATCTTTGTCGAGGTGGCTGTGGCGGTATGAGTGGCTGGGACACTGTCGGCGTCCGCAGGTACGCTTTGTCCGGCACTTTGTTGAGATGTGGCCGCAGCGGGTGCACCCACTGTGAGTGCAGGCGTGCAGCTCCCACCACCCGTATTGGTGTCGCAGATGTGGAAGCTACCTGTGGTTGAAAGAAGTTTCGTGCTGGTCGTAGTGGGAGTGAATATCCATGAACCGCTCATGGTTGGCGACCTGTTGCCTGCGGTGCGTGAGCCGATAGCTACTGTCAACCTCGTATTGCCGTTGCTCCAGGCATATGTAGCTGCAAACCGCGCGTTGTCACTCAAGCTACCGCCGGTGATCCTCCCCAGGCTGACAGTCTCAGTCGTGGCACAGCCACCACTAGTAGCGGTACTGGCAAGCCAGATGGTCGTGGAGGTGCTACACACGCTATTGCCAGTCGTAGGTCCTGTGCTAGGGGTAATCGCCTGGTTGAAGGTGAAAATCAACTGGTCGCCGGTGTCCAGCCTTGTCGTATTTGTGTTGACATAGTTGAAAGCGGTGGCGACCACCCCTACCTGCGCCCCCGCGACAGGGTTATTCTGGACGCTGCTCCAGGACTGGTAAGCCGTCTGCACCTGGTAGCAGTACCAGGTACCCTGCGGCACGCTGGCGGGCGAGCGGTTGGCATCAGTGTAGCTGAGAGTGGTCGCGGTGCCGATGGCAGTGTAGCTGGCGCTGGTGCTGGTGGGGCAGGTGCTACTCGTGCCGTTGGCAAATCCCAGCACCTTGTAGCCGCTGCCGTTCCGCCCCGCCGTCCATGCGAGCGCGCCGCTTTGCCCGCTTGGGCTGGCCTGGAGGTTTCCGGGCGCGTAAAGGGCGGTGGCGGCGAAGACGGAGTTGGGATTGCTGGTACGGGCCGTAAGCAGGGCGAAGGTACCCTTAAGGCCGGGGCCTAACCCCAGCACCAGGCTGAACAAGCACAGCCCAACCGCGCCTGCAATCCGCCCTCGTCTCACGTTCCTAAGCTCCGGCGGGCATGGCCCGGTCCGCATGGTCGCGCATCCTGGCGGGCCGCCATATCTCTACCAACATTAGCGCACCCAGCAGCACGGTAGGGATGATAAGCAAGAACAGGCGGCCCAGGTCGCTTTGCAGGGCCGAGAGCACGTAGCCCAGGTGGGGGATAGCGAAGGAGTAGCGCCACCCGCTGCCGGTGCCGGGCACTACCCAGCTATCGGCCGCGCTGTTGGCGTCGCCTTTGGTCGTGAAAGTGCGCCCCTGCGGACTGTGCTCTATCGCCACGATGCGGTGTGTGACGAGCGCGCCCGCGTGCTGTGGGTTCGCCACCGTGATAACATCCCCGGTATTTAGCTCCTCGCCACGTGCGGGCACGGCTACGATTACCGAGCCAACCGGGAGAGTAGGTTCCATGCTGCCCGACAGCACTGTATACGTCTGGTAAGGTAGGAAGCGAGGGCCGACCGTGAGGGCGAGTATGCCGATTGCCAGAGCCATACCTATTGTGGTAAACAGCCTTGTGGCTAGCTTGCCCAGCCGCGAGGAGTTGAAAGCAACGGCTTTAGCGGTCTCGCCGGGCATGTCAGCCTCTTTTTCCTCGGTATTCAATACCTTTATATTATTTGTTGCCGTTGCTTCCATGCTAACCTCTCTGGCCGGTTACCGGGTTGTTCTTACGAAGTGAAGTTTCCTTCCAGCACAGAGCCGGAGGAAACTTCATTTCGCGCCCTTAGCCTGTGATTACTGGCTCATGTACCAGTTGAAGTCCATGGTCGCTTGGCGGCCCTGGAAGCTGTTGTTAGCGTCGGTCGGGAGTTGCACGGCTATCTTGACGTAGACCGAGGCCCCCGCGGCCAATCCGCTGCCGACCGTCAGGCCGCTGCCGGAAGAGCCGTATGCACCCTGGAAGGCGGAGAGCGTCTTGGTAGCGTCCGAGAAGTCACAGGTAGCGCCCGTGGCCCCGCCGTAGAGGCAGGCGGAGGGCGTGGTGAAGCTCGCGTCGGAGTACTGCTGGATGTAGAGTTGCACCTTACCGCAGGCCAGGCCGGTGCCGAAGTACGACTCGCCGCTGCTGTTGGCGTTCGTGCAGGCGGTGGAGAAGAGCTTGAGGGCCGAGGCTGCCAGCGAGCCTTCGTTCTTGACGGTCAGCGTCTGCGAAGCGGTGTCGCCGGGCTTGCGCACGGTGGCGTTGATCAACTGGTCGCAGTTGGTGTTGCTGTTCGTGTCGGTGTTGCCGCCGCCGGTCGAGAAGCAGGTGGTGCCGCCGGTCTTGGTGTTGCTGAGCACCAACGTGCCCGCCTGGAAGGTGTTGTTCGGGTTGGTGGTTTGGGCCGTGAAGGTGGCGAACGTCCCCGAACCGAGGACCCCACTCACCATGCCCAGCACCATTACCGTGAGCAGCACTTTCTTCAGATTGCCGGTGTTCCTCAGAGTACCTAGATTAACCATTAGATAATTCCTCCAAAAAGATATTGTTCGACCGGCTTGTCTCCGCGTGCTCTTTAGCAGGCACATCGAATCGGACCGGATGTATAATCGGGCCTGTGGCCGGAAAATCAGTACTTACGATGCCACAGTCTGATACTTCTAGTAGCACTGTACGGCACGGGGGACCAAAGGGTAATAGGATTAAGGTCTTATCTTCCCGTACACTTCGGTACTATCGGTCCTAAAGATAGGGACTACAGTCCCGAAGATTTCGGGACCTTTAATCTCAAAGTGCTAGGATTATTAGTACGATACATGTGTACTGTAAAGAGGGGACACAACCTTGAATGACGTAACATACCGGCAGATGGCCGAAGAGGACCACGCCCAAGTGATACCCCTCTGGATGGCAACGTGGGGCTATACGGACCCCAAGTACCTCACGCGCAGGATCGGAGTCGACCCCCGCTACCTCGAGCACACCCTGGTGGCCTCCTCGCCGGACGGTGAAATTCTGGCTACTGTGCACTACTGGCTGTTCGACCTGCGGGATGCGAAAGGGAATCCGTGCCGGGTGGGCTGCGTGTCCAACGTGGTCACCAAAGAAGCGGCTCGCAGGCAGGGACACGCCCGCAGGCTGATGGAACTGGCCCTCGACCGGATGCGGAAGCACGGATGCGAGTGGACCCTGCTCTTCTCATCGAACATGGGGCGCACTCTATACCTGCAACTCGGCTACCGCCCCTATTCACTTCCATACCGGCGCGGGGCACTTTCCTCGCAGCGGCCTCCCCTCACAGACAGTTACTCTATAAGTCGCTCAGACCTTACCCCACAGCCCGGCTACTGGCAAACCATCGCCCCCATTTATGGAGCGTACAATAGCGATAGGCCACTTACCGTCGCCAGGGATGCTGACTACTGGA
>DASVVE010000056.1:0-17035 GCA_036386675.1 Chloroflexia bacterium | reverse complement strand
AGACGCCCGTCGACTAAAGTCGAGGGCTACATTTTGCGAAGTCCGCGCAGGCGGACTGGCTTTGTTCTATAGAGTTCCTATGGCGGTGAAAATGCCGCTAAAGCAGTCCGCCGCAGGGCGGACTTCGCAAAGCGTAGCCCTCGACTTTAGTCGACGGGCGTCTCTTCGGCCAACCTACGTATTTTCAACAAGGTATCAGCTGCTAATGGCGCATTGGCTATTTTGGACGCATCAACGCCAGCAGCTCTAACCCCTGCCGAGGCTTCACCGAACGCACCGGCACTTCCAACCGCTCAATCGCGAAGGAGGGGACAAAGAGGGCGCGCACCTCGTCCTCCGAGGTGCTGAAGGGAGGACCACCCGGCCTGCCATGCGCATAGAACAGCGCGATAAAGAGGCCACCCGGCTTGAGCAACCGGCGCACGGTCCGCACGTACTCAGGGTGCCTGCCCGGATCGATGGCGGAGAAGAAGGTGTGCTCCAGCACGTAGTCGAAGCAGGCGTCGTAGCCTGTGGGCAGGGCGAAGAAGTCGTGTTGGGCGGTCTCAACGGGCAGACCCGCCGAACGCGCGGCCTCCCGCGTCTCCCGCACCGCCGACTCAGCAAAATCCAGAGCCGTCACCCGAAAGCCATGCCAGGCAAACAGCAGCGCATCATGCCCTCGCCCCGCTCCAAGCACGAGCATAGAACCCGGCACGGGCGGCACAGGCTCGGCCAGCAAGTCCACGAACGGCGGTGCGGGCGCACCCAGGTCCCAGGCGGTATTACCCTCCTGGTAGTGCTTCTCCCAGAACTCCGCCTCGTTGTAATCACCCTCGAAAAGACTCTTTGGCATTTGGAAATTGGAATTTCGAATTGCGAATTTGTTGGTGGTATGACTTGCCTAACAATACACTAGCAGAACGCGGTCTGTTTCACAATAAATTCGCAATTCGAAATTCGAAATTTCAAATCACCCCGGTGCCAGCCACAGGCCCATAGCCCAGTTGTCGCGCGGGGGGAGTTGGATGCGCCACACGGCGAAGAGGCGCACACCAGGCCCGCCATCGGGGGCGGGCATGCGCCACAGGTCGCACTCGCGGTCCCAGCCGAGTTGCACCGCCATCTCCCCCGCTGAGTTGGCTACGGCCACCGACGTACAGCCCGGCGACACGCCCAACGAACCGAGTTCCGGGCCGTCCGCAGGGTGCTCGCCATCTATCAGGTAAAATCCCTCGTTCATTGCCTCCCGGCTGTAGATACCGGGCGCGTACAGGTTGAATTCCAGCGCGAACAGGATTTGCATGGGCCGTAGGCTGGAGTTGATGACACGGTAGAGCGAAGCTATATCGGGAGCGCCGGGACGCAAGGCGCTGCTCTTTGCCATGCGCACTTCGGCCACGCGCTTGCCCGCTCGAATCGCCCCGTCCCTCAGCATGCCGAGGCGAATCTCTCCTCCCGTGTCCACCGCTTGGCTGCGAAACTCCCCCTCGACAAAGTCGCCGTACTCCTGGTGGGTGCCCGCCACTATATCCTCCGGCCTGGTGCCCAGGGGCATGAAGTGGTCTATCAGCGCGCCCCGCTGAGGGTCAACCAGGTCCATATTGTGAGGCAGAGCATGGCTGCCCCCAGGTTGCGAGGCCACGGCAGGAGGTACCGTGCGCCACTGCCACCGCTCCAATCGGCCCCCCAGTACCTTGTTGAAGCGGCACACCGCTGCACCGCTATCTATAGTAATGCCACCCTCGTCCTCGGTAAACCGCTGCTCTTGCCCCGAAGGACTGTGCCCGTTGCCCTGTGCTGTCATGGACCCTCCTGGTTCTGAAACGTGAAACGTGATGCGGCTTGTGCTATTTGGTGCGTGAACGCCAAGCCGATTCTTTTTGCGTACCCTGCTCCCCCCTGTCATCCTGAGCGTAGTGAAGGATCAGCCGCCCGTGTTTGACTCTTCCTATTGCAAGACCTATGTTCCTCATACCACCAGCATCCTGCACGTTGCAGCCTATCGCTTGCCCACCTGATCCTTCGCTTCGCTCAGGATGATAGAGGGATGTTTGATTCTGTAGCTCCGATAGAGCGTATCTGCGTACCCTCTTTAGCAAACCGCATCACGTTTCACGTTTCACGTTTCAGCACCGCGTTTCACGTTTCAGCAACGTACTACAACCCCTGCCATCTTTCCTACTACATGTATAGGAGTACATTGCTATTGACACAAGCGGTGCCTGACCTTACGATGGATATGCAGGAGTAGTCCCGGTAGGGCGATGCGGCTGCCTAGTGCTGGCGCGTTTTTTGGACTGCTCGTTACGCGCATTCTCCAGAACAGGGTCGAAGTATGGCACAACAAATAATAAAAGCAGGCAATCTGATTCGTACAACCTCAACGACTAACCTCCCACAGGGAGAGCGCGAGACGCTGCGTTGGGTAATTGGCATGCGCTACAAGATAGGCATATCGCTGCTTGCCGTGCTCGTCGTCAGTACCTTATTCTCCATTATCCCGCTTGACAGCGCCTACAATCTGCTATTGCCCCTGCTCGTCTACCTGTTAGGGAGCGGCGTTTACGACCTGGCCTCACGAGAAAGCGCATCCGCCCGCCGCATAAGTATCATCCGGAACATACAACTCCCGGAGAAACTGCTGCTCTGCACCTTCGCCATCTACGTGTCGGGTGGCGCGCTCACACCAATGGTGCTGCTCTACCCGCTCGTTATCGTCGAAGCTATTATATTGGCAGACCCACGGGGCGTCTACCATACAGGCGCGGCATCTATCGTTCTCTACTGCACGATGGCCCTATTAGAGGCCCAACGCGCCATCCCTTACATACCGGGACATTGGGGCGCCCACGACTTCTACGAGTCGGCCAGCAGCACCACCTACGCCATGTACACGCTCATGGTGTCTACGCTGATAATGGTAACCGCCTTCTTCGCCAACCGCATAGCCCTGGTCATCAGCCAGCGCAACATGCAGGTGCGGAGCCAGCTCCAGGACCTGCGCACCCTGTACGACATCGCCAACGGCCTCGGCAACATCATGGACGAAGACGAGATGTTGCGCTACCTCGCCAACACGCTCAAGACGCTGCAAAACGCCTCTAGCTGCGTAATCAGCATGGTCACCAAGGACGACCGCGTGGAAGTGCGAGCCAGCGCGGGCGTGCCCCAGGGTACCCTCGCCAAGCTGAAGGGCGTCAGCCTCGACAACCCCGCGCTGAACCCGGTATTCCAGCGGGGCGAGCCGCTCATACTCGAAGATATAGACGAGCACTCGGAGTACAGGCCGCTGCTGGTAAACCCTGAGACGCGGTGCGTGTACCTGTTCCCCATCAAGGTAGACGGCAAGGTAATCGGCTCAATCAGCCTGGCGTTCATGGCCGTCACGCAGATCAGCCCTGAGTACAAGTCGCTGCTCGCCACCATAGCCAACCAGGCGGGCGTGGCCTTGCAGCGGGCGCACCTCTACGGCAGCACCGAGCGGCTGGCCCAGGAGATGAGCGTGCTGTACGACGTGGGCCTCTACACAGGCTCCACCCTATCCAGGGACGAAGTGATACGCCGCACCTCCGCTACCATAGAAAAGCTGATGAACCCCGACGCCTACTACATCGCCCTCTACGACCCGCAGACCGACATGGTGTCGTTCGAGGTGTTCACGGAGAACGGCCAGCAGATGCCCAAGATGCGCGTGGCCCTAAACCGGGGCGGCCTTACCGGGCGCATCATCGAGACTTGCAAGCCGCTGCTCGTGCAGGACTGGCAGGTGGACGGCCAGCAGTACAACTCGGTGGCGAACAAGACCGGCAGCGAGATGCTGTCATACCTGGGTGTGCCGATGGTGGCGGAGGACAAGGTCGTGGGCGTTATCTCGGTGCAGTCGCTGCAACCGCTCGCCTTCGACGCGCACCACGAACGGCTGTTGCTGGCCCTTTCGGCTCAGACCGCTATGGCACTCGAAAACGCTCGCCTGCACCAGGTCGCCCAGGACCAGGCCCGCTTTGACAGCCTTACCAAGGTCTACAACCACGGCGAGTTCGTCAACCTGGTGCGGCAGGAAGTCGAGAAATCGGACCGGGATGACACCTGCGTGGCGCTCATCATGCTCGATATCGACCACTTCAAGCAGTACAACGACACCTACGGCCACGTCGCCGGTGACAACGTGTTGCGCATGGTGGCTAACGCCCTCAAGAGCAGCTGCACCGACAAGGACTACGTGGGTAGGTGGGGCGGCGAGGAGTTCTGCGTGCTCCTACCCGGCGCGGGCGTGCAGGAAGCCAAGAAGATCGCCCGCTACATCAGGCGCGCCATCGCGGAGCTATACCCGGTGGACGGCCACGGCCATCTCATACCCAACCCCACCATAAGCCAGGGCATCTCGTCCTACCCCTACCCCTCCGCCACGCCCAGCGACCTCATAGAGGAAGCCGACTCGGCTCTGTACCAGGCCAAGAAGCGCGGCCGCAACCAGCTAATCGTGTACGAAGGCCGGGGCATCCTCAAAGAGGCAACCACCACCACCGGGCACCTCTCGGCCAAGATGCTGCTGAAGGAAACGAGGGATAAAGACAGCACCATCACCACCGGCAACCTGTCAGCCTCGGTGCCCCTGAGTCCCGCCGAAAGGGAAGCGGTAATCACAACGCCGAGGCTGGCTTGATTTGGAATTTCGAAATTCGAATTGCGAATTTAGGTTCTGAAGCTGTGCTATAATCCCAGGCACAGCTTTTTCTTTGGGTAAACACCTTGCCACGACGCGCCACTCATTCCAAATTCGCAATTCGAAATTCCAATTTCCAAATCGCCATCACCGGCGGTGGCACGGGCGGGCACGTCAGCCCGGCGGTCGCGGTGATTACGCGGCTGCGGGAGAGGAGCGCCGCAGAGGGGTGGGACCTCGCCCTGCTCTATGTAGGCAGTGTGGCGGGCGTGGAGAAGCGCATCATCAGCGGGATGGGCGTGCCCTACAAGGCGATACAGACCGGCAAGCTGCGCCGCTATCTCTCCCTCGAAACTCCCCTGGACCTGCTTGTGAGGCTCCCCGCCGGTTTCTTCCAGGCAAGGTCAGCCTTACGCCGCTTCAAGCCCGACGTGATATTCAGCACCGGCGGCTACGTATGCGTGCCCACCGTCATAGCGGGGCGCATACTGGGCGTGCCCTCCCTCACCCACGAGCAGACCGCGCTGGTGGGCCTCGCCAACCGGATCGCGGGGCGTTTCGCGGACAGGGTGGCGATTAGCTTCCCCCGCTCGGCCTCTTTCTTCCCTCCGGGCAAGACGCTCCTAACCGGCAACCCAGTTCGCCCGATCATCTTTGGGGGTGACGCCTCCCGCGCCGCGCAACTATTCGGCTTTGTGGCTGAGCAACCGACCCTTTACATCACCGGGGGCGCACAAGGCTCTCACGCCATCAACATGGCGGTGCGCAATGCCCTGCCCCGGCTGCTGGCGTGCTGCCAGGTGTTGCACCAGTGCGGCGAGGGGCCGGACGGCTCGGGTGACGACCTGCGCGTGCTAACCCAGGCCCGCGAGCAATTGCCCCCGGACCTCCGGCAGCGGTACCACGTCCAGGCGTTCGTGGGCGACGAAATAGGCGACGTGTACGCCCTGGCCTCGCTAGTGGTTGGAAGGGCAGGCGCGGGCACGGTGAACGAGCTTGCCAGCCTGGGGAAACCCTCAGTGCTGGTGCCGCTCCCCGGCTCGGCGGGCGGCGAGCAGGAAGCCAACGCCCGCGCACTCGAAAAGGAAGGCGGAGCCGTGGTGCTCCTGCAAAACGACCTCACGCCTGACTCTCTCACCAACACAGTCTGCGGGCTTATAGGTGACACCACGCGGCTCAAGACAATGGGAGAAGGGGCCGCGAAGCTAGCTATGCCTGGCGCGGCGGATGCCATCATAGACGAGTTGATGCGGCTGGCAAAGCGAGGGAGTGGTAGTGCGTAATCCCCGGTTCAGGGGCAAATCTCAGCAGATGACTCTGCCGTGCCTTCCAGCAGCTTCTCCACAACGTCAAAATCAATCTGGTCGGGCTTCCGATACCGTATACAGCCCTTTCCACAGTCCTGCAACTGCTCGCGGTACCTGTCCATGACATCCTTCTTGAGCACGTAGAAGGAGATGTAGTTCTTCTGGCTGTTGAAGCTGATTTCGACCGTGCCGTCCTTGCTATAGGAAGGCATACCGTACTGCATGCTCTCTTCGTAGCCCGGCAGCTTGTCACGGCACAGTTGCCGCAACTTGTTGAGGGCGGCGAGCCGTTCGGGTGGCACCGTCGCCAGGTATTCGTCAACCGTTGTAGCTGTGCTTTGCATAGTTGCTATCCCTGCCGCACGAGTATAGCAGAAAATATGAGCTATTTATAGGCGTGCGTTTCCTGTTAGGGGGTAAAAATCCTACAGTTTTCATGAGAGACGCCCGTCGAATAAATTCGAGGGCTACACAAGGCAAAGTCCCCTTCGGGGACTGATACGTCTTAGTAGGTCTTATCAGGTTCTATACGATGACCCAGTCTGCCGCAGGGCAGACTTTGCCTTGTGTAGCCCTCGATTTCAATCGACGGGCGTCTCTTACCGAGAATTACCATCTCCTATACCCTACTTCCCCAGCCGAGAATTACCCTATCTGATGCCACGCCTTCCCGGTCCGAAGAAGGTGGAACACACCTGGCGAGGATGTGGAGAATACGACGTCAGACCTATTGACTGAATAGAACTTATGTTCTATAATATTCCTGCACGTCGCCCCACCTTTCGACATAGCCCCAGTGACACCTCATACCCCCAGGAGGGCAAGACAATGTCCAATCACAGTTTCGTTCACGTAGAGTTTCCCGCCACCAATTCGGCCCAGTCCGCGGAGTTCTACTCCGGTCTCTTCGGCTGGGAGATGCATCACATGCCCGAATTTGATTACTACACCTTCGCCAGCGGAGAAGGCCAGGGCGGCGGCTTCAACAAGGTCGGCAGCACCGAGGGCGGTTTCGAAGTCGCGCCAGGCCAGGTGCTCGTCTACGTCAACACAGACGACATCGATGGTGACCTGGCGAAGGCCGAGCAGTTGGGCGGTAGCATCGTCTCACCCAAGCAAGAAATACCGGGGATAGGCTGGTACGCCGTCTTCCGAGACCCCGCAGGCAACCAGGTAGGCCTCTACACCGGCCTGCAACAGATGTCGTAACCACAAGCAAGACCTTACCACGCTTGCCAAGGCCCTCCCCCACCAGGAGGGCCTTTCTTATTGCAGATGAACTTCGGTCTCATGGGCAACGAAGGAATTCACCGCAGAGACGCAGAGGACGCGGAGATTACGCAGAGATTGTGGTTGTTTGGTGAAGAGTAAGGGGAGCATCGTACAGTACGATGCGGCCCCTACTCAGAATACCCTCAACTAATCTCTGCTTAGCCTCTGCGCTCTCTGCGTCTCTGCGGTGAATAAACAATAATCCTCTTGGCGCGTTCTTGGCGTCCTTTGCGTCTTGGCGTTTTCGTCTCTTAGCGTCTTTGCCCTACATAACCCTCTCACGTATAATGCGGGTGGAATCCCAATTGGAGAGGCAGCTATGCCCCAACCCCCTCTTGACCCATACGTGGTCGGACTGGCCCAGATCAACGTGAAGCTGGGCGACCTGGAAGCCAACCTCAAGAAGCACCTGGAATACATCGAGCAAGCCAAAGCGGCAGGCGTCAACCTCCTCATCTTCCCCGAACTCAGCCTCACCGGCTACTATTTGCAGGACATCACCCACGAGATTGGCATGGCTGTGGACCCACCCGCCGAGCCACTACGCCTGCTCATGGAGGCCTCCCGCGACAACGATATGGACATCTGCGTCGGTTTCGTGGAGGAGAGCGACCGATTCGTGCACTACATCGCCCAGGCGTACATCGGCGGGGGCGAGATCAAGCACGTCCACCAAAAGGTGCACCTGCCCACCTACGGCATGTTCGATGACATGCGCTACGTCGGCTGGGGCACCAGGGTAAGGGCCTTCGACACCCGCTTTGGCCGCATGGGCATGCTGGTGTGCGAGGACTTCTGGCACCTCTCTCTGCCCTACCTGCTCTGGATGGACGGGGCCGAGACCTTGCTGCTGGTGGCGGCGGGGCCGGGCCGGGGCGTGAAGCCGGGCGACGACTACCTGGACACCAGCTACGACGTGGTCATGACCCACCGGGTATACGCGGAGCTTTTCACCACCTTCATCTTCCACTGCAACCGCGTCGGCTACGAGGACGGCGTGGCGTTCGGCGGCTACAGCACCATAATCGCCCCCGACGGCGAGTTCCTGGTCAAAGGCGAGCACTTCGAGGAATGCCTGGTCACCGCCACGGTCAACCCGGAGCAGGTACGCTTCAAGCGCCGCAGCCTCCCCCTCCTCCGCGACGAACGCCCCGAACTGGTGCTGAAAGAGCTACAGCGGATTGTAAACGAGAGAGATGCGTGATTTGGAAATTGGAATTTCGAATTGCGAATTTAGAAGGAATCAAAGCAAATTCGCAATTCGAAATTCCAATTTCCAAATGGAGAGTTCATGGCAACTGCCGAGAAGCCAACCTTCACCGACCCTGAGCCGATTGAGACGGAGCGGTTGCGGCTGCGGATGTTCAGGCCGGACGACGTTGACCAACTCGCGCCCTTCTACGCCGACCCCGAAGTGATGAAGTGGATGAGCACCGGACAGCCCGTTCCGAGGGAGCGGGTGGAGATGGCAATTCCGCGCATCATTGCGAGGTTCAGGGAGAACGGGTTCGGGCTGTTCGCTGTGGAGTTGAAGGACGGCAAGACGCTTGTGGGGCAGTGCGGTATATTCCACCTGGACAACACGCCGGAGGTAGAGGTGGCTTACTTGCTCGGGCGGCCATACTGGGGCAAGGGCTATGCTACCGAAGCGGCGGCAGCGGTGCGCGATTTCGGCTTCAACGTGGTGGGCCTGCCCCGCCTGGTGGGCATCACCCGGCCCGACAACGTCCCATCGCAACGCGTGCTTGAGAAGATTGGCCTGCGCTACGAAAGGGACGCCTTCTACTACAACATGGACTGCAAATACTTCGGCATGGACCGGGACGAATACGAGCAGCGGGAGCAATAAGCATGGACAACACCCAGGACCAGGGCAGCCTGAAAGCGCACACGCTCCACCCCAAATCGGTCACGGACCGGCTCGCCATCCACCCCGACCTGACCCGCCGCCTGCTGGTAGATTTCATCCGCCAGGAAGTGCGCAAGTTCGGATTCAACAGGCTCGTGCTGGGGCTGTCGGGCGGCATCGACTCGGCGCTATCGGCAACGCTGGCGGCTGAAGCGCTAGGCCCTGAGAACGTAGTCGGGATCATGCTGCCTTACAGGACGAGCAGCCCCGAAAGCGAGGGCCACGCCCGCCTACTCATAGAGCAGCTTGGCATCCAGAGCGATCTGATAGACATTACCCCAATGGCCGAGCCGCTGTTCGAGCACTACGGCGGCGAACTGAGCAACCTGCGGCGGGGTAACATACTGGCCCGGTTGCGCATGGTGGCCGTGTTCGACCGCTCGGCTGCCGAGAACGCCCTGGTGCTCGGCACCTCCAACAAGACCGAGTACCTGCTCGGCTACACCACCTGGTATGGCGACAGCGCGGCCTCCATCCAGCCCATAGGCGACCTGTACAAGACGCAAATCCGCGCCCTGTCCCGCGCCGTCGGGGTGCCCGCGCCGATCATCGAGAAGAAGCCTAGCGCCGACCTCTGGCCCGGCCAGACCGACGAGAGCGAGATGGGCCTCACCTACGATACGGTGGACCAAGTGCTTTACCTGCTGGTGGACGAACGCCTCGACCCGCAATACGTTATAGAGATGGGCTTCGATGAGGGCCTGGTCAGCCGCGTGGTACGCACCGTGCGCAACAACCAGTACAAGCGCATGACCCCCATCATCGCCAAGGTAGGCTCCCGCACGCCGGGGATAGACTTCCGCTACCCACGCGACTGGGGACACTGAGACAATGCCCACCGACCCAAATACCAGGATTAGTGATATCCTTAAGAGTAAGAAGGCGAGCATCAAGACGGCACGGCTAGAGCCAGGCTCCCCAAGCTAGGATGAAGTACAAGAGTTGGTCTGGCGAGATATTGAGGAGGGTGCAAAACAAGGCAGGCCAGGGTACCGGACCATCAGGAAGTTATTGACAGATTCGAGGTTCAACAGATGAAAACTGCAACACGAAATTCACTGGCTAAGCTACTCACTTTCCTGGATCGGCTTGAGGAAGCCCATATCTCTTACAGGCTAGATCATGTGCGCGACTCCGTTATGGTAATTGTCGCGGTACCGGGCGAGCGTTGGGAGATTGAGTTCTTCGAGGATGACCATGTAGAGGTAGAGCGATTCATCAGTTCAGGCAGCATAGAGGATGAAAGTGCCCTGGATGAACTGTTCACCAAACACGGCGATGATTAGAGGCATAGGAGGAGTACATGGCTTTAACAAAAATGACTGTACAGGACTTTATCGAGCAGCTTGCATCGGCGCAGCCAACGCCGGGCGGTGGGAGCGCGAGCGCGTTGGCCGGGGCC
The DNA here is from genome assembly GCA_036386675.1 of Chloroflexia bacterium. Lineage (GTDB taxonomy): Bacteria > Chloroflexota > Chloroflexia > QHBQ01 > JADMIH01 > JADMIH01. Next base: position 6,500 of record DASVVE010000056.1, on the reverse strand, counting down.
ATGTCGGCGGCTATGGTGGAGATGGCCTGCAACCTGACCGTGGGTCGGGAGAAGTTCCGCGATGTTGAGGCCGACCTGACGGTGGTGCTGAACAGGGCCAGGGAGCTTCGTGAGACGTTGCTTGAAGCTGTGGACCAGGACACCGAGGCCTACGACCAGGTGAGCCTGGCGTACAAGCTACCCAGGTCCACCGACATGGAGAAGGCCGAGCGCACCGCCGCCATTCAGGCAGGGTTGCAGTACGCCACTGAGGTGCCATTACGGGTAGCGCAAGCCTCCCACGAGATATACCAGCTAGCCACGATAGCCGTCGAGAAGAGCAACCCCAACGTGGCCTCCGACGCGAAAGTGGCCCAACTGCTCGCTGATGCCGCCCGTGATGGTGCCATCGCCAACGTGAACATCAACCTCGGCAGCATCACCGACGGCGACTTCGTTGAGAGAATGCAGGCGGAGCTACAGGCATTCAGATGAAATTGGAACGGGGATTCTGAAACGAGAAACGAGAAACGTGATGGGGCTTGCCATGTTGGTTCGTGGATGCCAGGCTGTTTGTACTATAGGACCCTGCTCCCCCCTGTCATCCTGAGCGTAGCGAAGGATCTCAGATGCTGCCTTTACTCCTACGGTGAACCTTCAACACCATTGTCCACGCGTTCATCAGTACCCATATTCAGTTTCTTGAGATCCTTCGCTACGCTCAGGATGACAGGGCCACTTTGGTCTCACAGGGCCAACAAAGTGGCACTCCCATGAGCCTATAGCCCTAGCCGCATCACGTTTCACGTTTCACGTTTCACGTTTCAGGTTCACTCCTCCAACAGCCTCGCCTCAAGCACCTGGTTGCGGCTGAAGTCCTTGAGACGCAGGTAGTAGTCGGCGGCACCCAGCAGGGCATCCAGGGGCACCAAGCCGATGACCTCGCTGGCGACTACCGGCACGCCGTAGCGTTCGGCTTCGAGACGCACTAGCTCGAAGGCGCGGTGGATGGGGGTCTTGGTGTAGTCGAGCAGGTTCATCGAGACCTGCACCAACCCTTCCGCTGCGAGATCTACACCCATCGCCTGCACGTTCATGAGGCCGCCGCTGCTCTCTCTAAGGGCCTTGCCTATAGTCTTGGCGATTTGCAGGTTCGTAGTGCCCAGGTTCACGTTGAAGGCGATGAGGGGCGGCCTGGCACCTACGGCCGTGGCCCCCGCGTTCGGGTGCATCCGAGGCTCACCGTAGTCGGGCTTGCGTTCGGGTGTGGAAATCGCCGCCTTGAGGCCCTCGTACTCGCCCTTGCGCACGTCGGGCAGGCGCTTGCGTGCGGGAGTGCTAGCAGCCGCACTATACAGGTAGACTGGCACCTCCAGTTCTTCGGCAATGCGCTGCCCGACCGTTTTAGCCAGCGCCACCGCGTCGTCCATCGTGACGCCCGACACCGGCACGAACGGCACCACGTCCATAGCGCCCATGCGAGGGTGCTCGCCCTTGTGCTCCTCCATATCGATCAGCCGGGTAGCCTCGGCGGTCGCCGCGAAAGCCGCCTCGCCCACTGCCTCAACCGGACCCACGAAGGTGAGCACCGTCCTGTTGTGGTCGGGGTTGGACGACACGTCCAGCAGTCGCACACCCTCAACGGAGCGCACCGCCCCCGCCACCTGGTCGATGACGTCCTGCCGCCGCCCCTCGCTAAAGTTGGGGATGCATTCGATAAGCTGTTTCATATGGTCCTTTCTTTAGTGACGATTAACACATAACACATAACACATAACACATAACGCGTTACGCGTTACGCGTAATTGCAGTATGGGCTTTGATCTTCATAAGCCGTCAAGCTGCTTCACACACTCCGACGATCCACGTGTTACGTGTTACTCCCCACGCCTCGCGTATTGCCGCTCAATGGCGTTCAACGATGGCACGGCCAGGAACGCGCCCAGCAGGCCCAGCGTCAGTGTGCCCATTATCGCTACCCAGGCATTCCAGCCACTGAGGGCGCACACCAGCAGCCACAGGCCAAATGCGCTCAGCGACACCGCCGACATAAAGCCAACGACCAGGGCGACCAGTCTCGGTTCGGGAGAGATGCGCCGCCCCAGGTAGAATATCAAGACGATAAAGACGAACGACATTATGGCCCCACCCAGGGGGTCGTTGCTCAATGTGGTGGAGAAGAAAAAGAAGGAGTACATCCCCGCCAGCACCAGGCAAAAGCTCGCGAGGAGGCCAATCCAGGGCCTGACGGTACGGCGGTCGCCACGCTGCCACGCCTGCCAAAGCTCCATAGTGTCTACCTCGGCTAAAGGCGGACGGCGTTGGTGGCCGCGCTTGGGGCGCGGCGGCGTGGCTCCGGGTACTGCCTTGGGTTCGGTTGGGTTGGTGTCTTGAGGCATAACTGAGGCGCTACCTGGCTCCCGCACGGCCGACCACCTGCGCAGCGAACTGGTTAGCGGCGGCCGCGGCTGTGCGAATGTCCTTGCGGGCCAGATATTCTACCACGAACGCCGCCGCGAACGCATCACCGGCACCTGTCACGTCTACCACGTCGCTCACCACAACGCCCTGACTGAGCACGCGTTCCTCAGCCGTACCCACCAGGCAACCCTCCGCACCTAGCTTGAGCACCACCAATGGGGATATCTCCAACAGGCTCGAAACTATCGCATCCGGCTCCTGCTCTCCACTAAGTAGGCTACCTTCCTCCATATTGGGTAAGATTATGTCAAACCAGAGATCCCCCAGCAAGTTGCGGAAGCGGGCAGGACCGTAGTCGGCTATCAGATGGGGCGGGTTGGGATCGAGGGTGCATAGGGGCGAACCGAGATCGCGGGCCATTCGCAAGGCTTCGTAGGCGGCCTCCCTAGGACCTTCGCGCAGAAGCGAGTAGCCCGTCAGGTGAAAGGCATCCAGGCCGTGAAACCACTCAGGGTCGAGATCGCCGGGGCTGAGCAAGGCGCTGGCACCTGGGTACGACCACATCCGCCGGTTGCCTGCGTGATCCACCATGACGAGCACCCGCCCGGTGACCTCATCCTCCATCGCACGCACCGCGGGTGTTACGCCTTCGCTCTCCAACGAGCGGACAAGCATCTCGCCCGGCATGTCGCGTCCCACCCGGCTGATGAAGCGCACGTCGGCCCCAAATCGAGCGGCCTGCACCGCGAAGTTGGCCGCCGACCCACCGGGGTGCAGTTGCACCGCCCCCGCCCCCACGTCCACCTCACCCGAAGCCGGGTCGTACCGCACCAGCAAGTCGAGCAGCAGGTCACCTAAAGAGAGGAGTTTCATGATTTGGAAATTGGAATTGCGAATTTCGAATTTGGGAAAAGGAAGCGGAATTTACGAGACGTTCAACAAATTCGAAATTCGCAATTCCAATTTCCAAATCCCTACACAAAGTTTGGGGGGTTGAGCGCGCGGCTTATCTCGGCGGCCAGGCGGGCGTTGTTCTCCAGCAGGACGCGATTGGCGGCCAGGGAGCGGCCGGAGGTGGCGCGGGCAAGATTGCCCAGGAGAAACGGGGTCACCTCACGTCCTGCGATACCCTGGGAACTGGCTTCTCGCAAGGCGCCTTCTATAGCGGCCTCTATCTCGTGGCTGTCGAGAGCGTGTTCTTCAGGCAATGGTTGGCACACCAGCACGCCGCCTACCGGACCTATGCGCTGCCGCATTTTGAATATGTCGGCCACTTCCCGCGCCGTTTCAACGGTGCGGTCCACGCGCAAGGCTGGACTGGTGGTACGGGTGTAGAACGCCGGGAAGGTGTTGGTACGGTAGCCAAGAACAGGCACGCCGTGGGTCTCGAGCCACTCCAGGGTGGCTGGCAGGTTGAGTACCGACTTAGCCCCCGCGCAGACGGTGACGATAGGCATAGAAGCCAGCGCGGGCAGGTCGGCGGAGATATCGAGGGTATTTTCCCAGTTGCGATGCACCCCGCCTATGCCCCCCGTCGCGAACACCTTGATGCCCCACATGGCCGCAAGGTGAGCCGTAGCCGACACGGTGGTCGCACCATTGGCTTTACCCGCCAGCAGCAGAGGCAGGTCGCGCAAGCTGGCCTTGTGGATGTCGCCCCCGGTGCCTATCCGCTCTAACTCCTCAGCGCTCAGGCCATAATGCACTCTGCCGTCGAGTATAGCGATGGTAGCCGGGACAGCCCCACCCTCCCGGACCAGGCGCTCCATACTGGCCGCCACTTCCAGGTTGGTTGGGTGCGGCAACCCATGCGCGATGACGGTCGATTCCAACGCCACAATCGCCCTACCCTGCCGCAACGCTTCGCCCACTTCAGGCGCGAATACCACCAACCCGCGCAGTTGGTCCCGTAAGTTGCTGTTCATGCGGGTAGTATAACACGCAAGCGTCAGACGATCAGGTTTCCTTCTACTGGCGAGTAATTATTCACTTGTATGCTGGATAGTAGGAGCTATTGCAACAAAGCAATATGATGTTACGTACATGAAAGTAAATCAGTCAACTTCTGTTCTCACCGACTGGAGGGGAGATGAATCCGTCACCACTGAAGGGGAAAGACGATAAATTTCACACTGATGAGGATGAACCAATCGATAAGCCACCACCAGCGGGGAAAGATGATGGTTCGGACTCTGATGAGAAGGAAGCTATGCTGAAAATCATGCAGGAGGAAGACAAGAAGCTCAGCGATATTTTTTGGCACTTGGTAGCGATGGGCGAGTCCAGACTTAGGTTCCTGGTAACTCTTGTTGTAGGTGTTGCAGCAGTGATAAGCCTGCCCATCCAGAACTTGAATACTGGGCTTGCGAACATCGTCAGCGGCCTCCTCTACGTTGGTGTGGTGCTTTTCGGTCTAGCAACATTCCGAAGGACTATAGAGAGAAGTCTAGGGATCAGAATCTGTGCTGAAGAGCTTAGGGAAATCCGCCTCTATATGACCACGCGCTGTCCGGAAACTAAAGGTTATCTTCTTTCACCCAAGACACAGTTACATAATTTGTTCGCTACAACGAGATTCAGTGTGGGAAGGAAAGGGTTCAGAGTCTACTTCGACACACCTGGCATAGTAGCTCTGATCAATAGCATCCTGCTGAGTACGGGCGTACCGCTAATCTTAGCGGCATTATCCGACGGGACACCATTTTTCTTCATCTCAATCTTCGTGCTCGTAGTGTTCGTGGCACTCATTTCTCTATGGTTACAAAGTAACTACTATTGGAAGAGGATTAAAGATCTTGAAGTGACGCTTCATGAAGACAGTGAGAGGCGAGAAAGAGTTAGAGAACATATTAGACGTAATAAAAAGTAGTAAACTACACCAAGTGCTATAGAATGGAGCCATGCCCCCACCCTTAGCCATCTTCTTATCACCACACTTCGACGATATCCCCCTCTCGTGCGGGGGTACCGCCGTACGCCTGGCTAGAATGGGCGCGCGTTGCGTCGGGCTGGTGGTGTGCGCCGCTCCTGAGCCGGAAGGCACCGGCCTCTCGGACTACGCCAACAGGCAGCACGAGCAGTGGCAAAGCGGGGGAGGCAACGCGGGTGCAAGCATCAACCAGGTGCGGCGGGAGGAAGAACGCGCGGCCATGCGCTTGCTGGGCCTGGAGCCTGTGTGGCTCGACGTGCCGGACGCACCCTACCGTCGAAGCATAGCAGGCGAGTCGCTCTACAACTCCGACGAAGACCTGTTCGGCAGGGTGAAGGGGGAGGAGCGCCGCATGCTCGTTCCCCACATCGCTGACGAGATCAGGCGAGTAGCGCGAGAGCACGGAGGAGAGCGCGGCAGGGTGAGAGTATTCGCGCCGCTGGGCGTAGGCCACCACGTAGACCACCAGTTGGTGTTTTGGGCCGCCCGGCGACTCGGCCCGCGCTTTGGCGTGCTCTTCTATGAGGACTATCCGTATGCCTCCAAACCTGGCATGTTAGACCGTCGTTTGCGGGAACTGAACATGCTCGTGCGGCCTCGTCTCACTCCAATATCCGAGCTGATTGGCCTCAAAATAGCGGTCATTACCAGGTACAAGTCCCAGCTTGACGTGCTGTTCGGCAGCAGCCAGGCGATGCCAGGTGCGGTGCGCGACTACGCCCGGTGGGTGGCCTCTTCAGGAGAGCGGGCCGGAGAGTACGCGGAGCGCGTGTGGTACTTGCCGCCCGTTTACAATATCGGCCTGAAATAGGCCGTAATGCAGGCCAAACTTGGACTATAACTCCTTGCCTCCACAACTCATCGAAAGCATTATTAGCGAGCTAGCAGACGAAGATATTGCAGGTATCGTCCTGGGCGGCAGCTACGCCAGGGGTGAGGCCACCCGCTTCAGCGACATTGACATCGCCCCATTCCTCCACGAAGGTGCCCCACCCCGCAAAAAGCGGCTATTCTACCGCGATGGCTACCTGGTGAGCGTCTCATATAAGACTGTCGCTGGGGTACGGGCTGATACAGCGCTGCCCAACCGCGCAATCTGGGTGGTGAACGGCTACCGGGGTGCCAAAATACTGCTGGACAAGGACGGCGCTATCCAGGGCCTGCTACGTGA
>DASVVE010000055.1:0-86506 GCA_036386675.1 Chloroflexia bacterium | reverse complement strand
AGAGTTTTGAGGGTTGAGCCGAGAGGCGAACTCGAAGCTCAAAACTGCAAGACTGGAGGATAACGTGAGCACAAAGACATGGACGCCCACCGCCGAGGACGCGGCCCAGCGCGAATGGTACCTGTTAGACGCTGAGGGATTGACCCTCGGCCGCCTGGCTAGCGTGGTGGCGCAAATCCTGAAGGGCAAGAACAAGCCGACCTACGCGACCCACATGGACATGGGCGACTACGTGGTGGTCGTCAATGCCGACAAGATACGCGTGACGGGCAAGAAAGAGACCCAGAAGATGTACTACAGCCACTCCGGCTACATGGGTTCTCTCAAGGCCATCCCGTTCAACGAGATGATGCAGAAGCATCCCACCAAGGCGATAGAGGAAGCGGTGAAGGGCATGCTGCCCCGCACCCGCCTGGGCAACCAGATGCTGACCAAGCTGAAGGTGTACGCCGGTGGCACCCACCCGCACGTCGCCCAGCAGCCCAAGCCCATCCGTGTCAACCCGGAGACCGAAGCGATAGAGAGCGCAGGATAGTACCGAGTGCCGAGTGAAGGTTAATAACTCGGAACTCGGAACTCGGCACTTCTTTAGAGGAGAACTATGGACCAGACAAAGACAACCGACAGGCCGGCGTACTACTACGGCACCGGACGCCGCAAGACCGCGGTGGCTCGCGTGCGCCTGTACCCGGGCAACGGCCAGATTATTATCAACAGCAAGCCTGTTGAGGAGTACTTCGGCGCTCGCACCCTGTACCAGCAGATGGTGGCCTCGCCCATGGCTATTACCGAGCAGGCGGGCAAGTTCAACGTGACGGTGAAGGTGCTGGGCGGCGGCGTTACAGGCCAGGCCGGTGCCGTGCGCCACGGTATGGCCCGCGCCCTCGTGCAGTCTGACGCCTCGCTGCGCCCCGTGCTGAAGAAGGCCGGTCTGCTGGCCCGCGACCCGCGCCAGAAGGAACGCAAGAAGGCCGGTCTCAAGCGCGCACGCAAGGCGCCTCAGTACACGAAGCGGTAATTGCTGGTTGTCAGTGCTCAGTCGCCAGTCCTTACGATTGGCTGATGCTGGGTGTTGGCGGCTGCGTAACTTCCAGGTAGCAAGAGAGTCATAGCTTCACCGTGTGGGTGGGGCTATGACTCTCTGTGTTAGTTGTTTGCAGTCGGAGAAGCACTTCAACAAAGCACAAGGCAATTGCTCATTTGTAGGGATCTCTGTCTTTCATTGGTAACTCCTTGAACTGCATTGCGTAGTAGAGCTGAAGCTCAGATAACGTTCCGTGACACAGGAGCCTGACGACGTAACGAGTTGGATTCATGCGTTTTATTGCGGCCTCCCTAAGGTTAATTGTTTCGCCATCTGACTTATGAAAGACAAAATCCACAGAGTCGAAATCGACATCTAGGTTATGAGCAACTTGGTTTCGAATCTTGTTGATATTCCGGATGTTGCGGTACAGGTATTCGGGCAGATTGTGTGAAGCGTAGAGCATTTGAAGCTTTACTGAAAATGTAAAACTTCGATGGTCAGTCAGCATCCCTTTAGAATCTCTAAACTGCCTTTCAATGATCTTGTTGAGTACGTATTCTATCAACAGATGTCCTTTTAGAACAATTCCAAGAACGTCCTCATGGTGGCGCAAGCGCAATAGGTAGTGATATATAATGTCGTTTCGTAGATCGATCACGATCACACTTGTATCGTCTTCGTCATTGTGGCTGTTTGGTTCTTCCAGGTTATCGTCCATCTGATCTTACTTACCTCCCGTTGCATGTAGACTCGAGGAGGGGCAATCCTCGTGGTCTAACATAACTTTTCGTCTGAGTGCTGCCTCTATTTGGACGTGTGCGTACGTGAGCTATCGATCTGCTCAAGGCCCACCTATCAACTAGTTACTCCATTACCCTTGACAAGAATTCAATAGTAGCCTCCACAAGCTCCCCAAACGGCCTCACCGTGTCCAGCACCAACCTATCCTCCCCAACCGGGTACTCCACCTTCCCCTCCACCGTCTGCCTGTACCCCTGCAACTTCTCCCAACTGCTCATGTGGTGCCCAGGCAGACCCACCTCTCGCCTAGCATCCACCCTGCGCCGCCATTCTTCCTCATCCGAGCAGACGCATTCCAGCACGACCAGCTTTGCGCCTGTTTCGTCCGCCACACGCCGTGCCTGCTCGTACAGAGACGCATAAGTAAGGGGGCTGTCGCAGATGACGTTGAGGCCCTGCTGAAGCTGGCGGCGGGCGATGTTGAACATCACTGAGTAGGCGAGCGTGCCCGGATCGTCGCAGTGCCCGTCGATGAGGTCCTTCACGTCGTCCTTGTCAATGATGGGCCAGCCCAGCCGCTTGCTTATGGCCCTGCCCAGCGTGCTCTTGCCGCTACCGGGCATGCCTCTGAGTGCGACTAGCAACATATTTAACCTCCATCAAGCGGCCTTATCTGAACCGGGCACTTGACATGTTGGTGTTATAACTTATAATGCAAATTACCTGCATTGTGGGTTACCTTGTCCTGCGAAGGGGGTGATGCGTGGTTATAACCCATCACGTATTGTCGTACTGAGTGCTCGCTTGGTGCAATTGTCCGAGCATTCCGTACCTGGTACCAGAAATGAGCCAGGAAATTATAGGAGGAAAGTAAGCATGTTCTTAAAGAAGAAATTCGCAGGGGTAGTGGCGGCAATTATGGTTTTGCTGCCCGTGCTCGCGGCCTGCGGCCCGGAAGCAACGCCAACGCCTACAACCATCGCCCCTACCGCTACCACGCAAGCCGCAGCGGCGCCGACTGACACTACGGCCCCCGCTACCAGGCCGACCAACACCGCCGCACCTGAAGAGACCCCCACCGAGGCTGCGGCCGTGGCGTCTCCTACCGGTGGCGCGGCTACCATCACCGCCACGGAAGACATGTATGCCGTGGGTGATTGCAGCTACGGCGGTATCATGAAGTCCATCGAGGCTGTGGACGACACCACGGTGAAGTTCACCCTGTGCGCCTCCGACCCGGCCTTCCCGTCCAAGATCGCCTTCAGCTCCCTCGGCATCCAGTCGGCTGCCCACCTTGAGGAGACCGGCGGCGCTCCGCTCGACGCCCCTCTCGGCTCCGGCCCCTACATGGTGTCGGAATGGGTGCGCGGCGATCACCTGACGATGGTGCCGAACCCGCACTATGCCGGCGACGCCCCCGCGTTCAAGACCCTCATCTTCCGCTGGAACGAGTCGGCCACCGCCCGCCTCAGCAGCCTACGCGCCGGTGAGGCCGACGGCATCGACAACCCCGATCCTAACGACTTCGCCACCATCGGCGGCGATGCCAACCTCAAGCTCTTCCCGCGTGTGGCCCTCAACGTATTCTACGTCGGTATGAACAATACCAAGCCGCCGCTGGACAACGAGAAGGTGCGCCAGGCGATTGCTATGGGCCTCAACCGCCAGGCTATCGTTGACAAGTTCTATCCTCCGGGATCGGCTGTGGCGCAGTACTTCACCCCGTGCGCCATCCCTGGCGGCTGCGAGGGCGAGGCCTGGTACGAATACAACCTGGAGCAGGCCAAGGCCATGCTGACCGAGGCGGGCTTCCCGAACGGCTTCAACATCAGGATAGCCTACCGCAACGTGGTGCGTGGCTACCTGCCCTCGCCCGACAAGGTGGCCGAGGAAATCCAGGCTCAGCTAGCTCCGCTTGGCATTACCGCCACAATCGACCAGCAGGAGTCGGCTACCTTCCTGGATAACGCTTCCGCCGGCAACCTGGAGATGTTCCTCCTGGGCTGGGGCGCGGACTATCCTGATGCTACCAACTTCCTCGACTCCCACTTCGGCGTCGGCGCTAACGAGTCGTTCGGCAACAAGTGGCCGGATGTCACCTCCAAGCTGACCGAGGCCGCTTCGCTCTCCGACCAGGACGAGCGCAACGCCCTCTACGCCGAGGCGAACACCGCCATCAAGCAGCACGTCCCGATGATCCCGGTCGCCCACGGTGGCTCGGCTGCGGTCTACAGGGCAGATGTGGCGGGCGCTCACTCCAGCCCCCTGGGCAACGAGAGTTTCGCGGTCATGTCGCAGCCTGGTGACGACACCTTTGTGTGGATCCAGAACGGCGAGCCGCCTTCGCTCTACTGCGCGGACGAGACCGACGGTGAGGCCCTGCGCGCTTGCGAGCAGATCTTCCAGCCGTTGCTCGGCTACAAAGTCGGTAGCACCGAGGTCGAGCTTGGTGTGGCCTCCGCCTACGAGTCGAACGAGGACCTGACCGAGTGGACCATCACGCTCAACCCGGACGCCAAGTTCTCGGACGGCACCCAGGTGACCGCCCAGGACGTGGTGGCGACTTACGCAGTACAGTGGGATGCCGCGCACGAGCTTCACAAGGGCCGCTCCGGCACCTTCGACTACTGGTCCTACCTGTTCACCGCGTTCCTGAACCCTCCTCCGCCCGCGGAGTAACCTTCAGGATACTGTTCGGCCTGGTTCCCTTACCGGGCCGAACAGGTACGCGAATGGGTGGGACGTAAGTCGTCCCGCCCATTCGCTGTATCTCATTCGCAAGCGGCTGTAACCCTCCCTTTAGAGTCTGGACTAAGCTATGGCACGCTTCCTACTTCAGCGTCTGCTGCTGATCGTACCCGTCATCTTAGGTATCATATTCGTTACTTTCGTCCTGGTGCGCTCCATTCCGGGCGACCCTTGCATCGCCATGCTTGGCGAGCGTGCCACCCCGAAGACCTGTAGCGCCTTCCGGGAGCGTTTCGGCCTCAACGACAACATCCCGACGCAGTTCCTGCGCTATTCCACCGGCCTGGTGACAGGCGACCTGGGTAACTCCATCAAGTTTGGCCGTCCCGTGGGCGACATCCTCCTGGAGCGCCTGCCGATGACGCTGGAGCTTGCCATAGGCTCTATGCTGTTCGCGATAGCGATAGGTGTGCCACTAGGCATCATCTCGGCTTATAAACACAAAAGCCCGATGGACGCCGGGGCGATGGTGATAGCTAACCTCGGCGTGTCTATGCCGATCTTCTGGCTGGGCCTGCTACTCGCGGGCTTCTTCGGGGTGGTGTTGCACGACACGCCGTTCAGTCTGCCGACTGGCAGCCGCCTCACGCCCGGCATGACCCTCCCGCCCTTAGACAAGGCGTGGGGCCTCACCGACCTTGAGGGGATTCCAAGGGGCTTCTTCCTGTTTCTATCGAACATGTTCACGGTCAGCGCGGCCTTGCAGGGTAAGTGGGCGGTCATGGGTGATGCGTTGGAGCACCTCGTGTTGCCGTCAATCACCCTGGGCACCATCCCGATGGCGATCATAGCCCGCCTCACCCGCTCCAACCTGCTCGACGTGCTAGGAGCCGACTACATCCGCACCGCCCGCTCGAAGGGCCTGGGAGAGCGGTTCGTGCTGTTCCGCCACGCCATGCGCAACGCCTTGCTGCCCCTGGTGACGGTCATAGGCTTGCAGTTCGGCGCGCTGTTGGGAGGCGCGGTGCTCACCGAGACGGTGTTCGGCCTGCCCGGCGTGGGCAAGTTCCTGGTCGATTCGATTTTCGCCAGGGACTACCCCGTGGTGCAGGGCTTCACCATCATAGTAGCCTTCCTTTTCGTGCTGATGAACCTGTTGGTGGACATATCGTACGCGTACATAGACCCGCGTATCAGGCTTAGTTAGGAGCCGGACAATGCTTCTACGTCAGAAAGCGGTAGAACCGGGCATCTTGAGGCCAGCTAGGTCGGCCAGCATGTGGCGCAACGCGTGGCGGCATCTGCTGCGGAACCGTTCGGGCCAGGTGGGGCTGCTGATTATCGGCATCCTGCTGCTCGTAGCCATTTTTGCGCCCATCATAGCCACCCACGACCCGATAACCTTCACCGACCCCAACAACCGGGTGCGCGTAACGCCCTGCATCCACCTGTTCGGCTGCCCCTCCAACGAACCCCAGCACATATTCGGGCTGGACGGCAACGGGCGCGACCTGTTCAGCCGCGTGGTGCACGCCACCAGGGTATCTCTATTCATCGGCATAGCCACGGTGACGTTCGCTATCATCGTGGGCACGCTGTTAGGCGCGCTGTCCGGCTACGTCGGCGGCTGGCTGGATAACGTACTGATGCGGCTCATGGACGTGCTGCTGGCCTTCCCAAGCCTGTTGCTGGCAATCGCGCTGGTGGCGGTGTTGCGGCCCTTGATTGTGCAGGGCCTGAACCCGCTGCTGCCCGCCCTATTTGCCATTGGATTCGTCGGCATTCCCATCTACGCGCGCATCGTGCGGGCAAGCGTCCTCTCCATCAAGGAGCTAGACTACGTCACCGCTGACAAGGCGCTGGGCGTGCCTGCCTCGCGTACCTTGTTTCGCACCATCCTGCCCAACGCGCTTACACCGCTCATTGTCCAGGGCACTCTCGGCATAGCATCGGGCATCCTGGACGCGGCGGCGCTCGGCTTCCTCGGCCTGGGGCAGCAGCCGCCTCACCCTGAGTGGGGTACGATGCTCGGCGTGGAGCGCAATAGCGTGTTCAACGGCCCTCACCTGCTGATATTCCCCGGCCTGGCTATCATGCTGACCGTGCTGGCCTTCAACCTGCTCGGTGATGGCCTGCGTGACGCCCTCGACCCCCGCCTCAACCGGTAGGAGGAATTTCGAAATTGGAATTTCGAATTGCGAATTTGATGGTTACATACTAAATTCGGATTTCGAAATTCCAATTTCGAAATCCCGAGAAAGGTATCTAATGCCTCATCTGCTCGAAGTTAACAACCTGCAAACGTACTTCTACACTGCGGAGGGCGTGGTGAAGGCGGTCGATGGTGTGTCGTTCACGCTGGACGAAGGTGAAACGCTGGGCATTGTGGGCGAGTCCGGTTCCGGCAAGAGCGTCACCGCCATGACGATCATGCGGCTGATAGCCTCGCCTCCCGGCAAGGTGGTGGGTGGCGAAATCCTCTATCGCGGGCAGAACCTGCTCAACATGGGCAAGGAAGAGATGCGACATATCCGGGGCAAGGAGATCTCGATGATCTTCCAGGACCCCATGACCTCGCTCAACCCGGTGCTGAAGGTGAGCAAGCAGATAGGCGAGTCGCTGCAACTGCACATGAACATGACGGGGGCCCAGGCTCGCACGCGCACGATAGAGTTGCTCAAGCTGGTGGGCATACCCTCCGCCGCCGACCGGTTGGACAACTACCCGCACCAATTTTCAGGCGGCATGCGGCAGCGCGTGATGATCGCTATGGCCCTCTCCTGCAACCCCAAGCTGCTCATCGCGGACGAGCCGACCACCGCCCTCGACGTGACGATACAGGCGCAGATACTCGACCTCATCCGGCGGCTCAAGAGCGAATTTGGCACGGCGGTGATCTTCATCACGCACGACCTGGGCGTGGTGGCGGGCCTGTGCGACCGGGTGATGGTGATGTACGGCGGGCAGGTGATGGAGCAGGGCACGACGATGCAGATGTACAAGGACCCGCGCCACCCGTACACGCTCGGCCTGCTCAAGTCGGTGCCCCGCCTGGACGAGGAGCGCAAGGAGCGCCTGGAACCCATCCCCGGCCTGCCGCCCGACCTGATCCGCATGGCCCCAGGCTGCCCCTTCTACGCCCGCTGCACCTTCCGCGAGCCTCGCAACGAGCTAGAGCGCCCGCCCCTGCGCACCGTGGACGAAGGGCACCAGGTCGCCTGCTGGGTAGACGTTCGCACCACCCAGCCGCACGCCATCGAAGACGAAACAGCCGTCAAAGCCGGTTCTTGATTAGAGACGGAAACGCCAAGACGCCAAGACGCCAAGGACCCGCCAAGGTAGATAAGGTTTGTTCTTGATACCTGGAGCATCTGTCACTGGTTGGAACTTGAGGTGAGAGTAACTAAAGGTTTGAACAACAATCCTAATCTCTGCGCGTCCTTGGCGTCCTTGGCGTCTTGGCGTTTCAATTTGAAGGCACTACGTGAAGGGTTGATATGGCAACTACGGACAAGACAAACATAGGGGTCGATTCGGCGGCTGATGCTTCAGGGGCGCGGCTGCGGGTCGCAACGATGGAGGAGGTCGGCATCGAGTCGCCGGAGGACGTGCTGTTGCGCGTGGCGGGGCTGCGGATGCACTTCCCCATCATGCGCGGCGTGCTCTTCCAGCGGCAGGTGGGCGCGGTGCGGGCCGTGGATGGCCTGGACTTCTTCGTCAGGAAGGGCGAGACGCTCGGCCTGGTAGGAGAGTCGGGTTGCGGCAAGAGCACGGCGGGGCGGGCCATCTTACAGCTATACAAGCCGACCGCGGGCAAGGTGGTCTTCAAGGGCGAGAACATCGTGCAACTGCCCAGGGAGCAGATGCGGCATTTGCGCCGCCAGATGCAAATGATCTTCCAGGACCCCTACGCCTCCCTCAACCCCCGGCAGACGGTGGCCGACATCATTGGCGAGCCGATAAAGGTGCACGGCCTCGCCAAGGGGAAGGACCTCCAGGAGCGAGTGCTGGAATTGTTGCGCCGTGTGGGTCTCAACCCCTACCACGCCAACCGCTACCCGCACGAGTTCTCCGGCGGCCAGCGGCAGCGTATCGGCATCGCTCGCGCCCTGGGCGTGGAGCCTGAGTTCATAGTGGCCGACGAGCCGATTTCCGCCCTCGATGTGTCCATCCGCGCCCAGATTATCAACCTGATGGAGGACTTGCAGGCGGAGTTCGGCCTGACTTACCTGTTCATCGCTCACGACCTGAGCGTGGTGCGCCACATCTCCGACCGCGTGGCCGTGATGTACCTGGGCAAGATAGTGGAGCTTGCGGACCGCACGGAGCTATATGCCAACCCCATGCACCCCTATACGGAGGCGCTGCTGTCGGCGGTGCCCATCCCCGACCCAATGGCCGAGATGCAGCGCCAGCGCATCATCCTCACCGGCGACGTGCCCTCGCCCATCAACCCGCCGAGGGGCTGCCACTTCCACACCCGCTGCCCCCTAGCCATCGCCGCCTGCCGGGAGATAGACCCGCCGTTGCAGGAGAAGTCGCCGGGGCACTGGGCGGCGTGCATCAGGGTCTGACGCGCGGACGATGGACGATGGACGATAGGGGCTAGGAGACTTGTAGGGGCAGGCACAGGGGCCTGCCCTGGTACTCGTACCACAATGTGGCTAATCTCCAACAGGGGCCTGCCCCTACAAACCAGTAGTTGCATCTTTAATCTGAAGTTAGAGGGAGGCTATGGCGACAACTACCGGAACAGACCTAACACCAGCCAGGCCGCAAGTAGCGACCCGCAGGAGCGTCATAACCCGCCGCAGGGTAACGGTGCTTGCCATTACACTCTCGGTGCTCTTGCTCGCTGCCTACTTTGCCGTATCCAGCATCGTCGCTGATAGGCTCTCGCACCCCAGGCGGGTAGCGGTTGCCACGACGCCCGCCGAGTTGGGCATGCAGTACGAGGATGTGCAGTTCAACAGCTCCGGCGACAACATCGCGCTCAAGGGCTGGTACATCGACTCGCCTGGCGACAAAGTAATCCTCGTGATGCACGGCCGCAACAACAACCGGGCCGGTGGCGCGCTGCTCAGCATCATGAAGGGCCTCTACGACCGGGGCTACGATGCTTTCGCCTTCGACTTCAGGGCGCACGGCGAGTCGGGCGGCGAACGCTACTCCCTCGGCCTTCACGAAACGCGGGACGTGGGTGGGGCCTTGCAATACCTGGAGGGCAGGGGTGTCACCGAGGTAGGCGGCCTGGGCTTCTCGATGGGCGCGGCTACCGAACTGCTGGCTGCACCCGACCACCCTCAGATAAAGGCGTTGGTGTCGGACTCCGCCTTCGCGAGCCTACCCGCCCTGCTGGACAAAGAACTGCCAAAAGCCAGCGGCCTACCGGGCTTTTTCAACCCCGGCATCCTGTTCATGGGCAAGCTGCTCTACGGCCTCGATCTTACCTCCACTAAACCCGCAGAATCCCTCGGCCGGCTGAACGACCGCCCACTCTTCCTAATACACGGCACCGAGGACACCCTGGTGCCCGTCAGCCACGCCTACGACCTCCAGAAAGCCGCCACAGGCAACCCCAACCTCGAATTCTGGGTACTGGAGGGCGCGGGCCACACCGGCATCTACGACAAGGCCCCCGAAGAATACATGCAACGTCTCCTCGCCTTCTACAACAAGCATTTGCCGTGAGGGGACGATAGACGACAGACGATGGACGATGGTAAGAACCGTCACCCTACAGCGTCCATCGTCCATCGTCCATCGTCCATCGTCTGTCGTCTGTCGTCCTAATGGAAGCAGCAATCTTCACCGGCCTGCAAGCCTCAGGTAAATCGACCTTTTACAAGGAGCGATTTTTCGACACGCACGTGCGCGTCAACCTCGATATGCTGCGGACGCGTAACCGCGAGCGCTTGTTGCTGCAAGCCTGCCTCCAGATGAAGCAGCCGTTCGTGGTGGACAACACCAACCCAACCGCCGCCGACCGTGCCAGGTACATTGAACTCGCCAGGAGCGCACGCTTCCGAGCGGTGGCCTATTACTTCCAGCCTGACGTTCAAGGCTCCCGCGCCCGCAACGACCTTCGCACCGGCAAGGCCCGCGTGCCCATAGGTGCTATCTACGGCACGGCCAAGCGCCTGCAACCACCTAACTGGGAGGAGGGCTTCGACGCCATTTATGACGTGTGGGTGGTGGATGGCGGGTTTCGGGTAGAGGAGAGGGTCCGAGAGCCTGATATGTCTATGTAGGGGTTACAGCGTACGAAGGACGATGCCTGGCCTTTGAACGTGCACGAGGCACGGCGTGCGAAGGACGATGCCCGGCGATTGATGAAGAATAACAACTTGATAAGGTAATAGCCTGTAGGGGCAGGTCCCCGTGCCTGCCCTGGTGGAGATTACCACATGGTACGCCTGCATGAGGGCAGGCACGGGGACCTGCCCCTACGTAGCCCCTTTTCACGTCCGACGATTACCTGATTAACCCGTTAATCTTCATAAATCGCGAGCTATAGTCTGCAAAGTTCCCCTACGGGGGCTGGTTGTGTGGCAAAGAGACTCTATTGCGGCGGAAATGTTAGTAAAGCAGTCCGCCCTGCGGCGGACTTTGCAGGGTCTAGCCCGCGATTTCAATCGCTGGGCGTCCTCCTTCGCAATGAGTCACCAACTATCACCCCACCTCTAAACCTTCCTTGCCCTTAGCCCCAGGAACAACGGTATCTCCCTCCTCGCCATTTCCGCCGCCCTGTCATCGCCTGCGCGTGGTGACTTCACTTTGTGCGCCGGTACCTCCAGCATGCTGTCCACCACCAACCCACAGGCCGCTAGACCGTTCACATAGGCGCTCACAGGCCGGTGGAAGCTGCTGGTGGGTCGCGAGCCATCCACTCTCTTAATGGGTACCAGGAGCGGCGTTAGATAGCGGTCTACCCGGCGGTATTGCAACTTACGGCCCTCGTCCCAGCCCCAGCCGCTTTGACGTGGCACCCTGAACGCCGGGTGGATGAGCAGGGCAACCAACCTGCCGCCCGGCCTCAACGCCCATGCCGCCGATGCGAGCACCGAATCGAGAGGGTCCATGTCCTGTATGCTCAGGAGGAAGGTCACCGCATCGTAGCTGCCTTCTCGAAGGTCCGGCACGCCGGGTAGCTCACGCGCATCTCCAAGCAGGAAGCGACCCTCCTTGCCGTGCCTGCGCCGCGCCGTCTCAACTAGCCTGGGGCTTGCATCTATACCTGTGTATCGCGCCCCTGCTTTCGCCGCATAGGGTGCCAATACGCCCTGCCCGCAGCCTACGTCGAGCACCTTTTCGCCCGGTTGCGGGTCTAGCAGTGACAGCAGAGTAGGCACCACGACCTCCCGATGGTGCTCGCTGCCCTCCTCTCCGACCCAGTTGTCATACCAGTGAGCCACCCCATCCCAGCTTGTGGGCGAGGCCCTGCGGTGGTGGTTATACTGCCGTCTGGTGTTCTTCAACTTCTGTGCTCCTTCCTTGCGTGACCGCGTCTGCCGGGCAAACAAAAAACCACAACACCTCCAGCAGAATCGCTGCTGGCGTGTCATGGTCGAATGCGGCAAAGCGGAGTCGCGGCCTGTCAGCCTAAGCTAGGCAACAGGAGCACGAAAGCTGTATGTAGCGGCTGGTGCTTTGCCGCTAGTTTGTGCGTAAGCGTATCACTGTCACAACCTTCTCACTGTTGATGTGGCTCTAATCGGCCACGCAGAGAGTATATCCTTGTATGCTAGGGCGGTCAATACGACTGGAGATGTAATTTGCTTATGTTCAGATAGGATGATGCACATAATAGCGAGCATATTCCCCGTGTCATCCTGGGTCATAGTTCCAGGTGCATTTGAGTCGCTTGGCTTTAGTACCTACGGCTCGAATGAGGTTGGAATTACTTCGGGTGAAATAATAGTTCCTTGCAATTGGAGGTGCTGCTTTCATCCTCTATTTGGGTATGGTCACTCTGGCTCCATTTATTGAAAATATTGACTAGGTAAATCAGCTAAATTATACTACCATTCAAGGAAATGTGGCTCGCCCTATTACTTGTAATATGCCCTTAATTAGCGTTTCATGTTTGGTCTCAATTTCACTGAACTTGTTATAGGCGGGTTTACAAAATGACTCGAAAGAGCACGTTCATGGATCGCGAATTTGGTCATCAGGATTACGACCCCCGAGACCAGGGTGACTTTGAACCTAATTTGGTTTTTGTCATGATGCCGTTTAACGAGGATATGGACGACGTTTACTCAGCCATTAAGGGTGAGTGTTCAAGGCTCGGACTTAGAGCAGCAAGGGTGGATGAAAATGTTGGATCGGGGTTTATTATTCGGGAAATCACTGATCTCATAGAGCGTGCAGAATTCCTTATCTGCGATCTTACCTATGAAAGGCCTAACGTTTACTATGAATTAGGTTACGCACATGGCGTTGGGAATGAAGCTTTAGATATTCTGTTGATCGCTAAACACGGGACTAATCTGCATTTCGATATTTCTGCCCAGAGGGTGCAACTGTACAAATCAACTGAACATCTTCGCTCCATCATTTCCCATAACCTCAAAGAGATGATCCGCAGAACACGATAGCAAGGACTTCATACAAGAGAAAGAATTTCAGCAATTGTCGCCCCCGTCATACCGCCCTCAAAGCTTCGTCGCAACTCCAAAGAATCTTCCCGGTCTGCAACGAGGCGCAATCTCTCTAAGGTAAGCAGCTCTAGTCTGTGCCAGGTATGATATCAAGGCCAAACGGTTAAAGGCGGGTTGGAAGCACGACTATCTTCTCAAACTCTTTCTTCTACTAAGATGCGTTTGCCCAGGCCAAATCTCCCTTACCCTCTTGACGCCGCTTGTAAGCCTGTGTTATAGTCTTCTCAACCGCATACGACAACAACCGCGAACAGAACGAGTAGCCACAGGAGCGAGGTACAGAGAGCCGGAGTAGGTGTGAACCGGCACCAGCGCGTGGGGTGAATGGATCTGGGAGTTGCGCACCGAAAGCTCGTCGAGTAGACTGCGCCGGAGACTTCACCGTTATCAGGAAGCCGGGTATCGGCAGACGCATGGCAAAGTAGCTTCATAGCCACGCCATCGACTAGGTACCTGTAGAGTGCGGCACGATCTCGTGCCGAAGTAGGGTGGCACCGCGCAGAGCTTCGCTCTCGTCCCTTCATTGATTTGGGGACGGGAGTTTTTGTTTAAGTCGTTAGTTGTTAGTTGATAGTTGTTAGAAGTTCTTCACTAACAACTAACAACTAACAACTAACAACTAACAACTAGCAGATAGGAGCTAGCGATGATAGTCGAAGCCATTGACAAACTGGTGCGGGGCGAATCGCTCGACGCCGATGAAGCCTCCGGGGCGATGTCCGAGATCATGGACGGCGAGGCCACGCCCGCGCAGATAGCGGCCCTGCTAATCGGCCTCCGCATGAAGGGTGAGACGGTTGAGGAGATAGCGGGCCTGGCTCGTGTGATGCGGAGCCGCGCCACCCCCGTGGACGTGGGCGACCTTGAGGTGATCGACACCTGCGGCACCGGCGGCGACCGCTCAGGCACCTTCAACATCTCCACCGCAGCCGCGATTGTGGCATCCGCCGCGGGCGTGCCGATAGCCAAGCACGGCAACCGCGCTATGAGCAGCAAATGCGGCAGCGCCGATGTGCTGGAAGCGCTGGGTGTGCAAATCAACCTGGATGCGGAGGAAGTGGCCCGGTGCGTGTGCTACGCGGGTATCGGCTTCATGTTCGCGCCTCTCTTTCACCCCGCCATGAAGTACGCCGCCCCGGTGCGCCGCGAGCTAGGCACCCGCACCGTGTTCAACATCCTCGGCCCCCTCACCAACCCCGCTGGCGCTCGCTCGCAGGTGCTGGGGGTGGCCGATGCCGCCCTCGCCCCCAAGATGGCGGGCGTGCTGGAGATGCTCGGCGCGCAACACGCCCTGGTGGTGCACGGCGACGGCGGCATGGACGAGTTGAGCATCACCGGCCCCTCCGTCCTCTACCGGGTGCGGGCGGGACATGCCACCGAGCGCATGGAAGTCACCCCTGAAGACGTCGGACTGCAACGCGCCTCCCGCGAGTCGCTCCTGGGAGGCACCGCCGAGGACAACGCAACTATAATCCGTTCAGTGCTGTCGGGCGAGCGCGGGCCACAGCGCGACGTGGTGCTCTTGAACGCCGCAGCCGCACTCTTGGCCGCCGAGGTAGTCACCTCCATGCGAGAGGGTGTGGACCTGGCGGCGCAAGCCACTGACAGCGGCGCTGCCCTCGACACGTTAGAGCGGCTGGCACGGTTCAGCCAGAACCCGGTGCTCACCGGCGGCCCTCCCATTGAGGATGCGCCCAGCCCTGACATAGCCCTGGAAGTGGAAGTAGCACTAACCGCCAATAGCAAGCTGCACGTCGAAAGCAAGGAAGGCGCGGAGGTGGCGGCATGAGCATCCTCGCTGAGATTGTCGCCAATAAGCGCGAAGAAGTCTCGTTCCGCAAGCTGGCCCGTCCTCTCATTGATATCATGGCGCAGTTGCACCGGGCCACACCACCCCGCGATTTTCGTGGTGCGCTAGCGGACTCGTCCAGGCAAGGCCCCAGGGTGATAGCCGAAATCAAGCGGCGCAGCCCCTCCAAAGGTGCCCTGCGCCCCGACCTCGACCCCGCGCAAGTCGCCTCCATTTACCAGCGCAACGGGGCCGCCGCCCTCTCGGTGCTGGCCGACAGCCGCTACTTTGGCGGCTCGCTGGACGACCTGGCGGTGGTGAGCATGTGGACCTCGCTGCCCGTGCTGTGCAAAGAGTTCCTCGTGGACGCCTACCAGGTTTACGAAGCCAGATTGGCGGGGGCCGACGCCGTGCTGCTGTTAGCCTCTGTATTGAGCATAGAGCAGCTACGCGATTTCCGCGAGATAGCCGAAAGCCTCAGCATGGCGGCCCTGGTGGAGGTGCATAACGAAACCGAACTCTTCGCCGCGCTCCAATCGGGTGCAAACGTCGTGGGCATCAACAACCGTGACCTGCGCACCTTCGAGGTAAGCCTCGACACCACTATTCGGCTCCTGCCCCTGATACCAGACCATGTGGTCACAGTGAGCGAGAGCGGCATCCGCGACACCTCCGACCGCGAAACAATGTCAGCCCTGGGTGTGGACGCCCTGCTCATAGGTGAGGGATTGCTTACTTCGGCCGATCTCGCAGCGGCAACGCGCCAGATGTGCGGCACCATGTCGCCCGCACTGGTGGCTGCCCGATGAGACTGCACGTTGAGGCGGGCAGGACCCCGGCCTTGAAGATTTGCGGCCTCATGGACCCCCGCCACGCCCTTATCGCCGCCGAGGGTGGCGCGGACATGCTGGGGGTGGTGTTCGCGCCTAGCCGCCGCCGGGTGCGCGTTGACACGGCACGCAACATTGTAGCCGTCCTGCACGCTCGCTCCTCCTGGCCCCGGCTCGTGGGTGTGTTCGTCAACGAAAGCACGGATAACATGCTGGAAATAGCTGAGCATGTGGGCCTTGATGTACTGCAACTGAGCGGCGACGAAAGCCCCGAGCAGGTGGAAGCGTGCTCGTCCTATTACCCCACTATCAAGGCGGTGCGCTTCCCCGGCAACATGCCGGTCGAGCAGGTCATGGGGGAGTTGGAGCCTTACACTCGGCTTGACCTGGGCGACCGCGTGCGGCTGTTACTCGACACATACAGGCCCGGCGAGTACGGCGGCACCGGAGAGACCGCTGATTGGTCGCTGGCGGCGGGCATCGCGGAGAGGCTGCCCCTGATACTGGCCGGTGGCCTGAACCCCGGCAACGTGGGCGCGGCCATCAAGCAGGTAGCCCCCTGGGCTGTTGACGTGAGCAGCGGCGTGGAGACCGGCGGGGTGAAAGACGGCGCGCTCATAAGAGAGTTTATATCGGCGGCGAACTACCAGGCCGTCGCCCTGAAAGGACAATAAGTTGGTCAGCATACAAGAGAAGCCCGCGCAAACAGAAGAAACATATAACCTACCGGACGCTCAGGGTCACTTCGGACAGTTCGGCGGCAAGTACGCTCCCGAAGTGCTAATGCCCGCGCTCGATGAGCTTGAACGAGCCTACAACCACTACAAGACCGACCCCGACTTCCTTCACGAGCTACGGCACCTGGAAGCGCACTATGTAGGCCGGGCCACTCCCCTCTACTACGCTGACAGCCTGACGCGCGAGATGGGCGGGGCGCGCATCTACCTCAAGCGCGAGGACCTTGCCCACACCGGCGCTCACAAGATCAATAACGCCCTGGGCCAGGCGCTGCTCGCCAGGCGAATGGGCAAGCAGCGGATTATCGCTGAGACCGGAGCTGGGCAGCATGGGGTCGCCACCGCCACCGTGTGCGCCATGCTCGGCCTGGAGTGCATCGTCTACATGGGCGAGGTGGACATACAGCGGCAGGCCCTTAACGTCTTTCGCATGAAGCTGCTCGGTGCTGAGGTGCGCCCCGTTTCCTCCGGCAGCCGCACCCTCAAAGACGCCATCAACGAGGCGGTGCGCGACTGGGTAGCCAACGTGGGCACCACCTACTACCTCATCGGCTCGGCGGTGGGCATGCACCCCTACCCAACCATAGTGCGCGACTTCCAGAGCATCATCGGCCGCGAGGCGCGTCAGCAATCGCTTGAGCAGGCAGGACGACTGCCCGATTACGTGGTGGCTTGCGTCGGAGGGGGCAGCAACAGCATCGGCATCTTCCACCCCTTCATCGCGGACGGCGAGGTGCGGCTGGTGGGAGTCGAAGCGGCGGGCGAGGGCGTGGGCAGCGGCAAGCACGCCTGCACGCTGAGCGCCGGTTCGGTGGGCGTGCTCCACGGCTCGCGCTCCTACATGTTGCAGGACGAGCACGGGCAGGTGATAGAGACCCACAGCATATCGGCGGGGCTGGACTACCCCGGCGTCGGGCCGGAACACAGCTACCTGCGCGACACCGGCCGCGCCCAGTACGTCGGCGTGACGGACGAGGAGGCGTTGGAAGGCTTCAAGCTGCTCTGCCGCACCGAGGGCATCATCCCCGCCCTGGAGTCGGCCCACGCCATCTACTACGGGGCAAACTTGGCGGCCTCCCTGCCTGCGGATACAATGGTCGTGATAAACCTATCCGGCAGGGGGGACAAGGACATGGGCACCGTAGCCGAGGCTCTTGGCATTACCCTCACCTCAACCTCAACCTCAACCTCAACCTCACATTCCGACCAGGCGAAGGCTTGATGGGGCGACTCGCAAGTACCTTCCGCCGCCTCAAGAAGGCCAACGAAGCCGCGCTGGTGGCGTACGTGACGGTCGGCTACCCCTCGTTGGACCTCACCCGCCGCCTGGTGCCCATCATCGCCCGCCAGGGTGCCGACCTGATCGAGCTTGGCGTGCCCTTCAGCGACCCGATGGCCGACGGGGCTACCGTGCAACGCGCCTCCCACGCCGCTCTCGAACAGGGCGTAAGCCTCAGCGACTGCCTCTCCGTAGCAGCCGAAGCCCGGCGCACCAACGAGGTGCCCCTGCTCTTCATGAGCTACTACAACCCCATCTTCAAGTACGGCCTGGATGACTTCGTGCGCGACTGCGCGGCCTCGGGCGTGGACGGCCTTATCATCCCCGACCTTCCGCCCGAAGAAGCCGGCGAACTCAAGGCGGCCTGCGAAAGCGTCAGCATAGATCTCATATTCCTCGTCGCCCCCACCAGCACCGACGAGCGCCTCCAGAAAGTGGCCGAACTGGCGAGCGGCTTCGTCTATTGCGTGTCGCTGACGGGCGTCACCGGGGCACGTACCGAAGTAGGCGAGGGGTTGGAGGCCATGCTTGAGCGAGTGCGCAGGCACACCGACCTGCCCCTGGTGGTGGGCTTCGGCATCAGCAAGCCGGAGCACGTAGCGCGTGTGTCGCAGACCGCCGATGGCGCGGTCGTGGGCAGCGCCCTCATCAACGTCATCGAGAGCCACCCCGACGAAGACGAAGTCATCCTCAGCGTCTCCGAGTACGTCCGCGACATGAAAGAGGCCACGCGCAGGAAAGACCAGGAATAAGCTACCAAACCGCATAACGCCAGGGCCAGGATTGTTTATTCACCGCAGAGACGCAGAGGGCGCAGAGGCTACGCCGAGATCATGATTGTTTAGCGAGGGCAATAGGCAACATCGAACTGCACGATGCTGCCCCTACAAAGAACACCCTCCATTATTCTCCGCGTAACCTCCGCGCCCTCTGCGTCTCTGCGGTGAATAATCATTGGCGTGATGCGCTTCCGTCTCCTCCCTGTCACTGCCGCTGTGTGTTATACTGGCCTCATGGCGTTTGCGGCACGCACAATGACGGGTCCCCCTCCAAGGAGTAGCTGTCATGACTAGTGGAGACACCGCGCATGTGAACGACATGCAGCGGTACCTCGTCGAAGAGGAGGCCGAGAAGTGGCAGGAGGGGCGTATCAGCAGGCGTGAGTTCGTGCGCCGTGCCACTCTCATCCTGGGTAGCGCCGTGGTAGCCGGGCCTGTGCTCCTCGCCATGGGCTGCGACCCTAACACCCCCGAACCTACGCCCACCACTTCTTCCGCTTCCCAGGCTTCCACACCCCAGCCCGCCGCCTCGCCTGAAGCCACGGCTGCGGCCACTGCTACCACAGGTGCCTCGGCCACTAGCGGCCCTACAGCCACCACAGGCGCAACGAGCGGTAGCCCCTTCCACGTGCCCGAAGACGACCCCAACATGCACGCCGAGATGGTGGCTATTCCCGCCGCCGACCGCACCCAACTTCAGGCGTACCTCGCGCTGCCCACACCCGTAAACGCGCGCATAATGACTCCACCCGGCGTGCTGGTAATCCATGAGAATCGTGGGCTTACCGGCCACATCAAGGACGTGGTGCGCCGTCTAGCCAGGGCCAACTATGCCGCGCTGGCTGTGGACCTGCTCTCCCGGCAGGGTGGCAGCGATGCCCACCCCGACGAAGGCGAGCGCACCGGCGTACTCGGCCAGAACCCGCCGGAGCAGATAATCTCCGACCTGTCCGCAGGGCTGGACTACCTGAAGTCACGTGACGACGTTGTGCCTGACAAGCTCGGTGCGGTTGGCTTCTGCTTCGGCGGTGGCTACACCTGGCGCATGGCGACCGTCCGTCCCGATCTGAAGGCAGCAGTGCCTTACTACGGCCCCAACCCGCCGCTTGAAGACGTGCCCAAAATAGAGGCGGCGGTGCTGGGCATCTACGGCGAGCGCGACACCCGCATCACCGGCCAGGTGCCCCCGCTTGAAGAGGCCCTCCAACAGGCGGGCGTCACCTACGAGATTAAGATATACGAGGGTGCCGAGCACGCCTTCCACAACGACACCGGGGCCCGCTACAACCCGGAAGCCGCGAAGGACGCCTGGGAGCAAACGCTGGCATGGTTCGAGAAGTATCTGAGGGGTGCGTGACACGTAACGCGTAACTCGTAAGACGGTATTAAATCTCCTATTGCGGGTTACGTGTTACGTGTTATGCGGGAACAAGTTACCGTGGCACGAGACTTCCTAGTGTAGCTGCATACCATCGTACGAGGAGGCGGCAATGAGTTCCCGCAACTACGAGGCAACCGAAAGCTACGCCAGGCCAGAAGATATAGAGGCCATACTGAAAATGCGCCGCATAGCAGTGGTGGGGCTGTCCGCGGACCCCTCCCGGCCCAGTTACGGCGTAGCGCGTTATTTGCAGAGGGCAGGCTATAACATTACGCCCATAAACCCGACCGAGCGCGAGGTCTTGGGCGAGCAGGCATACGCCAGCCTGCGCGACCTGCCCGAACCACCTGAGCTGGTGGATGTCTTCCGCCGCCCCGAATTCATAGGTGAAGTGGTGGATGACGCCATCGCGGCGGGCGCAAAGGCTATCTGGATACAGTCGGGCATAATCAACCACGAAGCCGCCCGCAAAGCCCGCGAGGCGGGGCTAATTACGGTCATGGACCGATGCCTGATGGTCGAACACAGCAGGCGCTCCTACTGATTGGCACACCGTTCTTGCCTCGACACTGTTCGTCCTACAGAACCCTGCTCCCCCTGTCATCCTGAGCGCAGCGAAGGATCTCAAGAAGGTGAGTAGAGACCCTGTCGAACGCCAGGGAACAAGGCACCGAACGTGCGAGACTCTCATAAGCGCGGCATCTGAGATCCTTTGCTACGCTCAGGATGACAGGTGAGAGTATGGTACTAGGGAAAGCAACAACCTGCCATCCACGAACCATATTCCTCAAGCCGCATCACGTTTCACGTTTCACGTTTCAGAACCAGGAGATACATTGGACACACAAGCAGAAGATTTCGCCCGGCCCGAAGACATAGCTGCCGCGCTCAACATGCGCCGCATAGCCATAGTCGGCCTCTCGTCCGACCCCGCAAAGCCAAGCTTCGCCGTGGGTAACTACCTCAAGAGGCATGGCTACGAGGTCATCCCGGTGAACCCCACCGAGACGGAAGTGCTGGGCGAGAAAGCATACGCCAGTTTGAGCGAATTGCCCGAACCACCTGAAGTCGTTGATGTATTCCGCCGGGCGAACAAATTACCACAGATCGTGGACGAGGCGATTGCGGCAGGCGCCAGGGCCGTCTGGTTCCAGCAGGGCATCATAAACCTCGAAGCCGCAAGCAAAGCCCGCAAAGCCGGATTGATAGTGGTCATGGACCGCTGCATGAAGATCGAACGCTCGTTGAGATAGATTTGGAAATTGGAATTTCGAATTTCGAATTTGTTGAATACCTTCTAAATTCGCAATTCGAAATTCCAATTTCCAAATGGAGGAACCATGCAAACAGGAGTAATAGGCATCATTGGCGGGTCGGGGTTTTACGACATGCCGGGGATTACCGACGTGCGCACCGAGGAGATAGACACGCCGTTCGGTAAGACCCTCGACCCTATGGTGCTCGGCAAAATAGCCGGGCGGGACGTGGCCTTCATTTCGCGGCACGGTAAGGGGCACAGGGTGAACCCCACGCACGTACCGGTGCGCGCCAACATCTTCGCTATGAAGCAGTTGGGAGTCACCCACCTCATCTCCGTCAGCGCGGTCGGCAGCATGAAGGAGGAACTCGCCCCGGAACACATGGTGGTGCCCGACCAGCTATTCGACCGCACCGTGCACCGCCCGCGCACCTTCTTCGAGCAGGGCGTGGTGGTGCACGTCGCCTTCGACAAGCCATATTGCCCCGACTTGCGGAAGAACCTCGTTGCAGCCGCCAGGGAGGCTGGCGGGACTGTGCACGATGGCGGTACGTACATGTGCGTGGAAGGGCCTCAGTTCTCCACCCGCGCCGAGTCAGAGACGTACCGTAGCTGGGACATGTCCATCATCGGCATGACCGCGCTCCCCGAAGCCCGGCTGGCCCGCGAAGCCGAGATTTGCTACGCTACCCTCGCTATGGTCACCGACTACGACACCTGGCACCCCGACCACGATAGCGTAACGGTAGACATGGTGGTGCAGACCCTCAACAAGAACGTGCACCTGGCGCGCAACACGGTGAGCCATGTCATATCCACAATCGGCACCAACCGTGCATGCAGTTGTGGCAGCGCCCTACAGAGTGCTATCATGACAGCGCCCGAAGCGATCTCCGCCGAGGTAAAGGAGCAGATGAGACCGCTCATCGGCAGGTACGTTGAATAATTAGAGGCTTATGAGCGTAGCGTCACCTCCCACCACGCATACACCACAGGCACCGGGCTTGCCCGCGGTCCAGCCAGGCCCATCACGCGCCGGGCGGTTCTGGGGTACGGTGCGCTCCCTGCGCTGGACCGAGTTCCGCCTGCTGATAGTCCCTTCGCTCCTCAGCATCGTGGGCATGCTCATGGTCATCCTGGTGCCCACGGGCGAGATGCAGTGGCAGTGGAAAGACCTCTGGATGAGCTTCGTATTCCTCGGCCTGCTCGCCGGTCTCCACCTATTCCTCAATTTCGCCAAGCCCCGCGCCGACCAGGTGCTGCTCCCAATCACGGCCACCATCATGGTGCTCGGCCTCGTGATGATACAGCGCCTGGAGCCTGCCCTGGTAAGCAAAAGCGCGGACTTCGAGGGCATCGCGCGCAAGCAGGTCCTGTGGATAGTCGTAGGCATGGTGGCGATGTGGGCCACGGTGGCCTTGGTACGCGACCTCAACTGGCTGCGGCGCTACAAGTACACCTTCGCTATCCTGGGCATAGGGCTGGTGGCCGCCACGCTGGTGTTCGGCACCGACGCCGGGAGCGGCAGCGGGGTCAAGCTCTGGTTCAACTTCGGCTTCTTCCTGTTCCAGCCGTCCGAATTGCTGAAGGTGCTGCTCGTCATCTTCCTGGCGGGCTACCTCGATGACAAGCGTGAGTTGCTGGCCTCGCCCTACCGGGTGGGTCCCGTCAAGCTCCCGCCGATACCCTACATCGCGCCGTTGCTGGTGCTGTGGGCGCTGGCCCTGGTGCTGTTCGTGGTCCAACGCGACCTGGGTAGCGCTTTGCTTTTCTTCGGCATCTTCCTGGCGATGCTCTACGTGGCAAGTGGCCGCGTCTTCTTCGTGGTAGGCGGGCTGGCCTTATTCTTCGCGGCGGCCTATACCTTGAGCGTCTTCTTCGCCTCGCAGTTTACCCACATCGCTAAACGCGTCAACATCTGGATCGACCCCTGGTCCGTGGGACACGACGAAGGCTTCCAGATCGTGCAGTCGCTCTTCGCGCTGGCTTCCGGCGGCGTGCTGGGCGTGGGCATCGGCTTCGGCTCGGCCAGCATCATCCCCGCCGTGCAGACCGACATGATAATCTCGGCCATAGGTGAGGAGCTTGGGCTGGCGGGCACCCTGGGCGTGGTGGCCCTCTTCATGGTGCTGGTCTACCGGGGCTACCACATCGCGTTCGCCTCCCGTAGCGGCTACGAGCAACTGCTGGCTGTGGGTCTCACCACCATCCTCGGCTTGCAGGCGATTATCATCATCGGTGGCGCGATCAAGATGATCCCACTTACGGGTATCACCCTGCCCTTCATCAGCTACGGCGGCTCGTCGCTCATCACCAACTGTGTGATTATCGGCCTGCTGTTGCGCGTATCCGCCCCGCGCCCCATCCGCACCGACACCGAGAGGCTGGGCAACCCGTGATGCCGAGCGCGGTACGCACCCTCATCCGCGTCTTCGCGCTGCTGGGCGGCCTGGGGCTTGTGACGTTCGGCCTCGTCAATGGGGCCATACCGGGCAAGCCCAAAGAGCCGCCCAGCGATAGCGTCTGGCTGATCTGCCTGGGCGGGGCGTTCCTGCTCTTCCTGATTTACGCCTGGCTCTCGGCGTCACCCCCGGTCGGCAGGTACGCCACCCTCGACGCGCGCTTCCGGCATAACGTGCGGCAGCTTGGGGCCTTCTTGCTGGTCGGTTTCGCCCTGCTCAGCCTGCATCTCTTGCGCGAGCAAATCGTGGTGGCCGCTGCCATCAAAGAGGCCACCGTCATCACCGAAGAGGGCAACGTCATACAGGACCCGCGCAAGATACCGGAGGAGCTACAGACGCAGCGCGGGGCTATCGTGGCCGGGGACAGGGTTATCGCTGCCTCCGAGATTATCTCGCCCTCCCGGTACGCGCACCGCATCTACCCGGAACCGAACATCTCCTACCTGGTGGGCTATTACAACCCGATGATCTATGGGTCGGCGGGCCTGGAGGCTTCGTTCGACAGGTACCTGTCGGGCAACGAGGTGCTCAACCCCCTGACCGAGCAGCAGCGCAGGCTCCTGCACCGCCCCGTAATCGGCAACGACCTCTACCTGACCATCGACCCGGACCTCCAGAACTTCGCCCAGACGCAGCTTGGCGAGCGCAAAGGCTCGGTCGTGCTGCTCGACGCGCAGACTGGGGCTATCCTGGCGCTGGCATCCTGGCCTCACATCGACCCCCAGCAGCTATCCTTCAACCCGTACCTGGACGACTGGGAGGCGGAGAGCAAGCGGATAGTTGACTACTACAACGCCGTAATCAGCGACGAGAGCAACCCGCTCCTGCTACGCGCCACGCAGGGCCTCTACCCGCCCGGCTCCACCTTCAAGACCATCACGGCAGGCGCGGCCATAGACACGGGCGCGGTCCAGCCGCTATCCGTCTTCACCGACACCGACGGCAAAGTGCAGGTGGAGCCGGGCGACTACTTCCACGTAGACTGCGCCACCTGCCGCCCGCGCAACCACGGCCCGCTGTTCACCCTCACCGAGGGCTACAAGTGGTCGCTCAATGTAGTATTCGCGGAGCTTGGGGTGCAACTGGGCAGCAACCGGATAATAGAGTACGGCAGACGCTTCGGCTTTGGCACCCGCTACGACATCGGCCTGCCTATTGAGGCGAGTCGCCTCGCTTCCAGCGCGGAGGCGTTGCAAACGAGCAACAACCTGCTCGCGGCCACAGCCTACGGCCAGGGAGAGGTGCAGGCCACGCCCTTGCAAATGTCCCTGGTAGCGGCTGCCGTGGCGCGTGGCGGCGAGCTACCGGCCCCCTACATGGTCGCCTCTGTGAACGACCACGACACAGGCCAACCCATCTGGCAGTTCCAGCCTCACGCCTTGCAGCAGGTGCTCTCTCCCAACACTAACGAGGCCATCAAGCAGATGATGATTACTTCCATCCAATCTGGCTGGGCCAAAGACGCCGCGATACCCGGTGCCACCGTAGGCGGCAAGACCGGCACCGCCGAAACGGGCCGCGATACCACCCACTCCTGGTTCATCGGCTTCGCGGGCAAAGACCCCACCAAACCCCAGTACGCCATCTGCACCATGATAGAGGATGGCGGCGAAGGCACGCGCGTAGCGCTGCCCCTGGCTAAGGTGGTGTTGGAAGAGGCGCTGAAGAAATAGCAGCATGTATTTTGATTGGGTCGTAAGGTTGCAGCGAGCAATTAGCTGCCCTATACTCAAAATACACCAACGACAGGCGAGGGTTCTGTGTCAAGGGCGGTAAATAAAAGGAGACCCTAATGGGCGCGACTAGACAAGATGATGCTAAGGCCGAGAATAGCACTAGCACCTTCTACGTGCACTATAGTGTTGAAGAACTTGCTAAACAGCAGGGAGTGGAGCCAGTAACAGATGTAAGTGCGCTGGCTGGGAATTTCTGGCCGCAAGATGAGAGCTCTGAGGAGTTTATTGAGACTCTGGCGAGCTGGCGCAGGGAGGGCAACGGCGGGAGCAGCAAGGGAAATTCCTGATGCCTCCTTGTGTAGTCGATACGGATGTAGTCTCCTTCCTTTTTAAGAACTCCGGCTTGGCTAGCCTCTACCATCAGCACGTGACGGGAAAGTTGTTGCTGATATCCTTTATGACCGTTGCCGAGTTGGATCGTTGGGCTTTGCAGCATAACTGGGGCTCCGCTCGCACAGCATTGATGGAAGCGCACCTTCAGCAATTCGTTGTGCATCCATCCGATCGTGATTTAAGTCGCCTATGGGCGCGGGTCATTGACACGGAACGTCGAAACGGCAGAGTTATCAGCACCGCAGACGCCTGGATTGCGGCGACTGCTCTCCTGAACAACATTCCTCTTGTGTCACATAACCGCAGAGACTTCGAGAAGGTTGCTGGCCTCAACCTGATTTCGGAAGCGTAATTTCCGTCTGTGCTCACCGAAAGGATTTGCTTACTGCGCTACCTGACCTGCGGCTCGTCCACGTTCACCTTGGGGCCTAGGAAGCGGGGCTGGTCGTTGATGATGATGCGGAACAGGTTGCCAGCCAGCGCAGGGATCTCTCGGACCTCGTTGTTGAAGGTGTTGTAGGGCTGGCGGTCGGCTATGACCCCAATCGCTTTGACCTTCAGGTAGTTGCAGGCATGCAAGGCGCGCGGCAGGTGGAACCGCTGCGTGACCAGGGTAGCCTCCTTCAGGCTGAATACCTCCCGCGCCCGGTAGCAGCTATCCCAGGTATTGAACCCCGCGTAGTCCAGCACAATATCGTCGTCTGGCACTCCCCTTGCCACCGCAGCCTTGAGCATCGCCGCGACTTCGTTGTAATCGACGTCGCCGTTATCCCCCGTCATGAGCAGCTTGTCCACCTTGCCCGCCTTGTATAGGTCGGCGGCCGTGGCTACCCGGTCCTCCAGTATGGCCGAAGGCTCGCCGTTGGCTCGCAGCCCCGCCCCGAACACTAGGGCAACGTGACTGTGGGGCAGTTTCGGGTCGTCTACCTCGTACATGAGCGTGCGAGCGTCCGCTTCCACCAGCAGCTTATATCCCCCCAGGGTAAGCACACCCAGGCCAAAGGCCACGAGCGCCACCACGCCCAGCCTGCGCAGAAAGGTAAGCAAGGGACTCTGCATGTACACGGGCTTGTGGTAGGCCCAGCGCTTGGGGCCGCGCCCGGCGAGGCCAGGGTTCGGGCGCGGGCGTGCGGCAACGTACTTGTGCGACTTGCTCACATGCTACCCCTCTCCAGCGCCGCCCTTGATGCGGTCCCAGTAGCGGTCCATCTCCTCGACGTTCATCTCTCGTAGCGTCTTGCCCCCGTCCACAATCGCCCGCTCCATAGCCGTGAAGCGGTTGAGGAACTTGTCGTTGGCCCGCCGCAACGCCTCCTCCGCGTTTATGCCCATCCACTTGCCCAGGTTCACCAGCACAAAGAGCAAGTCGCCCAACTCCTCCGTGCGCCGCTCCACACTCTCCTCCACCCGCAGCTCTTCCAGTTCCTCCCGCACCTTGTCGTAAATGCCCGAGATATCGGACCAGTCGAAGCCGACGCGGGCGGCGCGTACCTGTAGCTGTTGGGCGCGGTCCAGCGAGGGCATGGCGCGGGGCACGCTCAACAGCAGCCCCGTGCCCTCTAGCCCCTGGTTGGCCGCCTCTGCCGAGTCGAACTTACGGCCCGCCCTGGCTTTTGCTTCCCGCTCCTTCGCCTTAATCATCTCCCAGTTGCGTAGTACGTGCTCGGCCCCCGTGACCTCAACGTCCCCGAAGACGTGCGGGTGCCGCCTAACCAGCTTGGTGACGATGTGCGATACCACGTCCGCCAGGGTGAACTCCTCGTTTGAGACGGCAAGCTGCGAGTGGAACACCACCTGCAACAGCAGGTCGCCCAACTCCTCGGCCAGAGTGTCGGGGTCGTTGGCGTCCATCGCGTCCACCGCTTCATAAGCCTCTTCCAGCAGGTGGTGCTTTATCGAGTCGTGCGTCTGCTCGCGGTCCCATGGGCAGCCGCCGGGGCCGCGTAGCCTGCCCATGACGTACACCAGAGAGTCGAACTCGCGGGGCAGTTGCAGCGGCTCCAACGCGGGCAGGTACACGCACGCCAGGTGGTTGATGCCGTGCCCCCGGTCCATCTCGGCCAGCGTGGTGCTTATCACCTGCTCCTGCCCCGGCACCCCCGCGTTCAGCACGATTTGCACCGGGTGCTCGTCCGGGTAACGCTCCATCAGCATGAGCTTGCAGGCCGAGGCCACGCGGTCGTTATACACCTGGCAGAGCAGCACCGGGTAGAGCGGAGTAAGCCCCGACATGGCCGGGAAGGCGGCAGGCTCCACGGGCAGCGAGTAGGGGCTGAACAGGAACGGCTCATCGTCTTCTTCGGTGCTCTTGCTCTCCTGCTTCTCACCAAAGCCAGCTAGTTCTGTTCCGTCCACTATCTGCAAGCCACGGTGCAACGGGTCGATACCCAGCGCGGTGCACACCGGCTCCAGGAACGACAGCCCCGCCACCAGCCTCACGTCTATACCATGCTCGCGTGCCAGCGTCCGCAGGTGCCGCACCGAGGCCTCGCCAATCGCGGGGTGCCCCGGCACGCAGTAGATGATATGGTCCCTGCCCGCCGAGACCGCGATGCTCACCAGTTCCTCGGCAATCTTGCGGTATATCTCCTCGAACCGGTCCTCCCGCTCGTAGAGGTGGTCGAAGGTGCGCACGTCGAGATGGGCAGGCAGGTGCTCCGCCGTGGGGTGGGTGGCGGTGCGCAGGTAGACGGTGCCCGCCGACTCCAGCAGCGCCTTGACTTCGAGTGTGACCTGCTCCCAGGCTCCGGGGCCAAGCCCGGCGACGATAATTGATGGCATAGAATTGGCTCTTCTGCGGGGTTAGCTTCAGCTTACGTGCGTGAGGGGTCCGGTCCCACGATAATAACACGAAGCACCATAACCGGCAATTTGTGGAGATTTGGGCCGCATTTTGGTATAATATAGTAGAACAATTGTGCTATATTCGTGCGCTAGGATGCGCCCTCAAGGGCCTTTTGAGCGCCGAAATGAAGATCCTCGAAGTGAGTAGAGGTTGCGGAGGTAGATATGATACGCATTGGAACTAGCGGCTATAGCTACGCCGATTGGAAGGGGCCTTACTACCCCGAGAACATCAAGGACACTGAGATGCTGCCGTTCTATGCGCAGGAGTTCGGCGCGACCGAGATCAACTACACTTACTACCGCATGCCCGCCGCCCGCACTCTCGCCGCCATGGCCCGCAAGGTGCCCGGGAACTTCGTGTTCACGATAAAGGCCAGCAAGGAGCTTACTCACGAGCGTGAGGCGGAGGAGGGGGGCGGCACGCCGGAGAACTTCCGCTTCTTCCGCGAGGCGGTCCAGCCCCTGATTGACGAGGGCAAGTTCGGCTGCGTGCTGGCGCAGTTCCCCAACTCCTTCAAGCCGACGCAGGAGAACCGCGACTACCTTGAGACCTTCCGCGAGCGCATGAGCGACCTGCCGGTGGTCGTGGAGTTCCGCAATGCCACCTGGGTCACCGACGACACTATGGACCTGCTGCGCAAGAACGACCTGGGCTATTGCTGCGTGGACGAGCCGCGCATGAAGGGCCTCATTCCGCCCATCGCCGTGGCGACCGCGCCCATAGCTTACGTGCGCTTCCACGGCCGCAACGCCCAGAAGTGGTGGCAGCACGACGAGGCATACGAGCGTTACAGCTACGAATACAGCCCCGAAGAGCTAACCGAGTGGGTGCCCAAAATCGAAAAGCTGGAGAACGCAGCCCAGCAGACCTTCATCTTCACCAACAACCACTATCGCGGCGCGGCAGTGACCACCGCCCGCCAGTTGAAGGAGATGTTGGAGAAAGCAGGTGAGAAGGTTGTCTGAAACGCGTTTCTGAAACGTGAAACGTGATGCGGCTGAAGTGCTAGGTATCCTAGAAGAGTAACGCGGGCTGCCAAACGGGTGCTGGATAGCGGGACTCTGTTAGTCAAAGCTCAGCGATTCAACGCTGGCAGCACCTCATTAATCAGCATCTGGACTGTTGTTAGTTTGGGGAAGCCGCCACAGTCGAGTATGAAGTAGTCCACACCCAACTCAACGAAAGGTTGCATCTGCTCGATTATCTGCCGGGGCGTGCCGACGAAGTCCTCTCCAACCTGGTGCCCGAAATCCTCCCCTGCCAGTCGCCGCACTGCCGCAAGCTCTGCGACTTCCTCTTCTGTGGGGGCGCAGACGCAGCCTCCGCACCACGTGCGGCGTATGGTCGCCGGGTCGCGCCCAACCTCTTCGCAAGCCCGTTCAAACTCCTGTGCGTACTTGCGATAATCGTCTATGCCGGTGGAGGACACGTTCCACCAGTCCGCGTGTTTGGCCGTGAGACGCAGCATCTTCGGCCCGAAGGCCCCTATCACGACGGTGGGTAGCGGCTCAGGCTTTGGCTCGCACCAGGCTTCCTGTACGTGGTAGTGCTTGCCCTCAAAGGTGGCCCTCTCCTGGCTCCACAGCATCTTGATTATCTGAAGGGCCTCGTCCAACTGCTCAACCCTGGTGCTCCCCTTGGGGAACTCGTAGCCATAAGAGAGATACTCTTCTTCGTTCCAGCCCGCACCGATGCCCAGGATGAACCGTCCGCCCGACATAAACTGGAGGGTAGCGTCCATCTTGGCGAGCAGTGCGGGATTGCGGAATGACTGGCAAATTACGGAGTGGCCCCACTGCAATTCCGGATGCAGCGCGGAGAGAT
Organism: Chloroflexia bacterium; assembly: GCA_036386675.1. Taxonomy (GTDB): domain Bacteria; phylum Chloroflexota; class Chloroflexia; order QHBQ01; family JADMIH01; genus JADMIH01. Next base: position 56,131 of record DASVVE010000055.1, on the reverse strand, counting down.
ATGCAAGCGCCGTCCACCCTTCCAGCACGTCCACGTCGCCAAACTGCAAGTGGTCTATGACCCAGGCCGACTCGTAATGACCCTTTACATAGTTGAGCAGGCGATTCACGTCCTCCAGGTAGAGGTGTCGCCTCGACTTGTCCAGCGCGTCTGCGGGCACCGACAAACCAAACTGTACCCTGCTCATAACCTGCACATTGCCTTACCTACCGCATCACGTTTCACGTTTCACGTTTCAGAATCACCGCGCTCTCCTTCAGCCCGAACTTGTGCGACGACGACCGGCGCGTCCTCAGCACCCGCACCTCCGTCGCCTCGTACCCCGCGAGCCGCCCCAACTCCGCCGTAATGTCGGGCACCGGCACCAGTATGCCAGCGTGCGCCGACTCGCCCAGGATGACCACAAAGGGCGCGCCGGGTGCTAATAGTGGCTTTACCGCTTCCAGTGAGCGCAGCAGGCCGCCGAAATACTGTCGGGTCATCAGGCCGTAGTTCCAGCCCCAGTTGCGGTCGCCCAACTCCTCGTCCAACGCCCGCGCCACGTCCGCCACCGACTTTACTTCCTCGACCCGCCGCCAGTCCTCGACATCCTTGTACGTGGCCTTCGCATCGCAGATCATCATGCGCTTGCGCAGGTGCTTCAACGCTTCCATGCTCTGCACAAAGCCCAGGAAGAAAAGCTCCATCCGCGTCTGCATCGTGTAGTCGAGGTTGTTCAGGTAAGGGGGTGAGGTGATAGCCAGTTGCGCGGGCAGCAGCTTGTGCTCCACTTCGCGGGCCTTGCGCACGTCGCCCTCGATCACCTGCGCGCGGCCCAGGTTCTCCTGGGTTTGCAGCCACTGTACGTCGTCCAGCATCTTACCCAGCCGCATCTCGAACAGGGACATCACCGGCGCGTCGTTCTTCACCTCGCGGGAGCCAAAGGCGTGCGGCGATAGCTTCATGTTGCTGGCCCCGCGCAGGATGGCCGCCAACGCCAGCAGCCCGATCTCTCGGTTCTGCGGGCTAAAGTACTCATCTATAAGGTCGCGTAGCGCCAACACCTTCAGCGCCACCCGCCTGGCTATCCAGCGCTCCAGCCTCGGCATATCGGGGAACTTGTCGGCCAGGTGGGGCATCTTGCCCTCGTCCACGCTCCGCAGCACCAACCGCGCCGCCCCCAGCAACCTGTCAGCCTCCATCCGCAACAGGGGCAGGTTGAACCGCTCCCGCGTCTTCAGCCTCGAAGCCATGCACAGGAAAGGGTTCACCTCGATGCCCACGGCGTTGCGCCCCGCCAGCCTCGCCGCCACCAACGTCGTGCCCGTGCCGCAAAACGGGTCGAGCACCGTGCCGCCTTCAGGTACCGAGAACTCCTTGATAGCGTCCAGCACGAGCGGCGCGGAGTAGGCTTCCGGCATGATGTACCAGTCGAACAGAGGCAGGCTGTGGTTGAGCGCGGCGGTGGTCGCACGGCTGTTACCGGCGCCGTTTAGTGAGGTGGCCGTAGTAGAGAGCATAAACTTCCCCCCTTGAAGATAGCCAAAGGCAAGGGTGATTATACAAGAATACAATTGGCGCTACCAGTATTCGGAAAACGCAATAGCGGAAATTGCCCACTGCAATATGGTGCCGTTGGTAGCAGTGGAGGCACACCATTACTCTAGTGTACCTGTATGCGAGACAAACTTCCTATTTACTTCGTACTGTAGCGGGAGTATAATGAGAACGGGCATGAGCCGGTTTCGTGTGAGTCTTTAATGATTCGCGTAAAGTCTTGGTATCTATGGTCCCACGTTATTTTTCCGTTCTCACATTCAGGAGCACCCAGATTGTCCCAGCTACATCGTAGCCGTTCTTGGCCCTACATCTTCCCGCTATTGATAGCAGGCTTACTGGTCTGCGTTTTCGCGCTCGGCAGCAATGCCTCTGCCGGCGCGCCCGTCACAGTCTCCACCGCCGATACGACCGATGGCGCTACGCCTACGTCTTCCGCTACGTCTACCGCCACTTCGTTGCCTCTCCCGCTCTGCACGTCGGGCTTCGTACAGGTCGTCAGCGCCAACGCACCGCCTCACAGTGGGCTGATGGGCATAGGCTTCAATGGGCCGCTCGACGGGTGGGCTGCCGGTTATACCACCACCAATGCTTCCAGCATCCATACCCCCGATGGGGCCAGGACCCTCATACAGCGTTGGAACGGCGTCAACTGGAGCATCGTACCCAGCCCCAATCAAGGCTCCACCCGCAACAACCTGTGGAGCATTCTCCCCCTCTCGGAAGATGATGCCTGGGTAGTGGGTTCGGGCAATAGCTCCGGCTTCGACCAGTCTTTGATACTCCACTGGGATGGCCTGACCTGGAGCACCTCGCCGCACCCGTTCACTAGCGCCCACGAAAGTTATCTGCGCGATCTTCATGCGTTTGGCCCCGACGATGTCTGGTCTATGGGCGTCTATTACGAAAACGATACGCTGGCCCGGACGCTGCTGCTCCACTGGGATGGTACCGAGTGGACCAAAGAAGCGGTGCCCAGCATGTCGCCCAAACACAACTACTCGGAAGGTTTCACCGCTATCAGCGAAGACGATATGTGGCTGGTCGGTTATTCGGGATATGGTTACCCGAACTATCAAACCACTACAATGCACTGGGACGGTACCGAGTGGACGGTGGTGCCCAGCCCCAATGGTGGGTCTCCCAACAACACCCTGCTAGGGGTTAGTGGTGTTGCCACTGATGACGTCTGGGCTGTTGGCGGTTACACCGCGCCCAACGGCGAGAACCGCAACTTCGCGGTTCATTGGGATGGCACGCAATGGAATGTCGTGCCTGTCCCGAATCCCGGCACCGGACATAACTCCCTACAGGAAGTGCTTGCGGTCGGACCCGACGATGTTTGGGCGGTAGGGTTGTTTGCGCCAACACCCGGCGCTCCGTACCAGAACCAGGTTCTGCATTGGGATGGCGTCGAGTGGAGCCTAGTGCAGAGCGCGCGCCCCGGCACTGAGAATCGCCTGCACGACATCGCGGTTGAGGGCGATACGTTGTGGGCCTCCGGCTTCTACATCGAGAACGGAGTGCGGAAGACGCTCATCCAGCGCCTCGATATGGACTGCCCGCTGCCGACTAGCACCCCCTCAACCACCGCGACGCCGACCAGGACGCTCACCGCGACCCGGACCAGCACACCAATCCCCACCTCTACGAGCACGCCAACCAAAACATCTACTTTGACCCGGACCGCCACCAGCACTCACACGAATCCGACTACGTCTACCCCTACCTCCACACCCTTGCCGCTCCCCCTTTGCACGGAGGGCTTCGAACAAGTCGTCAGCCCCAACGCCCCGCCTCACAGTGGGCTGATGGGCATAGGCTTCAATGGGCCGCTAGATGGTTGGGCTGCCGGTTATACCACCACCAATGCTTCCAGCATCAATACCCCGGATGGCGTAAGGACCCTCATACAGCGTTGGAACGGCGCTGGCTGGACCATAGTGCCCAGCCCCAATCAAGGTCCCTCCCGCAACAACCTGTGGAGCATTCTCCCCCTCTCCCAGAACAATGCCTGGGTGGTAGGTTCGGGCAATAGCTCCGGCTTCGATCAAGCTCTCGTACTCCACTGGGACGGCCTGGCCTGGAGTCAATCCCCCCTCCCACCTCTGAGCACATACGAAAGTTATTTGCGCGACATTTATGCCTTCGCACCCAACGATATCTGGGCTATGGGTGTTTATTACGAAGGCTCGGCAGCCAGGACCTTGCTGTACCACTGGGATGGTAGTGTGTGGAGCCAGGCACCCGTGCCCCGGATACCTTCGATGAATCACTACTCGGAAGGTTTCACCGCCATCAGCGAAGACGACATGTGGCTCGTCGGCTATCATGGCTACGGTTACCCCAACTATAGCACCACGACAATGCACTGGGATGGCACGTCCTGGACAGTCATACCCAGCCCTAATCCGGGACCTCCCAAGAACGCGCTGCTCGGTGTAAGCGGGGTCGCTAGCGATGACGTTTGGGCTGTCGGCCATTATTCTGGCAGCAACGGCCAGGAAGACCGCAACCTCGCGATGCACTGGGACGGCACGCAATGGAACGTAGTGCCCGTTCCGAATCCCGGCACCGGAAACACCTCCTTACAGGAAGTGCTTGCTGTCGGCCCTGACGACGTTTGGGCCGTGGGTATGTTCGCGGCAACCCCGGACGCTCCGTACCAGAACCAGGTCATGCACTGGGACGGTGTCTCCTGGAGCCGAGTATCGAGCGAGCACCCCGGCATCGAGAGCCGCCTGCACGACATCACGGTTGAGGGTAATTCATTGTGGGCCTCCGGCTTCTACATCGAGAACGGGACGCGAAAGACGCTGATTCAGCGCCTCAACAGGGACTGCCCGCCGCCCACGAGCACCCCGTCAAGCACTGCGACCCGGACCCGGACCAGCACTCCAACCGCCACCCCGACCAATACTCCCACCGCCACGCCCACTCCTTGCACGCTAGTGTTCGAGGATGTGACGCCGGATAACAGCTTCTATCCATTCGTCCGCTGCCTGGCGTGCAAGGGCATCCTGGGTGGTTATCCCTGCGGCGGCGACGGCGAGCCTTGTGGGCCTGGCAGCAACCCTTACTTCCGGCCCGGCAAATTCGTCACGCGGGCGCAGCTAGCCAAGATTCTGTCGCAGGCGGTGGGCTTCAGCGAATCGATACCGGACGGCCAGCAGACCTTCGAGGACGTTCCGCCGGGTAGCTCCTTCTACCTCTTTGTGGAGCGACTCGCGAACCGCGACGTCATGGGCGGCTACCAGTGCGGCATCTTGTTCGACGAACCCTGCAACAGCACGCAGCGGCCCTACTTCCGCTCGCTGAACAACGCCACCCGCGGGCAGGTGAGCAAGATGATAGCCAATGTCGCGGGCTTCAACGCTCGCATACCGGCTGGTGAGTATACCTTCGCGGACGTAACGGACGAGCACCAGTACCACCTGTACGTAGAAAGATGGCTCCACAACCGGCCAGGGGCGATCAGCGGCTACCCTTGCGGCCGCCCCACCGAGCCTTGCGACGACCAGGACCGGCCTTACTTCCGGCCCAACGAGCTTCTCACCAGGGGGCAGCTCGCTAAGGTCGCCGCGAATACGTTCTTCCCGAACTGCAAGCCCTAAGCAGTTGGTGACAACGGCTCACCTCTGTTTCTTGCACAGAATGATGTAGACAATTCACCCGTGATGAAGGCCCGCCCGTGCGTACCGGCGGGTCTTCACGCGTATTCGCCTTATCTTTGCCTCTAATGGGCCATTATGCTTGACAGTGCACCGGCCCTGGCTTATAATCGTAAGGCAGATTTTGGGCTTTAACTCTTATGGGGTAAGGGAATTTCACGTCTCATCGTTGCGACGGCCTGCGATTAATTTCCTCTCATCTGCCTCACGAAAGTCTTATTTCCGGCGCAGTGATGCGCTGCTCGCGGCCCTCTGTGCATATTGCGCTTCACGCGCGCGCCGGGCCTACCGACCTTCAACTTTACGGTTGGCATTCTTCATATTGCTTGTGGTTTGCCTGCCGGGAGGAGCAAAACGTTAATGATCGGCCCTTTGAACGCTCTCTTCGGCCTGTTCAGTCGCGACCTGGGTGTGGACCTGGGTACCGCAAACACACTCGTCCACGTTAGAGGCAAGGGCATCGTGGTGTCCGAGCCTTCCGTAGTAGCCATCGACAAGCGCACTCGCAAGACCTACGCGGTCGGAGCCGAGGCCAAGGCGATGGTCGGCAAGACCCCCGGTTATATTATCGCCATTCGCCCCCTTAAGGACGGTGTTATTGCCGATTTCGACATCGTGGAGACGATGCTCAAGCACTTCATCCGCAAGGTGCACTCGCAGGGCCTCATGACCCCCAAGCCCCGCGTGGTGATCGGCATCCCATCGGGCGTGACCGAGGTAGAGCGCCGCGCCGCCCACGACGCCGCCATCAACGCAGGTGCCCGCGAAGCCTACCCGATTGAGGAGCCTATGGCCGCCGCTATCGGTGCCGGGCTGCCGGTGCAAGAGCCGGTCGGCTCGATGATAGTCGACATCGGGGGCGGCACCACCGAGGTAGCCGTTATTTCCCTGGGTGGCATCGTCATCAACCACTCGATCCGCACCGCCGGTGACGAGATTGACGAGTCGATCATCCAGTACGCCCGCCGCGAACACAACCTGCACATAGGCGAGCGCATGGCCGAGGCCGCTAAGATAGCCGCCGGTTCCGCATACCCCCTCGAAGAGGAGCTTGCTGTCACACTGCGCGGGCGTGACGTGATTACCGGCCTGCCCAAGGCGGTTGACGTCAGCAGCGTGGAATTGCGCGATGCCATCACCCAGCCTGTCTCCGAGATCGTGGAGGTGGTGCGCCTGGCCCTTGAAGAGACCCCGCCGGAGCTTGTGGCCGACATCATGCAGTTCGGCATTACCCTGGCTGGCGGCGGCGCGCTCCTGAAGGGCCTCGACAGGCGTCTGATGAACGAAACCCGCATGCCCGTTCGCATCGCTGAAGACCCTCTCACCTGCGTGGTGCGCGGCGCCGGTCGCATAGTCGAGTCGCTCGAAAAGTACGACCGCGTCCTCAAGTCCAGTGCCCAGAACCGCCGCGCCGTAGTAGTACAGCAGTAGTTGGATTTGGAAATTGGAATTTCGAATTGCGAATTTAGTAGGTATCAAACAAATTCGCAATTCGAAATTCCAATTTCCAAATCGGTCACCTCATGAAGCAAAAAGAACGATCTCTCTCCTGGACGCGTACCCTCTATTTGCTGGTGGCGCTGGTGCTTGTGTCGCTGGCCCTCATCTTGTTAAGCCAGGGCAAGCAGCTTGGGCCGGTCGAAGGGGCCGTTAACGCGGTAGTCACCCCGGTGCAGCAGTTCGCGCGGGACGTCACCACCGGCATAGGAAGCTGGATTGATACGCTAGGCAGCGCTCAGCGGCTTGAAGAGGAAAACCGGAAGCTGCGGGAAGCCTACGATGCCGCCATCGCCGAGAACGCGCTGTTGAAGCAAGCGGAGCTTGAGAATATAGAGCTTCGAAAGGCCCTCAAGTTCCAGACCGAGCGGCCCGACATTACGGGCGTGCTGGCGAACAACATCGGAGGCGACCCCAGTAGCCAGCGGGAGATACTCACCATCGACCGGGGCAGCGCCAACGGCATCAAGCAGGGCATGGCTGTGCTCAGTCCGAGCGGCATCATGGTCGGCATCATAGATGAGGTGCGCGAGGACCGGGCCACGGTGCTGCTAGTCACCGACCAGGAGTCGCGGGTGCCGGTCACCACTCAGCGCACGCAGACCCCCGGCATACTCGAAGGCATGTGGCAGCACGGCGGGGTCCTGCGGGTGACACATATCCCCCGCGACTCCGACGTCACAAAGGACGATTGGCTGCTCACCTCCGGCCTGGGCGGCACCTTCCCGCGAGGCATCCTCATCGGGCAGATAAGCGTCGTGCACCAGGATGACGTGCAGACCGAGAAAACAGCGGATGCCCTCCCCCTGGTCGAGATGTACGCCCTGGAAAGCGTCCTGGTAGTCACCAACGAAGGGACAAAATAGCGAGTGGTTAGTGGATAGAAGCTCTTTGCTAACCACTAACCACTTACCACTAACCACTTGACAGACATGGTCTACATCGGTGCTATAATCCTGTTCCTAACCGCCCTCGTGCAGTCGGTGGTGCTTCCGCAGGCGGTGCCCATATCGGCGCGGCCCCACTTTGTGGTGCTGCTGGTGGTGGCGGTGTGTATTGCCGAGAGCCTGTACGAAGCGGTCATATGGGGCTTCGTCGGCGGGCTGATGCTTGATTTGTTGAGCGGGCCGGCCTTCCCAATCGGCACCAACGCATTGATACTGGTGCTGTTGGCCCTTCTTGCCAGCATGGGGCAGGCGGACCCTTTTCACAACCTGTTGCTGGTGCCCCTGGTCACGGTGTTCATCGCCACGGTCTTCTACCACGTTTTGATGATGGGCGTGTCGCTGGCGCTGGGGCACGACGTGGCCCTGCTGGACAATATGCTGAGAGTGGCCCTTCCCGGTGCCGTCCTCAACGCGATCCTGATGCCGGTGGCGTACAGCGCCATCCTCTGGCTCAGCGAGCGAGTGGGCCGCCGGGTGCGAGTAGAATGGTAGGGGGAATTTCGAATTTGGAATTTCGAATTTCGAATTTGTTGAATACCTTCTAAATTCGCAATTCGAAATTCCAAATTCGAAATCGAAGATATGCTAAACGAGACTGTAAAACGCAAATACACGGCCATGTACGTGGCTATGGGCTTGATGTTCGCTCTGCTCGCGGGGCAGCTTTATCGGCTGCAAATCGTTGAGGGCGGCAAGTACGTCGTGCTGGCCGAGAATAACCGCGTGCGCACGGTGCCTCTCAAGGCCACGCGCGGGGTACTCTACGAGCGCAACGGCGCCCGCCTGGTGGTCAATAATCCCTCTTACAACGTCCTGGTTACGGCCGCCGACTTGCCCGACGTCAATTGCGCCGTGCAGAACATCGAAGGCTCCAAGGTGCTACAGGACCTGTCGGCCATATTGGCTCCCAGGGTGGACGGTGTCGCTAAAGTCCCATACGTCATCGCGCTCAGGCCCGCCAGCCTGGCAGCCGCCAACGAAGAAGCCCTCAGCCTGACCGGCGTGGACAAGCAGGGCGAAGTGGCTAACCTGCTGTCCAACATCTTGCAACTGCACGCCGACAACCTGCGCACCCCCATCAACGACCTGATGCAGAACTACGGCAGCAGCCGGACGATATTTACCATCCGCAAGGACGTGACCGCCGAACAGGCCCAGGCCATACTCGCTGAAGAGGACCGCCTGCCGGGCATTTCGGTCCTCACCGAGGTCGAGTACAACTTCCTCAAGGGCTTTGAGGACTGCCTCAAGCCGGTGGTGGTCCAGCAGGTAGGCTACGACACGATGCAGAGCCTCGAAGTGCGTATCTTGAAGCTGCGCGGCGTAAGCGTCTCCCCCGAACCGACGCGCCACTATGTTGACGGGCCGCTCTTCTCGCACTTGCTTGGCTACGTGGGCCGCATTTCGGAAGAGGAATACACAGCCGCCCAGGAACAGTACGGCGAAGATGCCAACCCCCACGAGAAAGACGACACTATAGGCAAGACCGGCCTCGAAGCCTCGCTGGACGAACAACTGCGCGGCAAGAAGGGCGTGCAGAGCATCATCGTCAACTCGCACGAGCAGGTAGTCTCCCAGGTTGCCGCCCAGGCCCCGATTACCGGCAACAACGTCACCCTGACCCTCGATGCCAACCTGCAAAGAGCGGTAACCGAGGCAATGAAGAAAGGTTTGACGAGCGCCAACGTAAAGGCAGGCGTAGCGATTGTGGTGCGTGTGAACGACGGCCAGGTGCTCTCGATGGTGTCGCTGCCTTCATACGATAACAACCTCTTCACCAGGGGCATCAAGCAGCAGGAGTTCGACACGTTGCTGCAGGACCCAACCCTGCCGATGTTCAACCGGGCGGTGGGCGGCGCATACCCACCCGGCTCCACGTACAAGATGATTTCGGCGGCGGCGGCCCTGCAAGAAGGCGTCGTCAAGGTCGATACTACCCTGGTGTGCCCCGGTCTAATCGAGGTGCCATTCACCGGAAACGAGACCAGGCGCAACCCGTACCGAGACTGGCGCGCCGCCGGACATGGCACTATAAACGTCATTGAAGCCCTCATGGTGTCGAGCGACGTGTTCTTCTATATCGCCGCAGGCCCGCGCCAGGAAGATGAAGTTATCAAGAAAAGCGACGGCACCCGCCAGGTTCTCTGGACGCGCTACTACCATCCAGGTGGCCGCACTCCAATCGAGTTTAACGGGCTGGGTATCGAGCGGCTGTCCAACTACGCTCGCGCCTTCGGGCTGGGCAGCAAGACCGGCATCGACCTGCCCGGCGAAGTCCCCGGCCTCGTACCCGACCAGAGCTGGAAAGATAGAGTAGACCCTAGCAACCCCTGGTCGCTGGGTGATACGTTGGTAACTGCCATCGGCCAGGGCTACAACCTCGTAACCCCTCTGCAACTGGTGAACGTCACGGCAGCGGTCGCCAACGGAGGCACCCTCTACAAGCCGCAACTGGTGGAGAAGATCACCGGCCCCAACGGCGAGCTTGTGCAGGGCTACACTCCCCAGGTGCTCGGCCAGGTTCCCGTGTCGCCTGAGCACCTTGCGGTCGTGCGCGAGGGCATGCGCCAGGTCGTAGTGAACCAGGCCAGGGGCACAGCCGCCTCACGCATCACCCTCAAGAGCTTCGAGTGGGCGGGCAAGACCGGTACGGCCGAGTTCGGTGAGATAATTCGCATGGAAAAGGGTAAGGAAATCCGCCGCGCCCACGCCTGGTTCACTGCCTTCGCCCCCTTCGACAAGCCGGAGATCGCCGTAGTCGTCCTCCTGGAAGGTGGCGAGGAAAGCCTCGAAGGTTCCACCTTCGCAGTGCCCGTCACCGACGAAATCCTGAAGGCTTACTTCAAGGTGGAGAAGTAGGAAGTGGTTAGTGGTTAGTGGTTAGTGGTTAGGATGCAGGTGTGCGCCTGATAATGCGGAAAATGCGGCGCACCAACCCAAAGCCTGGTAAACTGCTAGCAGGTAGTGAGCTAAGGATTGCTAACCACTAACCACTAACCACTAACCACTAACCACTAACCACTCTCGGAGGACCGGTTTGCAGACGACTGAGAACGTCATCATCAAAGGGGTGCGCGAAGGGCTGCTGTTCATCCTGGACGATGATGTGCCGTTCGCCAACATATTGCAGGAGCTGGTGCAGCGCATCAACTCCCAGCCTCACTTCTTCAAGGGCGCGGGGGTAGTCCTCAACGCCGGGCGGCGGGTGCTCGAGACGGGCGACTTCGACCGCCTGTACAGGCTGCTCTCCCGCAACGATATGAAGGTGCTCTCCTTCGTCAGCATGTCCGCGCAGAGCCGCATGGTGGCCGAGAGCTTCGGCGTGACCAGCAGGCCCCCATCGTTCGCGGCGGGCGACTCCGGTGCCAGCCTTGGATTGCAGAGTCGCGGCACCCGGCCAGGTCTCGGTGGCATGCTGGCCCAATCCGCGGCCGACGGCGGGGTCGTAGACGCGGGGACCGGGCTGTTCCTGCGTGCCACCCTGCGCCACGGCCAGACGGTGCGCTACCCCGGCGATGTCTGCATTCTGGGCGACGTTGAACCGGGGGCGGAGGTAATCGCGGACGGCGACGTGGTGGTGTGGGGCACCCTGCGCGGCCTGGTGCACGCCGGGGCCAACGGGGACGACGAGGCGGTCGTCTGCGCCCTGCAAATGTCGCCCGTGCAACTGAGCATAGCCGGTGTGGTCAGCCGCTTCCCCGGCCACGCCACCCGCTACCCCGACTCTCCACAGCCGCCGGAGCTAGCGCGGTTGGAAGGCGGCCGGATCGTGATAGAGGGCTGGCAGGGCACCGTAGCGGAGTAGGGCACGGCTACTTCCAGCGCCATGTAGGCATCTAACATAGCACATACATTAAAGAAGGGGTAGGCAACTGATGCCTACCCCCTCCGCACTTCACCCACGCCTTACGCGGCCTGCACTATGCTCCCCATGCCACCCAGCAGCGCCGAAGCCTTGCCCACCCAGAAGTGGTTTGGCCTGACGTACTCGACCACCCGCACGTCCAGTCCCTTGTACGTGGTCGCGTCCTTCTGGTTCACCAGGCACAGGTCGGGCTTCTCACCGAACTTCGCCAGGTAACGCTCTACCGCCTCTTCCAGCTTCTCAGCCGTGTTCTTCTTCGGAGTGTCGTCAAACCAACCCAGAAACATGCTACACCTCCACAAACTCAAACTTCAGCAACTCATGTATGGATTTAGAACTTCTGTTCTAATTCTATCACAGCTAGGCACGTCTGTCAATAAGCAAAATGCACATCTCACACGTGGCCGGAAGGTCTAAACGCATCACGCGGAGACGCCAAGAACGCGCCAAGATTAGCGACTGTAGCTCAAGCAAAAGGAGCAGAGTACATGATGTTGTACTCTGCTCCTTTTCGTACTATCCAAACCTTATCTACCTTGGCGCGTTCTTGGCGTCTCCGCGTGATGCGTTTAGACCTTCGGCTATTTGTCCGCGTCTGCGAATAGCTGGTTGGTCTGGTCGGTGGCCGCTTGCAGGGCGGTATCCAGCGGTACGATGGCGTAGAACGCACGCTCAAGCTCCTCGTTCACCGTGTTTTCGATCTTCGGCCAGGTGGAGATGATCGGCACCAGGCGCATGGTAGGTATCGCGTCGAGGAAGACCTGGTTGCTGGCGGGCTTCTTACTGGGGTCCAGGAAGGCCGGAGAACTTGCTATCGACTTGAGCGAAGGCACCGTGCGCCCGAGTTTGGTGGCCCTGGTCTGCCCGGCTTCGCTCTGCGCGTACTCCACGAAGGCCCAGGCCAGGTCCTTATTCGGAGAAGCCTTGGAGATGCAGTAGGCGTCGCTGTGCAGGATCGAAGCCTTTTCCTTGAGGCGCGGCAGGGGGGCCACATCCCAGTCGAAGGTAGTGATGCTCTCGCGGAAGGTGGGCGTTGACACCCGGCTGGAGAAGATCATCCCAAGCCTGCCGTTGATGAAGCGCGACTCGATATCCTCTGCCTTCTCCTCGGCTTCGTTGGGCACGACCTTGAACTGGAGTTGCAGATCCATGAAGGCCTGTATGGCTTCGCGGGCGAGCGGCTCCTGTAGCGTCAGGCGGGTAGGCTTTTCGTGGTTATCTACGATATCGCCGCCGTTGGACCATATGAAGGGCGCGACCCTTATAAGCTGCGGTTCGATGCCGACGCCGTGGACCTTCTGCCCGGCGGCGTCCGTGCTCGTTAGCCTCTGTGCTGTGTTGACGAAGTCGGCCCACGTCCAGTCGTTCGCCGGGAAAGGCATACCCGCTTTGGTGAACATATCCTTGTTGTAGTAGACGACGAGGTTCGATACGTTCTGCGGTATGCACATCAACTCGCCCTGGTAGCGGAAGGCGTTCATAGCCTCCTCGTAGTACATGTCCTCGCTGAGGACCTCGCTCTCCGCCAGCAGCGGCCCGGCAGGCTCGATTACGCCTTCCGCCGCGAACTGGCCGTAGCGCCGGTAGTTCAGCGTCCACACGTCCGGCGGGTTGCCCGACGCGAAGGAAGTAGAAAGCTTGGTCATATGGTCGCCCTGGTTGGGGACCGCCTCGAACTGCACCGTCACATTCGGCTGTACCTCCTTGAACCCATCCACCACCGATTGATATGCCGCAGCCTCGGCAGGATCGCCAAATATCTGGAACCGGATTGTACCGCTCAGTTGCCCGGCGTTTGAACTTCCGCTCTCAGTAGTGGTGGCTGTGGCCTGCCCGGTCTGCTGGGTTGTTGCCACAGGCTCCGTCACCTGGGTTGTCGCCGTAGATTGTATCTGCGTGGGTGTGGTCGTCGTGCCCGCGTCGCAACTTGCCAGTAACATGGACGACACTATGGCTGCCAGGGCCATCAACCTCCACTTTGGTTGAATTTCGCGCATTTGAGGTTTTCCTTTCATCGTGAGAGGAGCATCGCCGGGCAGAGGGGCGTGCCGCTTTCCGCTGGCAGACTGCCTCCTGACTCCGGGTTGTTTGTCATAGATCTAATCGTAAGATGAGTGCTGTGTGCTCCCACGCAGCAACCGGGCATGCAACGCAACTAGCGTTGTGGCACACGTTAGCCGATCGTTGGTGAAGCTGGTGAGGAGAGGGGGGCTAGCCGAAGACGCGCGGAGGCGGACTCGTTACATCATCGGTGCGTGAGGAAAATACAGGCTCGCTGTGAGCGTCCGACGAGGTTATGGTGCTCACAGCAACGCTGGGGAAGTCACCCACTAAGGCGAGATTGTGCGCGGCAGCCCATGAGAAGCCCTCAAGGGGGTTTGCCGAGTCAAGCACCGGACCTTTCCGTTCGTCCTGGCCATCCCCCGGCCCTGTGTTGCGCGCAGCATGCTCATTGCTATCGACTTCTGTGGCCTGGGCTGCGGCTTTCTCCTGTGAGTTACTCAACAACCCCTCATACCGCGAGCAATCAGACTGCGACCACATCAAAGCGAGTTGCGCGACCATGTCGCTTCGGATCAGGTATTCGCCGTCATACTTATGGTTGGCGAGGTCCTTTATGTGCCTGCACGACTCGATGCCGGGGTGCATATCGTGGGGTGCTTCGGGGTCCTGGTAGATGCGAATCATGGCGCTGTACATGACAAATACAGTGCATGACAGCAGCACTCGCAACGCTTGGAATAATGCAACTGTGTGGAGTTTTCGCACCATTCAACAGTCCCACAGATGCGGGTGAGAAAATTTAGCGTGGTAGGGCACCACAGGAGAACTGGGAAGAGGCTTGGACGCGGGCTTCGCAATCGTTCTGGCAGCTTTTCGGAGTATAGCAAGGGGCGGATGGACTGTCAAGAGGAATACTGATTACATTATGAGGATTGATACAAAGCCAGTAGTTCCGCTTCAAGTGGGGATCCAAGGAGCCTGGTTCAGCGCAATCTTGCCCCACGGGCTACCACGACTGGTGAGAATAGTACTTTCAGAGGAGTTGAGGTGAAGCAGTTTCCATCTGGGGTAAACGAGTTAAGATACGCTACACAGCGCGACTGGTTCTCGGAAGGCGCAGGCGCGAACTCATAATTAACAACTTCGACTGCCAACCCCCAGGCTGGCAGTCGAAGTTGTGTAGCGAGGACACCCAAGCTCTATTTTACCGTCTTCGTTCTGCTATCTCTCGCCTTTAGTCTGATCATCACCCCTCTGCTTTACTTCAAACCTTGGGATGACTCATGTCTCATGTCTCATGTCTCATGTACGGACAGACATAGTAGGCGACGTACTTAGGCAGGGATGAATGGTGGTGGATTCACCACGTCATCGAATCCTAGTTGAAAGCCGGCGCAGGAGCAGCAGTAACAATAACACATAGATGCACCGAAACGTCCTACGGTAAATTCATATTCGTGCCCGGCAGGAATGAACATCCAATCTCCAGCCGTCAGCTCTTGGCCCTCGTACATTATGGACCCAGCGACGATGAAGCGTATACCATCTCCGTCACGATGTGAGTGACGTGCTACTTTCGCGTACGGTTCTGCTACGGAGATAAACAGCTGAGATGGCGAATCAAGATAGACCGGGAGCTGCCACTTGTGAAAGCCTTCCGGAATATTATTCACTGCCAGGGTATGGCTTAGCTTTTCGACTTCAGGTTCTCTAGAGGTAAGTATCCGCCGCTCTAGCTTGATGCCTGTTTGCTCGCTTGCACGTTGAATACGGTCCAAGCCTTCTTCAAAGGTCAACTGATTCGGATCGAATTTTCGTTCAGCCATTGCTTATCTCCTCCTGTAGCCTCATCCAAGACCTCTCCCAGGCAGCATGAGCCAGAGCGGACATTAGAGAGCTATGACGGAACCGCAGGTCTATAAGGCGATACCATATAGGTATATGTCACCTTCTAACCCGCGGATTCCAAAATATATCTACTTAAGGAGTATAGTACCACAAGCATTGCTTTGTGTCAAGTATTAACTAACCTAAACTAGATGCTGACTCGACTGAAGCCCCTGCCTAGCGTCCCAACCACCCCGCCCCCCGCGTCTCTTGCAGGAAGAATCGTTGCGCGAACATGAACATAATTATCACGGGCACTGTTATTACCACGGCACCCGCGATAAGCAATGGGAAGTTGGTGGGCTGCATCTGCTGGAGCGACTGCAAGCCCATCGGTAGGGTGTAGTTCTGCTGCTGGTTGAGGTAGAGCACCGGGTCGATGAAGTTGCTCCAGAAGAAAACGAAGGCGAGCACGCCCACCGCCACGATGGAGGCGCGGGAGAGGGGCATGGCTATCTGCCCCCAGATGCGCAACGCCCCCGCCCCGTCCAGCCGGGCCGACTCGTATAGCTCGCCCGGTATGCGGCTGAATGTCCAGTAGAAAAGGAGCACGAACAGCGGACTTGTGCCCATGAACGACGGCAGTATCAGCGCCCACAGGCTGTCAAGCACACCTATCCACTTGTAGATGAGAAAGCGGGTAAGCCACAGCGCCGTCACAGGCACCATCAGCGCGACCAATGAGGCCACGATTAGCCAGGTGCGCGGGCGCGGCGCTATCTGCGACATCGCGAACCCCGCCCAGCTTGCCGTTATAATCGTCAGCGGCACCGCCACCAGCACCACCTTGAGCGAGTTGAGGGTATAGCTACCGAGGGGCAGCAGCTCGAATATGCGCGCGTAATTCGATAGCTCTATCGGGTTGGGGATCCACTCAAGCTGGTTAGGCGGCGGCAACCCCACCTTCCGCACCGAAGCACCCAACATCCATATCAGCGGCAGAAGAAAGAGCACCGCCACCAGCAAGCTGAACACCACGTGCCCCACGCGGCCCGCGTCCCGCTCAAGCCTGTTCAACCCCTCGGAGATATCCTGGTCGGTCTGCGGCTCTAGATAGCGCTCGCTGTCCCATTCCCTAATCATAGAACAGGCTCCTCCAGCGGCGAATGACCACGAATTGCAGCGCGATTATGGAGGCCGTGATGCCGTACATCACCCACGTCATGGCGGCGGCATAGCCGAATCGCTGGTACTCGGCGGCGTTCTGCCAGATGTAGATCGGCAGGAAGCGCGTGGCGTGGTACGGTCCTCCGAGCGTGGTGATAAGACCCGGCACGAAGTTCGCTTGGAAGCTGAGCACGGTGTCGCGGAACAGGAGCAGCAGGATGGCGGGCGCGAGCAGCGGCAGTGTGATGTGCAGGAAGCGTTGCCTCCCCGACGCCCCGTCAACCTGCCCGGCCTCGTTCAATTCGTGCGGCACCTGGTGGAAGGCCGCCAGCATCAGCACGAAGCCCTCACCGATGGGCCACAGCATCATTATCACGATGGCGAACTTGGCGGGCCACGGTTCCAGCAGCCACGACTCCGGCTCGGCCCCCAGCAGGCGCAGTATCCAGTTAAGCGGGCCGTACAGCGGGTTGAAGATATAGAGCCACAACAGCGCGTAGGCTACGTCTGGGATGAGGGTCGGTAGGTACGCAATGACCCTGTTGATCTTGTTGCTTACAGTGGGCTTGTGCAGAAGGAAGGCCAGGAACACGGCCCCCAGCACGCGCAGCGGTATCGCCAGCACGATGTAGAACATCGATGCGCCCAGCCCGTTCCAGAAGAGCCAGTCGCCCAGCATCTCGCTGAAGTTACGCAGGCCAATCCACTCCGGGGCGCGCAACGCGTTGTAGTCGGTGAAGGCGAACGGTATCGAGAGCAGGGCAGGCAGCAGCACGAGGCCGAGCAGCCCCAGCACGTAGGGGGCTAGCATGATCGCCAGTTGCCGCTTGTAGCTAATCTGTGGGAGGCGCGACAGTACCGAGCCTGTCTTGCCGGCCTGTCGTTCCGCCGGCAGGCTCACAGGTCTACCCCGTGCAGGTAATCACGTTGGTGATTCGTCATTAGGTGGGATTACATCGCCCTGTAAAATGCTGGGATGTAGATGGTTGAGATGCGACACCGGGAGGACAACACAGTGAGGACGACACCGGGGCGAATGTCGCGGGGCGGTACCGGGCAGCCGAGGGCGAGAATGGGTAAGGCATTATACGTAATCGCGTATCGTCCTTGCAACATCGTCACACCCGGCAGCCCATGCGGTGCTGATGCAAGGTCCCTGTGTAGAAATCAGCAGGAGGTGAACTTTGCATCAGCCCTGATTCTGTTTGGTAGACAACTACCTTATTGTTCGATACCCACCTGCATACCTGCCTGCTATGGCTCGCACTGATAACCCCCCACTACACCTTCTTCCGACAGGATCCCCGTCTCCTGGAAGAATGGTGCGCCGGGGGCCACGTCCTGGAACTTCTGAGGGCCTGTGTACGTCTTACCGGGCCACGTCGAGCGGACCACTATCTCCGCGCACTCGCCCCTGGTCAGGGGGGCATTCGGTCTGAAGTACGGTAAGTTCTGAGGGCCACAAGGCTCCGGGCCGGGCACGTAGCCGCCTTGCTGTACCGGCGCTCCAACGGCGGTCAGCACGCCTTCCCACCAGGCTATAACGATATTGGGCGCTGGCGAAGGCTTGGTATGGCTGGTAACATATATCCACAGGTTGCCGGTTGCTCCGTCCAACACGATAGACACACTATCCGCCTTGCTACCGATGCCGCTGGGATCAACCTGCATCGTCGTCAGGTTAAGCAGAGGCAGGTCTATCTGCCAGGTAGCCACGGTGCTGCCTCCGGGCGTGCGCTTCAATATCTGTGGAATTGCGTCCCACCCGTCGTCCCGGATGTATGCCAGGAATATAAAGCCCGCGCCGTCCAGTTGAGTAGCTGACGCTGAGAGATAGCTACCCTTAGCTATTACCTCCGCTCCAGTCGGCGTGGTGATTGGGTTTGCCTCCGCCTGTGCCCCTTTCTGCGTCGAGTCCAGCAGCGTCCACTTTACGTCCGACATGGCGTGTTCTCCTTTGCGCTACTACCAACAGAGCCTCATGCAGCAATGCCACTGTTCTAGCCAGGTCTATTATAAGTAATCAAAGTTTCAGCGCCTATCTCTTATGTGCCACACAGCACGCTTGCCCGCTGCATGGGGCTGTGTTATCCTATCGGGGAG
Source organism: Chloroflexia bacterium (assembly GCA_036386675.1). Taxonomy (GTDB): domain Bacteria; phylum Chloroflexota; class Chloroflexia; order QHBQ01; family JADMIH01; genus JADMIH01. The sequence continues at coordinate 37,514 of DASVVE010000055.1, read as the reverse complement.
CATGCGTTCTCTTCCTACAAGGAGCCGTTTTTGAGTCGCGTAACCCCTCTATACGAATTGCAGCAGGTAGACAGCGCCCTACAGAGTCGCGTAACACGCATGCGGCAGATAGACGAGGGCATGGCGGACAGCCCCGAATTGCTCGCCGCCCGTGCCGTAGCCGAGGAGGCCGCGCGCAACCTGGCACAGGAGCAAGACCGGCTGCGCAAGGCTTCCCACGCCGTGGAGGACACCGCCAACCGCATCAAGGTCCAGGACAAGCGCCTGTACGACGGCTCGATCAAGAACCCCAAGGAACTCGGCCAGGTCCAGGAAGAGGTAGGGCACCTCAAGGTGCGGCTCAAGCAACTAGAAGACGAGATGATAGACCTCATGCTGTCGGTTGAACGCCTGGAAGAGGTGAGCCGGGAGCAGCAAGCAGCCCTGGAAGCCGTCGAGCAGGAGAGCCAACAGTACAAGGCCGGGCTGACCGAGGAAAAGGACAAGCTCCTGCAACAGGCGAAGGTGCTCCAGGTAAAACGCCAGCGCTTCGTCAACGAAGTCCCCTGGGCCGACCTCCAGACCTACGAGCGCCTGCGCCGTGCCAAGGGCGGTAGCGCCGTGACCGAGGTGCGCGACGGCACCTGCCGCAGCTGTGGAGGCCGAGTGCCCGTAACCCTGGTGCGCGCCGCCCGCTCCGAAACCGATTTCGCCCACTGCCCCACCTGCGGCCGCATGCTCTACCCCAGCGGCGACCTCAAGTTCCAGGAATTCGACCACAACCTCGATAATGTTGATAGATAATTTGGAAATTGGAATTTCGAATTGCGAATTTAGTAGGTATCTAACAAATTCGCAATTCGAAATTCCAATTTCCAAATGGAGGAAAAATGCGTAATCCGGCGCTGGTGGCGGCGGTGGCGGCTGGGAAGGCTTCGGCGCTGGCGACCCGGCTGATGGGCAGGGGCGGTGGTACCGCGCTGCCGGGCCTGGTGGCGCACACCATTTATCCCAGCGTATTGCGCGCCCTCACCTCGCAACTGCCCGAAGGCTCCATCATGGTCACCGGCACCAACGGCAAGACCACCACGTCGCGCATGCTCGGCTCGATACTGGAGGCCGCCGGGCTTGACCCCCTGCACAACCGTTCCGGCTCCAACCTGGAGCGCGGCCTGGTGTCCACGATGGTGGATGCCGCTACCCCCGGAGGTGGCCTGCCGGGTAGGCTGCGTGCGGGCCTGTTCGAGGTAGACGAGGCGGCCCTGCCCGGCGTGCTGCCCGCTATTCGCCCCAGGGTAGCCCTCTTCAACAACCTCTTCCGCGACCAACTCGACCGCTACGGCGAGATAGACACCGTCTACCGCAAGTGGCGCGATGCTCTACCCGCCATGCGGCCCCGCTCCACCGTGGTGCTCAACGCCGACGACCCCGCCATCGCCGCCCTCACGCTCGCCCCAGACCTGCGTGCGAAAATCTTCACCTTCGGCATAGACGACCCGCGTTACGCCCTCGACGCGCTGCCCCACGCCGCCGACTCCATCTCATGCCCGCGCTGCAACAGCCGCCTGGAATACAGCCTCATCCTGCTGGGGCACCTGGGACACTGGCGCTGCCCCGACTGCGGTCTTGAGCGGCCAAAGCTGGATGTGGTCGCCCGGCAGGTGAATCTCAACGGCACCGAGAGCAGCGAGCTACACCTTGAAACCCCGCCCGGCGCCATGCAAGTCACCCTGCGCGTGCCCGGCCTATACAACGCGTACAACGGCCTGGCCGCCGTCTCTGCTGCCCTCGCGTTCGGCGTGGCCCCGCAATACATAAAGGAAGGGCTGAACCGCTTCACGGCTGCCTTCGGGCGCATCGAGCGAGTGCCCATACCCAACAGCAACGACAATTCGCTCCTCATGGCGCTGGTCAAGAACCCCGTGGGATTCAACGAAGTGCTGCGCATGCTTTTCCCCCTCGAGGAACGCGAGGGACTCAATCCCGCCGCGCCCAAGCACCTGATGATCGTCATCAACGACCTCTTTGCCGACGGCCGCGACGTGTCCTGGCTGTGGGACGTCGATTTCGAGATACTGTCGTCAAACTCCGACATGGTAGCCCGCGTACAGGTGTCGGGTATCCGCGCTGGCGACATGGCCGTGCGCTTGAAGTACGCTGGAGTGGACCCCGCCGTCATCCGTCTCAACGTGGACATACCCGGCGCGCTGGAAGAAGCCGCCCACGCCCTGCCCGCCGGAGAGACGCTGTACGTGCTGCCCACGTATACCGCCATGCTGGCCTTCCGCAAGCTGCTTTATGAAAAGGGCTGGGTGCAAAACCAGTTCTGGGAGCAATAAGACCTATGGACCTGCGAATTGCCTTCCTATACCCCGAGCTAATGAACATCTACGGCGACCGGGGCAACATCCTCGCCTTGAGCCGCCGTGCGCAGTGGCGGGACATCGATGTGACCGTGGACAGGGTCAGCATAGGCGACCGCATAGACCCCGACTACTACGACTTCTACTTCTTCGGCGGCGGCCAGGACAAGCAGCAAATCGCCGTCTCGCGTGACCTCCAGGGGCAGAAAGGCGATGCCCTGAAAGAGGCTGTGGAGCGCGGGGCCGTAATCCTCAGCGTGTGCGGCGGCTACCAGCTACTGGGACATTACTACCGCCCCTTCGACGCCGACGACCTCCCCGGCATCGGCCTGCTGGACGTGCACACCGATGCAAGCAACAACCGTTACATCGGCAACGTCCTAATCGAGAGCGACATACCAGGCGTGGGCCTCATCGTGGCCTTCGAGAACCATTCCGGCTGCACCTTCCTCGGCCCCAAAGTCAAACCCCTCGGCAAGTCGCTAATCGGCGGCGGCAACAACGGCAAGGACGGCACGGAAGGCGCGCAGTACAAGACCGCCTACGGCTGCTACCTGCACGGCTCCCTCCTCCCCAAGAACCCCCGCCTTGCCGACTACCTCCTCACCCAGGCTCTCGTCCGCCGACATGGCCCCGTACAACTCACCCCCCTGGACGACACCGCCGAATCCCTCGCCCACGCCCAGGCCACCGAACGCGCCCGCCTTACCAAATAAAAGACGGAAACGCAAAGACGCAAAGGACGCAAAGAACGCGCAGAGATTATGTAAGGTGTTCTAAGCAAGAGGACCAGAGTACGAAATCGAGTACTCTGGTCCCTTCTGTATCCACTAAACCTTCATCCTCTTTGCGCGTTCTTTGCGTCCTTTGCGTCTTTGCGTTTCCGTCTCCAAAAGGGGCTGCGATATTCGCACTGTGCATATCCTTGCAAACCGGGCAATCCACTGTAAAATGTGGGAAAGTGTGGAAAAAGTGGCGAAAAGTGGGGAAAAGTGGGGAAGGATGTGGATAACTGTGGAAAAGAGTGGGTATTTGGTGGAGTTTTCCAGCCTCGATTTGGCCCCATAAATGACCTTTAGGTAGCTGATGTTCCTAGGCCGATTTGAGCACTCCGTCGATATTAAGGGCCGCGTTGCCGTCCCCGCGCGCTTCCGTGACAAGCTGTCCGGCGAGCTTATTATCACGCGCGGCAACGACCGGTGCCTCTACCTCTTCACCGAGGAAGCCTGGCAGCCGCTGGCCGAAAAGCTCAACGCCCTCTCCACCGGCGACGCCGACGCCCGCAACCTGCGCCGCGCCATCTTCTCCGCCGCCGAGCCTGTGGAGTTGGACAAGCAGGGCCGCATCATCATCCCCGACCACCTTCGCAAGTACGCCAGCATCGACGGTAACGTGGCCGTAATCGGCCTGGGCAACTACATCGAAATCTGGGACCTCCACTCCTGGAACACGCTGGATGAGACCATCGAGCGCAACGTGGACGTGATAGCCTCGCACCTTTCGGGCCAGTTCTGATGATTTTGGATTTTAGGTTTTGGATTCTGGATTTGAGTTTAGCTTGGACGATTTAGCCCCCCAGCCGCAATCTTCGCCCGGTGATGCCCCTCACGTTCCTGTGTTGTTGGAGGAAGTGTTGCAGGGGCTGAATTTGCGTGCGGGTGGGGCGTACATCGACGGCACTGTGGGCGCGGGCGGGCACTCGGCGGCGATACTGGCGCGGGCGGAAGGTTCGCGGCTGCTGGGGCTGGACGTTGACCCCACCGCGTTGGAAATCGCTTCGACCCGGCTCGGCACATATATAGAGGCAGGGCGGGCGCGGCTCGTGCGCTCCAACTTCGAGCGGCTGGACGAGGTGGCTGAGGCAGAGAGCTTCACAGGGGCCGACGGCGTGCTGCTGGACCTCGGCGTCTCCTCCATGCAGCTTGACAGGCCGGAGCGCGGCTTCTCCTTCCGCACCGAAGGGCCGCTCGACATGCGCCTCGACCCCAGCCTGCCCGAGAGCGCCGCCGACCTGGTGAACACCCTGCATGAGACTGAGCTAGCCGACCTCATCTATAAATACGGCGAAGAGCCTGCCTCCCGCCGTGTCGCACGCCGCATTGTGGAGGCCCGCGCCCGGCAGAGCATAGAGACCACTTCGCAGCTAGAAAACATCGTCTACGGCGCGCTCGGCGGCAAGGTGCAGGGCCGCTCCCGCAACCCCATCCACCCGGCGACCAAGACCTTCCAGGCGCTACGTATAGCCGTGAACCGCGAGCTTGAGGTGCTGGAGAGCGGGCTGGCTGCCGCCGTACGTGTGCTCAAGCCAGGCGGCCGCCTCGCGGTCATCTCCTTCCACTCGCTCGAAGACCGCATAGTCAAGCTCTTCATCCGCCAGGAGCAAAAAGGCTGCATTTGCCCTCCCGAATATCCACAATGTGTATGTGGCCGCAAACCCACCCTGAAAGCTGTAAACTCGAAACCACTGGAAGCCACCCCAGAAGAAGCCCGTCGCAACCCGCGCAGCCGCAGCGCCAAACTACGCATAGCGGAAAGGATCGATTCTGAAACGTGAAACGTGATGGTACAACTAGCACCATCGCGGCTTATACAGGACCCAATATCACCAGCCGCATCACGTTTCACGTTTCACGTTTCAGCCACGATGAGCGCACGCCGCAAAAACCTGTCGCAAGCCGCACCACTTAACAGGCGCAGAAGCGGGCCTGTGTTGAAGGTGGTGCCTCGCGCGGTCACGCGCAACGCCATCTCCTTTGCCGAGCAGTCGGTATCGGGGGTGCGGCGCAATTTCCTGCGCTACTTCGACTTCCACCCGGCCCTCACGCTGCTGGTGGTGGTGGCGATTGTGGCGGTGGTGTGCGTCATCTACCTGAGGCAGGTCACCGCCGTCTCCAACGCCAACTACGAGCTACAGGCGCTGCAAGCCGAGCACAGCGACCTCATACGAGAGCAGCAGGAGCTACAGGTGGAGATTGGCCGCGCCCAGTCCCTCTCCCGCATAGAAGAGGTGGCCCGCAACAACCTGCACATGGTCCCACTCGAAGACCGTTACACCTACATCATGATCCCACCCGGCCCCCTGGCCCCTATGACTTCGCAACCGGCAGGGGAGGTACAAACAAACACCACGGAGGACCCGTAAAACGTGAAACGAGAAACGTGAAACGAGAAACGTGAAACGTGATGCGTCTTGTGATATTGGGTACGTGAATATAACCATAGTGCTATTGTCGGGCCAAACACCTCCCTGTCATCCTGAGCGTAGCGAAGGATCTCAAGAAGGTGAGTAGGGATGATGCTGAGTACAGAGACAATGCTGCTGAAGGTCCGCTACCTCGCCATAGCCGGCATCTGAGATCCTTCGCTACGCTCAGGATGACAGGGGGAATGGGGTCCTGTAGGACAGAGCAATCGATAACCACGAACTAACTTTAGCAAGCCGCATCACGTTTCACGTTTCACGTTTCAGAACCCCGTTTCAGAATCCGTTTCAGAAAGCACAGCGACTATGGCAACCACTACCACAACTCTAAACCAGCGAGCGCACGCCGCGCGACCCAACAGGATCAGCACCCGGCGCGTGGTGTGGGTGCTCCTGTTCTTCTCGGCATTCGGCCTGTACAACACCTACCGGGTGTTCAGCGTGCAGGTCCTCCAGCACGAATTCCTCTCCCTCAAGGCCGAGAACCTCATCACGTGGCCCGACGAAATCCCCCCGCTCCGGGGCCTCATCTACGACAGCCGGGGGCAACTCCTTGCGGGCAATATTACCGCGCACGACGTAGACGTGGACATCTCCAGGCACAAGGACGACGAGAGCAAGAGGGCCGTCGCTCAAGCCCTGGCTCCCATCCTGGGTCAGGACCCCGGCGCGCTGTACACCAAGCTGAAGGAAGTCCCCACAGGCACCATCTCCGTCCGTGTCGCCACCAAGGTGGATGACATCACGGTCGAGAAGATACGCAAGCTGATAGAGGAGGAGGAAGACCTCTTCGCCTTCACCATCAGTCTGCGCAAGGTGCCCCTGCGCCAGTACCCCGGCGGCACCCTTGCCTCCTCGCTGTTGGGTTACACGGACTACGCCAACATTGGGCACTATGGTGTCGAGGAGTACTACAACGGGGAGCTGGCGGGAGAGGCGGGCTGGATAATAGCCGAGCACGACAACCAGGGCCGCCCGCTGGTGCTCGAGAAGCCGCAAATGCAGCTCGCCAAAGACGGCAGCGATCTCGTGCTCACGATAGACAGCGCGGTGCAGTACATACTGGAGCGCGGGCTGAGGCAGGCGGTGGACGAATACAAGGCCGAAAGCGGCTACGTGATCGTGCAGGACCCCAACACCGGGGCCATCCTGGGCATGGCTAACTACCCCTCCTTCGACCCGAATACCTTTCATAGCGAAAGCAACTACGAGAAGTTCAAGAACGTAAGCGTGAGCAACGTCGTGGAAGCCGGTTCCACGATGAAGGTGCTCACCTACGCCTCGGCCATAGACGCCGGGGCGGTGCTCTCCACCACCACCGTGAACATCGAAGCCTGCTGGTACAGGTACGGCTGGCCCCTCTGCAACGCCGAGAACAAGTCGTGGGGCATCGGGTCCATGACGGTGGGGCTTGGCCGCTCGGCCAACGTCGCCTCCATGTTCGCCGCCGAAAATCTGGGCGAGCAACGCTTCTACGACTACATGCAGGCCTTCCGCCTCGGGCGGCCCACCGGCATAGACCTGGCAGGTGAGGTTGGAGGCACGCTCTGGTTGCCCGGCGAGGAATACTACAGCCCCGTCAACCTGTACACCAACTCGTTCGGGCAGGGCGTCTCAGTCACCCCCATACAGCTTATCAACGCCGTCTCAGCAGTAGCAAACGGGGGCACACTGTACAAGCCCTACGTCATGCAGGAGATACGCACCGGCGGCCAGACAGTAGACCGGAATGAGCCACAGGTCCTACAGGCGGGCGTAATCAAGCCCAGTACGGGACGCCAGATAGCCGACATGATGGCCTGGGGCGTCGAGAACAAGCTGGTGGCGCGGCTGGCGCGGGTGCCCGGCTATCGCGTCTCGGTCAAGACCGGGACGGCGGAAATAGCGGGTTGCGGTGGCTACTGCGACGACCAGACCCTCGCCTCGGCCATCGGTTTCGCGCCCTCCCACGAGCCGAAGTTCACCCTCTACATCGCCCTGAAGAACCCACGCACCAGCCCCTGGGGCGAGAACACCGCCTCCCCCGCCTGGGGCAAGATCGCAAAGGAACTGCTCCTCTACATGAAAGTGCAGCCCACCGAGCCGGTTGACCCGCCCACGCCTCAGCCTTAGCGGAACAGGACCAGGCACGGCTGTGTCAAAGCAGGACACAAGCACCCTAGTTCCCCCTGTCATCCTGAACGCAGTGAAGGATCTCAAGAAGGTGACTAGGGATGCTGTTGAACATACTGGATCATGGTGCTGAAGATCCAGCTTAGCAGTGGCAGTAACATCTGAGATCCTTCACTGCGTTCAGGATGACAGGGGGAACTAGGGTCGCCGCGAGTGGTACAACTCTAGTTTGACACAGCCGTGGCGAAAGGGAGTTGCCCGGATTGCCCCTTTGCCCAATATCCTGTATCCTTCTATTTGGCCGATGATAAGGCCCAATCTAGCCGTGGCAAGCAGGTAGCACTCACAGCACTATGTTCACCCTCAACGACGTCTTAGAAGGCACGCAGGGCCGCCTCGATGAAGCGACCGCGGCTCTCGCCATGACCGGCCTGGGCTTCAACGGCGTGGCAATCGACTCGCGGGCGGCGCTCTCAGGTGCCCTCTTCGTGGCCCTCCAGGGCGAGCACGTGGATGGGCATGAGTTCGTGGTAGACGCCGCTGGGCATGGCGCGCGTGGGGCGCTGGTGCGCGAAGACTGGACCGCGCCCGCCACCCTTCCGCCCGGTCTGGCCCTGATACGCGTGCCCGACCCACTCGCCGCTATGCAGAGCTTCGCCGCCTGGTGGCGCACCCGCTTCGACGTGCAGGTGGTCGCAGTCACCGGCAGCGTGGGCAAGACGTCCACCAAGGAAGTAATAGCCGCGGTGCTCTCCACGCGCTACAACACGCTCAAGTCGGCGGGCAACCTGAACAACGAGATAGGCTGCCCCCTCACGGTGCTACAACTCGCCCCCCAACACAAAAAAGCCGTGCTGGAAATGGGCGCGGGTTACCAACTGGGAGAGCTGACCTTGCTCTGCGAGATCGCCAGGCCCGACATCGCCGTGGTCACGGTAGTAGGCCCGGTGCACCTGGAGCGCATGGGCACTATCGAGAACATCGCCCTCAACAAGAGCGAGCTTGTGCGCGCCCTACCGCCTGGTGGCACTGCCGTTCTCAACGGCGACGATCCCCTTGTGCGGCCCATGAGCGAAGTCACGCGGGCGCGGGTGCTCCTTTACGGCCTCGATCCCCAGTGGGACCTCTACGCCACCGACATTGAGGGTCAAGGCTTACAGGGCGTCCACTTTACCATGCACGTCGAGGCTACTGGCGACCGCTGGCGCATCCGGTTACCCCTGCTGGGCAGGCACAGCGTCCACACCGCCCTGGCGGCTGCGGGCGCGGCTCACGCGGCGGGCATGGACTGGGACTCGATAATTAAGGCGTTGCAACGGCTGGACGCCCAGGTGCGCCTGCTGGTGGTGCCGGGTTACAACGGCTCGACCCTCATTGACGACAGCTACAACGCCTCCCCCGACTCCACCCTCGCCGCGCTCAACCTGCTGGAGGAGATGCCGGGGCAGCGCGTGGCCGTGCTAGGCGACATGCTGGAGCTTGGCAGCTACGAGCGAGAGGGGCACCTCAAAGTGGCACGCCGGGCCGCGTCTGTAGCCAACCGCCTGGTCGTGATCGGAAGCCTGGGGCGGCTCATAGGGGAGGAGGCGCTACGCTCCGGCATGGCCCAGGACCGAGTCTTCTTCGCCGCCGACAACGAGCAGGTGGCCGTTTACCTCAAGCGGGTGCTCAAGCCGGGCGACTACGTGCTGGTGAAAGGCTCGCGCGGCCTGAAGATGGAACAAATTGTTGACGCCTTGAAAGCTGATGAATAATGCTGCTTAACTTTCTTGCATATTGCATTTCGCTGGGTGTGACCGTCGCTGACCTCTTAGCGGGCGGATTGTCCCAGGCATTCTCGTTCTTTGCCGACGTGCTGGCCCAAACCCCCACAGACACACCCACACCTGCGGGCACACCCACACCCGCGGGCACGCCCGCTACTGACTCTACAGAAGAGGGTAAGTTCACGCTGCGTCTCGCCAAGGAAGTTATGGTTAGAGGCTTGACGCTTGGTGTTGTAGCCTTCGTGATAGGCTTGATGATAGGCAGGCCGGTTATCAATTGGCTCAGAGACCGCCGCATAGGCAAGAGCATACGGATTGAGGGTCCGGCAAGCCACCAGATCAAGACCGGCACCCCCACCATGGGCGGTATCATCTTCCTCATACCGCTGGTGATCGTGATTGGCATCTTCATGGACATACCCAAGTTCCTGTCCCTGCTGTTGCCGCTGGCTATCGTCGTGTCGTGCGGCATACTGGGCGGGTTCGATGACTTGTTGAGCACGGTCGTACGCGACCGGGGTGGATTGGCCGGCAGGTTCAAGATGGCGTGGCTGCTGGTGATAGCCTTCATCGCCGCCTGGGTAATCTACTACCCACTAAACCACCAGAGCGTGTTCGTGCCTTTTGTAACCACCACAGAGGGTATTCCGGTGCCTGCCCCAATCTATCTCTTCCTCGCCGTAGTAGCGATCGTCGGTACGGCCAACACGGTCAACCTGTCCGATGGCCTGGATACGCTTTGCGCGGGCACCACCGCCATTGCCTTCGTTTCGTTTGGCATCATCGCGTTCTTGCAAGGGGTCGAGCCGGTGGTGCTGGTCTGTTTTGCAACTGTCGGGGCGCTGCTCGCGTTCCTGTGGTTCAACTCCCACCCCGCCCAGGTCTTCATGGGGGATACCGGCTCCCTCACCCTGGGGGCGCTCCTCGCTGTATGCGCGCTCTTGACCGACCAATGGCTGCTATTGCCTCTTGTTGGCATAGTATTTGTAGCGGAGGGTATCTCCGACATCCTCCAAGTGCTCTATTTCAAACTGACCAAGGGGAAGCGCCTGTTCCGCATCGCCCCCATCCACCACCACTTCGAGCAGATAGGCTGGTCCGAGCCTCAGGTGACGATGCGCTTCTGGCTGGTAGGTATGCTGGCAGGCATGCTGGGGGTAGCGCTGGCGCTGGTATGATTTGGAAATTGGAATTTCGAATTGCGAATTTAGTAGATATCCAACAAATTCGAAATTCGAAATTCCAATTTCGAAATTCCTATGACTCCTTACGCTAACAAAAACGTGCTGGTCCTGGGCCTCGGGGTGCATGGGGGCGGGCTGGGTGTTGCCCGCTACATGGGACGCAACGGGGCTAACGTGCGCGTGACCGACCTGCGCACCGCCGACAAGATGCAGGAGTCGATCGAGGCCCTCAGCCATGAGAGCTTCCCGGTGGAGTACACGCTGGGCGAGCACCGGGAGGAAGATTTCCGCTGGGCCGACGTGGTGGTGCGCAACCAGGCGGTGCCCCTCACCTCGCCGTGGGTGGCGCTGGCCCGGCAGCTTGGGAAGCCCGTCGAGACCGAGATCAACATCTTCATGCGGCTGTGCCCCGGCCCGATCATCGGCGTCACCGGCACCAAGGGCAAGTCGTCCACCGCCACCTGGACGTGGGAGATGCTGCGGCACTGGCGGCAGGATGCGGTGCTTGCGGGCAACCTCCGCGTATCCGCCCTTGAGGCCCTTGAGCGCATCACCCCTGAAACACCTGTAGTGCTTGAGCTATCTAGCTTCCAGACGGAGGGCTTCGAGGAGCCTCGCATCTCGCCCCACCTCGCCGCCGTCACCAACCTCTCCCCCGATCACCTGGACCGCTACACGAGCATGGACGAGTACGGCGCGGCCAAGAAGCACATCTTCCTCTACCAATCGCCGGAGCGTGGCGATTACGTGGTGCTCAACGCTGCCGATTCCATAGTGGCGGGTTGGGCTACCGGCGCCCCCGCTAACGTCGCCTGGTTCGGCATTGGCGCGGCCACACGCAAGCCCGGCGTTTATGTGCAGGACGGCACGTTCTACTGGTATGCCGAGGGCCGGGAGTACGTCTACGTAGGTGAAGCCTCCGACTTGCAAGTGCCGGGCGCTCACCACCTTGCCAACGCCGCCTGCGCCGCCACCCTCTCCATCCTGGCGGGTGCGCCTCTCGAAGCCGTCCGCGAAGGTCTGCGCTCCTTCAAGGGCGTAGCCGACCGCCAGGAGCTACTGCGGACGGTGCGCGGGGTGCGCTTCTACAACGACACGACCGCCACCACCCCGACCTCTACTATCGCCGCATTGAACGCAATTGACGGCCCGGTTGTACTAATAGCAGGCGGCGCCGACAAGGGCCTCGATTTCGCGGAGCTTGCCCCGGTAGTCACCGCCGAGACCGTGGGTGTGGTGCTGCTGGAAGGCACGGCTACCGACCTTATGGAGGGCCAGTTCCGCGAGGTAGGGGTGAACATCCTGGGCCGCTACTCCGACTTTGCCGAAGCCGTCAGGGCTGCCATGTCAGCCGCGCCGGAAGGTGGGGCCGTGTTGCTTTCGCCTGGCACCGCCTCCTTCGGGATGTTCCGCAACGAGTTCGACCGTGGCGGGCAGTTCCGGGCCATCGTCACGTCCTTGACATAATTAATAGTGCGTTTCCGCATTTCCAAACCTAGCTCCAAAACAGTAGTATCGAAGATACGCAATGGAGTCAGACCTTGTCATTTCGAACATGCGGCTATGCTCAGGGTAAACTCCGTGAAGAATCTCGTCCTTCAGCACCAAAATAGCACCTTTCCTACAGCAATGGTGTGTCGTAATAACGGAGAAACATCCCAGTGAATGGCGAGATTCTTCGCCACGCTCAGTGGTGCATCTTGGAAGTAAGTACCATCAACAGGACCAACAGTAGCCTTGTCATTCCAAACGTAATAAGGAATCAGGTGGCTCTCGCACTCTGTTGCCAGGAGCAGCGAGGCGCGGCGACAAGTTCCGAGCGGTTGTCGCCTCACTTACTTAAGTAGAGGTGACCGGACAATGGCAGACCTTTCCCTGTTCGACTACGAAGGGTCGATTCCGCCTGCGCTTGAGATCGTATCCAGCCAGGAACACGATACCTGCACCCTGCAAGACGTAACCTACGATAGCCCATTAGGCGGCAGAGTGCCCGCTTACATCGTTCGTCCCCAAGCCGTCGCGCCCTTTGCCGGGGCTGTGTTCGCGCACTGGGGCGAGGGCGACCGCAACGAATTCCTCGAAGAAGCGATAGCCTTGGCCCCGCTTGGCCTCCTCTCGCTGCTGATAGATGCTCCCTATTTGCGCCCCGTAGAGTGGCAGTCCTACCGCGATTCACCCCAGGCCCTCAGAGACGAAGATATCCAGCTAGTTGTTGACATCAGGCGCGGCATCGACCTCCTGGTATCACAACCCGATGTAGACCCGGGACGGCTTGGCTACGTGGGCCACAGCCTGGGAGCAACCAGGGGAGGTATCGTGGCCGCGGTGGAGAAGCGTATCTGCGCCTATGTCCTCATGGCAGGCTCCGTCAGTCAGTCCGAGATGTACCGCACGCACCCTCACCCACGATTGGCTCAGGCGCGGGAGAACACCCCCAAGGCAGAATGGGACGCCTTAGTCCGGTCCATACAGCCCCTCGATGCCATACATTACATCGGCCAGTCCGCCCCCGCCTCTCTTTTCTTCCAGTACGCCCGCAACGACGAGTACATCACAACCGAGGACGCCGCCCGCTACTTCACCGCAGCCAACCACCCCAAGCAGATGACCCGGTACGATGCCGGCCACGCCCTGAACGCCCAGGCTCGCGTAGACCGCGCCGAGTGGCTGGCCGCACAGCTAAGCCTCGCGCCACTTACCCTGGATATCAAAGACAAGCTACTACAGCTAGCCCAACCTGAGCCATTGGCGTAGCGTGGATGCTCCCCACCCCCATTCCATACCCATAACCTCCCCATAAACCCACCACCTGTGGAAAACAACCCCCCACTCCCCCCACTAAGCTAAGATGGACTCCCTGGAAGGCATACTTCCAAATTCGCAATTCGAAATTCCAATTTCCAAATCTACCAATATGTCTCGTGCCCGACGATTTGAAAGACCCGACTACTGGATACTGGCCGCAATAGGCATCCTGTGCATGATCGGCGTGCTCATGGTCTTCTCCTCCAGCGGCGTGGAGGAAGGCGACCCCACGCGCCTGGTCACTCGCCACGCCATGATGCTGGGCATAGGCACCCTCTCGCTGCTGATCACCATGAGCGTGCCCTACACGCGCTGGCGCAGGTACTCGGTCCTGGGCATCGTGGTGGCCGGGCTGCTGTTGGTCGCGGTGCTGGTGCTGCCGCCCTTCTTCTCCGAGACGATCAACGGGGCCAAACGCTGGCTCTCCATAGGCAACCTGCCTTTCTCCCTCCAACCCTCCGAGCTTACCAAGCTGGCGCTGGTGATCTACCTGGCCGACTGGTGCTCCACGAAGGGCGAGAAGGTGCGCGACCTCACCAACGGCCTTGTGCCTTTCGGCATCGTGCTCGGCACGCTGGCGGGCCTCGTCTTCATCGAGCCTGACATGGGCACCATGCTGGTAATCTTCTCCATCGGCGTGACCATCTACTTCGTGTCGGGCGCGGCCATGTCGCACATGATCGTCGGTATCCTGGGTGCGCTGATCGCCTTCGCGATTGCCGCCACGGCTCAACCTTACCGCATGCAGCGCGTGCTCTCCTTCCTCGACCCGTGGCACGACCCGCAGGGCGTCAGCTACCATTCGGTGCAGTCGCTGCTGGCCCTCGGCTCCGGCGGCTGGACCGGCATGGGCCTCGGTTCGGGGCGGCAGAAGTACGGCTGGCTGCCGGAGCAGTCCACCGACGCCATCTTCTCGGTGTGGGGCCAGGAAGTCGGCTTCGTCGGCGCGGTGCTGATGATCGCCCTGTTCCTGGTGGTGGCGTGGCGCGGCTACAGGGTGGCCCGGCTGGCCCCCGACGGCTTTTCGTCCCTGCTTGCGACCGGCATAACCACCTGGATCATCTTCCAGGGCATGCTCAACATCGGCGCGGTAAGCGGGGCGGTGCCCTTTACCGGGGTTCCCCTGCCGTTCATCAGCTACGGCGGCTCTTCCCTGGTCATCCTGCTGACCGCCGTGGGCATCCTTCTCAACATCTCCAAGCATGCCAACCTGCCGGTGCCCGAAACGCGCAACGCCGGGTCCAAAGTGCTCCGGCTCGAACCGAAGCCGAGGTAAAGGGGTGCGCGCCATGCCCAAGAGAAACACCCTATGACAATAACCCTCGAATGGTGGCAATATATACTCCCGGCCTTCGTAGCTTGCGCCGTGGTGGGCCTCTACATGGGCTGGCGCGTCATGGGCCTGTGGACGGTAGGCGTCTTTTTCAGCGGGCTGGTGGCCGCCCGGCTCGGCCCCAAGCTGGAACTCTTCATCAACAAGTTCTTCTCGGTCATGGGTGAGTTCTTCGCCATCGCCGCCGACAAAGAGCGGGCAGCCATCCCCACGCCGCAAGTCAGCATCGCCTCCCCGTGGGAGCCGGTCGCCACCGGCATGCTGTTCGTGGCCCTCATAGCTATCTCCTGGTGGGTGGCCCGCAAGTTGACGGGCAGGGGCGACGTGGGCGTGCTGGGCTACCTCCTGGGCGGCATCTTCGGGGTGCTGGCTTGCCTCGTGGCCGTATCGCAGGCGTTCGACTACTGGGCCGACTTCGTCAGGCGCAGTGGTGGCAACCCCGCCGCGGGCACCACCATCACAGTACCGCAAATCTCAGTCGGTGTCGCAGGCATCCCAAGTGCCAACCCGCTCATGGGCCTGGCAACCCTCGCCATCGGCCTTTTCCTCCTCCTCATAATCGTGTACACTATCTGGCGCGCCATCCGCCCCACGTAGGGAGTGCCGAGTACCGAGTGCTGAGTACCAAGTGAGGCACGCTTCACCAACTCCCTGCCTTGCAGTTTGCTGCTTTCAGAGCACCCAAACTCCCCCTTGTCATCCTGAGCGCAGCGAAGGATCAGGTGAGTGGGCCAGAGTCCTCAACGTTCAGGATGATGACGGCAGTGGGAATAATGGTGCTGCAATAGGAAAAGTCTAACGAGCGCTACTGATCCTTCGCTGCGCTCAGGATGACAGGGGGTAAGATGGTCCTGTAGCTGCGCCACCTACACTTTGCGGTATTGGTGCGGCGAGCGAACCCACGAACTCCTCACACAACGAACGCCACTCTCACCCACCGAACGGAACCTATGGACCTATCCTCCCATCGTTGGCACTTCATCGGCATAGGCGGCGCGGGCATGAGCGCCCTCGCTGATGCCCTGCTGGACCTCGGTGCTTCCGTCTCGGGCTCCGACCTCTCCGCGTCCGATGTCACCCGCTCCCTTGAGGCTAGGGGCGCTCGCGTCGCGATCGGCCACGCTGCCGCCAACCTAGGGGCCGCGGACCGCGTGGTCTATACAGGCGCGGTGCCAGCCGGCAACCCGGAGATCGTAGCCGCCCGGCAGCGCAACCTTCCCTTGATTAGGCGGGCCGCGCTGCTGGGCCAACTGATGGACCTGCGTCGCGGAGTGGCCGTCGCGGGCACCCACGGCAAGACTACCACCTCCTCCATGCTCGCCTGGGTGCTGGCGAAGAGCGGCCGCGACCCCTCCTACATGGTGGGCGGCACCATACGCGGTCTCGGGCCGGGCGGCCACTGGGGCGGCGGGCATGAGCTTGTGGCCGAGGCCGACGAGTACGACCGCTCCTTCCTCCAACTGCGCCCCGAAGTCGCCATCATCACCAACATCGACAGCGACCACCTGGAGTACTACGGCAGCACCGACGCCATCTACGCCGCCTTCGGGGAGTTCGCGGCTAACGTGCGCCCCGGCGGCTTGCTCGTCATGTGCGCCGACGACCCCACCTCCATGCAGCTAGCCTCCGACTTGCAGCAGACAACCGCGCCCTTCCGCCTGCAATTCTACGGCACGGCCCAGGAAGCCCTCTGGCGGCCCACCGCTGTCACCCCCAACGAACTAGGTGGCAACGACTACGTTGCCCTGCGAAACGGTCAGGAGGTCGTGCGGGTGTCGCTACGGGTGCCGGGACACCACAACGTACTCAACTCGCTGGCTGTAGTCGCTGCCTGCATCGAACTGGGCCTTTCCCCTGATGAGGTAGCCCGCTCCCTGGCCTCCTTCGAAGGTGCGGGCCGTCGCTTCGAGGTGAAAGGGGAGGTTGGGGGCATCACCGTCGTAGACGATTATGCCCACCACCCAACCGAGATCGCAGCCACACTCCAAGCCGCCCGCGAGCGTTACCCCAACAGGCGGCTCATGGTGCTGTTCCAACCCCACACCTACACCCGCACGCGCGACTTCCTCAACGACTTCGCGACTTCCCTCCAACTGGCGGACCGGGCCTATGTGACTGAAATCTACGCCTCCCGCGAGCAAGACACGCTTGGCATGTCGGGCCGCATGATCGTGGAGCGGATAAAGGGGCAGGCCGACTTCGTGTCCACTCTCAAAGAAGGCGTACAAACCCTGCTGGATGACGTAACCCCAGGCGACGTAGTAATAACAATGGGCGCGGGCGATGTATGGAAGGCCGGGGAAGAACTGCTCGCCGCCCTATCACAAGCCCAGTACGACGAGGCGGTAGAGCCTGTAGACGTTGAACGACATATCCCTTTAGCTCCGAAGCTGGACGTTCAGCCGCCGGGAGAGCTTACGCTGGAGCAGGCGCAGCCGGACTCAGGGCACACCGCACCAACACGCCCCGCCGTCATCTTCAAAGGCGACCTAGCAGCCGAGATAGAGGCCGCCACGGGCCTGAAGGTGGTACGCGACGAGCCGATGAGCAAGCACAACTCGCTACGCGTGGGCGGCCCCGCCTCTTACTTCGTAGTGGCTAGCAGCAAAGCGCAACTTGTCGCGGCGGTGCTCTTTGCCAGGGCGCGCGGGCTGCCTTACCTGGTGCTCGGCAACGGCACCAACATCCTGGTGGGCGACTACGGTATCGACGGCCTGGTGATCCACAACAAGGCGCAGGACATATCCCATGAGCTACTGGACGAGCACCGCAGCCTCTGGCACATCGCGTCCGGGGTGCTCTTCAGCCGCCTGGCGCGCATAACCTGCGAGCAGGGCTGGACGGGGCTGGAGTGGTCCAACAGCGTGCCCGGCAGCGTCGGCGGCGGGGTAGTGAGCAACGCGGGCGCGCACGGCAAGGACCTGCATGACGACCTCGTAAGCGTGGAAGTGCTCACCCGCGAAGGCAACATAGAAGTCTGGCCTGCCGATACGCTGGAGATGGGCTACCGCACCAGCCGCTTCAAGGCGCACGGCAGCAGATCGCTCTCCAACCCCGAAGTGATACTCAGCGCCAGCATCACCCTCTACCACGACACGGACCGCACCTGCGAAGCCCGGATGCGCGAATACCTTGCCGAGCGCCAGGCCACCCAACCCCCAGGCAAGACCGCAGGCTCCACCTTCAAGAACCCGCCCGGCAACTACGCGGGCTACCTCATCGAGCAGGTGGGGCTAAAAGGCTACCGCCACGGCCAGGCCCAATTCTCCCCCAAGCACGCCAACTTCATGATGAACCTCGGCGGAGCCACCACCGCCGACGTGCTCCACCTCATGCGCCTCGCCCAAGACCGCGTCCGGGAACAATTCGGCATAGAGCTAGAGCCGGAGATAGAGTACATCGGGGACTAGAAACGGAAACGCCAAGACGCGGAGACGCCAAGGACGCGCCAAGTAGATTAAGGTTTGGCGGGTACAAAAAGAACCAGGGTACTCTAGTAGTACCCTGGTTCTCCCGCTTAGAACACCCTACTTAATCTCTGCGCGTCCTTGGCGTCTTTGCGTCTTGGCGTTTCCGTCTACTTACCGCTGGTCGTAAGTGTTGGTGTTTGCGTCACCCTGCACTATCACGTTGCCGGTCTCGTTCACTTCCAGGTGCTCGTGCCGGGTGGTGCCGGTCAGGGTCTGCTGCCCTTCGACTGCCTGCTTGCCGATGGTCACTTCCTCGCGCACGCGGGCCTGCTTCTGCAACTCGGCGCGCTCCTCGTACACCGGCACCGAGATTACTTGGTCGGTCATGTCGTCCAGGTCGTCCGCGGTGGCGGGGCGGTCAACGGCGCGGCGCTCTATGGTTACTTCCTCGTGCCTCAGGTTGACCGGGATCTCCTGCTGCTTCTCGTGCACCACCTTCTGCACCTGCACCTCGCCCGACTGCACTGCCTGCTTCACCGGGGTAAGCGTCTCCTCGCGGAGCAACACGTTCATCTCTTCGGCGTTGCGTGCGCGGCCCAGACCCTGGTCGTAATTGCCATACTGGCGCTCGTTCGCACCCGTGCTTTGCAGGCGCTGGTAGTAATCGGTCGTAGTGGTCGTGGTGGTCGTGTTGCCGGTGCGGTCCTTCGACAGATCGATATTCTCAGCCCCGTTCTGGAGCATGATGCCCAGCGCATCTTCGCCACGGCCGCCCGCGTTCTCCACTATCACTACCACATTGCCTTCACCAAGGCGGCTCTCATAAAGGGAAGCGGCATTCTGGTCAATGCCCATGTTAGCGAGATTGCCCACCGTACCACGGTCGGCCAGGCGTGCGTTGAACCCGCCGCTCTGAAGCGCACTGATAGCGCCTTGCGCCCATGTCTGGTCGGGGAAAATTCCTACTACTGTGCTTGTATTGTTAGCCATTGCTTTACAGCCTCCTAAATGTGTCGTCGGACCATACGCCCTCGAAGTGGTCCCTGTTGTGATGAAGCAGATTCCTGTTTAGACGTTGTTGCGAGGCTTAGGGTCGTCATCGCGCGGCTTGAGAGCGCCGGTAGTGTCGATGTGCAACTGCTGGTTGCGGATCGTATCGCTCACCGTCTCCTGCCGCACCGACTTACGCTTCGAGATGCGCACTTCTTCGCGCACCACCAGTCGCTTGCTGACCACTATCTCCTCTTCAATCACCGGCACCACCATTACCTCACCGTCCCACCACGGCTGCGTCTGTTCGCCCTCGCCCAGCGGCCTGTTCACCGGCACCCTGTCAACCTGCACCTCTTCGTACTGAAGCTCCACGGGTATCGTCTGCTGGCTGGTCTGCACGCTCCTGCGCACCACGACCTCGCCGCTCTGCACCCAGTGCTTGCGCACTTCCAGGTGTTCGTCTATCAGGGGCACTACGATTCTTTCAGGTTCTGCTGCCTTGTCCGGCACGTTCTGCGCCAGGGGTGCGGGCTGTGTGGGTTGTCGTCCTTTCCTGTTCGTCATGGTGGTCCCTTCCTGTTTGAATCTGCCGGGGATGCTAGAAGCAGGTAATATGCCAGACAGCCGCTTATTACTATCAATCTAGGACCATTGGGCTATAGATTCAGACCGCAGACAATCCACAACGGTGTGAAAAATGCCGTGGTATAGACGGATGTGTTATGCTCTCCCTGCTAACGGAGAGGAGCATGTTTTGGCGGGAAAGATCAGGGTAGGGGTGTTGTTCGGGGGTCAGTCTAGCGAGCACGAAGTATCGCTTGCCTCGGCCCGTAGCGTGATGTCCGCGCTGGACCCGGAGAAGTACGAGGTCGTGCCCATCGGCATCACCAAGCGGGGCGCGTGGCTCACCTCCGGCGACGCCATGTCCAGGCTCCGCGCCGGTGACGCGGGCATCGGCGCAGACGCCACACCCGCCTCCCTCGTACCCGACCTGACGAGCGAGGGCCGCGCCGAAATCGTGCAGGTCAGCCAGGGCAACGCGGAGGCGCAGGTCAGCCAGCCGCTGGACGTGGTCTTCCCCGTGCTGCACGGCCCGTACGGTGAAGACGGCACGGTGCAGGGCGTCTTCCAGGTGGCGAACATCCCGTTCGTGGGCGCGGAGGTGCTCGGTTCCGCCGTGGGCATGGACAAGGACATGATGAAGAAGGCGTTTCGAGACGCGGGCCTTCATGTGGTGCCCTACATCTGCGTCACCCGCCGCGAATGGGAGCGCGACCCCCCAAGCGTGCAAACCCTGGCCGAGCAGAAGCTGCGATACCCCATGTTTGCCAAGCCCGCGAACATGGGTTCCAGCGTCGGCATCGGCAAAATCCACGGGCCGCAGGAGTTCGCCGCTGCCGTCACACAGGCGGCGCGCTACGACCGCCGCATCGTCATCGAGCAGGGGGTGGACGCCCGCGAGTTCGAGGTAGCCGTGCTGGGCAACGACGAGCCGGAAGCCTCCGTGGTAGGCGAGATCGTGCCCGGCAACGAGTTCTACGACTACCGGGCCAAGTACGTGGACGACAACTCGGAGCTAATCATCCCCGCCCGCATCCCGGAATACATATCCCAGAAGATACAGGATTACGCTATCCGCGCCTTCAGAGCGATAGACGCGTCCGGCATGTCCCGCGTGGACTTCTTCGTGTCGCGCGACCTCTCCCAGGTCTGGGTCAACGAGATCAACACCATCCCCGGCTTCACCCGCATCTCGATGTACCCCAAGCTCTGGGAAGCCACCGGCCTGCCCTATTCAAGCCTGCTGGACCGCCTGATTGAGCTAGCCATCGAGCGGCACCAGGACCGCAAGCGCAACAAAGAAGCCCTCAACGACGTTGGAGGAAGCCTTGATGTTTGATTTGGAATTTCGAAATGCGAATTGCGAATGTGCTCGGATATCTACTAAATTCGCAATTCGAAATTCCAATTTCGAAATGGAAGAACTATGAGCGAGCAGACAATCACAGGCAAAGGCGGCGTGAGTCCGGTGCGGCGGCCCCAGGCTGAGATAGCCGGGGGCCACAACGCGCTGCCTCACGACGACCACCCGCGCAGCAGGCAGGGCAATAGCGCGGCCACCAAGACCGGCTGGCGGCTCTTCAGCGAGGATGTGCGGCGAGGGCGCTTCTTCGCGCTCGTGGGTTTGGCGTTCATCGCGGCGGCTGCCGTCTCCTTCGCCACCTCACCCGAGTACATCGTCACCACCGTTACCGTGCAGGGCAGCAAGGTGCTGAGCGTCGAGCAGGCCAACGCTATCGCGGGAGTCGAAGGCCAGAACATATTCACCATAGACCCCGCAGAGGTGCAGGCCCGCCTGGCCTCCAGGGCCGCGCTGCTCAAGGGCGTCACCGTGGAGACGCTCCTGCCCAACCACGTCATCATCAGCGTGCAAGAGCGCCGTCCCGCCGTGGTGTGGGTGCTCGGCGACGGCACACCCCTGCTCGCCAGCGACGACCACATGGTAGTGGGCAACGCCAGCACGCTTGAGGGCTTCGTCACCGTGTTCGACCGCGGCCCCATGACCGACTCGCTCAAGATAGGAGCGCCCATGCCCGTGCAGATGCGCGATGCCGTGGACACCGCCCAGCAGATTTACCTCACGCTCCCAGCCGCCACCGGCCTCCAACTCCGCCAGCTAGAGTACGCCCCCGACAACGGCATCAGCGCCATCACCGCCGTGGGCCAGCGCATCGAATTCGGCACCGGCGAGAAGCTGGAGCAGAAGATCAAGGTAGTGCAAGCGGTAATCGCCCGCGCCACCCAGGAAAACCAGACCTGGTCCACCCTCGACGTGCGCTCAGTAGACCGGCCATCCCTCAAGCGGTGATCCTAGAAGTCTAGCTTTCCCTCTATGCAGTTCTAACTTCCATACATCAGTGACGGCAGTCTCAATGCCTGATAAGAGGACTCTATCCCTCTTTGTCATTCTGAGCGCAGCGAAGAATCTCGTCCCTCACTACCCAAGTAGCCCTTTTCTCATGCGGCACTCTCCCATAAGAAAACTGTAACATCCCGGTAGAGGATGAGATTCTGAGCGCAGCGAAGAATGACAGAAGTGGGGCTTTGGTCTCAATCTCCGGCAATGCCCCAGCCGAAGCCGCAACCTGCATTACCCGCCCTGCGTCATAACCATCAGGTATAATTGACCTACTGCGTCAGCCACCCCTAAACAGGCCGAGGAAAACCCATGCCCGACACCCACGTCGCAGCCGCGCCCGAACACAAGCTAAGCCCCGACTTCTGGAAGCTGTGGATCGGCCAAGCCATCTCCGCGCTGGGTAGCTCCTTCACCGGCTTCGCGCTGCCCCTGCTCGTCTACAATCTCACCGGCTCCGCCCTCAATCTCGCCTACGCCACCGCCGCACACTTCGTACCCTACTTGCTCTTTGGACTCCTCATTGGGGCCTGGTCCGACCGCACCGACCGCAAGCGCCTCATGGTTTGGACCGACATAGGACGCGGCGTGCTCATAGCCACCGTGCCCCTGCTCGCTACCCTGAACATGCTCGACGTGCTGTGGATTTACGTGGTGCTCTTCGTCAATTCGATATTCGCCATCGCCTTCGACGCCGCCAAGTTCGCCGCCGTACCCAGCCTCGTGGACAAAGACGACCTCGTAACCGCCAACGGCCGCATCCAGGCCAGCTACTCCACCATGACCATCCTGGGGCCTCTCCTGGCCGGTCTGCTGGTCGCCGTCATGCCCATCTATGAGTTGCTGGTAATAGACGCGCTATCCTTCGTGGTGTCCACCGCCTCGTTGCTCTTGATCCGGGGTGCTTTCAACGCGCCCGGCAAGCACCGGGGCACCAGCATGCGGCAAGACGTGGTGGAGGGCCTGCGCTACGTCTTCGGCCACCCGGTGTTGCGCAACATCTCCATTATGATGGCGCTGGTGAACTTCGCGGGCGTCACGATTTACTCTCAGCGCGTCCTTTACGCCAAGGAGCAGCTTGGCGCGAGCGACCCGGAGGTAGCTATCCTTGCTGCCGCCGGTAGCTTCGGAGTGATAGTGCTCTCCCTGGTGGCGGGGAGGCTGCGCAAGAGACTGCCGTTCAGCAAAGTGGCCCTGGGTGCCCTCATGGCGAGTGGGCTTGCCACAATCGGCCTCGCATTTACGACCTATTACTGGCTGGGCGTGGCGCTTTGGGCCTTGTTCTCCGGCCTCGGCATCATGTTCAACATCAACACCAACAGCCTGCGCCAGGCCATCGCCCCCAACCACATGCTGGGCCGCGTGGTGACTATCGCCGGGGTGATAGCCTGGTCAGCTAACCCCGTGGGTGCCTTCGTCGGCGGTCTGATCATCGAGCGCACGCAGAACAATGTGGGGCTGGTCTTCGCGGGCATCGGCGTTGTAACGGTCATCATCCCGGTGCTCTTCGCATTCGGCCCCCTCGGACACGCTGAGAAGTACCTAGCCCACGACAAGCCCCAGGAGCAACCCCCGCCCCCGCCTCAAGCCGAGCAACCCCTAGAGAAGGAGCAAGCCCCTCCAGGTGAAATCGAACAACCCCGCGAAAAAGTAGGGTACGGACGCTGATATTACGCACCTCTTGCCTCCCAGTCGCTCCTGAGCACGCCGTACATATACACATCCCAATAGTCGCCCAGCACGTACTGGTACTTCCTCAGCAGCCCCTCCCTCTGCATACCCGCCTTCTCCAGCACCCGCATTGACCCTATATTGTCGGGCAGCACAATGGCCTGCACCCGGTTCAGACCCATGTTCCTGAACGCGAAGCCCAACACCCCACGCACCGCCTCCGTAGCCAGTCCCCGGCCCCAGTAGCTGCGGTTCATCGCATAACCAATCTCTGCCCGCCGGTTCATGCGGCTGTACGGACCCAAGCCGATCCTGCCGATCATCCTGCGGTCCTCCCTGTGCTCGATAGCCCAGCTAATCTCGCTACCCGCCGCGTACCCCTCTTGCGCCTCCGCCAGGTCAGCCCGACTCTCCTCCAGGCTCTGGAGGGGCGGCCACAGCCCACGGAAGGCGATCTCCTGGTCCCGCCCGTACTCGAACATGTCCTCGGCGTCTTCCATCCGCAGCTTCCGCAGCACCAGCCGCTCCGTTTCTATATCAGGCAGGTCGCGCAGGATATCCTCAACAGTCACATGTCGCTCCTTGGGCTTGAATCCCCGTACCAGTTGTTGTCCATACAAAGAGCAGCAACCATGCAATATGCATCACCACTGTTACACAAACCCAATCAAAACGACCAGGGTACATGAAGTCGTACCCTGGCCCTCCTTATTCAGAACCCCTACTAAACCTTGGCGCGCTCTTGGCGTCTTGGCGTACTTGGCGTCTTGGCGGTTCCGTCTCTCTATTCCTACGGCCCCGACTGCCCAAAGCTGAATAGCGTCTGCAATAGTTGGAATATGAACGGCAAGCTTATAGCCAGCATCAAAATCGCGTAAAACCACCGCACCCACTTGCTCGGCGCGTAGGGGTCATCGTTCCTGTAAGGAGTGTAGTCCTCGTACTCATCCTCAAAAACCATCTCGTCCTTGCGCCGGAAGCTAGGCCCCGTTGCCGAGCGGTCGTACGTCTGCTGCCAGAACGACCCACCCTCTCCCTCTCCCTCTCCCTCTGCCGCCCCTGACCTACGCTTGCCGTCCGACCAGTACCAGTCCTCCGGCGGCTTCCCCATACTGCGCCTCAGCATCTGCCGGGCGCGCACGTCGCTCTCCGTCGGCAGCACGCTCCAACCTTGCGGCAATCCCCGTCGCTGCTCCTCGTCCTCCCCACCTGCCTCCTCCCCCTCAGCATTGGAGTCCTGCCAGTCCTGCTCCACCAGGTTCCCACCCGGCGGCGAGTCGACCAACTGCCGTGCTTCGCGCAACATGCTGAAGGGCACGCGTATATCGTGGGGCACATAATCGTTGTGGCTGAAATGGGCGATGTCCGCGCTCGGCGAGCGCATCATCACCACCGGGATGCCCGCGTCCTCTAGCTGGTTCTTGATGAGGTCGCCCAGGATAGCGTTCGGCACGTTGGTGACCACCGTCCACCGTGGATCTTCATCGTCGCCCAACTGCCCCCGCACCATCTCTAACTTCGCGGGCTGCATCCCAACAGGCGTATTGCAATCGGGGCAGACCTCCACCCACTGCTCGTACTCATACCCACAAGAAGGACAAACCCTGCGCGACTCGGTGCTCATAGTACCATTATACGTGATTGGGGGTTCTGAAACGTGAAACGTGAAACGTGATGCGGCTTGGGGAATACGGTACGTGAAGGTGACAATGCCCGTATTGCGAGACCAAAGGGAGTCTTTGTCATTCTGAACGCAGTGAAGAATCTCGCCCCTCACCACCCAAGTACCATCTTTCTATTGCGCTAAACGGCCCACACAGGACACACCTTACTTCCTATCCCGATCCATCACCCTACCACCCCTTCTCCTCCCAACCACCCACAACCCCACAAACCCCAGCCCCGCCCCTAACACCGCTACAATAGACACCAGCCGCCCCACCACCCACGACCCCGGCCTGAACTGCATAGACACTGTCTGCTCCCCTGCCTCCACCCTCACCGCCCTGAACGCATAATTGGCGGGCAGCACCTCGGCCGCCCTGCCGTCAACCGTCGCCTCCCACCCCGGATAAAACGCGTCCGTCAGCACCAACCACCCCGGCGCGTCCGCCTTAACCTGGATATCCACTGCGTTGGGCGTGTACCGGCTCACCCGCGCGAACTTCGCACCAGGAGCGTTGTCCGGCCTCGGCTCGGCGGTACCCGGCAGGTCGCTCTCCACCCCCTCCCCACTCTCCAGCACCACCGTGTGACGCACGTCTACGTCCTGCCGCCACAGCACGATTGAAATATCTTCCCGGTCGCTCTCTACCCGCGAGGCGTGCACCAGGAAAGCGCGGGGCAACGCATTCAGGTTGCGGTACAGGACAAGCCGTCCATGCGTGGCTTCGCGTACCCACTTTGGCTGGTTGGCGTGCAGTCCCACCGTGGGCGATACCACCTGCATACTCGCTCCGAACAGGTCGTACAGCGGGCTGTCGGTGTGAGACTTCGCCTCGTTCCAGAGGAAGTTGTACCGCTCGAGTTGCAGCGGGTTGAACGCCCCACTTGTGTCGTACAGCGTATAAGCTCCCTTCGACGACACCAGCAGCGCGGTAGACGGCTGCCACACATCGTGGATGTTGGTGTCGGTATCGATCCGCTGTTGCAGCCCCACGCTGTCGCTCTGCGTGCCCTTTGCCAGCGCCGCAATCGTGTCGAAGTTCTGGTAGCCCCGCAATATGTTGCGCGTAGTGGGATTGAACACCGAGTTGGGCGAGAATAGGTCGAGCACCAGCACCAGGAAGATAAAGCCTCCTGCCACGGCAGGCTGCATTCGCCCCTTATAAGCTGCCCACCCGAACCCCGCCGTAATCGCCAGCCAGATGAGCAGCATCCCCAGGTCGTTCACCGCGAACGGCAGCCGCCCCGGCGTTAACTGGTGCACTATCAGCTCGCGGTAGAACATGGGCAGTATCAACACCGCCACGAGCATGAGCGCCCCGCTCAACCCCACCAGCCACCACATGGCGTTGCGCCGCTTATCCTGCTCCTTGCTTCCGAAAGCCGCCACCAGGGCGTCCAGCCCGAACCCCGCTAGCCCCGCCAGTCCGAACCCCATCAACTCCAACATCCGCCCCGTGTCCCTCAGCTTGCCGAAGCCAGGCGCGAACTTGTACATCCAGGCTCCCACGATAGACAGGTCGCCCACCATCGTCACGAAAGCCAGCCCCACCAGCAGCGCGAAAAAGCCCATCATGCGCGCCCGGCGCAAAACCACCCCCGCGGCCGCCAGCGCCAGCGTCACCACCCCACAGTAGCCCCAGTTCTCAGTCGTCTGCCAGGGACCAAAGTAATAGGTAGTAGGGTTGGTGCCATACACTCTAGGCAAAAACAGATTCAGCAAGCTGACGGGTTGCGCGGGGAACTCGCTCGCCTCCTCGTAACTCACCGCCGCCCTTATCGAGTAGTTGCTCAACTCCAGGCTCGGCAGCAACTGCACCGCCGCCACGGCCAGCGCCAGCCCCACCGCCAATGCCCCCTTTAGCACCCACGGCACCGCGCCCCGCACAGTAAGCCGCTCCTGCCCCAGGAACAGGTACAACCACAGCAGCCCCGCCGCCAGCATCCCATAAGCAAATATCTGAGCGTGCCCCGCGAGCGCCGCCACACCCATGCTCAGCCCCGCCCCAATGCCCCACGCCCAACCCGCCGCGCCCTTAGTGACCAGCGCCCGCCGCAGCAACAGCAACTCCAGCGGCAGCCAAGCCGCCACCAGTATCATCGGCATGTGCCCCAGGTGCGCCGTCATGAACCCGCAGAAGGCGAACACCACCGCCCCCGCGAGCGCCCCTAGCCTCCGCAGCCCTATGTCCCTCAGAAATAGATAAGTAAAGGCCGAGGCGAGCCAGTAATGGGCAATTAGAAGCCACTCCAGGTGCGCGTAATCTAAGTCAAAAAGGAGAAATAGGGGCCAGTTGAGGGGATAAAAGAGGCCCATCTGCACGTCGGCGGCGAAAGGCATGCCCGAAAAGAGGTGCGGGTTCCACAGGGGGATGGTGCCGTTCTGTATCTGGTTCGCGGCGAACGCGTAGCCGGGGAAGTACAGCGAAACGAGATCGCCCCCGCCTTCAGGCATGTACGTGCCCTCGGTCAAGGGCCGCCAGAAGAACCCGCCCGTGAGCAGCGCCAGCAGCCCGAGCGCCCCCACGTCCAGGTGCAGCGCGGGCCTTCCCGCACGCCCCTTGTGCCACCTGTAAGCGAGAAAAAGTGCGACACCAAACAACAGCAACAGCAGCATGGCCCCGACCGGGTGCAACAGGCCGGGCAAGGTTACCGTATCGCTCAACTCTCTTCCCTGGTAGCGGACGCCGGGCTGGTCGCGGGCTGCGCCCCAGGCGAGCGGAACGTCCCGAAGCCTACGCCAAGCTGTATCATGCTGATGATGCCCAGGATTGCCACGGGTGCCAGCCCGATAAAGTGGTAGAACAGCGCGAACGACTGCGCCACGGCCCTCGGCTGACCCAGCGCCTCAAGCACGGTAATCACCGCCAATTCAAACGTGCCCACCGACCCCGGCGCGGCAGGCACCACCATTATCAGGTTGGCCGCCACCACCAGCACCGCCGCCGCCAGGGGGCTTACCGTGATGTTGAAGGACAGCAGCATCAGGTACACCGTCAGCACGTTGAAGCCCCACGTCCCCAGCGACCAGAGCACCACCTTTAAGGCTACCGGCGGGTTCGACATCGGCGCGAACCCCTGCAACACCTCGCCGGTCGCCTTCTCTATCCGCTCCCCGAACCGCGCGGGCAACTTCGACGCCACAAAGTGCGCTATCCCGTGCGCTATCCCCGGCTTCAGCACCAGCACCAGCAAGAACACCGCGCCCACCGTAACTAATACCCCTAACGTCAATGCCGGACCTTGCATGTTGGGCGGCACTTCCACGAACGGCAAGCTGATACCCAGCAACAGCAGCAGCGTAAGCACGTCCAACACCTTCTCCACCACAATGGTAGAGAACACCCTCGGCATCGGAATGCCCGACTTCGACCCCGCGATAATCCCCCGCGCCACCTCGCCCATGCGGAACGGCAGCGGTATATACGAGATCATCAGCGCCCCAAACAACAACCCGAACGGTGCCCGCTCCTCGTCCGGGTGAAACAGCACCCGCCACCGCCACACCTTCGCCAGGAACGTAACAACGAACGGCGCGAGCATCAGCCCGAACCACACCCACTGTATCTGCCCCATGGCGTCCCAAACGTCCCCAAAGTCAAACTCGCGGAACGCCAAAAACAGCGACACCACGCTAACAACTACCCCAACCAGCAGTACAATAAGCCGCTTCACCGCATCGGCGGAATTCTTAATTCTTAATTCTTAATTCTTAATTGTGATTCCTGGGCAGCCTTAGTGCTGTTCGTGGCAACGGCAATTAAGAATTAAGAATTAAGAATTAAGAATTCATCCTCCCCCTTCCCTCACCTTGCTATACCTGTCCACCAGCTCCCTCGCCTTGTCGCGGCTGGTTCGCACCAGGTCCTCTTGCAACAAATCCCAGTTTGGGCGCTCGTGGTAGTCGAGGTGGTAAATCACGTTGTTCGCCTGGACGTGAGTTGAACGGCCGAGCATGGGGAAAAGTTCTGTCAGAAACGCTATCTCCCACACCTTCTTCGACACCCGCTGCTTGTCCAGCACGTCCACCGTCGTCTCGTAATACTCCAACAGGATATTGCGCACCAGCCTGTCCTGGTAAATCGCCCCGCCCGGCGAGTAGTGCGGCCTGCCTCCCAGCGCCGTCCGCCTCGTCGCCACGTTCTTGCAGTAGGGCGCGAGCCACCCGTAGCCGGGGTTCTCGCCGATCCATTCTAGCATGCTCGTAATGGCGCGCGATGGCATAACCACATCGTCGTCCATGAAGCAGATATTGCCGCCCTTCAACGTCTCCAGCAGCGCCAACCTGCCCAGGCTGAACGCCCGCTTGTCGTCGTGCAAATGCTCGTAGGTGCAGGTAATCCCCCGGTCCGCCGCCAGCCGCAGGGTAGACTGCACCTCCGCGCTGTTGATAATCGGCTTCGGGGCCGTATCCACTATATGAATGCGAATGCGGCTCTCGTCCTGCAACAGCAACGACGACAGCGACATGGAAAGCGTCGGCTTGCCAATCGTCAGTATGCCTATCTCCAACAACGGCTGCGAAGCCGCCTTCCTGCTAGCAGGCTCCAGGCTAACTGCCTCAACAGGACGCGTGTACTGCCCGCCATGCTCCGAAGAGTGGGTCACTATCTCCCCCAAAACACAAGATGGAATTCAACAAACGAGGGCCAACCACTAACCACTAACCACTAACCACTCTTACGCTGCACGGCCACTTGCGCCCCGCCCCGTGCTTTGCGCTTCTTCAACTCGATATAAATGATGTACCATATACCGAGGGCGGCTATCCCCGCCAGGGTATCTATTGTAATATCCTCCCAGTGGAACTCCCGCCCCGGCACGGTGCCCTGGTGGACCTCGTCGCTCACTGCGTACAGGCCCGATATCGTCGCGCCCCATACCCACACGCGCCGCATCAAAGCCCGCGACACGCTAGCCCCGCCCGCCGTCCACGTGCCCAGCAAAGCTCTCCCCACCAGCAAAGCCAGCAGGGCGTACTCAGCAATGTGGGCCAGCTTGCGCAGCCCCTGCCACTCCGGCACCTTCGGCGTGGCCGTCCATGTGTTCACCGACGAGACGTAGAAAATCGCCCCCATCCAGATGAAGGCGGGCCCCCACAAGAAGACTATCTCTCGTGCGGACAGCCCACGCCTGTGCTGCCCGTCATTTTCGGCGTCGGTCCTAATCATTGGTCCATTGAGGATAGCAGAGGGGTAGGGGAGTGTCAAGCACGCGTGTGGCCGCCCTCTAGCCGAGCCTTTCCTCCCCCTGCTATAATTGTCCCGCCACAACTCGAATCGAAACTCCCCAAAACCCTGCAACATCTTCGACAATACTTGCGTATATAGGGGTGTGCAAGAGGAGGCACGTTTCGATGAATAAAAGCGGTGTGGCTGCTTTGACTTTCCCCGGTTCTCCGGTGTCGGGCTTTACCCTCAACGGCTGGGACTCGCTGTTCGGGTCTCGCACGGGCATCGCCAACAACCCCGGACGATCCAACGGGAACCCGGCCAACAGGACAGTTACCATGCCGTCACCCGATGCCGGCAACCTGCCCCGCGCCACGGAGCAGGGTGTCCAGGCCTCTCAGGACCTGGCGCAAACGGGCGCTAATGTGAATACCTACGCCGGGACCCCGGCTGCCGAGCCTGTCGCGCTCACTTCAGCCGAGCAGGACCGGCTTCTCGTGCAGGCCGCCCTCGGTGGCGACCAGCTTGCTTTCGGCGAGCTAGTCACCCGCTACCAGGCAGCCGTGTACAACATGGCCTACCGCATGCTGGGCGACCCCACCGAGGCCGAGGACGCCGCCCAGGAGGTGTTCGTGCGGGCCTGGAACCAGCTACACACTTTCCAGCTCGACCGCCGCTTCTCCACATGGCTCCTGTCCATCGCCTCGCATTACAGCATCGACTTGCTCAGACGGCGCAAGCCCCAGGCCCCCCTGGACGACGTGGCACTTTATGTGCAGAGCGACGACCCGGAGCCGGAGGAGCTTGCCCTCAGGTCCGAACAGAGCGCGATGGTCAGGCAGTTGCTCAACACACTGCCCGACAAGTACCGCTCCGTCACCGTGCTGCGCTACTACAACGACCTGTCGTACGACGAGATAGCCCGCGTCACCGGCCTCACCGAGAGCGCCGTCAAGACGCAGCTGCACCGCGCCAGGAAGATGCTGGCCGAAGAATTGGCCCAGGTAAATGGGAGAAGGTAACACTATGGACTACGCATACGCAGGCTACCCTTCATACTTTATAGACCGTAGCTCCTCCCTGCCGGAAGGGGGTACGCTCTGATGTCGTGCCGTCCTGTCTACGATGAAATGATGTCCCTCAAGCTGGACGACCTCCTCGACACCGCCGACGACCGCGGCTTGCAAGCCCACATCGCTGAGTGCGCCGATTGCTCGCTCACCTGGCAGGTCATGTCCGAGGCCGACGCTCTCCTTTGCGCCTCAGCCGCTGCCCCGGTCCCGGTGCCCGCCACCTTCCACGCCTCCGTCATGCTCAAGGTCTCGCAGGCGCAGGTATACCGGCCCCAGGTAGGCGAGCTTGCACCCTCTCCAGTGCTTGTACCCGCCCTCGGCTCTGTCCTCCCGGCCTCTCCCACCCGGCTCCCCGTTGTAACGGGCGGTCTCGGCCTGGACGAAGATATTTGGGAGGAGTGGCAGCGCCGCTTGAGCCAGTATCTGCGTGGCGCTGCCGCCGTGGGCCTGTCCGTCGCGGGCACGGCGGGCCTGGTGCTCGCCCTCATGCTCTCAGGCGCTATGAAGGTGGAAGGGCCGTTCGCCGGTTTCCTCGCCATGATGCGCACCTTCCTTGCAGCTGTGAACACCTGGCTCGGCTCGGTCTTCAATGGCGTGGGCGCGGGCACCGTCGCGGGCGTGTCGCTGGTGATGGGCGTTATGGTCCTGGTGGCCTGGCAAATGGTGGCCGCCTACCACCGCACCGCAGGCATGGAAAATGGCGGCCTCGGCCACCTGGCGGAAGCCGCATAAACCTGATAGCACATTAGAGGTAAACAGAGACGATTTTGGCTAGAGAAACCGCCATGCATACTCAAGACCGCACACAAAAGAAGACCCCCTGGGCGCTCCCACTGCTCTCCATACTGGCCGCGTTGGCTCTCTTGGTCTTTACATACTCGATCACGCACGTATCCGCGCTTGCCTCCCAGCTAACTCAGGCGGAGACCTCCAAAAGCGCCGTGGGCGAAGACCTGCACATCCCGCGCGGAGAAGTAGTGCAGGGCGATGCCACCGTCACCGATGGCGACATCACCGTGGACGGCGAAGTGCGCGGCAACGTGGTGGTCGTCCAGGGCAACGCCTACATCAACGGCAAAGTGGCGGGTGACGTGTCTGCCATGCGGGGCGATGTCAAGCTCGCGGCTGGCAGCAGCGTCACGGGCAACGTGCTCGTGCTGGCGGGCGGCAAGGTCGAGCGAGAGCCGGGTGCCAGCATAGGTGGCGAGATCAGCACGGTTGACTTCCCGCTGCTGCCCCTCAACGCCTTTGCGGGCGTGCCCTCCTCCCTCGACCAGCCTCACCTACCTTCCGAACGATTAGGCGGCATGTTCGACGTCTTCGGCAGAGCGGCCACGCTGGTCCTCGTGCTGGGCATGGGCCTGCTCCTGGCGGTGTTCGTGCTCGCCTTTGCCCTGGTCGTGCCCCAACGCCTACAGGTATCTAGCGCCACCCTGGAAGCTGCCCCTGGCCCCTCCATTGCAGTCGGTCTCATAGTAGCCCTTTTGCTCTGGCCCGCGTTCGGTGTCGTCAGCATGGCCCTCACGCTCACCATAGTGGGCATCGTCCTGGTGCCAGTGCTGGGCATAGCTGTGGCCCTCGCCCTCCTGTTCGGCCTGGCGAACGTCAGCCTCTGGCTCGGCAGCCGCGTCTACGACTCGGTTCGGCACGAGACCCGGCCCCTCAACGTCCACCAGCGCGTGATGCTCGAAACACTGCTCGGCCTGGGCGTCGTCCTTGCCGCGACCCTCTTCCCAACCCTCCTGCTCCCCGGCTGGATAAGCTCCCTGCTCTGGATGCTCGTCTACCTGGCAGCCTGCCTTGGCCTCGGCGCGGGCGTAATGAGCCGCTTCGGCACCCTCGTCCCACCCACCCGCCGACCCTCTGCGGTGCGGCAGGTGTAGAGACGGAACCGCCAAGACGCCAAGGACGCCAAGAGCGCGCCAAGATTAGGATTGTTCAGAGAATACAGAAGGACTAGAGTACATGATGTTGTACCCTGGTCCTTTTGCTTAGAACACTCTTCTAAATCTCTGCGCGCTCTTGGCGCCCTTGGCGTCTTGGGGGTTTCGTCTCCTAATTATCTGACCCAGACGAGGCTGTCCCCCACGCGCACCTCGCCCTCGAGCAGCACCGTGCACAGCACCCCACGCTTCCCCATTAGCTCCTTGACCATCTGCTTGTGGTACAACATCAGGTTCGCGCAGGGGTCATTCTGCTTCCGCACGCCCAAAATCACCTTCGGCTCGCCCCGCTCGTCCAGCACGTGAATCTCGTCGCCGCCGGTCACCTCGCTCAGGTCGCCCAGCCCCTCGGCCAGGATGTTCTCGCCCAGCCCGCCCGGCGGAATGTTGGGGATCCCCAGCTTCTCGCAAGCCGCTCGTGTGCCGTCCGCGCCCACAACCGTAACGGGCCTGTTGTTGGGTACCACGCGCCCCCGGCTGACGCGCGTTTCTCCATAATGCCGGTCGCCCGGTATGCCCCACCTTGTCACCTGTGCCGACTCGTGCACTTCCTTGCCCACCCCATTAATAAGCTCCGCGCTGTAGCACACCGCCGACACAGTCCCGGTCGCCAGCGCCTTCTTCGTCGCCTGTTCGGTAGCATTCATCGCCATAACTACGCTCCATCGCGGGCCACTCGTAGCGTCCGCCACGCGCCCCGTACAAAGTTCCACCCCTTGCCGCTGCCCCCAGTATACACCTCCACCACCCACCTTTCCAACCCCTCCAACCCCTCCAACTCCTCCAACTCCTCAACCCCATCGCAACAGCTTCGTTTCAAGACGACATCCACAGCTACGCTTCTCCTTAGCTACGTTACAGCAATGTGCCTCAAGCATAGCAACCCTGCGGGCCCTGTCATCCTGAGCGTAGCGAAGGATCTCAAGAAGGTGAATAGGGATGCTGTCAAACTTGATGGGCTATGGCGCCGCAGGTTCAGTGTGGCGGCAAACCCAACATCCTAGATCCTTCGCTGCGCTCAGGATGACAGGGGGAGTGGGGTCGCTGCTATCCTACATTGGCACAGTCCTGTCTCGTATCGAGTGCGTAAATCAGCAGCCTGGAAGGAATGGCTTGTGCTTTCGGACATTTGCACAAAAAGAGGCTGAATCTTTCTGCGTTTATAACATAGGACCGCGCAAACTCGCGTGCTATACTGGCCTCATTGGAAGGTGTAACGCATCTTCCGGCTTTGTTTTTGAAAGTAAGCTAACGTTTCGGAGGTTATCGAGATGGTTCAAGAGTTGGAGGCCAGGGTGAACGGTTTTCACGGCAAGATAGAGCCTAAACGTGTGTGGACCCCGGAGTCGGCGGGCAACAAGCCCTCGGCGGTGTCCGAGATCCTGGAGCGCGCAGAAAAAGAGAAGATTCGCTTCGTCAATTTGCAGTTCACCGACCTCATGGGCATCGTCAAGTCGGTGGCGATACCGCTCCACCAGTTCGAGGACGCCTGCCTCAACGGCAAGTGGTTCGACGGCTCCTCCATCGAGGGTTTCGCCCGCATCGCAGAGTCGGACATGTTCCTGGTGCCCGACCTCTCTACCTGGGCCGTGATGCCGTGGGAGCGCACCGAGGAGAGCACCGCCCGCGCTATCTGCTGGGTCTACAACCCCAACGGCGACCTGTTCGAGGGCGACCCGCGCCACGTACTGGCCCGCGCTCTTGATTACGCGGCGGCCCTGGGCTACAAGTTCAACACCGGCCCCGAGCTTGAGTTCTTCCTGTTCCGCATGGTCAACGGCAAGCCGAGCGAAGATACCCACGACATGGGCGGCTACTTCGACCTCACAGGCGATATGGGAGCCGACGTGCGCAAGGACATGGTGAACGCCCTCGAAGGCATGGGCATCAAGGTCGAGACGTCGCACCACGAGGTGGCGCGGGGCCAGCACGAGATCGACTTCGAGTACGCCCACGCCCTCACCACGGCCGACAGCGCGGTGACCTTGAAGTACACCCTGAAGGCCATCGCGGCCCAGCACGGGCTGC
Organism: Chloroflexia bacterium; assembly: GCA_036386675.1. Lineage (GTDB taxonomy): Bacteria > Chloroflexota > Chloroflexia > QHBQ01 > JADMIH01 > JADMIH01. Next base: position 1,899 of record DASVVE010000055.1, on the reverse strand, counting down.
ACTGCACCTTCATGCCGAAGCCGATTTTCGGCATCAACGGTTCGGGCATGCACACCCACCAGAGCCTCGCGGGCCTTGAGGACCCTACCAACAAGTTCGCGGATGAAGATGACCCCTATGGGCTGTCAACCATCGCCAAGCAGTACATCGCCGGGCAGCTGAAGCACGCACGCGGTATGTGCGCCGTGCTGGCCCCGTTGGTGAACTCGTACAAGAGGCTCGTGCCCGGCTACGAGGCCCCCGTGTATCTCTCCTGGGCGCGCACCAACCGCTCCGCCCTGATCCGCGTGCCCAAGAACCGCCCCGGCAAGCCGCAGGCCGCACGCGTCGAGCTACGCTGCCCCGATCCTTCCGCCAACCCCTACCTGGCGTTCGCTGTAATGCTGCGGGCGGGCCTGGAAGGTATAGAGAAGGGCTACGAGGCCCCCGATCCCGTCGAGGAGAACCTGTACCACTTCGATGAGAGCGAGAGGCTGCGCCGCAACATTCAGACGCTGCCCGGCTCGCTGGACGAAGCGTTGCGCGAGATGGAGAAGGACGAGCTTGTGCGCGAGACGCTGGGCGACCACATCACCGAGCGCCTGCTAGAGGCCAAGCGTGCCGAGTGGGACGACTTCCGCATGCGGGTCACCCAGTGGGAGATCGACCGCTACCTGGATATCTATTGATTTGGAATTCGGGAATTCGGATTGCGGATTTGAGTTGATGCTACTGTAGGTCCGACTTTTCAAGAGGAATAGTTGTCGCGCAGAAGAGCCACTCTTTTAGGAGAGTGGCTCTTCTTACATGCTACGCCTTGAGTGAGGTCGCTCTGCTGAGGCGGGTATACGCTGCTATGCCTGGTCGCGGCGTTCCAGGTCTGGGGCGGGGTTGGCTGTGGCAGGCTCGTTCGCGGGGCGACGGCGCAGGAAGGGTAACGCTATCGCAATGAGGACCACAGGTATCACAATGAGCCACCAGGAGAAGCCCATGCCCGTGCCGTCCTGGCCCCCGGTGTTGCCCGCCACATTACCGCCACCGGTGCTGCCTTGCTGGTCGTCTCCCGGCGGGTTCTGCTGGTTGTTGGTCGAGTTGTTGGTGGTGCCCGAGTTGCTGTTGTTGTCGGTGCTGCCGCCGTTCAACGGCTGGTCCTCCTCGCTTCCGCCCTGCTGGTTGGTCACGTCGGTCTGAGCCGTGGGGTCGCCCTGCTGGAAGAGGACCGTCTTGCCGCCTGCCGAGGCTGGCGCAGCCTGGGCCATAGCTGGAAGCACCGCCAAAGCCAGCAAGGCTAGCGCGAAGATGGCCCCGCCCAGCCTAACAGCATATAGAAAGCGAACATCATTACGTCGTACGGTAGTCACACCGTGTGTCTTGCTCTGGTTCTTCATGCCTATATCTCCAGTTCTATTGAGTACATAGCGCGTTACATGAGGTCTGCCATGTATCAAGCAATGGCTATGCCAGGTGGACTATGGACGATGGACGATGGACGCTGGGCTATAGCAGTAATGAGGGCTGAGTAACCAGAAGGCATCTCATAATAGGCAGCCCCGAATACCAGAGGCAGAGTCGGACCTTGTCATTCTGAGCGCAGCGAAGAATCTCGTCCTCTACCGGGATGTTGCCTCTTTCTCATGCTACCTTGTGGCTGAAGGAAAGGTGGTATTTGGGTGCTGAGGGACGAGATTCTTCGCTACGCTGAGTACCATGGTATCGAAGGAAAGTCAGCCAATAGGGCTACATGGGTGTGAGAAGCCACATATGGTGCCAGCCGACGCCCCGCGATTGAAATCGGGGGCTACACTCTGCAAAGTCCCTGCGGGACTGGCTATGTGCAGGAGGGTCACTCTTGAGAGAGTAGAGAGAGTAAAGAGTTGAGAGAGAGTAGGTAGAGCAGGTAGAGCAGTTGGGTAGAGGAGT
>DASVVE010000054.1:0-72540 GCA_036386675.1 Chloroflexia bacterium | reverse complement strand
CCCCGTGCAGATGGCCGGTTGACCAATACCGAAACTAAGATAGCGCCGCTTCCTGTGCCTGTATCAGCCAATTGGCTCAGTTCTTCTTTCGGCAAATGCTCCAAGCAAGCCTCAACAACACTCTCAGTTTCAGGTCTAGGTACGAGTACGTCCCTGGTGACGAGCAAGTCAAGGCCGTAGAACTCCTTATGCCCGGTTATATAGGCGACCGGCTCACCTTTCGTCCTGCGCGCCACCAGTTCGCGGAATGTGGTGGCAGGTCCCGCCTCAAGAGGGTCACCCAGGCGGGCGAGCAGACTTGCGCGGCTCATGCCCAGCACGTGGGAGAGTATCACCTCGGCGTCAAGCTGTGGGGTCGAGGAGTTAGGCGAGAGGCGCTTCCTCGCCTGAAGAAGCGCCTCTCCTATAGTGCCGCTGTTCATCGTTGCAGGCTACTCAGCGGCAAGACCGGCCGCTCGCAGCCTCTCTGCCTGGTCGGTCACTCTCAATGTCTCAATAAGGTTGTCGATCTCACCTTGCAGCACGCGGGGTACGCTGGATATCGTCATCTTGATGCGGTGGTCGGTCACCCGGTCGTCGGGGAAGTTGTACGTCCGAATCTTCTCCGAGCGGTCGCCGGTGCCCACCTGCGAGCGCCGTTCGTCGCCCATCTCCTGTTGCCGCTTTGCCAGCTCCAGGTCATAAAGGCGGCTGCGCAATACGGTCATGGCCTTGATGCGGTTCTTGAGCTGGCTGCGCTCGTCCTGGCACGTGACCACAATACCCGTGGGGATGTGGGTGATACGTACTGCCGAGTCGGTGGTGTTCACGCTCTGCCCGCCGTGCCCGCCGGAGCGGTACACGTCAATTTTTAGCTCTTCGTCCTTGATTTCTATGTCCACTTCTTCGGCTTCGGGCATCACGGTAACAGTGGCGGTCGAAGTGTGAATGCGGCCCTGCGATTCAGTCACCGGCACGCGCTGCACGCGGTGGGTGCCGCTTTCGTACTTGAAGTGGCTGTAGGCACCCTGGCCCCGCACTTCGAATATAACTTCCTTGACTCCACCCACGTCGCTGGGGCTGAACGACAGCAGTTCAGTCTTCCACCCGTGCTTGTCGGCGTACCGGCCGTACATCCCGTACAGTTCGTTGGCGAACAGCGCGGCTTCGTCGCCACCAGCCCCGGCTCGGATTTCGATGATTACGTTCTTGTCGTCGCTTGGGTCCTTGGGTAGCAGCAGACGCTTGATCTCGTTCAACTGCGCCTCTAACTCAGGCTCAAGCTGCGCGATCTCCTCGCGGGCCATCTCCGCCATGTCGGGGTCCGAGCCATCCCGTAAAATCTCGTGTGCTTCGGTTAGCTGCTGCTTCGTGTGCTTGTAGCGGCGGTATGTCTCAATCAGGGGCGACAGGTCCGAACGCTCGCGGCCAAGTTCCATCAACCTGCGCGGGTCGGTGGCAACGTCAGGCTGGCCCATCAACTCTTCGAGTTGGGCGTATCGCTCCTCTATGGTATCCAGTTTTTGATCCATGCTCCCGGTTTTTTCTGCTAACATTGCCTCGTGTAACTCCATTGCGGCATGTGAATTGGCACCGCACTCCGTAAAACTTGCTAACCCCCAAGTATAAGGACTTGGCATGCACTCAGTCAAGTCTCAACCGCCGCTTGCGCGTGCCGTTGTCAACGGTTCAAACTACTCTGGCAGCCAACGGGTGTTTTAAGTATAATCTCTGCAAAGCCTCCGGGTAACACGGCCTGGGCGCTTTGCTGTACCCGTACATGGGAATTCAATGATGAATAGAGAGTGCAGGAGGTTCTATCTGGCTTTATGAAACTCTACAATACCGCACAACTTCGAAACATCGGCCTTTTTTCGCATGGTGGGGCAGGCAAGACGACTTTGCTGGAGGCGATGCTCTTTACCTCAAAGGCCACCACCCGCCTGGGCCGCGTTGAAGAGGGGAACACTGTTTCCGACTACGACCCCGACGAAATCAAGCGCCACATTTCGGTGCAACTCTCGATGGCCCCGGTCGAGTGGCAGGACGTCAAGATCAACGTGATCGATACCCCCGGTTACGCTGAATTCGTGGGCGAAGTGAAGGCCGGCATACGCGTGGCCGATACCGCCGTGCTGTTGGTCGATGCCTCAGCGGGCGTGGAGGTCGGCACCGAGCAGATGTGGCGCTACGCCGAAGAGCGAGGCTGCCCCAGGTTCGTGGTCATCAACAAGATGGACCGCGAGAACGCCGACTTCATGGCTGCCTGGCACTCGACCCAGAACGTGCTGGGCAAGAAGTGCGCTCCCTTACAGGTGCCCATCGGCTCCCAGCAGTCGTTCCGTGGTGTGGTGGACCTGCTTCACCAGAAGGCGTACGTCTATGAAGGCAACACAGGCAAGTTCACCGCTGGGCCGGTTCCCGCCGATATGGAAGCCGAGGTACAGCAACTCCGTGACGCCCTCATCGAGCGGGTCTGCGAAACCGACGACGACCTCACGATGAAGTACCTCGAAGGCGAGGAGCTTTCGGTCGATGAGCTGGACGCCGCGCTCAAGAACGGCGTCAAGAACGGCGATATCGTGCCCGTGCTCGCGGCCTCCGGCCTGATGAACATCGGCACCAGCCAGCTACTCGACAACCTCGTCATCTATGCCCCCTCACCCAGCGACATGGGCGTGACCACGGCCACCAACGCCGCGAACGGTCAAGAGGTAGAGTTGCAGCCCAGTGACGCCTCTCCTCTCACCGCGCTCGTCTTCAAGACGATACGGGACCAGTTTGGCAAGCAGACCTACTTCCGCGTCTTCACCGGGGTTTTCCGCTCGGACAGCCACGTGCTCAACTCCACCCGCAACGTGGACGAGCGCATCGGACAGGTGTACGTCATGCGCGGCAAGGAGCAGATTGCGGTGCAGGAGCTACACGCCGGGGACATGGGCGTGGTGGTAAAGCTGGCCGAAACACAGACCGGCGAAAGCCTCTGCGCGCCCGGTACCCCCCTGGTGCTGTCCGGCGTAGACTTCCCTTCGGCTCTCTTCTCGGCCTCTATAGCCCCGCGCACCAAGGCCGACTTGGACAAGATGGGCAGCGCGGTCCACCACATGGTGGAGGAGGACCCCACTATCCACGTAGGCAAGGACCCCATCACCGGGCAGACGGTGCTCTCCGCGATGGGCGAAAGTCACGTGCAGATCGTGGCCGACCGCATGAAGCGCAAATTCGGCGTTGACGTTACGGTGGGCCTTCCGGTCGTCCCCTATCGTGAGACAATCACCTCGAAAGTGGACCGCGCCCACTACCGGCACAAGAAGCAGACCGGCGGGCACGGACAGTTCGCAGATGTAGTACTTGAGCTTGAGCCGTGGCCCGATGCTGAGTTCGAGTTCGGCGACCGGATTGTGGGCGGGGCGGTGCCCAAGAACTTCATCCCGGCGGTGGAGAAAGGCATCCGCGAGGCGCTGTCCGAAGGCGTGCTGGCTGGATACCCGGTGGTCAACATCCGGGCAGTGCTGTACGACGGCAGCTTCCACCCGGTCGATAGCTCGGAAATGGCCTTCAAGCTGGCCTCGAACCAGGCGTTCAAGGAAGGCATGCACATCGGCAGGCCCGTGCTGCTTGAGCCTATCATGATCCTGCACATCATCGTGCCCGACAACTACACAGGCGATATCATGTCGGACCTGAACGGGCGGCGTGGCCGCGTGCTGGGCATGAACCCGCAGGGCAACGGCTTCACCATCATCGATGCGCAGGCCCCCCTCTCAGAGGTGCAACGCTACGTGAGCGACCTGCGTTCCATCACCCAGGGCCGGGGCAGCTTCGACATGGAGTTCGACCACTACGACCAGGTACCCGCGCACGTGGCCGATCGCGTAATCGAAGAGGCCCGCAAGCACCGCGAAGAAGCCCACGCGTAGAAATATCTAAACGCCAAGACGCAAAGACGTCAAGGACTACGCCAAGAGTATAGATGGTTTGGAGAGTAGTAAAAGGACCAGAGTACATCATTTTGTACTCTGGTCCTATTGCTTGGAACGAAACAGTCCTCGCCTTGGCGCGTCCTTGGCGTCTTGGCGTCTTGGCGTTTCCGTTCTGAACTATTCTGCCTGTGGGTTCAGCCTCTTCATCAGCACCAATAGCCCAAGCGTCAGCCAGAAAGTGAGGGCTAGGTCCATCGTGAAGTAGGCCATGTCGAGCAAGCCGTGTACGGCGAAGTCGATCATGGACGCCATCAGGCCCAGCGACAATGCGCCCAGAGCCGTGCCCTTATGCTTGAGCCACAGCCCCTGGAACTGCCACGTCACGAATGCCAGCGTGCCGAGTATCCACAGGAGGCCGGGCACACCCAGGCGCAGCCAGAAGTCGAGCAGGAAGTTGTGAGGGTGCGAGGTGGTGAATAGGCGGGCGGTGGGCACCCCGTAGGCCGGATCCTGGTAGGCAAACTGGTCCTGCCCAATGCCGAGGATCGGGTGGTCCAGCAGTATCTTGCGGCCCGCCTCCCAGATGCGGAAGCGGGCCACCCCGGTGTTGTCCTCGGTGCCGAGGTTGACGATTGAGGTGAGCCGCTCCACGTTCCCGGCGAAAGCCAGCAGCATGGCGGCGATTCCAGCGGCTATCACACCCCCAACGGATATCAGCAAGGGCCGGTAGTGGGTAACGACCGCTACCACCGCCAGCGCGACAAATACGCCTATCCAAGCCCCACGGGCGAAGCTGAACAGCACCCCGAGGCCCATGATGCCCGACAGCAGTCCGACACCTATGCGCCAGCGCCTCCATTCGCGGGGCAGGAAATAGAAGAGCACCAGGCCCAGCGCAAGTGCCCGCCCAGCGTAGATGCCAAAGGCCGTCGCGCTTGGATAGACCGACGATACGCGGTTGACCCCCTCCATGTTCCAGGCCTCACCGAACAGGAACTGCTCCACGCCTTCGTAACCTACGGCCGCGGAAGCGATCAACCAGGCCGCGACCATGCGCCAGATGTCCTTTTCAGTGCGCAGCCAACGCACTACCAGGAAGAAAAACAGCAGCGGCTCCAGGATAGTGACCCGGTACTCGCGTATCGCGAACTGGCGGCTGTCGCCGCCCGGCACCAGCAGCCACACGGTCGCTATCGCCCCGAACACCAGTGCGAGCCAAACCAGGGGCTGCCGCAGCGCCTCGGTCACACCCACCAGCTTGCGCGTGCGTAGCAGCGTCAGCCCATCCCTTATGGCCCACGCGCCCACCTGGCACAGGATGATCGCTTCGGCCAGCGAGAACTGGAATCGCCCCAGGGGGTAGTAGTGGTAGAAAAGTGGGGCCGCGAGAGGCACCATTGCGAGGCTGAGGTCGATGCGGTAGAGAGTGAGTCCAAAGAACGCGACCAGTCCCAAGCCCCTGATAGGCAAGCTAGGCACGAAGTAGTAGAGCGCCAGTGATAGTAGCATCGCCACTAGCACAACAGGCTCCGACCGAAGTAGCGCCAACCTCGGGTCCGCGACGGTGACGGGCGTGCGGTCGTACGTCGCGCTGGGTGATGGCGTGGGCTGTGTGGCTATTCCGCTCAAGCCCGCGCCTCGGAAGCGACCCTCTTGCGTCGGGGCATCAACAGCAATGCCACTCCCCCCGCCAATACAAGGCCCACCACAATGTTCGCCCCGTATGCCAACGTGCGGCGCGTGGCCGATATGCTGTTGGGGCCGTGTGCATCGAGGTATTGCTGGAACTTGGTCTCATAAGTTTGCAGGTGGTCGATGTACTTGGCGTGTTGCAAGCCCACCTGTTCGACCGAACGCCCGCTCTCCCAGATGTCGTTTACACTTTTCGCCAGACCGTCAAATGTGCCCTGCGCTGAGGCCGAGTTATCCTGAGAATCGACGCTGGCCTGCAATTCGTCTATCTGACTGACGATAGTCTCCAGCTGCGACTTTATGACGTCCGACATCACCCAGGGTGGGTCGGGCATCAGGTCGCCTATGGGTGGCGGGTAGAGGCGCATGTGGTCGGCAAGCGGGAAGGTGAGGGCGCGCACCTCCCCGGTGGGCGGGGTGTGCGCGCGGGTGTACTTCATAAGCTCGTCGTCATAGTAGCGCAGGACCGGGAAAACCTTATCCCCCGCCTCACCATACGCTGCGAGCACCGCCGTGTAGTCGCGCACCTGGATGCCCCAGTGAAGCACCTGCGCCCTCGCTTCGAGGCTTTCGGGGTCCTCCGTTGCTTGTTGTAGCACGCTCCGTAGCGACGTAGAAATGACGGCCATGTCGTGGCCCGTCACGAAATCGTAGTAGTCCTGCCTGGCCTTGAAGAACTCACCAATGGCCTCGTTGGCAGCCCGCCGCGTCTCAGGCATGCGCTCGGCCGAGACCTGCTCTTGGCCGAACATAGCGCCGGGTAGCGGCAGCAGCCAAAGGGCCAGCAATACGGCAAGTGCGGCGGACCACGGGAGTAGCGACTGGCGGGAGAAGTTAGGTCTCACGTTGGTGGGATCTGGAGTGGCTCATCGTATGACAGTATAACCGCGCCACCCCTTGATGGTCGCGCCGGGCATGTCAGGCGGCCTTCTCGTTGCGAGCGGTCAAGTGCACGCCTATAGCCGCGCCGTTACCCTTCAGCAGGGTGTCCTCGAAGTAGGCCAGCCGCCACGTCGGGATGAAAACGGCGCGGCTGATGGCTTTAACCAGTACCTGCTGCCACTTCGCCAGGTCGTCGCGTGCCAGCATGTCCCTACGCCAGTAATCGAAGACGTCGTGTATCTGCCCCAGTATGTGGAACGAGAAGGTGGTATCGGTCACGCGCAGCTTGCGGCGGAGTAATATCTGCTTCATCTGCTTTGTGGTCAGCACCTGGATGTGGCCGATGTGCACGCGCTTCCACATGTGGATAGGCACGCGCCTGCTATGCCGCAGCAGGGCAAATATGGTGCGCCGGTTCCCCTCGCACGGCACGAAGCAGTGGAACACCCCGCCGGGCTTGAGCACCCTTGCTACTTCGTCCGCCGCCTTGCCCACATCGGTGACGTGCTCGAACACGTCAAAGAGCAGCACTATGTCGAAGGAATTGTCGGGGTAGGGTAGGTCGAGGGCGTCACCAAGCTTGTAGTCGATCTTGCCCGTTCGGTCGGCCTGCCGCGCCTCTTCGAGTGCTACCTGCGAAATGTCGCACCCATGCACCTCAAGGTCGGGACGGTAGTGCAGAAAGGCCCGTGTGTAGCGGCCCGCACCGCAACCGATCTCTAGCAGGCTGCCCCTGTGCTCCCCGATTGCCTCTAAGCACCTTTCGAGGCGGAGTGCCGCCAGGTCTCGGGTGCCCATCCGTAGCTCGCCCCGGCCCTCGACGGTCTTCGTGTCCTCGTAGTCGAACCTGAACGGCTCTTCTTCCCACTTCTCCGAAGCCGCGAGCCTGCTTCCTACAGTTGCCATCTGTCTCCTTCTATCCCTGCAACTTATTGCTTGGCATCGACTGCGGCCACACATTCAATCTCGACCAGGGCGTTTCGCGGTAGGCCCGCCGCCGCTACGGTCGTGCGCGCGGGAGGCTGGTCCCCGAAGAACTCCTTATAAACACCGTTCATCGCCTCGAAAAGCGACATATCGCTCAAGAACACGGTCGTCTTCACCGCTTGCTTGAGCGAAGTACCGGCCGCTTCCAGGACGGCGTTGAGGTTTTCCAGGGCGCGCCGAGTCTGCTCCTCAACGCCACCCTCCACCAGTTGGCCCGTGGCTGGGTCAAAGCCCACCTGGCCGGCGGTAAAGACCAGCCCACCATACTTGATGCCCTGCGAGTAGGGTCCGATAGCCCCAGGCGCACGTTCCGTCTTGACTACTTCCTTCATACTTGCTAACTCTCCCTTCCCCGCTTACCGGATGCCGAGCGCCGACATAAACGCGGGTAGGTCTTCATAAATATAGTCTGGGATGATGCCCGTTCGCTCCATGTCCGGGCGCTGCGATACCCCGGTCAACAGCAGGGCAGTAGGCATACCAGCGTCACGCCCCATGACGATGTCGGTGTCAAGACGGTCGCCCACGCAAAGCACCTGCGCCGCCGGTAGTTGCATCTTCGCAAGGGCCATTTCGCCACCGTGCACGCTCGGCTTGCCGATTACCGTTGGAGCCACCCCCGAACACGTCTGTACGGCCGCCACCAGGCTACCCGCGCCGGGCCAGAACTCGCCGCCTTCCACCGGGAGGGTTGCGTCCACGTTGGTGGCTACGAACCGCGCGCCTCTCCTGATTGCGGTACACGCCCGCCGCAGGGCGCTGTAGTCGAACCCAAAGAACAGCCCCGCTACCACGAAGCCGGGCCGCTCCAGCTCTCGCCGGAAGTTCGGCACCGCCTCAATCGTGCGGACCAACGCCTCCTCACCCAGCACGTACACACCGCCGCCCTCCGGGAAGTTAGCGCCGAGGTACGTAGCCGTCGCGCCGGCCGATGTAAGGATGTCGCCGGCCTCCACGCTGATGCCCATCCGGGCCAGCTTGTCCGAGAAATCGGCCGCTGTCAGGGTAGCGTTGTTGGTGAGAAGTATAAAGGAAATACCGGCCCCACGCAAAGCCGGGAACAACTCTTTCGCGCCTTCCAGGGGCTGCTCGCCCCGGTAGAGCACGCCGTCCATGTCGAGGACCAGCCCCCTATATTTGCCCGATAGCTCGCCTGCCATATGCCTCCCGTCGTCTGCGCAACCGCCCCATTATCAGGCAAGTGCTATGCTTGCGGCAAGCTGTAGACCTCGACGCTTGTATGCGCATCTCTTATGCCCGGCTCTTGTCGTATAATGCGCTGTGAGCAACTCGTAACTGAGCACTACACTGGCAGTGTAAGGGTCCGGTGCATTCCGGCATGTTGGGAGGGGTGAAGGTGTCAGGGTCAATAATTCGAGGTACTCCTATCTACGTGGCTCGCGGCGATGAGAGAATTGCCCTTGTGCCCGAAGTCCGTGCCCTCCGCAGGAACTTCCGACGCGGAGCGTCATCCCTGACTCTGACAGCCATAGGTCCCGCTGCCGTTTACATCATTGACCGGCGGGGCGTCAGACGACTCGCTCTGGGAACGCCTCTCAAGCACCGGCACAAGATAGTTCCGCTGTGGTTCCTGGCGGGGCCGCTGATATACTTGCTGGCACTCTGGAGCAAGCGGAATGGCTGAGAGGACAGTTCGCCCAACCAACAAGACGCTCAGGAGTGTCGGGCTGCTACCCAGAGAAATGCCTCACCATCTTATTGCCAGTGGTAAAATTGTACCTGGGCAGCCCGAACCCGTGTCTCAGGTGTTTGGACCCGCAGAGGTGCAAGGCGACAGAACGTCTATCCGAGTAGCTAGCGTGCGCTACGTAGGTGGACCGGATATAGAAGGACGACCGGGCGAAGATGGAGCACCACTGAGGAGTAGGAGCATCGCGCAACGGTCCATGCGTAGTCAGGTGGCGGTAATTGAAGTTGATGCCGGAGGCGTTCGCATCAGGGCCATGCAAGGTAAGGTTCCACTCCTCTTAGCGGGCATTCTCCTGGCCGCCTGGAACATCTACTGGATCGTGCGTGCGCTTCGCGAATGGGATGCTGGAACCAGGTAGATAACAAGAGACCCGCCGAGTTGTGGCGGGTCTCTTTGCTACATGCGGAGTGTTCCTAGAACAGCTTCCCCTGCTCCACGTCAATTTCCTCCATGCCCATGCGAAGCGGATAGGGCACACCCATGTGCTCGTACCCCTTGCGGGTAGCTATGCGGCCTCGGGGCGTACGCGCCAGGAAGCCCAGTTGCAGCAGGTACGGCTCGTACACGTCCATGATCGTGTCGGATTCTTCGCTGATGGCGGCGGCTATGGTGTCCAGACCGACGGGGCCGCCGTCGAACTTGTCGATGATGGCGTGCAGGATGCGGCGGTCGGTCTCATCGCAGCCCAAGTTGTCGATCTCAAGGCGGCGAAGTGCCTCCTCCGCTACGGGGGCCGTAATCACGCCATCCGCGCGTACCTGCGCGTAGTCACGAACACGGCGCAGCAAGCGGTTAGCGATACGGGGCGTGCCACGGCTTCTACGGGCGATTTCCTTGGAACCCTCCTCCTCGATAGCCACGCCGAGGATGCGGGCCGAGCGAGTGATAATCATCTCCATCGCCTCACGCGAGTAGTATTCAAGGCGGAAGGTAACGCCGAAGCGGTCGCGCAGGGGCGAGGAGAGCATAGCCAGTCGCGTGGTGGCCCCGATGATGGTAAAGGGTGGCAGAGACAGCCGCAGGGATCGGGCGCTCGGCCCCTTGCCGATCATCACATCCAGCGCGAAGTCCTCCATCGCCGGGTACAGCACTTCCTCGACCACGCGGTTGAGCCGGTGGATCTCGTCGATGAACAAGATCTCGTTCGCCTTCAGGTTGGTCAGGACCGACGCCAGGTCGCCGGGCCGCTCTATGGCGGGACCTGAGGTCGTCTTGATTGGTACGCCCATCTCGTTGGCTATCACCTGGCTGATGGTCGTCTTGCCGAGGCCGGGGGGGCCATAAAAGAGCAGGTGGTCCAGCACCTCGGAGCGTGCCTGGGCCGCCTCAAGCATGATCTGGACGTGGTCCTTAAGCTTCTCCTGGCCTATGTACTCGGCTATCCGGCGGGGCCGTAGCGTCTGCTCTATCTCTTCTTCGTTCTCTCGCGTCTTCGCTGAAATCAGTCGCTCTACCATCTCACAATCTCCACTCAAGCACACAACAATAGAACATATTTGCTACATTATACCACAAAACTGAGCAGATTCATCAACTTTCCCGCAAGAGAATCACAGAATTATACCCCAGAGATTCAGAAATAACTCTGGGCCGCTAGAAAGCCTACTTACCACCTGGTAGGGGGATAATACCAAGCAACTTTCGCTTCTTGGGTCGGGGGCCGTAAGCACCGTAAGCCTGGGCTGCTACGTCCTTTGTTTCGTTGCGTTCCAACTCTTCCCAATAGCGGTCTTGAAGCGCCTTCTCCCGGTCATAGGTGAGCAAAGCGTTCAACACGACGAACGGCAACACAATCCCCTGCCACTTGCCAAGTCTGCGCCACTCGAACTGCGCCCACTTGTATAGCTGCACGGGATTTGTACCCGCGTAGGGCGGCAGCGGGTACGCCAGCTTCTTCGAGGCCTTCTTGGCTTGCGTCATCGCCTTGCGTGGCGGGACCGGGAAGCCCCTGTTCTCCCGCAAAGCCTCCATTGCCGCGAACTTCGACTTCTGCCGCGCTTGCTTGACCTTATCTTTTCCGGCCATGTTTGCCTCCGCTGGTGTAATTGGTGACACGTAATGCGTAACACGTAACGCCGTAAACGGGGCGTATGATTACGTGTTACGCATTACGTGTTTCTATGGCGCTTCGTTGAACTTCACATCCTTGTAGCCTAAACCTGTGACTAGCGTACGCAGGACCGTGCGGGCGTTCTCGGTGGCCTTGTCGAGGATGCCGTCTTCTAACGCGGCATCGAGGATTTCCTTCTCGGCAACGCGGCGCATCTCGGTCTCCAGGTTGGGGTCGGGCTTGCTGAAGATGCCGGTCTGCCGGTCGTATACGTAGGTCTTGTCGTTGTCCAGGCGGGTGTACAGCACTTCGGCCTTGGGCATCGTTATTGTCACCGTGTCGCTCAGGACAGTTACGTCTTCAGGCTTGAGGCGGCTCAAATCTATACCGGCGACTACTTCGCCGTGGGCCACCATCAGTATCTTGTCGCTGGTCAGCAGGTCGGGGAGGGGGCCGCTGCTTTTGCCTGTCACCACCTTCTCTAACTGGTAGTTGACCGTTTCGAGCCTGCTAAGGCCGCGTATCTGGTTGATGACCGCTGGCTGTGTGTTGATGGTCACGGTTGGCGTGACGGCGAGCGAGAAGTTGGGGAAGACGCCGCCGAGCCTGCCGAGCCTGTCCAGCCCACCCTGGAACGTGGCGAACGCCAGCAGGGCGCATGACAGGGCAAGTACCCCGAAGGTGCCTGCAAGGATCGCGCAGGCAGTAGGCCCACGCTTCACCTGTACTACGGTGGGTGGCGCTACCGGCGTAGCATCATAGGGTGGGGGGTTTGAGGCTTGTGCCTTTCTGCCTACATTGCGCATGCCTGTGCTGGCCGCCGAAGGCTCGTACGGTTCCAGTCTGCCGGAGCCTGGTCCAGCATGCGGGTCGCCTGGAAGTATGCGGACGGGGTCGCCGGGGCGCGCGGGCTTACCGTCCAAGTACTGCCATCCGTCCCGGCCCCCTGTGTTGCCTCGCGTCTCGTCCATCCCAGGCTCCCTCACTCGAATCTCGCGCCACTCCACCTCTACAACGATTATACCAGCGCGCCGTTACCCACGCACCTGCTTGCACCGCGACGGAACACTGCCATCCGCTACGTCGTTACTATATACGTGGCAGCTCTAAGGAGCGTGGCAGGCTGTGGATTGTCTGTGCGGCACCGGGGGCGTGTGTTAGAATGGGGCGTGTGGCACCTCGATTGCCATAGGCATAGTGAAGTCGATTTTGGGGGACCGGATTATTGAGCACCGGCGATGCTCGTAGCGACCGCAACGAACCGCTAGAGCCGCTTCTACCTGAGATTAGAGTAACGCCCCGGCAGCGCGCCCGCCTGATACTGGTGGGCCTGGCCCTGTTCGTCGTCTGGTGGCTGCTCAACCAATCGTGGGACGCGTTGGGGCCTTTTATCATCGCCCTCGTGCTCGCGTACCTGATGCTTCCCCTCGTGGACCGCCTCAGCCGCTTCATGCCCAGGGTGGTTGCCATTCTCGCCGTGTACGCGGTGTTCATTGGTATAGTGTGGGGCTTGATTGCGTGGCTCGCGCCTGTGGTGTCGCACCAGGTTGGCGAACTGCTCAAGCAAGGCCCGCGCTATTCCGAACAGGCCCAGGAGTGGGGCCGCGACGTCATGTCCTGGTACCAGGGGCTGCCCATTTCGGACGACCTGCGGCAGTCGATAGAAAACGGGCTGCGCACTTCGGCGGGCGCGGTCGGCACGGCGGTGCAGGAAGGCGTGATTGGCACGTTGCGTGGTGTTACTCGCGCCATGGGCTTCATCGTGGGCCTGCTGATTATCCCCTTCTGGCTCTTTTATACGCTCAAGGATAAGGACCGGGGCATCAACGCCTTCAACAACATGCTGCCCCCCGCGTGGCGCACCGACGTGTGGCGCATCGTCCGCATCATCAACGGCGTACTGAGCAGCTACATCCGCGGACAACTGCTGCTCGGCCTCATCGTGGGCGTGGCGACCTTCATAGGCATGCTTATCGTTGGTGCGCCGTATCCGATAGTGCTAGCTATCATTTCCGGCCTGACGGAGATCATCCCGGTGGTCGGTCCCGTGCTGGGTGCCATACCGGGCTTGATACTGGCCGCGTTTCACCCGGAAGGCTGGGTGATGGTGCTCAAGGTGCTGGTCGTATACGTGCTGGTGCAGCAACTTGAGAACAACTTGCTCGTTCCAAAAGTACAGGGGGACAGCGTGAAGCTGCACCCCTCGATAATCATGGTGGCCCTGGTGGTCGGCAGCCAGGTCGGCGGGCTTTTTGGCCTCATCATAGCGGTGCCGGTGGCGGCGATACTGCGCGACATCTACCTGTACCTGTACCGGCGGTTCAGCGAAGGATTCTCGCCTCGTGAGGCTGAAGCCAGCGTGCCGTCGAGACACGATGAAGGCACGGAGCCTGTGCAGGCACGGGAGCAGCGCGAGCTAGCAGAGGAAGCCAAGCTCCCCGGAATTAACTCACAGGACGAACTGATTGAAGGATTCGAGGCAAAGCACGACGAACAGGCCGCGGCGAATAAGCCCTAAATCATAGACGAAGCAAGCGAGCGGCACCGCCCATTCTCGCCGCCGCAAGAGGAAGCACCCAGGATTGAGCCAGACCAACCAGCGTAAGACACCCACGTCTGCCCACAACAGACCTAACCGTGCCAACCCTCGGCCCAACCCCGAACACCAACTACGGCGGCCCGAACCGACTTACAGGGCCAGGTCGGTTACCAGTGGTATCGCCAAGCCCGCCCAGCCTGTGGCGGCCAAGGTTGCGAATACGCGCGCGGTCACAAGCCGGGGCAAGCGAATAAGGCGTATTCTCCTGGTATTGCTCCTTGTGGCGCTCGCGGCGGGCGGGGGTGCGTCGTACTTTCTCTTCAAGACCACCATAGAGCCGGTACTGAGGCTGCCCGGCGACATATCGAAGCCCCCGGTTGACGTGCGTGTGGTGGACCCCGACGGCACCGTGTCGCCAGACTCGACCCCGCAGCTAGTGGCAGTCGAACCTCCTGACTGGGAGAGCGACGAGCCGGTGAATATCCTACTGCTGGGGCTTGACTATCGCCCGCTGGAGGAGGACACGCGCGCCGACACGCAGATCATCGTGCACATCGACCCGGCCGCTAAGACCGCGACGATGTTCTCAATACCCCGCGACCTGTACGTGACCATACCCGGCTTCGGTATGGGCCGCATCAACCAGAGCTACCAACTGGGCGACCACACCGAGCGCCTGGCCCCCGGCAGCCTGCCGGGTGGCGGCCCCACCCTGGCGATGTCCACCATATCAGCCACCTTTGGCATACCTATCCACTACTACGCCCAGGTGAATTTCCAGGGCTTCGAGAGGGTAGTTGACGCGATGGGCGGCCTGAAGATCGACGTACCGGCCCCGCTTGTGGACAACGAATACCCCCTCGCCAGCCGGAGCTACGGGGCGACTCGCATCTACATTCCTGGGGGCGTCCAGCACATGAACGGCAAGACGGCCTTGCAGTATGCCAGGTCGCGGCACGCCGACAGCGACCTGGGACGCAACCAGCGCCAGCAGCAGGTGCTACTCGCTCTCAAGCAGCAGGGCATGAACATCAACATTCTTCCGCGCCTGGGTGAACTGGCAGGCAAGCTATCGGGTGCCGTACACACCGACATCCCGCTAGACCAGATTCCCTCCCTGGCGAAGCTGGCCCAGGAGATCGGCCCCGGCAATATTACCACCTGCGGCATAGACGCCACGATGGTGGAGCAGACGATACTGGCGAGCGGCGCGGACGTGCTGATGCCGATCTGGGAGCGCATTCGGCCGCGCGTCAAGCAGTGCTTCTCCGACCCTCGGCTGGTGAACGAGAACGCCCGCCTGTCGGTGCAGAATGGCACCACAGTGGGCGGCACGGCGCGCATAGTGAGCGAGCTGCTTGGTGAGAAGGGCCTGAACGTGGCCGATCTCTCCTCGGCGGTGGACCAGGGACAGCACCCGCGGACCACTATCACCGACTACACCGGCGGACAGAAGCCGCACACGTTAGAGGTCATCAAGCAGACCCTTGGCCTTACAGATGCTTCGGTGGTGCGCGGCGACCCGGCGGATGCGCCTATAGCCGTAAACCTCGATGGATTGCCGGTGGACATCCTGGTGATGGTCGGCGACGACAGGCTGAACCAGTCGCCCGGCAGCACACCGACTCGTACGCGATAATGCGTCGCACCTGAAGACCGGTTCCTCGTCACGCCAAACGCAAACTGCTATAATGCGGGTGAGCGCCCCTGACCGGCTGCTCGCCCGTTGCTTTTATGACCCTGACTCTTAGTACAAGTGAAACCCAGGCCCCGTTGCGGGTGGATACGTGGAGGTTGCTGGCCGGATTCGGCCTACCGGGGCCGCTCAGCATGGCGATAGACGAGGCGCTCCTGGAGTCTGTTATCGCGGGCGGCGTGCCGGTGGTACGCTTCTATACGTGGCAACCTGCTACCCTTTCGCTTGGCACAAACCAGCCCCTGGGAGAGATCGACCGGGCGGCGTGCGAGGCGCGTGGGTTCGGCCTGGTGCGACGACTGACGGGGGGGCGGGCGGTGCTCCACCAGCACGAGCTTACCTATTCGGTGATAGCCCGCGAGAACGACCGGCGCGTCTCCGGGGGCGTGGTCGAGTCGTACCGCAAGATCAGCGCGGCCCTGGTGGATGGTCTGGAGGCCCTTGGTGCTTCGGTTTCGCTGGCACCACCCGACAAGGCGCTGTTGCGTGCGATGTCGGCCCGCCGTGCGGTGACACTTGATGAGTCAGGCGGCACGGCGGAAGATAGCGGTGCCGTGTGTTTCGATGCGGCTTCAGCTTACGAGCTAACCGCGGGCGGCAAGAAGTTAGTTGGGAGCGCCCAGGCGAGGCGAGGGGGTGCCCTCCTGCAACACGGCTCGATTCTCCTCGACATCGGCTGGGACTCGTGGGTGTCGGTATTCGCCTACGCCTCGGAAGCGGGGAAGCGGAGAGCTTACACGAAGCTACCGGAGCGCATGACCTCCCTGAGGCACGAGCTTGGCCGCATCGTCACGCCCGAAGAAGCCCTATTGGCGTTAGTGCCTGCCTTCGAGACACGATTGCACATCAGCCTCGACCCGGCCGCTCTGGACGCTTCGGAGGAGGCAACCGCCCTCAAGCTGGCGGCAGACAAGTACGGGTCGGAGGATTGGATCGCCCGTAAGTAGACAGCGTATTACAGCGTTCAATGTGGGTAGTTGATATACTGGCGGTATGGAGCTGGAGGCCGAAAACACGCAGGTATTGATCCTTACAGGGCCGGTTGGTGTGGGAAAGTCAGCTGTGGCGGAGGAGTTGTCCAATCTCCTAAGCGCGGCGAACCTGGCTCACGCCGTGATCGACATGGACTGGCTGCGTTGGTGCCACCCCAGCCCCACTGGTGACCACTTTCATACGGCTCTTGGTTTTCAAAACCTGAAGACGGTTGCGGCCAACTATCGAGCGGCGGGAGCGAGCAGGCTCATACTGGTGGACATCGTCGAGGCGTGGTCGGCGCTCGTAGACTACCACACCGCCATTCCAGGTTCTGACATCCTGGTGGTGCGGCTGAACGCCACGCTGCCAACGATCCACAGGCGATTGGAAGGGAGGGAGGCGGGCGACAGCTTGAGGTGGCACCAGGAACGGGCGGCCGAGCTATTGGACCTGATGGAGGAGCACGCGGTTGAGGACTTGCTCGTCCAGACCGAAGGCAAGACGGCAGCAGCGGTAGCGGGGGAAGTCCTGGCGCGGATCGGGTGGGGTAGCGCAGTGGAATAAAGGTGCGGGCGAAGCGGCTCGTGCATACGATACTACGATACTTTGTAGAGAGGGTAAGTAATGTCTGACCAGCAGAGCAACACAGAATACGATATGACAATCATCGGCGCGGGGCCGGGCGGCTACGTGGCGGCGCTGTACGGCGGCCTCAAGGGCCTGAAGATCGCCATCGTGGAAAAGGACCGCCGCCTGGGAGGCACCTGCTTATTGCGGGGCTGCATCCCCTCCAAGGCAATGGTCAAGACCGGCGAATTGATGCTGCAAATGAGCCACGCCGAGAAGTACGGCCTGGGCGTGAGTGGATCAATAACGGTTGATTGGGAAAAGACCATCGCCCGCAAGGACAAGGTAGTGGACGGGCTGACCAGCGGCCTCAGCGGGCTGATGAAGTCGCGCAAGGTGGAGGTAGTCACCGGGACGGGCACCATCACCTCGCCGCGCACCGTCATGGTAGATGGGCGCGAGCTTCGCACCCGCAACATCGTGATTGCCACCGGCTCCGGCACCGTCCTTCCGACCGACGTACCCGGTGGCGACCTTCCGGGCGTAATCACCTCGGACGACGTGCTGGACGCCGAGTTGACGATGAAGCGCCTGCCGACCATGCCTGAAAGCATCATTATCGCGGGTGGCGGCGTGGTCGGTATGGAGTTCGCCTCCATCTTCAATGCGTACGGCTGCAAAGTGACCGTAGTTATAACGTCGGCTAGAGTGCTCAGGTTCGTGGACGAAGAGATAGCCCGGCGCTTCACGCAGGTCGCCAAGGGGCAGGGTATCGAGATCATTACCCGCTCGGACATCGTCAAGATGGAAGATGCAAAGGGCGGCAAGATAAAGGCGACCATCAAGAACGGCGACTCGGGCGCGGAGGAAGTGCGGGAAGTCACCAACGTGCTGTGGGCCAAGGGCCGCTATCCCTACACGCAGAACCTCGGGCTGGACAGCATAGGCTTGCAAACCGAGCGTGGCTTCATCCCGGTGGACGAGCGCATGATGACCTCGGTAGATGGAGTGTA
Source organism: Chloroflexia bacterium (assembly GCA_036386675.1). Lineage (GTDB taxonomy): Bacteria > Chloroflexota > Chloroflexia > QHBQ01 > JADMIH01 > JADMIH01. The sequence goes on along the minus strand of DASVVE010000054.1, from coordinate 54,526 downwards.
CGCGATTGGCGACGTCGTGCCGAGTGCGATGCTGGCCCATGTCGCGTCCTACGAAGGCGAGATTGCGGTGGATAACATCCTGGGGCATTACCGCGCCGCTGACTATGGGGCGATACCGGACGTAATATTTACCATTCCGGAAATCGCCTCGGTCGGCATGATGGAGCAGCAGGCAAAGGACCGGGGTATCCCCGTGAAAGTGACCAAGTTCCCGTTCGCCGCCCTCGGTCGCGCCCAGGCCATAGGCGAGCCGGACGGCCTGGTGAAGATGGTATGCGACCCTACCACCGGCATCATACTCGGCATGCAGGTCATGGGCGCGCACGCGTCGGACGTGATTGCCGAATGCACCCTTGCGGTCCAGCAGGGTATCACCGCCGAGGAGCTTGCCCACACCATCCACGCTCACCCGACGATGCCGGAAGCCGTGGCCGAAACCGCCTTCGCGCAAATCCTTGGCACGCCTCTGCACGCGAATCGTTAGGAGTAACACGTAACACGCAACACGCAACGCGTAATCAGTATCACACCAGTTACGCGTTACGTGTTACGTGTCAGGATCAGGAGCATCAAGTGCGGTACGAAGTTGCTGTAGTTGGCGGGGGCGTTATGGGCCTCTCCACGGCCTACGCGCTGTTGCAGCGGGGGGTCGGTGGCGTAGTTGTGCTGGAGAAGCACCAGGTGGGGCACGAGCGCGCCGCCTCGACCGACACCACGAAGGCCATACGATACGAGTACGGCGACAACGAGCTATACGCCCGCATGGTAGGCCGCTCTATCGAACTCTGGCGCGCATTGGAAGCCGAGACTGGGGCGGACCTGTACGTCAACTCCGGCGTGGTTTGCTGGGGAAGAGGCGATGCGCCATATACACGCGCCTCTTATAAGACCGTGTCTCGCCTCGGTGTGCCTATTCGTGAGGCTAGCTCGGAGGAACTCTGCCGCGAGTACCCGCAGTTCGCGCCCGCCGACATTAGCTACGCCACCATCAACTCTGAGGGTGGGTTCCTGCGCGCATCGGGCTGCTTGGGGGTGTTGGCGCGGCGGGTGCGGGAGCTTGGCGGCACCATTCGGGAAAGTGCTGCTGTCACCGGATTGGTCGAAGACGGCGACGAAGTGAGTATCGAACTGGCAGACGGAGAGAAGGTTCGGGCGGGACGTGTAGTGCTTGCCGCCGGTGCTTGGTCCTCAACTCTGCTGCCTCGCCTGGGGCTGACGCTGCCTCTGACTGCCAACAAGCAACAGGTCGTGTACTTCAGCGGTCTCGGTCCCGAGTTCGCACCGGGCAGGTTCCCCGTCTTCCTCAACCTCGACCACGACTTCTACGGCTTTCCCCTCGACCAGAACGGGCTGCTCAAGGTCTCGCTACACCTGCCTGGACCAGTAATTGACCCCGATGTGCCGCAACAACCCGATGCGGATTATGAGGCCCACTTGATTAGCCTGCTTGAACGCTACATACCCGGTGCTGTGCGGGGTAAGCTACACCTATCAAGGATGTGCATGTACGCAATGACCCCCGACGAAGATTTCTACCTGGACCATATGCCGGGGCACTCTAATGTTGTGCTTGCGGCGGGTTTTTCTGGGCACGGCTTCAAGTTCGGCATCCTGGTTGGCGAGCTATTGGCAGCCCTCGCGTTGGGAGAAGAACCGGAGTTTCCGCTGTCCTCGTTCGCGTTGCGGCGAGTCCTTTCTCCTGCATAAGTGCAACAAATGGCCCCAATATTGCGTATAATGAGATAGAAGCATGGTGGTTCCGTCCGTGCCCTACGACGGTACCCCGGCGATGAACGGTTTTTGGAGAACTAGAAAGTAACAATGAGGAGACCAGAAGATGTTCTTCGATCCTAGATATATATTCTTTGTGATGATCCCCGGCGTCGTCCTGATGCTGCTGGCTTCGTGGTGGGTGAAGAACGCCTTCGAGAAGGGTTCCAAGATCCCCAATTTGCAGCGGCTGACGGGCGCGCAGGTGGCACGGATGATTCTCGACCGGTCGGGACTGACAGGTGTCGTAGTCGAGCCGACCCAGCCGCACGGCATGAGCCTTTCTTCCGGCGCATCGCCCGACCTTGACGATCACTACGACCCCAGAGGGAAGGTGCTCAGGCTCTCGCCCAGGGTGTACGGCAGCGCCTCGGTGGCTGCAATCGCGGTGGCCGCGCACGAGGCCGGGCACGCGATACAGGACGCGCAGGGTTACACTCTCATGCGCGCCCGCACTGCAATCGTGCCGGTGGCTAACATCGGCTCGCAGCTAGGTGGCATCCTGGTTGTGATAGGCGTAATCTTCAGCATGCCGGGTCTTGCATGGATTGGTCTGGCGGCATTCGCTACGGCGGTGCTCTTCTCGCTGCTCACCCTGCCGGTGGAGCTTGACGCAAGCTCTCGCGCCATGAAGCTGCTCACCACGATGGGCATCGTGGACCGCACGGAGCACGGGCAGGCCAGGTCGGTGCTAACCGCCGCAGCCTTCACCTACGTGGCGGGCCTCGCGGTGGCGGTGCTCAACCTGCTCTACTACGTGATGCTCGTCACGGGCATGGGCAGGAGCAACGACTAACACTGTTCGGGACTTTGGAAGAGGGCTGGCGTGATGCCAGCCCTCTTTTTTGCGTCTCATGTGGAGGCACGGGCACGGATTTTGGTTATAATAGGGTATGGAGCAAGTCAGCACAGAATCGCAGCCTCTCACGCTCAAGCCGCGCGATCCCAGGCCCAACATATACGACCTCAGCCCCGACCGCCTGGCCGCCGTCATGGTGGAGTGGGGCGAACCTGCGTTCCGGGCCACGCAGGTGCTGCACTGGCTCTACAAGGAGCTTGTGACCGGCTTCGACGCCATGACCAACCTGCCGCAGACGTTGCGCGTGAGGCTGGAGGAGACTTACCGTCTCGGTTCCGCCGAGCTTGTGGCGCAGAAGATCTCCACCGACGGCTGGACGCGCAAGGTGCTGCTCAAGATGAAAGACGGCAGCACGGTCGAGTCGGTGCTGATGCTCTACTACGACCGCGCCACGGTGTGCGTGTCGTCGCAGGTGGGCTGCGCTATGGGCTGCTCTTTCTGCGCTACGGGGCAGATGGGCTTCACCCGCAATCTGACCAGCGGCGAAATCCTGGAACAGGTGCTCTGGTTCAACCGCTGGCTGCGCGAGCACCCACACCGCGCCGTGCTCTCCAATGATGCCCGCCCGCGCTACACAGGGGACAAGCAACCTCATGCTGTGACCTCTCGTATCGCTGCCGGAAAGCAGGACGAGCTCGACCTCTGGCACGTAAACCAGGACGAGCAGTCGCAGCGCACGCCTAACGAAATCTCTGCTGTCACCAACATCGTATTTATGGGTATGGGCGAGCCTCTGGTTAACTACGCGAACCTGTGGGGGGCGATTCGCATGCTCAACTCGCCGCAGGGTCTCGGCCTGGGGGCGCGGCGCATGACGGTGAGCACAGTAGGCGTGGTGCCGCAGATACGCCGTATGGCACACGAAGAGATAGCGGTGAACCTGGCGGTGTCGCTGCACGCGCCAAACGACGAGATAAGAAGCCAGATGGTGCCGATGAACTCCCGCTTTGGCGTCGAAGAGTTGATATCGGCCTGCCGGGAGTACATCGAGGCCACCAAGCGCCGAATTACCTTTGAATATGTGCTCATCAAAGACATCAACGATGGCCTGCATCTTGCGCACCAACTTGCGGGGCTATTGAAGGGGATGCTCTGCCATGTGAACCTGATTCCCCTCAACCCCGTGCCCGGTACCGACATGCTTGCCACCCCGCGCGAGCAGGTGTTCGCCTTCCAGAAGATCGTGCAGGATGCCGGTATCTGGACCACGGTACGCATTGAGCGGGGGCAGGACATAGCGGCCGCCTGCGGGCAGCTAAAGGTGCAGGAAGAACCGAACTCGCACCGGCGTTCCTTGAACCCGGAACTTGTGCAGGCGCACGTTCAGGCCGACCTTGCCGCTGCTATGTAGGCGGCGGGAACGTTAAACCATTTGAGGGCGCGGAACAGTAGATATAGTGGGCCGGAGGCATGGTATTGCCCTCTTCCGCCCGCCATCCTTGCTATACAGTCGTACAGGGGCATAGTATGTCTGACAGCATCTCCGACGGCAGCCTCCACGCAGGCGATTTCTCCTCCAGGCCCACCAGACCGGCACGCCCCCGCGTGGAACCCGTGCCCGTGCTCGACGCCGCCGAGCAGGTGACGGTGCAGATAGACCTCCTGCGGGAGCACTACGACTCTATCATGCGAATATGCCGGGAGAATGAATGGAAGGAGCAGGAAGGGCTGCTCACAGTGCTTATGTCGGGCCTCGGCTACCTCGGCTCCACGTTGCAGTTGGAGAGCATCAACCGCAGCGAGGATGCGGGCGAACTCGTCCAGCGCGTAGACAGCCTGGTGCAAGACCTGGCAAGCTACCACTCAATGTACGCCGTGATGAAGTTCAAGGCGTTCAAGATGTACAAGCTGAGCCAGACGCTTGAATTCAACGTGGCGGGCTTGAAGGCCACCGAGCGCATGTGGGAGGAATGGGCCGAGCGGATGCGCAAAGAGCAGGCAGAGTTACGTACGGAGGTATTGAGGTTGCGCTCCATCATGTCCGAGTTCGATGTGACGACCCGTACAGAGGATGGGGGCACCGAGGTGCGCAAGTTCGAGGAAGTGCTGCCGTTTATTCTCCCCGCGTTACAGCAGCCCACCGCGCCCGCCGACGACTACAGCGCCTGGGAGCACGGCAACCGGCCCGCTCCCGCCGAGGAGACCAGCCACAGCGCGGATACGGTGAGGCTCCTGCCATCGGCGCAGCAGGCTCCTCCGGGTTTGTGGGCGAGAATGGTTCAGCGGTGTAAAGGGTGGTTCCGGTAGGGGTAATAAACCTGGAATAAGCAAGAGCCTGGTCCGAAGTCGCGGACCAGGCTCTTTTTCGCTTAAGACTGCGGTTCCGGCAGAGTCGCCAGCCGAACGCCCGGCGATTGAAATCGCGGGCTACACCTTGCGAAGTCCCCTTTCGGGGACTGGCTTTGTGCTAAAGGGTACCATTGGGGTAGAAATGTAGCTAAAGCAGTCCGCCGCAGGGCGGACTTTGCCTTGTGTAGCCCGCGATTTCAATCGCCGGGCGTCGGCCTTCACACACTGCCTCTAACACACCCCTTCGCCGGGCGTCCGGCTGGCGACTCTGTTAGAACCCCACCCCGCAGCTACCCCTGCTTCTTGCCGGACGTAACCTGCCATACGTGCACGATGCGCTGTATCGACGTAATCTGAGTGCCAATCGCCAGCACCCACAGCACTGGCTCCAGCAGCACAGTCCTAAAGAGCAGGCCCACCGCCAGTAGGGCGATGCGCTCTGGCCTCGCGAGCATACCCACTTCGTTCCTGATCTTGAGCGCGCCCGCCCTCGCCCTCGCGTAACTAATCATCATCGAGCCGAACAGTATGGCGTAGATGAGGACTATGCTGATGACCTTGGGATCGATTGGTGAAAATAGGCGGTTGATAAAGCCGGTATCGGTAGCTGGTTGGCCGTAGTAGTAAAGTAAGAGGCCGAGCAGCACTAGGGCCTCGGAATAGCGGTCTACCACCGAATCGAGGAAGGCGCCGAAGTCGCTCACACGCCCGGTGATCTTGGCTAGAGCGCCATCCAGCAGGTCGAACAGGCCCGCGAAGATCATCACCACTCCGCCCGCCACCAGGTGCCCGGTCGCCAGCAGGACGGCCACGGCCCCATTCAGCACAAGGCCGAACAGGGTGAGCATATTGGGGGTAATCGGCGTCTTTACGAAAATCTGCGCTGCGCCACGGGCCATCCTTCGCGCCCATTCTTGCAGCAACTTGGTAAGCAAAGCCTTCCTCCGGCGGTTCCTGGTGAGTGTGAAACGCTACACAAGCGGGAATTATAACATGGGAATTTGGAAATTGGAATTTCGAATTGCGAATTTAGTAGGTATCAAACAAATTCGCAATTCGAAATTTCAATTTCCAAATCCGTCCCTAGCTTCCTATGATTTCCTGGAGAGTGCGGCGTCTGCGCCTGCGGGGGGTGGCAGGGGTATTTTCTACGGCTTGTTGGTGGCTGAGGATGGTGCGCTCATAGAAGGAGGCGATGCGGGCGGCCACTTCGGGCCAGTCGTACTGGCGGACGGTGCGTTGTCCCGCTTCCTTGATATGCGCCCTTAGCTGCCGGTCGCTGAGGAGGCGGACCAGGCCCGCGGCTATGGAGGCCGGGTTCCTCGGTTCCGCCAGGAAACCCTCGCGCCCGTGGGTGAGCACGTTCGCGTAACCGGGGATGCGGCTCGCCAGGATGGGAGCGCCCGCCGCCATAGCCTCCACCAGCACAATGCCAAAACTCTCCCCGCCGGTGGAAGGCGCGCAGTAGACATCGCATGACTGGTAGTACGTGGGGAGGTCGTCGCCGGACACGAAGCCCGTGAATTCTACCGATAGCGCCGAGCCGGGCGACCGGTACACTACTCTGTCGGTACGATTGCGGTCGCGTAGGGGCAGCCACTCGGCCATGTCTTCGTGGTCGCCGCTGCCGGCCACCACGAGGCGCAGGTCGGGGAAATAAGGCTCCACTATAGGTAGCGCCTGCAAGAGCCAGCGGAGGCCCTTACGCGGCTCCTCAAAGCGCCCCACGAAGAGCACAGTGGGCCTGCCGTCGCGCATCCAGTGGATTGGCTCTCGTGGGGTGCTGAATCGCTGCACGTCCACGCCATTGGGGATGACCTCGAACTCGCCGCCAAAATACTGCGAAACGAACTCGTACGCCGAGGCAGACACGGCGATTCTCCCGTGCAGCCTGTCGTAAAAGCGGCGAAGGACCGGCCTGCCTATCGCATAGATGGGGGATGTCTCACCGAACGCGTGGAAAGTGCCGACGTTGGGGCTGGTGGAATAGCGCAAGACCAGCCAGGGTAGCGCCGGCATCAGTGGTTCGTGCAGGTGAACAACGTCGAATCGCTCGGTACGTAGTATGGCCTTGATAGTGCGGCCGAGGTCGGTGGAGAGTGAGATTCGGGCGACGGAACCGTTGGCGGGCACTGGCGTCACGGCCCCAAGTGCGTACACCTCCTCGGGCTGGTCCGCTAGCTCGGTCGAGAAAGGGGCGAGTATTTTCGTGCGGTGCCCTAGCTCGCGCAGTTCCCGGGAGAGGTAGCGGATGTGTTCGTTCACGCCTCCCTGGCTGGCGTAGTCGTAGGGCGAGACAAGGGCTATGTTCAAGGGGGACTCGGACATGGCTCCTTACTTCCGCTCCTTCAGGCGGCGGGTGACCGCGCGCTTGATCTTGTAGGTGGGGTGAACGATCATGCTCTTCCACATGTTGGGCGCGGCGATCTTGCCGTGGTCCCCGAGCGTCATGAACTCGCCGCCTGCCACCGTAGTCTTGTCCTTTATGGCCTGCAAAAGGTCGTCAACCGTCGTGCCGGGGAACGAGGTATAGCCCATGCCGATCATGGAGTTGGCGTGGGCGTCCGAGCCGCCGAACTCGGGCAGGTGCAGCACCGTCTTATTAAGCTCCTTCACGCGGGTGTGCGCCACGCGCCCGGCATAGGAGGGGTTGAAGGTCTCGATACCGTGGAAGGGGAACCGGCTGCTGTGCTGGGCAAGCAGTTGCTTCTCACGTATGGAGGTGGTCAGCCAGGAGAGGGGGTGCGGGGCTATCACCATGCCTCCAGCTTCGTAGACCGCTTGCACGCTCCAGTCCAGAGTCTTCAACATCGGGAAGTCCCGCGTGACGAAGAGGGCCAGCAAATGCCCCTGGCGTGTGGTAATCTCAGTGCCTGGGATCACCTGGAATCGCCACTTTCGTTGCTCGATAAGCTCCAGGGCCTCCATCGCGCCGCGAATGTCGTCGTGGTCGGTGATGGCTATCACGTCGAGGTCGGTGCGGTGCTCGACGTACTCGAATATCTGCTTGACGCTCGCCAGGCCGTCACCAAGGGCGGTGTGCATGTGCAGGTCGGCCTTGCCTATGCGCAACTTGCCTTGTTCGCCGTTGCTACCATTCTGGTTGTGGGTCATTATTGGTCCTGTGTTGCGCGAAGTCGTGGGGTTACCCGGTTGGCGCGCCACGCACCCGCTTTGGAATAGGGACGCCAGGCAATTATAAGTGACGCTGGCATAGAGGGCAAACCAGGGGTTGACATAACGTCCAGTGAGGGCTTGCGTCACACAAAGCCTCAAAATACGAGAAGTCCCATTAGAGGGACTTCGTAGCCAAAGCGCGTGGTCTTATCCAGCCGCCCGACTCAAGCGTGGAGGGCTTCCCGCTCCGGCTCAGGCTCGGCCTGGCTGATGGAAATCCACTCGACGATATGGTTCCTGCCAAGGTCTTTGGCGCGGTACAGGGCGGTGTCGGCTTTGCCTATCAACTCCTCAACATGTACGGCGTCGTCGGCGTACATGGCTATGCCCTGGCTCACGGTGGGGGAGGGGATGGGGCGGTTATGCATGTCGCGCATTACGTTGTGGGCCACGGTCTGGCGGATGCGCTCCGTCACCAGCCGCGCCTGGGCGCGGCTTACGTTGGGTAGCAAGATGGCGAACTCTTCGCCACCCCAGCGGCCTACCACGTCGGTACTCTTGACGTGGCCCTGGATCGACGTAACCACCGACCGCAACACGTCGTTGCCCACCAGGTGGCCGTAGGTGTCGTTGTAGGTCTTGAACTTGTCCACGTCGAGCATCACCAGGGCGACCGTCGAGTTCTCGGCGCGGGCGGTCTCGATGGCGCGGTTCAGCTTTTCGATGAATGTGCCGTGGTTGAACGCGCCGGTGAGGGAGTCGCGCTGGGCCTGCTCGTGCACGGTGGCGTGCAGCCGCGCATTCTCCAGGGCGAGGGCGGCCTGGCTGGCGATGGAGCTTAGCAGCCGCAAGTGGTGCGACTCAAACGCGTCGGGCTGGACCGCCTGCACCGAAAGCACACCCACGATCTTGTCCTTGGCGATGAGCGGCACGCTGATCAGCGATTGGGCGGTCGTGCCTACGATGTTGGTCTCGAAGGGCAGTTGCTCGCGTTCCATGTTCCAGTTATGAACGGAGATGGGCCTGCGGTTGCGGATCACCCAGCTTGCGATGCCCACGCTGTCGAGGCGCGCCTTGAAGGGTTGTAGCGTCACGCCGCCTTCCACAAAAATGTCGTAGCGCAGCTCGTTCAGGTCCTCATCGTACAGGGCGATATAGAATGTATCGGGGTTAAGCGCCCGGTTCACCTGCTCGTAGATAAGCTGCATCACTTCGTCTATCTGCAACGAGGAGGTGGTCACCAGGCCAATCTGATAGAGGGAGGCGCTTTCGCGGGCCGCCCGCTGGGCCTCCGTGAAGAGCCTGAGACGCTCGATAGCCATCGAAGCTTGCTGCGTCATCGTGCCGAGCACGTTCCAGCGGCTGAGGGGCATCGAATACTTGCGGTCGAAACTGAGATTCAGCGTGCCAAGTAGCTCATCCCCGCGCCACATGGGGACAGCGTAAAACGAGCGTACGTTAGGACGAACCATGAGGCTCTGCAAGCCGGACACGTCCTCAATATCTGGCGCGAAGACTCCTTTGCCCTCGGCGAGCAGGAGCTTTACCGCCGGGTCTTCCTTGTTGAACCTATCCCTGGTGAGACTGGCGACCTGCTCCTGCGTAAAGCCCTTGCTGTAAACGACAGTGCCTTCTCCACGGTCGTTGAAAAGGAGCAACGAGCCTGAGGTCGCTCGCTCCAGTTCCATGGCGGTGTGTAGCAGGTTGCGCACAATCTCGTCGCTGCTCTGCGTGGTGGCAGCGCTGCGCGTGAAAGCATAAAGGGCGTTCAACTCGCTCAGTTGCTCGCGGATTGTGCCCTCATTGCGGGTGAGGAGACCGGAGAAGTAGTTGGCAATGTAGGCGATAATCATCAAAGTGGCGGAGACGGTGAGCACGTAGCCTAGGTACGTCCCGACTGAAGCTTGCGTCTGGGCCGCGCCTCCGAGGTTCTGCGGCGGCTTGAGCCAAAGGGCCTCCAAAATCCCCAGGCCCGCGTACAGCAGGGCAGCCACGCCTGCGACGAAATACGCGCCCGTTGGGGGAATGATCGCCAGGCCCACGAAGATGTAGAGGAAATACAGCACGAACACGGGGCCGGTCACGCCACCCGAAAAGTGCACCACAATTGTGAAGATGAGCAGATCGATTGGGACCTGTGCGAAGCGGAGAATCTGGCCCAGGTTTGTGGTCGTGAAGCTTGGCTGCGAGGTCGCGACCAGGTAGCAGACGTTGAGCAAAGCCACCATGGCGGCCAGCCCAAACTGCCACAGGGCGGTCTCATAAGGGAGCCGCCACAACACAATTATTGCGCCGACGAGTAGGAGGGCGACCACGACAGTCCAGCGAATGCTGATAACCCATCGCATCCGCTCGACCAGTTCGCTGGAGCCTATATCGTTGGCAACACCAATTCTCGGCTTAGTAAATACAGAGATCAATCCACTCATCCAATAAGGCTGCACGGGGCCTCTGGAGACTATATTACCGAACTACGAGTGGCAAGTCAACCGCTCGAAGTAAGTACTAAAGTACTAGTACCAGGGGTACTCTCACGTCAAGCTTGCCCCCGGAAATCTAATTCGGCTATAATCCCGTATATTATTCGTAAGGCAACGCGGAAGGGTTGTCTTGCCCTGCCGAAGATGTCGTGGCTCTGCGTGACTGGTAGTTATGTAGGAGCCTGAGCGGACAGGACGCCCATTTCGTGGGCCGAGGGTAATCGGAGGGGTGAGACATGGTGCTATTCGGTCGAGCAGTGCTGGACCTGCCTTAGCCGCCGCATGCCGCAAGCGTGGCATCCGGCTTACGGGCCTGTTGCGTGCACCGAAAGCCCATGTTGAATACATCACCCCTCCCTGACGACCAACTCGTGTCGCGCATCGCTGGCGGCGACGCTGCGGCGCTCGAGGCATTGTACGACCGCTACGTGCGGCAATGCTTCGGCCTCGCTTTGCGCATGGTGAGCGAGCCTGGACTGGCCGAGGAGGTGGTGCAGGAGGTGTTTCTCAAGCTGTGGAGCAGACCCGATAGCTACTCCTCCCACAAGGGCGCGTTCGTTAGCTGGCTGCTGAGCCTGGTCCACCACCGATGCGTGGACGAACTGCGAAAACGCTCTCGCACCGAGGTGGCCCTCGACAACGACCAGCCCCTCAGCGTCATCAACACGAAGCCCGACCCGCAGCCTGACCCGAGCGAACAGGTGTGGGTGATGGAGCAGCAGCGAGTGGTGCGCCAGGCCCTGGTACAGTTGCCGGAAAACCAGCGACAGGTGCTCGAGCTTGCATACTTTGGGGGTTTTTCGCAAAGCCAAATCGCGGAGCGGCTTAGCCAACCACTGGGCACCGTCAAGACCCGTATGAGGATGGGCTTGCAGAACCTGCGCCAGCTACTCGAAACGCACAAGATTCTTCGTGACTAGCGTGCAGTCAGGGCCGGAAAGTGGGTGTGGCCCATCTAGGTAAGCCTGGCGAGTCCGCCACGCTCACGGAGTAAATTGGCAAATCGGTAAGAAGCCGGAAGGCATCAGGGTACAAGTGTGAACAACACTAACGACAACACGCTCGAGGACAACTGGGAAAGTCGGCTCATCGAGTACTCGATGGGAACGATGCCACACGCTGAGGCGCAGGACTTCGAGCGACAACTTAACGAGTGTCGGGTGCACGTGAAGCTGGCCGACCACTATACGCAGGTGGTGGGCTGGATGGGTGCTGCCGCTACGCCCGCCGAACCTCCTACCGGGCACAAGACGCGCATGATGGCGCGCCTTTCTGCCACGCCGCAGGAGCAAGCGACCGAAACAGCCGCTGGCACGCTGTCCAGGGAGCCTATACCGCTCCACGCCGTGGGCACCGAGCCGAACATGACCGCCTATAGCGGCTCCAGTGGGACGGCCGAGCCTCGTCCTGTGACAAGCCTGGACGAGTACAGAACGAAGCGAGTAGGTAGTCCCAGGGCGCTTTGGATCGGGTCTGCCGCTGCCGTGCTTGCGCTGTTGGTGGTTGCGGGCTGGTTGTCCTCGTTCCTGGGCAGGCCCTACGTGCCCACCGGCACGATAACGGTCGCCGTCCAGAGCCAGCCCGGCGCGCCCGTAAGCTCTGGCGGAGTGCTTTTCTACAACCCTGAGAGCCGGGAGGCGCATTTCTACGGAAATGGCCTGCAAGCCCTCAGCGCGGACCAGGTTTACGAGATGTGGCTGCTGCCAAAGGGCGGCGGTAACCCGGTACCGGCCGGCATCTTCAACGCGGCCACCTCCGGCACGGCTCGACACGCCATACAGGCCCCTGCCGCTATGGGCGACTATGCAGGCGTGGCGGTTAGCGTGGAGAAGGCCCCGGGCGGCACTGTAGTGAGCGGCCCGATCATATTAATGGCGCAATACGAGACCCAGAACTAGAGCAGGAAAAGTAACAAGGAAAAGGGGAGCGGTCCACATGCGTCCGCTCCCCTTTTCCTTGTTTACGATTGTTAGTCCTGCGGTGCCGTGTCTACCTTGTCCGGCACCATGATTACCGAAGTGGCATTGAGCGTCTTGCCGTCGGCACTCCTCGTGCCCTCCACCACTATCCGGCTGCCGGCTTTGATGTCGGCCTGGCCGGCATTGCCCAGAGTCGCCTTGTGGTCGGTGGCAGAAATCGTGAGCGCCCGGTACTGGGTGGCCGCGCTCAGGTTGATGGTGAGATCGCTATTGCGCTTGCGGGGGTCCAGGGCCAAAGTGTTGCCGCTTACGCTCTCCACCTGGCCGCCGACGAGGTGCACGCCCTCTCGCACGACGCGCACGCCCCAGGCGCTGACCTTGAGGTTGTCGCGCGTGGGCCGGGCATGACGATTTACCCGCTGAGTCAAGCCCAGCACCTGCACCCGGTCGCCAACCTTCAGCGCGCCCATCGTCTTGAAGCCGCTGTCGAGCACCACTGTGCCGGCGGTCGTCTCCACCTGTACGTCGAAGCCCCGGTTGTTGGTCACGGTAAGGGTGCTGCCGCTGATTGCCTTGATAGTGCCGCCCAATGGACCCTTAGCAGGTGCGCGTTTTTCACCCGGTGCCCTCCTGCCATCTGGCACCCCCTGAGTGACGACTCGGGCATCAACCACTTTAGGGTCGTTGGTTGTCATGCCGGCGACGGTTGCAGGCTCATTCAGCATAAGCTCGCTGAGGGTGCCTTGCCCCGGACCATCCGCCTTCCTGACGACGATCCAGGTGTTGGGGCCGATGTTGGCGGTCACGTCACCCTGGCGCGTGGTAAGGGTGACGGTGTTGGTGCTCACTGCCTTCACTTTGCCTACAAAGTTGATGGGGTGCGGGTTGGCGCGCTGCGGCCTGGGTGTCGGTGTCTGCGCCTGCGCCAGTACCCCGGCGGGTGTTGCTGCGGAAGCGGGGCTTGCCAGGAACCCACCCAAACCGAGCGCGAAAAGTAGAGCGCCTAAACCGGCGAATGCTCTCAATTTTGTCATGTTCTTTGTCCTCCTACATGGATTTAGGTAGCAGCGTTCTCTCTTTGCGACCTGTGGTGCAGCGCGAAGAGCGGAAACGCTGGTTGTAACCACTCACATTGTAGGTTGTTATCGAGTGGATACTGTTATGGCAGCGTAAAATCTCTGTAAAACGTTCCGTTAGGAGGGCTACCAGATTTCCCAGATATCAGCAGGGTAGACCACGGGCGCTACTACCGACTCGTACCGCCCGTAGCGGCCCCGGAAGTATAGCAGCGGCTCGGCCTCATGAGCGTCCCCGGCCACGATCTCGCCCATGACGATAACGTGGTCGCCGCCTTTGCACGTGTCGGTCAGGCGGCACTCGGCGTAGGCGAGCGCGCCATCGATGACCGGGTTGCCTGTTTCAGCGCCCTGCCGCCAGCGCAGTCCCGCGAACCTGTCTCCATCCGCTGTAGCGAACTGTTGGGCTACGTGCTGCTGTTCGGCGGAAAGGATGTTCACCGCAAAACTGCCCGCTTGCTTGAGGATGTCCAGCGTGGACGAACGCTCGCTGACGCAGACCAGGAGCATGCGCGGCTCAAGTGACAACGACGACACCGCGCTGGCCGTGAACCCGCGAGGCGTGCCCTCCCGGTCCATCACAGTTATGATAGTTACGCCGCTGGCGAACGAACCCATTACGCGCAGGAACAAATGCTTCTCTATTTGCATGACCTACCCCCGGTATTTGACGTTGCATGAATATGCCCACACATCGACTATTGTAAGGCATGGCACTAGATGCCCGGCAACGGAGGCATCGGGAGAGGCTTACGATGGACTCTGGATTGGGTGAGTATAGGGCTAGGGTAGTACGTGGCGGACGAAAGTCGCTACCGACATGGCGAGATCGCGCTCGCGGCCCTCGAAAAAGTGGCCGGTGTTCTTGATGGTGAGCAGGGTCTTGGGTTCGGGCAAGCTTTCGACGTACCTGGCGAGGTCGTCCGGCGGGCAGAAATCGTCTAGCTCCCCTGTGACGAAGAGGCGGGGCCGGGGCCACTGTCCCAGGTAGCTAAGGTCGCGCCAGGCCACCGGCAACCCTATGCAGGTGATTGCCTTCACGCGCGCGTCATCGCGGACCGCTACGTACGCCAGGGAGATGCGCGCCCCGAACGAGTGGCCCACCAGCGCCAATCGCGTGCTGTCAACGGCGTCCTGTCCGGCGAGGAAGTCCAGGGCAGCTCCAATATCGCCTACCTCCGACTCGCCTTCCGGGGCTACCAGGCGCTTGCCTTCACTGCGCGACACCGTGCCGGTGCTGTTGCCCACTCCGCGCGAATTATAGCGTAAAGTGGCGATACCCGCCGAAGCAAGCTCGACTTCCAGCGCCTGCATCACGTTCATGTCCATGTTGCCACCGGCGGCGGGGTTCGCGTGGAGGAGCACCACGCCAGGGTGAAGCGTGCCGTCCTGCGCGAGATGCAGCACCCCTTCGAGCGTAGGCGCTTCTCCGCCTGCCGTCTCGCGGCCCTGGAAGGTAATGTGGCGCGTCAGACCCTCTGCGGGCGGTGAATACTGGTAGTCGTCGGGCGAGTTGGTCATCTTGACGAAGTTAGGCTAGCCGAGCCTGTAGCCGCAACTGGCACAAAAGGCAGCCTGCGGCCGCACCTGGGCCTTGCATACAGGGCACGTCCTATCGGCTTCTTGTGCGGGCGGCGCGCTGCTCGCGGGGGCTGACTTTCGACTCGGACGTTCCTGCTTATTGCCTGGTTGTCCGCCGGTCTGCCGTGGCTGGGCGGGTGGCTGAAGGGCGGGCTTCACGGGTACGTGGCGCAGCGCGGGGGGAGGCTCAGGCTCGACCCAGGTCTCGCCGTTGATCGCCTCTAGCTCTTTCTTCTTGCGGCCAAGCTCAGATTCCAGTTTCTTGACCTGGCTCACAAGCGCCTGAAGCTCCGGTTCGAGGGCGGCCCCTCGCTCGGCCAACTCCATGACCTTTGCGCCTATTCCAAATAGCTTCTCGTCGGCCTGCTCCTGTAGGCGGGTCGCCTCAGAGCGGATGCGATTGGTCCGCAGCAGCTTGTCGGCCTCGAAGCCGATGCGGTCGAGACCCTTACGTAGCTGGTGACCTAGCTGTTGCGCGGGGCTGGCTTCGGCCTGAGGATCGGGCGGCTGTCCTTGTTGGTTGTCCATTTGTGTACTCGCTTCCAAATGTTGGTGGTCCGGTAAGAATATGTACGTAACACGCCTCAGCGAGGTCGCAGAGTGGTACGCGCGGACCGCGCCCAGCCCGCCCGGAGAGGCTCGCCACCGAAGATGACGCTGCTGGAGCGCAAGGCCACGCTCTGCACGAGGCCCAGTCCCAGGAGGATGCTCATGAGGGAGGACCCGCCGTAGCTGATGAAAGGCAGCGGGATGCCGGTGACAGGCATGAGGCCGATGTTCATGCCGACGTGGATGAACACCTGCATGCCGATCCAGACGGCCACGCCCACCGCGATGAAGCTGCCGTAAGCATCGGGTGCGCGGGAGGCGACCACCAGGCAGCGCCACACCAGGATGAACAGCAGGGCCATCAAGGCCAGGCCGCCGATGAAGCCGAACTGCTCGGCCACCACGGAGAAGATGAAGTCGCTGTACTGCACCTTGAGGAAGTCGCCCTGGGTCTGCATGCCGTTCAGATAGCCCTGGCCGAACAGGCCACCTGAGCCTATTGTGATGCGCGTCTGGATGAGGTTGTAGCCCTCGCCATACATGTCACCTTCCGGGTGCAGGAAGGTCAGGAGACGACTACGCTGGTAGTCGTGCATAACGTAGTTCCAGAAAACGTAGATAGCTGGGATGGCAGCAAGACCAAGTAGTATGAACGTACGGGCGGGCACCCTGGCGGCCACGGTCATGCCGAGGAAGATGAAGATGAGCATCGACCCGGTGCCCATATCGGGCTGTTCCAGCACGATACCGGCGGGGATCATCACGATGAGGCCCGCCCCTACGAACCACTTGAGCCGGTGCATCTCCTTCTCGTGGGCGGCGAGGAACTTCGCGAGCACGAGGATGACGCTCAACTTGGCTAGCTCGCTTGGCTGTATAGGGAATATGCCCAGGTTTATCCAGCGTTGCGAGCCGTATTCGACCATGCCGAGCACGGCCACAAGCGCGAGCAAGCCTATCACGACCACGAAGAAGGGTATCGTCAGGCTCTCCAACATCCGGTAGTCGAAGCGGGCAATTGCAATCATCAGCAGGATACCGATGGCCGCGTAAATCATCTGCCGCGTCACGAAGTTGTTCAAGGAGAACGAGGTCGCGCCGCTGGCGTTGGTGGCGCTGAACACCATGACAATGCCCAGTGCGGCTGCAAGCAGCGTGCAGAGTATGAGAGGCAGGTCTATGTTACTTATGTTGACGGAGCGCACGAGTTAACTACCCTTTACAGGCTACATTAGCTAAATGCAACAGGTCCCTTGATGATAACACATGCTGCCGCTAATTCAAAAGATGGTCAGATATTAGATTCCGCGATTCGTCGCTTTGTCAGAGTCAGATAACAGCCACCACACTCCCCTCTGTCATCCTGAGCGTAGCGAAGGATCTCAAGAAGGTGGAGAGGGATGCTGCTGAATGTGTGGCACTCATGCCAGCTGGTGTTGGAAGTTCGGCGTTGTGGCAGAGCCAGCATCTGAGATCCTTCGCTACGCTCAGGATGACAGGGTGGGGCTTTCGTTCCGCTAATTAAGGCACTCTACCTTGAACTGACTGGTCTCATATCATGCTGCTATTGACAGCGCGCACGCTTACATCTATAATCGGGCACTGGGGGTGCTTGCATGAAATTGGTGCTCGCGGTCGTGTCCAACCAGGCTGCAGAAGGAATAACGGACGGCTTACTGGCTGCCGGCTTCCGAGCGACTCGGCTTGCCTCCACGGGTGGCTTCCGGCGCGAGGGCAACACCACCATCATGATGGGCGTGGAAGACGACGACATCGAGCCGGTGCTGGCGCTCCTGCGTTCCGGTGTGCAGAACAAGAAGACGCCTGTAGTGCTCGACAGCAATGGGCAGCCTACCGGGCGTGGCGCTGTATTCGTGCTCCCCCTCGACGGCTACTTTCATCTCTAGCCTCCCGGCTTTTCCTCGATCTAACCCCCTCTTTCCCTAACCTGAAAGGTCTTAGAATGCGCGTAACGCTGACAGATATGGCGCATGGCGGCGACGCCGTGGGCCGCGACCCCAATTCTGGTATGGCGGTATTTGCCTGGCCGGGCATCACCGGCGAAGACGTTGACGTAGAGGTCAACTGGCGGCGGCCCAACCTGGTGCGGGGGCTTGTGACCGAGATTCATGCTGCCTCCGACCTGCGTCTGGAGCCGCCCTGTCCCTATTTCGGCGCGTGCGGCGGGTGCCAGTGGCAGCACATCAACTACGCGGGCCAGCTTCAATTCAAGCATGGCATCCTCCGCACGCAGCTTGCCCGCCTTGGTGGAGTAGCTGACCCCGAATCGGTGATGAAAGCTCCCATCCCATCGCCCCGCGACTTCAATTATCGAAACACCTCGCACTTCGCAATAGACGGGCAGGCGCGCTCGCTGGCCTACTTCAGGCGCAACAGCCACGACCTGATTGCGGTGCAGGAGTGCCCCATATCGAACAGCGGCATCAACGCCATGATCTCGCGGTTGAACGCCCTGCTGGCTCAAAGTCCGAGCGCCGACGACCTGGAGATGGAGCCTCGCGGGATAATGCGCGTGTGGAAGATTGTAATCAGGCACAGCGAGGAGACCGGGCAGACGGTGGTGATTTTCCACACGCGACCGGGCGGCACCGTCACGCCCCAGCCCAAGCGCGGCAGGCAGGGTAGGGCGCAAGCACAGGTGCAGGAGCGGCCGGATGAAGGACCGAACATGGACGAGAACCTGCAAGCCAGCCCGGTCTTCCCCATGAGGCGGCGCGACGTGAAACGTGCCCTCCCCCAGCTTGCGGCACTCGAAGGGCAGACAGAGCAGTTGGCCCTCACCGTCGTTGAGGTCATGGACGACGGCACCATAAACCTGCTGGGCGTCACCAGGGAAGCAGCCTCCGAGACTGCCGAGGCGGTAGCAGAGACCCTCACCGGGGCCTACATAGGCGACCAGGGGGAAGGCAGCGACATGGGGAGGACGGCTCCACCCCTGGGCGCGTGGCTGGAACGCCTCGGCGGCAGGAACTATTGGGTCGCGCCAGAGGCTTTCTTCCAGGTGAACACCGGCGGGGCCGAGGCGATGATGTCCGAAGTGCTGTCAGGCCTACCATCCCGCATGGAGTTGCTGGTGGATGCCCACGCGGGAGTAGGCACCTTCGCACTGGCACTTGCAGGGCAGGCCAGCAAGGTTGTGGGGTATGAACTCGCAGGGCCATCGGTAGCGAGTGCCCGTTGGACCGCGCAGGTAGCCTCCATCTCGAACGCCGAGTTTCGGCAGGGACCCTCGGAGCGGCTGTTCGCTGCTATGCCTGATGCAATGCGCCCAGACGCTGTAGTCCTCGACCCGCCAAGGTCCGGTTGCGCGCCGTCGCTGCTGCGCGAGGTCTTGCGGCGGGAGGTGCCTCGCCTTGTGTACGTGTCGTGCGAGCCGGGGACGCTGGCCCGTGACATCAAGGTCCTGTCCTCCCAGTACACGCTCACCTCTACACGCGTGATAGATATGTTCCCCCAGACGTACCACATCGAGTCAGTGTCCATGTTGGAACTTAGATAGTTTCCGGTGAACTATTGCTTTGCCCAATCCGATCAGACTGGCAAGTCAGGCCAGAACATGCGCCGCAAAACAGCAGCCATTGGCGAACTGCTCCAGGTCTGAATGGTTCCGAACTGCAACCCGGCGCTTAAGCCGCTGCTAACGCTGTGAGCACCCTCAGTTGCTGAGTCATCGCCGACAGAGGGTGTCATACCTGATGGCGGCGCAGCCCCAGGTGGACGGCGTAAGAACCTTCGCAGCCACTCTGCTATCCCGTCGAGCACATCGTTCTGGATTCCAAGCACGAAGTTGGTGCCAGCGATCATTGCCAGCTTCAACCAGTCTAGAGGCGAATGCCAGGGAAATAGAAGCAGTTCGCCCAACATCAGCAGAAGAAAGCTACTAGTGCGTGTACCGGTACAGTTAACCTTACCCCGGCAGTAGAAAAGCCCCAGGGTTGCTGTCATCATCATAGACACTCCAACGAACGGAACTGTTAAGTCATTTTCCACCGTAGGGCCTCCAATCACGTGTGCTTGCATTCTCAAGTCTCGTTGCTCAGCAAAGCTGTACATACTGTAGACGTAGAAATCGAGGCAACTGTCATCCAGAAGGGCTACTTCTCGTTGGCTGGTGGACACCGGACGATATGAAAAACGAATTTACGCAAATCTACCCCGAATCGGATGATACTTTCGACTTTTCTGCGTCTATACTTAAAGAACCAGGATGCATACTGGCGTAACCTGAGCTCCCGACAGGTAGACTGTCTTTGTGAAAGAGGTTGATTATGTCGCCATACCTTAGTGCTCGCTTAAGGAATCTGCGCCGGAGGCGACGGCAAGCAAATAGAGTGCCCGTAATCTCCATTATCATAGAGAAGGAAGCGGCAGCAAAGCTTTTCGAGGAACATTCCTCAATGTTGCTGGGTTTTCTAATTAAATTACTGGGGAATAAGCCGGATGCCGAAGATGTCGTGCAAGAAGCGTTTGGCCGCCTGATGAAACGAACTTGGAAAACCAGAAATTGGAAAGCGATACTTTACCGCGTTGCAACTAACTGTGCTTATGACACGATGCGTCAATGGAAGTCAGGTAGCACCCCGATTGATCTAGAAACTCTCGCCTTGGAGTTACCCCACCCGGATGGGCAGCCAGGCCAAGAACTCATTAGAGCAGAGTTAGTTGCAGAGTTGAACTGGGCTTTGCAACAGCTCTCTTTCAACCAGCGCGCCGCCGTTCTCCTGACCTTGGATGGTCATACAACAAGGGAGATTGCTACCATCTTGAAAGTAACCCCAGGAACGGTTCGGAACCTGCGATCGGACGGACACGAGCGGATGCGCTTGATCTTGCACAGAGTGGAGGTCACGAATGAGTGTTAACCGACAAGCAATTCTCCTCGATATGTACTACAAGGCCCTCAGGCGTAATAGTGAGGCGGAACCTCCTGAAGGCCTAGATACAGAGATTGCGTCAATCGCGCGGGCGCTTTCCAGCCACGTGAAGCCACCTGAACCGTCACCTGGTGATCTGGATCGGATAAAGGCCAATATATTCAGAAGCGAAAACCATACGGATCCTCCTAACGAGTGCCGGTGTTCCATCCTACGTAGGTATGGCCTTCGATGCCAATCATGCCCAACCAACTACCAGGACCTTGACCAGACTCGCAAGCGGCCGAACCTTGCGATTCCGCTGGAAGGTGAGCCGGAATACATAGCGACCTCGCAGCACGAGCTATTAGAAGAGCTTCTGGAGATGGAGTCGGCGGGTGTGGGATCAAGTGAAGGCAGTGCGGCAGCCGAAGTAGGTGAGGGGCTTCCTACGATAGTGACTAGCGGAGGACTGTTGCCACCCGATTACTATTGATAGAGCGATTTATCACGATGAGCAGATGGGGTACTAAACATAGTACCCCATCTGCTCATCCGTCCAACCTGGCGTTCGTATGCTGAATTTTCCACCGGCTTTTGCTATCAAAGCGGGCATGTGGTATAATGCCAGACAGTGCGGAAAGTAGGCATTTCCAGGCAATTGGGATGCGCCGCGCTGCTGTAATATCCCTTACCTTTCTGCTCCGAACAGCCCTGGAGACTTCACACCCCTCCAGATTTAAGGCGACGGGGCAAGCCCATGGAGAGGAGGTGTGAAAAGTAAATGCGTGACTACGAACTGATGTATATTGTCCGGCCCACGGTAGGTGACGAGGAATTCCCCGCCGCCACCGAGCGCGTTGACGGCATTATCGCCAACCTCGGCGGTGAAGTCGCTGACAAGCAGCCCTGGGGCAAGCGCCGCCTGGCATACCCTATCGACAAGCATGAAGACGGATTCTACGTCGTGGCGCGGGTGAAGCTTGAGCCTGGCAGGATTGCCGCGCTCGAAGAGCAACTCCGCATATCCGAGGACGTCATCCGGCACGTGCTCGTGGAGCCTGTGGCCCCCCACGTACCCCGCCAACCTCGCGAGCGTCCAGCCCCGGCAGAGGCGGAAGCGCCCCGCAGATAGTTGCTTTGATTTTGTGAGTATTTAGCTGATTTTTGAGTGGATGGAGGCAGCAGATGTCAGGTGGCTTGAATAAAGTAATGATTATCGGCAACCTGGGCAAAGACCCGGAGATGAAGTACACCCAGCAGGGTACCCCGATTACCTCGTTCTCGGTGGCGGTAAGCCGCACCTGGAAAGGGCCTGACGGCTCGGCACAGGAAGAGACCGAGTGGTTCCGCGTGGTGGCCTGGGAGCGACTCGCTGAGCAGTGCAACGAGTTCCTGCGGAAGGGCCGGAAAGTCTTCATCGAAGGACGCCTCAAGACGCGCGAGTGGACCGGCCAAGACGGCCAGAAACGCTTCACGACCGAGGTGGTAGCCACTTCCATGATCCTGCTCGATCCGAAGCAGGGCGGGGGCGGTGACTACTCGGGTGGCGGCGGCAACAGCTATCGTGAGGAGCGACAGGCTCCCGCGAGGCAGGGTGCCGGGGCCGGTGCGGGCGCTGCTGGCGCTGGCGGTGGCGCGGCAGGTGGCTTCGGCCACAGCTACGACGACGAGTCCGACCTCGACGTGGACGACATCCCTTTCTAAAATCAGCCTAATCCTCCGCGACTGAATTCAAGTGTGTCATGCGGCGCACATGCAGCCCCTGCTCGAATCCGAGCGTGGCATGTAAGAGTTGCGCCCGCGTGCACGTAGCAAAAGGAAGTTAAGAAGGACTATGGCAGACCAGACAGACAACAACACGAATGCAGGTGGGGAGCAGCAGGCTCCCCAGGCGGCTGCCCCAGCACCGAGTGGTGCACCAGCAGGCCCCGGCGGACCCGGCGGACCCGGCGGACCCGGTGGAGATCGCCCTCAAGGGGATCGACCCGCAGGTGATCGCCCCGGTGGCTACGGCGGCGGTGGCGGAGGTGGATTCCGAAGCGGCCCTCGTCCCGGCGGCTACGGAGGTGGAGGCGGTGGAGGCGGCGGAGGCGGCGGAGGTGGGTTCCGAAGCGGCCCTCGTCCCGGTGGTGCAGCCGGACGTCCTCGTGGGCGTGGCGACCGCTACGTGCCGCGCCGCAAGGTGTGCTCCTTCTGCGTGGACCGCGTAGTAGAGATCGACTACAAGGATGTAGCCCGCCTTCGCCGCTACCTGTCCGAGCGCAGCAAGATTGAGCCGCGCCGCAAGACCGGCACCTGCGCCCGACACCAGCGTGGCCTGAGCGCCGCAATCAAGCGCGCCCGCCACATGGCCCTCTTGCCCTATGTAGGTCCCCACGCTCGATAGAAGGAGAAGACAACTGAAGCGTGAAACGTGAAACGTGAAGAGGATAACGTAACGCGTAACACGTAAATGCTTAACCAGCTCAGTGACTGTGGTTCGATAGCGCCACCTGGTTGGTTGCAGCACCTTCACTCGTTACGAGTTACGCATTACTCGTCACGTTTCACGTTTCACGTTTCAGAATCCCCACTATGGCAAAGAAAAAGAAGCTTCAATCTCAAGCGCCGGTGCCTTTGACGCGCGGGCAGCTTTCGCGCGCTCAACGGGAGCAGCGCAGGATTCGTAACCTGTACGCCGCTGCCGTGGTGGTCGGCACTCTAGTCGTGCTGGTGATTGGCCTGGCGGTTATCACCACCTTCATACTCAGGCCCAACCAGACCGTGGGCAGGGTAACTTTGATCGAAGAGCGCACCATCAACCGCGCCACGTACGACAAGATACGCCGGTATAACCTCTGGCAGACAATGCAGCAGAACGCCCTCAATCGCCAGCTTTCGCAAAGCGCCACCGCGGCAGAGGACACTCTGAACGAGCAGCGACAGCTTCGCAACGTCAGCAACGAGACGGCGCTTGACGAACAGACGGTGGTAAGTCTGGTAAATGCTGAAGTGTTGCGCCAGGGCGCTAAGCGAGACTACCAGATCGATCCCACCAACGAGGACCTAAAGACTTACACGCTAGAACAGTTTGAGCCGCAGCCCACGCCGCCCGCTACGCCGGAGCCGACCGCCGACCCTTCGACTCCTACGGTGGCGATCACGGCGACACGGACTACCACGTCAACCATTACACCTTCCCCGACCAGGACGGCAACCGCAACCCGGACGCCTACTCCTGGATCCCCTACGGCTACGGCCACTCCTAGCGCGACCTTCCCGCCTGTCCCCGGCGCGGCGGAGACTGCGGTCACGCAATACACTCAGTACGTTACCGCTCTCGACCTGGGTGTGGAGCCTGACTCCCAGAACGGCTACTGCTCCCTTGGTTGCCCGGACATATCGGAGGACGACTATCTCAACCTGATAGTGAAGCCGAACTACCTGCGCGAGAAGGTGTTGGAGGTGCAGGCCGCGAGTATCATGACCCAGGTGGAGCATATCCACGCCCAGCACATCCTCACCACCACCAGGGAGGGCGCGGACAAGCTGCGCCAGGAATTACTCGCGGGGGCGGATTTCACAACGCTCGCGAACACCCAATCCAAGGAGCAACTCGATAATATCGCGCAGGGCGCAACGCCCAACGGCGGTGACCTGGGGTGGTTCCCAAGGGAAAATAGCAACCTGATAGAGACGTTCGTGGAGGGTGCGTGGCCGGTAGCTGTTGGGCAGATCTCCGAGCCGGTACAGACCACCTTCGGCTGGCACATCATCAAGGTGTTAGAGCGTGATCCTAGGCGCGAGCTTTCCGCCGATATTGTAGAGAGGCTGAAGACCGAGACCTATGACGATTGGTTCGCCAAAATCGTATCCGAGGCCAGGATCGAGCCGCAACCCACACCCACGCCCGTCCCACCATCGCCCGTAGTAAGCGAACCGACCCTACCTCCTGCGGTGGTAAGCCCTACGGTCGCCACCAGCGGTACTGTGACCGGCACTCAGACGCTGCCCGCTATAACTCCGGCTCGCGGCAGCCCCACAACCGCGCCAACGGATCCTGCTAGAACGCCCGCTGGTGGTACCACTACGACCCTAACGACGACTACAACCACAGCTACTGCGGCCACGCCTGGCGTAACAGGTACGGCCACCACGGGTGGGGCAGTTGCCACAGGGACGGCGCAGTCCACGGCTACAAGCCAGCAGACCAGCACAGCCGCAGTCACAGGTACAGCTACCAGGCCGGCTTCGACGCCCACGCCGTAAGGCACCAAGTACGAGGCTTGTGAGGGGGCGGGGTCTACCCGCCCCTTCTTTGTGCCCGTGGGCTAGATCTATAAGGGCAGCCAGTCCCATGGCTGAGTTGGCCCGTGTCGTTTCTCGCTCCGTTTGATATGGCATAGAAGGACCTTTTGGTCTTCGGGCAGTCGCTCAGGGAACTCAGGCGACCCGCGCTCCCTGTACTGCCGAACTTGCCTTGTCGCTGCTTGTGAGAAAGAGCACATTACTGAACTGACAACAAAGATTGTGAAAAAGTTGACAAAGTCTGGAAGCTTTGATATAATGACGTCGAAAGCACCAGCACCGGCACGGAAGAGACTATAGGCAAGTAACTCCGGTCGGGTGTTACGCAGTTGAACAGCAGGAAAAGCGTGTGCTATAATTCCGGGTCCATCTCCGGGCATAGGCTGCCGGAAAGTACGAGGACTCGTGAGAGCAGGCACGCGATATGCAGGATAGCGGAACTACGGAGCAGGAGCAGGGTAGCGAAGGCACCGCAAGAGGTGACCCCAGCAGCCGCATCAAGGACAGCGGCATGGCCCAGTCGTTGGCGTTTGCCGCGCAGCTTGGTTTCGCGATTGCCTGCCCGATGGTGGCCTTTATCGGTGGAGGGGCCTGGCTCGACAACAGGTTCGACACGGTGCCCTGGCTACTTTTCGCGGGCATCCTGCTCGGTATCCTGGCAGCCGCGGGCACACTTTACCAGGTGATGCGAGCGCAAACAAATCGTCTGGAGCGCAACAAGCGTCCGCGAGCGCCCTACAAAGTCGAAGGGCAGGAGAGGGACCTCGGCACGAAAAGTGCAGATAAGCGCGGTCGGAACGGTAGGTAGGTCGGGGCCGCTCACATTCAGCAAACCAGGGGCACAGCGACCCCTCCAGCAGGCCAGTTCTTGACCGGCAGAGGGCCGGTACACTTCGAAGAGGAAGAAGCCCTTCATGTTAGGTATTCTTTTCCAGGCGAACGAAGGCGACAAGGGAGGCATAGACCTCTCCTCCAAGCTCCCCCCTATCAGCATCAAGGCTGAAGTTCTTTTCGACATCCCGACTCCGCTTGGGCCTCTGCATTTCACCAACTCGATGCTATACACGCTCATCGTGATAGCGGTGTTGGTACTCTTCTTCGCGCTAGCAACGAGGCGCATGAAAACGGTGCCCAAAGGCTCGCAGAATTTTGCTGAGGCGATTGTCGAGTTCCTGCTCTCTACGACTGAAGGCACGGCTGGCCGGAGAGTCGGTCGCCGCATCTTCCCGCTGATTGCCACACTGTTTCTGTTCATCATCGTCGCCAACTGGTCCGGTCTTTTGCCGGGCGTCGGCACAATAGGCGGCTGTTACACGGCACCGGCGGGTGAAGACCATGCCCTGGTGACCAATGTCAAGACGGCTGCCCCCGCCCAAGGCGTCACCCTCGCGCCACCGCGCCAGGAAGAACATGCCGCGGAAGAGGGTGGACTGCCAAGCCCCACCGGGCATGAGTGCCCCAACGGTACCCACTTCGTACCGTTCTTCCGAGCGGCCAATGCCGATCTCAACACCACGCTTGGTATGGCGATAATCGCAGTGGTGGTCGTGCAGATAGCCGGTATCGCCTCGCATGGTGTGGGTGGCTACCTCAAGGAACTGATGACGCCGATATTCCTCGCCCCCATACACATCATGGGCGAGTTCTCGCGCATCATCTCGCTCTCCTTCCGTCTCTTCGGCAACATCTTCGGCGGCGAAGTGCTGGTAACGGTGATGTTCGTGCTGCTCGGTAGCGTCTTCGCGGGCTTCGGTGCCTTTATCTTCCTGGGCCTGGAAGTGCTGTTCGGTGCCATCCAGGCGCTGCTATTCTCGATACTCACCCTGGTGTTTATATCGAGCGCGGTAGGCGGGCACGGCGGCGGGAGCGGGCACGGTCACGAGGACGATGGGCACGGTCACGAGGTCGCGGCACACCCCGACAAGCCGGGCGCTGGTCAGCGTGTGCCTGACGATCAGGTTGCAGATAGTGCGACGCACTTAGGTGGCTAGCACAAGACAGAAGTAAGTCAATATGGGAGAAGTGGAAGCGTTACGCTTCCGGCTCGGTAAGGGCTGAAAGGCCCCGCGAGGAGTAGATAAACCAACTACAACTAGGAGGAAAGACTGTGGAGTTGTTGATGTTATTGGGCGTGTTGCTGCAAGAGACCGCGAACGCAGGTGTTACCGATGCTGGTGTAAAGTTGATCGCGGCGGGCCTGGCTATCGGCCTGGGCGCGCTAGGCCCCGGCATCGGTTTGGGTATCGGTACGTTCGGTGCGGTGCAGGCCATCTCCCGCAACCCGGACGCTGAAGGCTCGATCCGCCAAGCGATGATCCTGGGCCTCGGTTTCGCGGAAGCGGTCGCTATTTACGCGCTCGTTGTAGCCCTGGTTATCGTCTTCGTGGGTTAAGCTCTCCCGCATACCGTTCTCGTCCTTATCCCTCTACCTCATTTAGAGGGATAAGGATGGAAGATGGTAAGCGCTGAGGATGACACCCGTTCTCACATGAAGGGACCACGATATGTTTGAACAGCTAGGCGTGCTGTGGGGAAACCTGCTGTGGCAGATGGCCGCGTTCCTGTTGCTGGTCTTCCTGCTTAATCGTTTCGCCTACCGCCCCATCGTAAAGATGCTGGACGACCGGGCGAACCGCATCCGCGAGAGCATGGAGCAGGCCGAGCAGATCAGGCTCGACAACCAGAACGCTTCCAAGCGCGCCCAGGAGATACTCGCCCAGGCTCAGGCGGAGACGCGTGACATACTGGCCCAGGCCAACCAGATGAGCCAGCGCACGATCAGCGCCGCCCAGGAAGAGGCCCGCCAGCAGCGCGAGCGAATCCTGGAGGACGCCCGCACGCAGATACAGGCGGAGACGCAGCGGGCCAAGGAAGAACTGCGCCGCGAAGTTGGCCGCCTGGCGATCATGGCGGCCAGCAGGGTAGTTGGCAGGTCGCTCGACACCCAGGACCACTACCGCCTGGTAGAGGAAGCCCTGGCAGACGCGGAGCAGACACGGGGCTTCGGTAGAGGATAGAAGCCGGATTTGGAAATTGGAAATTCGAATTGCGAATTTGCTCGGATATCTACTAATTTCGAATCTCGAAATTCCAATTTCCAAATGGAGGAAACATGGCGCAACGTGGAGGAGCGGCTCGCAGGTACGCGCAGGCCGTGATGGACTTGGCGAAACAGGATAATAGCCTCGATAAGTGGCTGAGTGACCTCAAGGCGATCAACGCCGTGTTCGGGACGGACCGCGCAGTGGAGGCTCTTGAAGACCCCAAGCTGACCTACGAGGCCCAGCAGGAGACGATTGAGCGCCTAGTGCCCAAAGAGGTGACCAACCAGCTTGCCCGGAACTTCTTGCTGCTCCTGGTACGCCGTCAGCGCCTGGCCCTTTTGCCTCGCGTCGTTGAGGTGTTCCAGGAGATGTACAACAAGGAGAGGGGCATCGTGGTCGCGGACGTGACCACGGCCGTTCCGTTGGACGAGGCGCACCAGAAGCGGGTGGCCGAGCAGCTTTCGGGCATCACGGGGGGCAAGACGGTCCAGCTTCGCCTGCACACCGACCCTAGCATACTGGGCGGGATGGTGGCCCGCATTGGTGATGAGCTACTTGACGCCAGCGTAGCAACCCGCCTGGCGACGTTGGCACAAAGGTTGACATAAATAAAGAGGCTGTTTGCTCTTACATGGGACGATAGCCGGACGCTGACAGTGGGGAAGTACTAGAGGGAGAACAATATGGCTCTACGCGCAGAAGAGATTAGCAAGCTAATTAGCGAAGAGATACAGAACTTTGGACAGCCGTCCCGCACGGTGAACGTAGGCTCGGTGGTGGAGGTTGGTGACGGTATCGCCCGTGTGCACGGCCTGTCCAACGTTATGGCCTCCGAGCTAGTGGAATTTGAGGTGGAGACCAACGGCCAAGCGCAGGTCATCAGCGGACTGGCCCTCAACCTGGAAGAGGACTCCGTCGGTGTCGTTATCCTGGGCCAGTGGACCGGCATCGAGGAGGGTTCCACCGTTCGCACCACCGGGCGTATCGTTGAGGTGCCTGTGGGGGACGCCTTGCTGGGCCGCGTGGTGAACGCACTCGGTGAGCCGATTGACGGCAAGGGCGACCTGCCCCCCAACATGGGCAGACGTCCTGTTGAGCGCATCGCGCCCGGTGTGGTGTACCGCCAGAACGTGGACACGCCCGTGCAGACCGGCATCAAGGCCATCGACTCGATGATCCCGATTGGCCGGGGCCAGCGCGAGCTGGTGATTGGCGACCGGCAGACCGGCAAGACGGCCATCGCCCTCGACACGATCATCAACCAGAAGGGCGGCGACATGCTCTGCATCTACGTCGCCATCGGGCAGAAGGCTTCCCAGGTCGCGCAGATCGTGGGTATCCTGGAAGAGGCGGGCGCGATGGGGCACACGATTGTCGTGGCCGCCACAGCCGCCGACCCGGCAGCCCTCCAGTACCTGGCCCCGTACGCCGGTTGCGCGATGGGTGAGGAGTTCATGGAGTCCGGTCGCGACTGCCTCATCGTGTACGACGACCTGAGCAAGCACGCCTGGGCCTACCGCCAGATTTCGCTGCTCCTGCGCCGCCCTCCCGGACGTGAAGCTTACCCCGGCGACGTGTTTTACCTGCACTCTCGGCTATTGGAGCGCGCCGCCCGCCTGAGCGAAGAGCGAGGTGGTGGCTCGCTGACGGCCCTGCCGTTCATCGAGACGCAAGCCAACGACGTGTCGGCCTACATCCCGACCAACGTGATCTCGATCACCGACGGCCAGATATTCCTCGAGCCGGACCTCTTCTACGCCGGTATCAGGCCCGCGATTAACGTGGGGGTATCGGTGAGCCGCGTGGGTGGCGACGCCCAGATCAAGGCGTACCGGCAGGTGGCGGGGCGCATGAAGCTGGATATGGCGCAGTTCCGCGAGCTAGCGGCCTTCGCCCAGTTCGGCTCCGACCTCGACAAGGCGACCAAGGCACAGCTCGACCGCGGCCTACGCATCCAGGAAGTGCTCAAGCAGCCGCAGTACCGGCCGCTGAAGGTGGCCCAACAGGTCGCCATCATCTACGCCGTGACCAACGGCTACATGGACGACGTGCCGGTGGAGCAGATTCGTAGCTGGGAGGAGCAGTTCCACAGCTTCTTCGCAACGGCTCACCCCGAAATCCTGGAGACGATCACCACCGAGAAGCGGCTCTCCGACGAGACCACCGCAGCCCTCGGGCGGGCCATTGACGAGTTCAAGCGCACAGTAAGCCTATAAGAAGAATTTGGAAATTGGAATTTCGAATTGCGAATTTACTAGTTATCTATCAAATTCGCAATTCGAAATTCCAATTTCCAAATTCCCCAAAGGGTCAAGATGCCAAGTACCAGAGAGATACGCCGGCGCATCCGGTCGGCCAAGAACATTTCACAGATTACGCGTGCTATGGAGATGGTGGCGGCTTCGCGTATGAAGCGAGCTACCCAGCAGGCTTTATCAGGCCGTCCTTACTCGGAGCGCATAGGTGGCCTGATACGGAACCTGTCGTTGCGGCTGGATATGACGGATACAGAGACGCTCAACCCGCTGCTGCTCTCGCGGCCCATCAGGAACATCACGGTCATCGTCTTTTCCGCCGATAAGGGTCTTGCGGGCGCGCTGAACACCAACATCCTGCGGCGTGCGACCCGCTTCATCCTGAACGAGGTGGGCGGGGTGCCGGTGAACGTGGTGGCCGTGGGCCGCAAGGGACGCGACTTCATGATCCGCTACGGGCGGCCGTTGCTGGCTGAGTTCACCAACTTGGGCGACAGGCCGACGATTCAGGACTTAAGGGCCATCTCCAGGGTGGTTACGGACGAGTTCGTGGCGGGCCGCACCGACGCCGTGTACCTCATCTACACCGATTTCGTCAACACGCTGGTGCAGCGGCCGAACGTTTACCGCCTGCTGCCGATTGACGTGAGCCACGTTGGTGAGGGAGGCGCGCTGCCAGGCATGAACGTGGACGAGCAGGCGGGCGACGACCACACCGAGATCGAGTACGAGTACGAGCCGGGCGACCGCGAAGTGCTGGCGCAACTGCTGCCTCGCTTCATCGAAGTGCGGCTGTACCAGGCGCTGCTTGAGCACCTGGCTTCCGAACATAGCTCTCGTATGGTCGCTATGCGCAACGCCACGCAGAACGCCAAGGAAATGATCTCGGACCTGACGCTGTCGTACAACAAGCTGCGGCAGGCCAACATTACTAGCGAGATTATCGAGGTATCAAGCGGGGCGGCGGCTCAGGCTCGGTAGCAAAGTAGCAGGTAACACGTAACGCGTAACTCTCATTGAGGACCTGCGCCGCGACGGTTACGTACCAACGATTGCGAGTTACGCGTTATGGCAAAGATTTACCAACCTAAACCTACCAGCACGAAGTTCCTGGAAGGGGCCGTTGCGGGGTTGCTCGGCGGACTCGCGTTTGTGGTCGTGATGATGGTTGCGGACTTTCTTACGCCGCAACGTCCCTGGTGGTCTACTTTCTGGCTGATAGGGTCGATAGCTACGGGCACGCCACTGGCCGAGATAAACCGCTTTAACATAGTCACTCAGTTAGTGGGATTGGTGCTGCACCTGCTGGTTTTTATCCTGCTCGGGGTGGGGCTGGTGCAGTACGTGCCGCTGTTCAGGAAGTTCAAGATAGACAGGATATTGGGCGGCGCGATTTACGGAGTTATCATCTTTTTGACGGTGTACTGGTACCTGTTGAGCTTCCTAAGCTCCACTGTCGCCGCCAATATGAACCTTATAGCTTTGTTCGTCGCTTCGGTCCTGGGTGGGGCCGTGATGGGCTGGTGGCTCAAGCGGGCCGCGCAGTCCAAGTCAGCCACGCAGGCTGCTTAGTAGGGTAAGTAATAGTAAGGTTTCCTAGCCAAAGGAGAGAAGGAATTATGGTAGCAACAGAAACGAGAGCGCCAAGGGGCACCAGGGGGGCCACGGGAAGGATCGTGCAAATTACCGGCCCGGTGGTGGATATTGAGTTCCCGCCCGACCAGTTGCCGGAAATCTACAACGCGATAGAGATTCCCATCACAGGCGAAACGGCACGCGAAGGTGTCGGGCAGGAGGCAAGTGGCTCGGCGGCCAGCGCCCGCGTTATTTGCGAAGTGCAGCAGCACCTCGGCAACGACTGGGTGCGCAGCGTCTCCATGACTACCACCGATGGGCTACGCCGTGGAATGCCCGCCTACGATACCGGCACCTCCATTACCGTGCCGGTAGGCGAGGGCACGCTTGGCCGCATCTTCAACGTGACGGGCGACCCTATTGACGAGCGGGGACCTTCCCAGACGACCGAGCGCTACTCGATTCATCGCCCGGCCCCTCGCTTCGAGGACCAGTCAACCGTAGCCCAGATATTCGAGACCGGCCTCAAGGTGGTAGACCTGATTGCGCCCTTCTCCAAGGGTGGCAAGATTGGCGTGTTCGGCGGCGCGGGCGTGGGTAAGACGGTGGTTATCACCGAACTTATCAACAACGTGGCCCGGCAGCATGGTGGCTACTCGGTGTTCTGCGGCGTGGGCGAGCGCACCCGCGAGGGCACGCAGCTTTACAAGGAAATGGAAGAAGCAGGCGTGCTCGACAAGATGGTGATGGTGTTCGGCCAGATGAACGAGCCGCCCGGTGCCCGCCTGCGGGTGGGTCTGACCGGCCTCACTATGGCCGAGTACTTCCGCGACACGCAAGGCTCCGACCTGTTGGTGTTCATCGACAACATCTTCCGCTTCGTGCAGGCGGGTTCGGAGGTGTCGGCGCTGTTGGGCCGCATGCCCTCCGCCGTGGGCTACCAGCCGACGCTCGCCCAGGAGATGGGCCAGCTTCAGGAGCGCATCACCTCCACCAAGAACGGCTCCATCACCTCGGTGCAGGCGATTTACGTGCCCGCCGACGACTACACCGACCCGGCACCGGCCACCACCTTCGCCCACCTCGACGCGACCATCAACCTGGAGCGCAGTCTGGCGGCGCAGGCCCTCTTCCCGGCCGTCGACCCGCTGGCCTCCACGTCCCGCATCCTCGACCCGCGCATCGTGGGACAGGAGCACTACGACGTTGCCAGGAACGTGCAGAGGGTGTTGCAGCGGTTCAAGGACTTGCAGGACATTATCGCGATCCTGGGCATTGAGGAACTTTCCGAAGAGGACAAGCTGACCGTGGCCCGCGCCCGACGAATCCAGCGCTTCCTCTCGCAGCCGATGTATACCGCCGCCGCATTCACCGGCCTCGAAGGCCAGTACGTGCCGACATCTGAGACGGTGCGTGGCTTCAAGGAGATCCTCGACGGCAAGCACGACACGCTGCCGGAGCAGGCTTTCTACATGGTCGGCGGCATCGAGCAGGCGGTGGAGAAGGCCGCGCAGATGCAGGCGGGTGGATAAAGTCTGAAACGTGAAACGTGATGCGACAAGGGGAACAGAGTCACGTTTCACGGGACCAGGCCCCACCCTGTCATCCTGAGCGTAGCGAAGGATCTCAAGAAGGTGGGCATGGACGCTGTTGAACGTTGTGGATGCTGGTGCTAAGAGTTCAGCGCAGCGGTAAGAGTAACATCTGAGATCCTTCGCTGCGCTCAGGATGACAGGGGGAGTATGGTTCCCCAAAAGAAACAAGATCGCCTGCACGCACCAAGAATAGCAAACCGCATCACGTTTCACGTTTCAGAACCCCGGCACATTTCAGCCATACCGTGTATAATGACCTCGCATGCACCTACCGGAGAAGGAAGGTCCAGACATGCCTTTGACACTTGAGATTGTCACAGCCGAGAGGCTGGTGTTTAGTGACGACAACGTAGATATGGTGGTCGCACCGTCCGTGGATGGGGAAGTAGGTATACTTCCTCACCATGCGCCGCTGTTGACCCTCCTGCAAATCGGTGAGCTTCGTGTGAAGAAGGGGGCCGACGAGCAGAGCATCGTGATCGCGGGCGGTTTCCTTGAGGTGCTGAACAACAGGGTGACCATACTTGCGGACGTGGCCGAACGCGCAGAGGAGATTGACGCCGCCGCGGCGGAAGACGCGAGACGCAGGGCACAGGACGCCCTCGCCAATCGTGGCGCGACGGCCGACCTTGCCAACGCCGAAGCCGCTATGCGCCTCGCCTCGCTACGCCTGAGGGTAGGACAGCGCCGCCGGAGGTTGCGCCAGGAGGAGGGGTAATTGCTGGGTCGCTCCATAGGAATAGATCTGGGTACGGCTAACGTCCTTGTTTTCGTAAGAGGCAAGGGCGTTGTGTTGAACGAACCATCTGTAGTAGCTATTTCCACCAGGGACGGCAGGGTAAAAGCGGTGGGCCGGGCGGCCTACGACATGTTAGGGCGCACGCCCGACACGGTTGAAGTTGTGCGGCCCATGCAAAACGGCGTCATCTCGGACTACCTCGTTACCGAGGCATTGCTTAAGGCATTCATCGCCAAGGCGCTTGGACGC
Organism: Chloroflexia bacterium; assembly: GCA_036386675.1. Lineage (GTDB taxonomy): Bacteria > Chloroflexota > Chloroflexia > QHBQ01 > JADMIH01 > JADMIH01. The sequence goes on along the minus strand of DASVVE010000054.1, from coordinate 20,265 downwards.
TTCAGCATGTTCAAGCCGAAGGTGATGATCTGCATCCCGGCCGGCGTGACCAGCGTGGAGCGCAGGGCCGTGCGAGATGCCGCTATGCAGGCCGGGGCGCAAGAAGCCTACCTTATACGCGAGCCGTTGGCGGCGGCGATTGGTGCGAGAGTGCCGGTCGATTCGCCCACGGGGAGCATGGTTGTTGACATCGGCGGCGGTACCACCGAAGTGGCCGTAATCGCGCTCAACGGCATCGTGGTGAGCACCTCGGTACGCGTGGGCGGCGATAAGCTGGACCAGGCTATTGCATCTTATATCAAGCGGAAGTATAATCTCCTAATCGGAGATCGCACCGCCGAGCAGTTGAAGATCGAGATCGGCAGCGCCCTTCCACTCGACCCGGACGATGAGCTTGTCATGGAAGTGCGCGGGCGAGACCAGGTAGCCGGTCTGCCCCGGACGATACAGGTCCGCACCAACGAAGTGGTGGAAGCGTTCTCCGAGCCGCTTGAGCAGATCGTCGGCGCGGTACGGACTGTGCTGGAGAAAACACCGCCGGAGCTTGCCTCGGACATAATCGACCGTGGCATGGTGATGACGGGTGGTGGAGCGCTCCTGAGGCACATTGACGAGCTGCTCACGCAGGTGACCGGCATCCCGTGCTTCATCGCTGACAACCCGTTGGCGTGTGTGGCGGTCGGTACCGGCATGGCGCTTGAGAATCTGGAAGTCTTGAAAGACTCCCTTACGGACGACTAGGGACAGGGGTTTCGCAGTCAGGTCGTTCGTAAATAGCCCCTGTTCCCTGGCCCTGAACGGGACGGCAGGCCACGCCTGCACACCCGAGTTGGATTCGGCCAAAATTACATACTTTTTAGGAGGAGTCCCATGGCGAACGTAGTATTCGATGGCGTCTTCAAGCGTTACGGCCCCGTGGTAGCGGTCACCGACATGAACCTCGAGATCAAGGACAAAGAGTTCATGGTGCTGGTAGGACCGTCCGGTTGCGGCAAATCTACTGCTTTACGTATGATAGCCGGTTTGGAAGAAATATCGGATGGGGCAATTTCCATTGGCGGGCGCGTGGTGAACAACGTGGCCCCCAAGGACCGGGACATCGCGATGGTGTTCCAGAACTACGCACTTTACCCCCACATGAACGTGTTCGACAATATGGGCTTCGCCTTGAAGCTGCGCCGCATGCCGAAGGACCAGATCAAGTCGCGCGTTGAAGGCGTGGCGGACGGCCTCGGACTTAAGCACCTGTTGCAGCGCAAACCCCGCCAGCTTTCCGGCGGCCAGAGGCAGCGTGTGGCCCTCGGACGGGCTATCGTGCGCGAGCCTCAGGTCTTCCTAATGGACGAGCCCCTGTCGAACCTCGACGCCAAGATGCGCGTGGAGACCCGCGCCCTCATCAGCAGGCTGCACCAGCGCCTACAGACCACCACCGTGTACGTGACCCACGACCAGGTGGAGGCTATGACGATGGGCGACCGCATCACCGTCATGAAGGACGGCTTCTTGCAGCAGGTCGATACTCCCCGCAACATCTTCAACAACCCCACGAACATGTTCGTGGCGGGCTTCATCGGTAGCCCTCCTATGAACCTGTTCACGGTCAACGTGGAGCAGGCGGACCAGAACGTGTACCTGACCGTCCCCGGTTCGGCGGGCGGCGAGGAGCCACCGATCAGGCTGCGGGTGCCCGACAAATTCAGGGCACAGCTCTTGCCATTTAGTGGTAAGCAGGTATCGTTCGGCATCAGGCCGCAGGACATCCATGACGCCCGCTTCGCCAAGGGTATGTTGGACGAAGAGGACAACCCTGAGGACCTCTCCATCGTACGCTCGAAAATCGACGTGGTGGAGCCGATGGGCTCGGAAGTGTTCCTCTACCTGCTCAACGGCCAGACGTCGTTCGTAGCCCGCGTGGACGCCCGCACCGAGGTCGAGCCTGGGTTCGTACACGAAATGGCATTCAACATGGACAAGATGCACGCGTTTGACCCTGAAACCCAGGTGTCATTGATCGACAAGAGCAAGTACTAGAACATGGGGCGTGCAGAACTAGAGGAGGTTTGTTCTTTATAATGTCAGATGGTAAGACGTATTCACTGGTCGTAGAACCACGTGAGCAACTAAAGAAGGCCAGCCGCAAGCTGAATCGCAAGGGGCTGGTCGCGGGTGTGGTCTACGGCCACAATGTAGAGGCGCAGTCGGTGCAGGTGGAGCAGCGCGAGTTCGACCGCGTGTACCTGCGGGCCGGAAGCAACAGCCTGGTAGACCTATCGGTGGGCGAGGGCACTGAAGCGCGCAAGGTGTTCATCCACCAGGTGCAGCGCAACCCGCAGACCCATACGGTCCGCCACGTAGACTTCCTGGTGGTGAACCTCCGCGAGGAGATTACCTCGACCGTGCCGCTGGTGCACGTGGGCGAGTCACCCATCGTTGCCAACAACGAGGGCGTGCTGTTGTCCCAGTTGGACCATGTACTGGTCCGGGCGCTCCCGATGGACCTGCCCTCCCTCATCGAAGTTGATATGACTGTCCTCGATGAGATAGGCAAGTCGATCCATGTGTCTGACCTCATCATCCCTGCCAACGTGACGCTCCTGACTTCTCCCGAAGACATGGTAGCCCGCGTGGTCGAGATGCAGCTTGAGCCTGAGGAGGAGGAAGAGACTCCTGAGGAAGGCGAGGCAGCCGAAGGCGATGCTGAGGCAGGTGGCGCTGAAGAGGGTGCCACGGCTGAAGGTAGCGAGGACCAGAGCTAAACCTGGTTCCGCACGCGTAGCAAGGAGGTTGCAGATATTGCAACCTCCTTGTCATGTTGGCAGCTTTGCAACTATCCCTCACAAAGCGCGTATATAATACATACCGTAATCATGGAGCACCATAAATGAGCAGTTTTATTTATGAAATCGCGGATAAATTGCTGATGATCATCATGCTGGCGATCATTATCCGGGCCTTTCTATCATGGGTCTACCCTGTGGGCCGCGACCCCTGGACGAAGATATTGCTGGACCTCACCGAGCCGATACTGGCGCCCATACGCTCGGTTATGATGCGCATACTGCCCATACCGATTGACCTTTCTCCCCTGGTAGTAATCCTGCTCATCCAGTTGCTCCAGCGTATGCTGGCGAGCGCGTACTCAGGCAGAGGGTTCTAGCAGGACGTCCGGGAGGAGACTAGCGGAACGAAAGACCCCGTGGCAAGATATCTTGCCACGGGGTCTTTCGTTCCGGCTTCGTGGTTAGCACCCAAGGAACTACTCTGGGCTGTCCTCCATCGAGGGGTTACCCGGTTCCAATTGCTTCGTGTGCTTCAGGTAGTCATAGACCATCTGGCTCAACTCCGCGCGGGTTATCTCGGCCGTGGGTCTGAAATTGCCCTCCTCGTCTGGCGTGATGATGCCGTGCGCGAAGGCCGTCTCCAGGTAGACCGCGCCAAGGTAGCCGGATGGCACGTCCAGGAAGATGCCGGAGTAGTCGTATTCAGGCTTCCACCCCGCGGCCTGCACCCAGTTCCTCACCGCATCAGCCCGGAGCACACCCTCGTTCGGCTTGAATGTGCCGTCGGTGTAGCCCCGCATCGCGCCCCGCGCCACTGCCGTTTCTACGTACGTGAAAAGCGCGCTATCCGGTGGTACGTCGCTGAACCTGCCGTCAGGGGGCTTTATCAAGGTCCACTTCATTACAACGGCGAGGAACTTGGCGAACTGCGCCCGCGTGACCTCGGTGTCAGGCTTGAAGGAGCCGTCCGAGTATCCGGCGATGATGCCCTGGTCGCTGAGCGTCTCAATCGCTTCGGACGCGGGGTCGGTGAGGGGCACGTCGTTGAAACGTGACGCGGCCTGCACGACCACCTCTTGCCGCGACACGTTCCCGGCGGCGTCGGAAGCACTGACGTGAATTATGAAGTCGCGGCCCTCGACCTGTACCGTCGCGGTGAAGACGCCCCCTGCTTCCTGGGCGCGTGTATCGTTGACCGCTACGAAGGCCCCCGGCTCCGTCTTCCCCTTGACCTGCACCGGGCCAGGCTGGATATGCGCGCCGTGCGCGGGCGTGTCGATGATGAGGGCGGGCGGGCGCATGTCCACCGTGGTGTAAGCTTGCGCTTTGTCCGGCCACGGCTCTACGTTACCCGCAGCGTCTCGCGCCCGCGAGCGGAACTCGTACGTGTAGCCATCCTGCCCCTCGAATACCGCCTGGGTCTGTGAAGTCGCCGACTGCCAATCGGTCCAGTTGCCGTTCGGAGCTATGCGCGACTGGATATCGTAGGAGGCCAGCCCGGAGCCTCCGGCTTCGTCTTCGCCCGCCCAGCGCACCAGGAACTCAGGGTTGTTGCTATAGATCGGCATGGGCAGCACCGAGGAGACCGGGGCCTTCTTGTCGCCGGGGCTGCGGCCCAGCACGACATCTACGCGTAGCGGTGCCGATGTGCCCTGGTCCGCGAACCAGCCCTGCCCCTCGCGATACATATCCCACATGAGCACATACTGACCGTTGAGTGCGGGCACGCTCAACTTGGCGGTGATTGCCAGGGTGTCCGCGAACGGTACGTTGCGGGGCAGCGGGGTCCTCGCCTCGGGCGCTCCCTTCACAGGCTGGCCGTTCTCCGTGAGCCAGCGATAGCCGACCGAGACGGCACCCTGTCCCTGTGCGGGCCAGGTAAGCGAGCCGGAGTTGCGCACCGTGAGCTTGACGTTGAGCGTAGTGCCGGGGTTCAGGTTGCCGGGCGTATCGTGCTGGGTGAAGGTGGCCCTGAGAGGCGGTTGTTCGGCCACGATGGAGTCGCGTATCTTAGGGAGCATGTCCCACAACCGGTCACCGGGGCAGGTGGACGAGTTGTAGTCGCGGCCGCAGGCATTGCCTTTGTAGTCGCGGTGCCCGGCGATTGTGGGGCGGGTATACGTCACCACGCCGCCGCAGTTCGTGTAGCCGGTCAGGGGTCCGGACCCCTGCGGGTCGATGCCTCGCTGTGTGGCCTTCCAGGAGATCAGGTCAATCAGGGAAGACTGCGCGGCGGTGCTGGGTGACGCCGTCATGAAGTTGCCTATCATGCCGACTCCCATCGCGCCGGTGTTGAAGGGGTAGGAGTGCCCGCCTTCTACGTCGTCACCGCCAAACCGGCCCTCGTAGATCACGCCGTTGGCGTCCACCAGGTAGTTATAGCCTATGTCGCCCCAGCCGCGAGTGTTCGCATGGTAGTACCAGATAGCGCGCACGCGGGCGGCCCAATCGGTGTCGTTGTTGGGCGTGGCTGTATGGTGGATGATGATGTGCGTCACGCGCCGGTACTTGGGCTTCCACTTCGGGCTGCTGTCACCGTCGGGCGCTCCCCAATCCTTGCGGGGCACGACCCTCGGCTTGGGCACGTCACCGGGTGCGCTCTGGATTGTGGCCGACTGCGCCTTGGGAGGGCTGGACGTCACACCGGCATCGATGAAGGTGTAAGTCAGTTCGTGGAATAGCGGCGTGCGGTTGAGGTTGTTGGTTGACAGCGTAACGCGGCTCTGGACGAAACGGTGGGTGCGCTCGACCTGGGGAACGGCGATGGTGGAAGCATAGGTCTGGGTCACGACGTCCGTCGGCATGATGATGTCTTCGAGGTCGGCAGGCTCCCAATCACCCCAGGTTCGCCCGTCGCGACTCGTCCGCACCTCCACCAGCACATAGGTCTGCTCCGGCACCTCAGCCCACCAGTGGGGAGCGACGTCGGTGAAATCGAAGGGAGCCTCTGTCACGCCGGAGGTGAAAGTCTCTCTATGGCTCCCCGCAGGTAGCCTCAAGCTGCTCCCAGGCCCCTGCGCTGTGTTGGAAGCTTTGTCCGCGCTGTTTACTGCAAAGCCGGAGGTGAAGGAGCTGGCACGGAGCGTGTAGTCGGCCCCGTGTACCTGGGACTCTGACGAAGCCTGTGTCTGGACGTTAGCAGTGGCGGGCGTGCCCGAACCTACGGCGAAAACCGCTAACAGGACCAGGGAAACAAAGGAGACTAACCCGGGAAGCCTGAACAGGGGGTGCCGCAAGTGATAGGTACGAGGCAGTCTATATGAGCGCGTAACGCTGTGTGTGTGACGTCTGCGCCGTAAGCGCATGAAGAAGCCTCCGCTTTGGTGCACGAAGAGAGGGACCAAAGCCGAGTATATTGTGGAAACAGGGTGCCGTCAACGAGGGGATAGGGTTGCTGTGAATTCCTGGATGGTCACTTAGGGACGCCCGTCGACTTTAGTCGACGGCTACATGCTGCAAAGTCTGCCCTGTCGCAGACTGGTTCATCTCGAAGATCCTCTAGCGACCTTATAGAATGCTTCAGTCCCGTAGGGACTTCGCAAGGTGTAGCCCTCGATTTCAATCGACGGGCGTCTCTAGCGAACCGGGCCTAGTCTTCCAGGTGAATAACCTCAATCACGTAGTCCTCCATGTGCCCTTCAAGCAGGCTGCTCTCGATGAAGTTGACGACCTTGGAGAGGACCTCGTTCGCATGGCGGGCGTTGTTACTGACATACGCAACGCCGATGATCGCACGCTGCCACTGGTCCAACTCACCTACTTCGGCGGCTGCCACATGGAACTGGTTGATAGTGCGGGCGAGCAACGACCGGACGTCCTGCCGCTTGTCCTTCAGCGAATAGTTCTCTGGAAGGTAGAGGGTAACTTTGAGGGTGCCGACTATCATGGGGTAAAAAGAAAGCCCCGGAGGGCTTGAGGTTGAAACATGTGTGGGGAGGCACCGAGCGGATTCGAACCGCTGGTCGAGCTTTTGCAGAGCTCTGCCTTGCCACTTGGCCACGGTGCCCAATCAATAACGAACTATATCAAAACCGTGCCTGGGTGTCAAGTTGCAAAAGGCCGGGCGGTCCTATATAATAGGGTGTCCCAGAGCGCGGCACGCATCCTGATTCTATAAAACAGGGAATAACAAACGCTCTAAACGGAGGAACCGCACATGTCGGACACAATCACTCAGCTACTGGAGAACGGTCGCCTGGCGTTTCGCCTCTTCAACGACCCCCGCGTGCCCAGTTGGGTGAGATATGGTATTCCGTTGTTGGTGGTCCTGTATCTGGTCATGCCCTTTGACGTGCTGCCTGACTTATTTCCCTTTTTGGGACAGCTAGACGACATTGGAGTGCTAGTGCTCGGTATGAGTCTGATGGCGAAGCTTGCTCCCAGCTATGTCGTAGACGAGCACAGACGCGCGCTCGGTTACGATGTGAAGGGTGGCTCGAACACGGGCGCAAGGGGCGGAAGCGGCTGGAGCCAGCCTCCCCGCAACGGCTCCGGGCAGCGCAAGGCGCGTGTATCGCAGGAAGAACGCTCGATTGACGGCGAGTACAAGGTTGTGGGCGACAGGGAGAGCTAGGTAGCTAGCGCTAACGATTTAACCCTTTAGAATTGGAGTTTCAGCAACGATGGCGAAAAAGGGCAGCAGGCCGAACAAGGCAAACCAGCAGAGGTCGCGTGAGGAACAGTGGCGCAGGCGTGCGGCGGCACAGGCGGGTGGGGCTACGTCTCTAGTCGATGGCTACACCGCCGAGGGGCGCGACGACGCCGGCCTGGACGACGATGCCGGATTTACTGCGGTTGAAGTAGGAACGGATGCCCCTACCCTTGCGGCTCGCACTGCACCGGCCCCGCGTGCCACGCAGACCCGCAGCCAGGCCGCTACGACCACAGCTTCGGCCCAGCGGCGAGCAACAAGCCTCACTCGACAGGGCCGCGCCCGCCTTACGCCTAACGTAATGAGCATCGAAGACGAGATGTATTACGTCCGCTCGGACATACGTCGACTGATCCTCCTTAGCCTGGCCTGTGTGGTTGTGCTGGTGGTGTTGTTCTTTGTCATTCCCAAGTAGCTAAATCACAGAGTTAGAAAAAGGGCTTCGCGTGAGTGCGAAGCCCTTTTTCATTCAACTAAACTCAGCAGGAAGCTTAGACCTCTTCCTCTTCCTCGTCGCTCTCTTCTTCGTCCGCGTATTCCAGGTCGTCCTCAGAGTCGTCGGCGTCGCTGTCCGTGTCGTCCGCATCGTAATCGAACGAGCCTTCTTCGTCCTCGTCCATGCCGTATTTCAGTGCGCCTTCCCTCATGTAAGGGCGATAGGCACCGGCGGGCAGGGCCTTGGGTGGGAAGGACAGCTTGCCACGCTGCGAGGGGTGCTGGTAAGTCTCGCGGATAATGATGGTGATCGACTTGCTCGAAACGGTGGTGACCGCAGCCGTGTACCGGTTGCCGCCTTCCATCAGCCCGCTCAGTCGCTTCGATAGCTTGGCCTCGACCGCACCAACGAATTGGCCGCTCTCATCGAACACCTCGATGGTATTGCCGTTGACGCGCAGGTCCACCCGGTCGCCTGCGGTGAGCTTGAGCAGCACTTCGGGCTTGCCGAGATTGATGAGCGTGGTGAGGCCGGTCTTGCCCGTCTCTTCGATGAAGATGTTGGGGTTGATGCGCTCTGCCGGCTGCATCGAGGCCGCACCCTGCGGTCGGGCACGTTCGGGGCGCGGGTCGGGGGCCTTGTCGGCCAGATGCACCAACCTCTCGACGTTCTTCTTGGCGATAATGTTGTTGGGGTCAAGCTCGATGGCGCGCTGGTAGGTGGTCAGCGCGTCCCGGTAGCGGCCCATTTCCATGAGAGCCTTGCCCAACCTGTTGTACGCGTCCGCGTCGTTCGGGTAAAGCTCGATAATTTTGCGGTTCACGTCAGCGGCTTCAGGCCAGCGATTCTGCATCGCCAACGATATTGCCTGTTCCGGGAGTACTCGGCGCAGTCTAGCTATGTCTTCGCTCTGATTTGTCATCATCTGTTGTCCTCACTTTCAACCTTCCAAGCCGCATTCTAATGTATGGTGTCAGGGCATGTGTGCTACCGCGCGTCCGGTCGCTTTTTAATACACCTTACATAGGTAAACGTATCAATACGCCTTTTGGTTCAAAACGTCAATGACTTTATGAACTTCCTTTTGCACATCCCCAGGTCGTCCGTGCCAGGGGCCAATAATCCACGCTAAAGCAATCCTCGTGCCCGGCGGCTTCTATTCTAACCAATCGCCGTTTCCGCACCTACAGTACAAGGTCGTATCTTTAGCTACATCTGATTGCACCCTCACCCCGCGACCGCCAACTTGCCGTATTGTTAGACGATGCAGCGCATAAAAAGGTTACATGCGCGAACGGTCCCTGGCGGCACGCGCGCGGGACACTATAATATACGTAAAAGGATACTGTTTAGTTCGGGGATGCAGGGGGTATTTTTTGGCTACCAGCGGATGGGACCGGCGCGAAGGTCGCGGCCAGGGGTATCTCCAGCCTGCGGGTCTTTACCTTGCGCAACTCACGAAGCGCTGCCGGGCAGTCTTCTAGCACGCGCACCAGCGATCCTTGCATGGACCACGGTCCTGCTTCATCGATGCGGGCCGCGATCAACTGGCCGGTGCGGTCCACCTTTTCACCGTCGCCTTCCGCATTCAGGAAGACGATCTTGTTGCCTCTCGTGCGCCCCATCCACTTGCCGCGCTCGCTGCCCTCGATCAGAAGTTCCATCTCCTGGCCTACGTGCCTGGCGTTGAGGTCGCGGGCGATCTGCTCCTGTAGCTTCTCAACCGCGTGCAGGCGCAGCATCTTCTCCTCGTGCGGCACGTCGTCTGCCCAGGAGGCGGCCACCGTGCCGGGGCGGGGGGAGTAGGCGGCTACGTGCACCTTGTCGAACCTGATCTCCTGGAGCAGGTCCATGGTGTGCATGAACTGGTCGTGGGTCTCGCCGGGGAAGCCTACGATGATGTCGGTGGCAAGCGTCACGTCGGGTATAGTCTCGCGGACGCGGCGGATCAGATCGCGGTAGTAACGCAGCGTATAGCGGCGCTTCATCCGCTTGACCACCTCGTCGTCACCGGCTTGCACGGGCAGGTTGATGTGCTCCATCGCCTTCGGGAGCCTGCCCACCGCATCTATGAGGTTCTGGGCCATGTCCTTGGGGTGAGAGGTAAGGAAGCGTATTCGCCACAGGTCCTCGACATCGTTCAGCCGCTGCAACAGTGCCGCCAGGTCTGTGGCTTCCGCGAGGTCGTGGCCGTAGGTGTCCACGTTCTGGCCGAGCAGGGTAACTTCGCGCACGCCCTGGTTGGTCAGGTGTTCCACCTCGCGGGCGATCTCCTCTATGGTGCGTGAGCGCTCCTTGCCTCGGCGGAACGGTACGATGCAGTAGGTGCAAGTCTTATTGCAGCCGTAGATGATCGGTATGTAGGCTGCGATGCCACCGGCCTGGGCAGTGGGCAGCAGCCCTTCGAGCGCCAGGGCCACTCCGTACTCTCCCAGGTCGGGTGCCGAGTTGTCGGGCAGGCCGACGAGGAAGTCCTGAACGGCGGAAGGCTTGAAGAAAAGGTCCACCATGGGGAAGCGGCGGCGTAGGGTCGTCTGGTCCTCGGTGACCATGCAGCCTGTGAGGGCCACGAACATGCCGGGGTTGCGCCGCTTGAGGTTGGCTACCTCACCCAGCTTGCCGACGATGCGGTCTTCCGCCGCCTGGCGCACCACGCACGAATTGAGCACGACCACATCCGACCCGTCAAGCTCCTGCGACTCTTCGTAGCCCTTGCCTTTGAGGGTGGCGGCCACGTAGTTGCTGTCCGCTACGTTCATCTGGCAGCCGACGGTCCATATGTAGAAACTTTTGCTCTTGGTAAGTGCGTTCGCCATGACATAATTCTCCTTCTATAACGGAAAATTATACAGGATTTCGCCTCACGGTCGCAAGCGACATACTCACGCTGATATACGCACGGGACGAAGTCTCTACTTTGTCATTCTGAACGCAGCGAAGAATCTCGTCCAACACCACCCAGAATTACCCCTTTCCTGTTGGAGCACATTACCCTTACAGAAGGGCAACATCCCGGTGAAGGCTGAGATTCTTCGCTGCGTTCAGAATGACAAAGTAGGAGCAGGGTCCTCTCGTCCGGCTTTGTGCCAACCCGGACAGGAGTCGAACAGGAGACGGAGAATCAGCTGACACACGCCTAGCAGGGGAGAAGCGAAGTAGAAATGTTACGGAAGTGTGATTTCCACTGCACTTCGTACGTCAGGGGTAGACGGCCTCACCGTCCTCCGTATCGAGGTAAATAGCGTCTGTAGGGCAGGACCGGGCCGCGTCGAGCAGGGTGTCGTCGTCCTCGGAGGCGGGGTCAATGAGGTAGGCCACGTGCTCCTCGTCAAGCTGGAAGGCTTTAGGGGCGATGTGGACGCAATTGCCCGCGCCTATGCATCTACCCTGGTCTATGGATACAATCAGCTTCGCCAAGTAGTATCTCCCTGTATCTCGCTGGAATGCTGTCGCTTTAGAAGCCTTCGGGTAGATTCCTACCAAGCTGGTTGGGCGTAAGCTCGCCCGGACCCTTCATATTCTTCTGGCTGTCCTGCACGTCCCCGTACTTTTCGGCAACCTGCATAGCCTCCACAAACGCGCGCTCCAACTCCTCCTCGCCACCCACCTGCGCGATGTGCAGCTCTCGCATGGCGAACAGGTTAGCGGGCGGGCGCTTGAACTCCAGCCCCGTTGCCTGGGCAATTTCAACCATCATGCTGTCGCCCTCCGGGGCGGCGTTGAAGGCTACCTCCAGCGCGCCCCACGGCGAACCTTGATACAACTTGGATATGCGTATGTTCATCGTGCGACCTTGCTGCTAACACGTAACGCGTAACATGCCATGCGTCACTCGTAAAGGTCCGCCTAATCGGTGTTACGTGTTACGTGCTTTCCCCTAGAGGCCAAACGGGTTCACCGGCTTTTCACCGATGTAGAGCAGCACGCTCTTTAGCTCGGTGTAGAGGTCCAGCGACTCCATGCTAAGCTCGCGGCCGAAACCCGATTGCTTGTAGCCGCCGAAGGGAAGGCCGGGGAAGGCGGTGTAGGGCGTGTTTACCGTAACTACGCCGGAACGGATCTGCCCCGCGACCCTGTGCGCGCGGCCAACGTCTTTGGTCCAGAGCGTGCCGGCAAGCCCGAACACCACGTCATTAGCCAACTGTACCGCCTCGGCCTCGGTCGTGAACGGCATGATGTTGACCACCGGGCCGAATATCTCTTCCTGCGAGACGCGGGTCCTATTCGAGAGACCGGCGAGTACCGTTGGCATGTAGAAGTTGCCCCTGTCCAGGCCGTCGCCCTCAGCGCGCTTGCCGCCCGCCAGCACCTGGCCGCCTTCCTCCTCACCAAGCCGCACGTAGCGGTCTACTCGCTCTAGCTGTGCCGGGGAGATTAGGGAGCCGACTTGGGTGCCGTTATCAAACGGGTCGCCTACCTTGAGCCGCCCGGCCTTCTCCACGAATTGCTCCACAAACTGATCGTACAAGCTCTGCTGAACGAATAGCCGGGACCGAGCTTCGCAAGATTGCCCCGCGCTGTAGTAGATGGCAAACAGCGATCCGTTCACGGCGTGGTCGATATCGGCGTCCTCGAAGACGATGTTGGGTGACTTGCCGCCCAGTTCGAGCGAGACCCTCTTGAGCGTGCCTGCGGCGGTACGCATGATGGCCCGGCCCGTCTCGGTCTCCCCGGTGAAAGCTACTTTGTCCACGCCTGGGTGCTCGGCCAGGTAAGCGCCGATTTCGGCACCGGGTCCCGCGAGAACATTGACCACACCCGCAGGTATTCCCGCTTCAAGGCAAATCTCACCAAGCAACAGGGCGGTCAATGGCGTGGCGCTCGCCGGCTTAAGGATTACCGTATTACCAGCCGCCAGGGCGGGAGCCACCTTCCAGGCGGCCATCATGATAGGGTAGTTCCAGGGCACGATCTGCGCGCACACACCTACAGGCTCGCGCATGGTGTAGTTGAGGAAGTTGCCGGGCACCGGGATGGTGTTGCCCGTGATCTTGGTGGCCGCGCCCGCGAAGAACTCGAAGTCCTCAATCGCCTGGTTCAACTCGGCCTTGGCCTGGGAGATAGCCTTGCCGTTGTTGGTCACCTCGAGCCGGGCAATCTCCTCCGAGCGGTCCCGCATAACCTGGGCGACCTTGTACAGCAAGCTGCCCCGCCGCGCCGCGCCCATGCGCACCCACTTGCCCTTCTCGAAGGCTTCCCTCGCGGCCTGCACCGCCGTATCGACGTCCGCGCGCCCCGCCTTCGCGACCCTTGCAAACGGCTCGTTGGTCGCCGGATTGATGGCGTCGAACGTCTCTCCCGATGCGGCGTCAACCTGCTGCCCGTTGATGAGCAGCTTCCAGTCCGTGCGTCCGAGCACCCCCTGTGCCTGTTCCTCAGTCTTTACCTGTGTGTCAGCCATTGTGTGTTTCTACTCCTCATTGAGTGTTAGGTAACAAAGTCGCGGCCCCACGCTAAAACGTGCTCAGACCGCCTCTACAACCACCGCGATACCCTGCCCCACGCCTATACACATGGTTGCGAGGCCGTACCTGCCTCCTCGCCTCCTGAGCTCATGCACCAGCGTGGTCACCAGCCGGGAGCCGCTATTCCCCAGGGCGTGCCCCAGGGCAATCGCCCCACCGTTCACGTTCACCTTCTCAGGGTCGAGGCGCAACTCTCTGATACAGGCCAGCGACTGCGAAGCAAAAGCCTCATTTAGCTCAATCAGGTCCAGGTCGTCCACCGTGATGCCCGCACGCTTAAGCACCTTGCGAGTGGCAGGGATAGGTCCGACGCCCATGCAGGCCGGGTCCACCCCCGCTACGGCCCCGGCGAGGATGCGGGCCATAGGTGTTAGCCCCGCGTCCTCGGCAGCTTGCTTGCTCATGATGAGGACTGCTGACGCGCCATCGTTGATGCCGGAAGAGTTGCCCGCAGTCACGCTCCCGCCCTTACGGAAGGCCGCAGGCAGTTTGGTCAGCTTCTCCAGCGTGGTCTCGGGGCGGGGGTGTTCGTCGGTGTCAACCACGACTGGGTCGCCCTTGCGCTGCGGTATAGTCACGGGCGTCATCTCATCCTTGAACCTGCCCCCTTCTATTGCGGCCGCTGCCTTGCGTTGGCTGTCGAGGGCAAAAGCGTCCTGGTCCTCACGTGAGACGCGCCACTGCTCTGCCACGTTCTCCGCCGTCTCGCCCATGCTGAAGGGGTGGTGCATCTCGGCAAGAGCCGGGTTCGTGAAGCGCCAGCCCAGAGTGGTGTCGTACAGCGTCTGCTCGCCTCTAGGCCAGGCTTCTGAAGGCTTCGCCATGACCAGGGGGGCACGCGTCATACTCTCCACGCCACCTGCTACGTAAACGTCTCCATCGCCCGCCTTGATGGCCCTGGCAGCGTCGAGCACGGCCTGTAGGCTGGAGCCGCAAAGACGGTTTACGGTAGCACCGCCGACCTCTACCGGCAGCCCCGCCAACAGAGCGGCCATGCGAGCCACGTTGCGGTTGTCCTCGCCGGCCTGGTTCGCACAGCCGAGAATAACATCCTCGATCCGACGGGGGTCAATACCCGTCCGCTCCAGCAGTGCCTTGATGGCAATGGCCGCCAGGTCGTCAGGGCGTATGTCCTTTAGAGCGCCACCATACCGGCCGACAGGTGTCCTCACGGTATCAACAATGTAAGCTTCTTGCGTATTTGTCTGACTAGCCAATCTCAGTCCTTTCCGGCTTCAAATTACGTGTTATTTTGGTGCCAATTGCTGTCTTTTCCAGTAGCTTGCGTGCGGCGCAGTACCTATAATTATACCATACCCTTCTCGCCGGGCGTGTGGAAGCCTTCGCCTACAGTGTCTCCCACCCTGCCTGAATTGACGAGTTGCCACAGTAGTGGAGAGGGGCGATAGCGCTCCTCCCCAAGCGAGTCGCGCAGGCTGTTGAGTACCGTAAGGACGCGATCAAGGCCTATTTCGTCCGCCCAACGTAGCGGTCCTTTTGGGTAGTTGGTGCCCAGGCGCATGGCTATGTCCACGTCGCGGACCGATGAGACTCCCTCACCCACGGCGAAAGAAGCCTCATTGATAATCATCGCCAGTACCCGCGCGATTACCTCAGCGTGGGACTCGTCCTCAACCTCGATGCCGCCCCTGCTGACGAATTCGTGGGCCACGTCCTGTGGGAGGAAGCCCAGCGTTCGCTTGAGCGGGATGTTGACCAGTTGCGTGGCAGTTGCATCGCCTTTCACGCCACTCTCGTAGGTGTAGAAGCCTCGGCCGCTCTTCCGCCCGATTGTGCCGCCCTCCACCATGCGTTGCTGGATAGGGTGCGGCCTGTAGCGCGGCTCGCCAAAGAACGCCTCGTAAACCGACTTGGTAACCGCGAAGTTGATATCTATGCCGATGAGGTCCATTAGCTCGAATGGTCCCATCCTGAACCCGGCGGCTTTTATAGCGTCGTCGATCTGCGCTACACCCGCGAAACCCTCGCCCAACATCTTGAGCGACTCGCCGTAGAAAGGTCGCGCCACCCGATTGACTATAAAGCCTGGGCTGTCGGCGGCGAGCACGGGGGTCTTGCCCATGTCACGCGCCAGCTGCGCCACTGCCTGCCTGACGTCCGGGGAGGTCCGCGCACCCGCTATCACCTCCACCAGGGGCATTACCGGGGCCGGGTTGAAGAAATGCATGCCCACGACTGATTCAGGGCGGTCCGCAGCGGCGGCTATGGAGGTAATTGAGAGGGAGGATGTGTTGCTGGCGAGAATGGTGTTCGGTGACGAGAGACTACTAAGCGAGCCAAATATCTCCCGCTTCAGCGCCATGTCTTCGGGGGCGGCCTCGATGATGACTTCCGCCGCGGCCGCATCGTCGCGATTAGTCGTGGTGCTGATGCGGCCGGTTATGCCCTCCATCTCCTCCTGCGACATCTTGCCCTTGTCTACGCGGCCCTGTAGCGCGGAGCGGATGTTGGACACTCCACGTTGCACGAAATCGTCCTTGATGTCGTAGAGCAGCACGTCAAAGCCGCTCTGCGCGGCCGTCTGGGCTATTCCCGCGCCCATAGTACCGGCGCCGAGCACTGCTATCTTGCCTGCCATAGTTGCTTACCTGCCTGTGAAGTTAGGGGTTCGCTTCTCCAGGAACGCGGACAGACCTTCCTGGTGGTCCTCGGAGGCACCGGCGGCTTCCTGCCCGTAGACCTCGTAATCCAGCGCCTGGTCCAGGTCCATCGTGAGGGCGCGGTTGATGGCGCGCTTGGCGAGTCCTATGGCTTTCGTGGGAGACTTCGCCAGTCGTAACGCAAGCTCCCGTGTGGCGCTCTCCAACTCCTCCGATGGCACAACACGATTGACCAGCCCCGTGCGCAGCGCCTCGTCCGCGCCCATCTCATCTCCCAGGAAGGCCATTTCGAGCGCCTTGCCCAGTCCGACCAGCCTCGGCAGTAAGAACGAAGAACCGGAGTCGGGCACCAGCCCCACGCGCACGAAGACCTCCATGAAGCGCGCCTTTTCGGAGGCAATTCGCAGGTCGCAGGCCAACGCTATCGAGCAGCCCGCACCCGCGGCCACGCCATTGATGGAGCCAAGTACGGGCTTTTCAATGTTGCGCATCTTTAAAACGAGCGGATTGTACCGCTGGCGCAAAGTCGAGCCAAAGTCTGACTCCCCACTCGCGGAGCGCGATTTCAAGTCTTCCCCGGAGGAAAAGGCGCGGCCCACCCCGGTAAGCACGATACAGCGCACCTCGGAATCGCGCTCCGCTTTCTTGAAGGCGTCCTGCAACTCGTCGGTCATCTTGCGGTTGAAGGCGTTCAGGACATCAGGGCGATTGAGCGTGACAGTGAGCACGCCCTCGTTCAGGTTGTACAGAATTGTCTCGTAGTCCATGTCTATTTCCCCTTGAAGCTGGGCTTGCGTTTCTCGATAAAGGCGGCCATACCCTCTTTCTGGTCCTCCGTGCTGAAGAGCATGTAGAAGTTCTTGCGCTCGTGCAACAGGCCCTCTTGTATGGGTGTGTCGAACGCTTTTAGCACGGCATCTTTAGCCATCTGTACGGCGATAGGGCTTTTCTCCGCAATACTCTGCGCTAGCTTCACCGCCTCTTTCAGGTACGCTTCCACCGGGACCACTCGGTTCACCAGGCCAAATTGGAGGGCTTCTCGCGCGGTGAGCATGCGGCCCGTGAGTACCATATCCATAGCAATGGTCTTGCCCACGGCACGGGTGAGTCGTTGCGTGCCCCCGGCGCCCGGCATCACGCCGATGTTGATCTCAGGTTGGCCGAACTGCGCCGTCTCGGAGGCCACTATCATGTCGCAGAGCATGGCAAGCTCGTTGCCTCCACCCAGCGCGTAGCCGCTGACCGCCGCGATTATCGGCTTCTTGAAGCGGCGTATGCGGTCCCACTTGGCGAACTGGTCGCGCATCATCATGTCCACCGTGGTCGCGCCCGCCATCTCCTTGATGTCCGCCCCCGCCGCGAACGCCCTCTCACTGCCGGTCAGCACAACGCACCTGACTTCCTCGTCCGTCTCCAGGTGGTCGAGCGCGGCGATTACCTCGTCCATGAGCTGTAAGTTGAGTGCGTTGAGAACGTCAGGCCGGTTGAGTTGTATGATAGTGACGGGGCCGTCCTGGGTGAGTTTGATGAGGCTGTAATCGCGCTCAGCCATTCTCGTGGCCCTCCTGCTTCGTGCCACACGCGCCGCAGAAGCCGTACTGGGGCGGGACCATCGCGCCGCAGTTGGGGCATTCGTGCTGGCCCTCTGACATGTGCCTGCGAAGCATGGGGTAGTCCACGTCGCGCTTGCCGTGGAAGGCATCCAGGCCCTCGGTGGTTTCCTCCGCGTCGGCGTGGACCGCAAGCCAGTCACGGGCGTGGCCGACGGTGAGGCTCCAGGAGAAATCGCGCCAGAAGTTGGTCTGCTGCTTGGCGTACCGGATAATCTCAGGCATCCTGTTGAGCAGCTTCTTCGCCATGCGCGCCACGGCGGCATCCAGTTCCTCGAAGGGCACCACCTCGTTTATCAGGCCCCAATCCAGGGCCTTGGTGGCCGGGACAGGCTCGCACAGCCATAGCATCTCCCTTGCGCGGCGATCCCCGATGATAATGGGCAGCCACTGGGTCGCCCCACCTGCCGGTACGGAGCCTCTCGCGGTGCCTACCTGCCGTATCGTGACGTGCTCGGCGGCTATCGCGAGGTCGCAGGCGATGTTGAACTCGTTGCCGCCCCCGACAACCATGCCATTGAGCCGGGCTATAGTGGGTTTGCCGATGTTGCGCAGACGGTCGTGGGCCTCTATGAACGCGCCCATCCACTTCCAGTAGTCGGCGCGCTTGCGGTGGAACTGCTCCTGCTCGTCCAGGTCGGCCCCCGTGCAGAAGGCGCGCTTGCCCGCCCCGGTGAGCACCACGACGCCCACCGAGTCGTCATAGGAAGCGTCCTCGAAGGCCCGGCTCATCTCCTTGAGGGTGTGGAAGTCGGTGGCGTTCAGCACCTCTTCCCGGTTAATCATGACGGTGGCGACGCCTTCCGCCTTGGTATATACAATGCGCGAGAAGCCTAGCTCTTCGGGCGTTCGGGGGCTGGGGTAATCAGGGTAGTTGGAGTTGTCCACGGCTAGCTTTCCACCTCACCATAGAACATGGTCACGTACTCGCGGGCGAAGCTCATCAGGTCCTTACCGGCGGCCCGGTTTTCGTCTGAGGACATAGCGGCGTCAAAGGACTCGCGATCTCGGAAGTACATCTCGGCCACGAGGTAGTACTCCGGCTCGCCTCGAAAAGCCTGGATGTTGCGGGTTACTTCCATACGTTCGAGGCCGGGCACCTTTTGCATGAGGGGGGCATGCACGTCCGAATAGTGGGAGTCGAACTCGTCGGTATCGGGGGGGCGCTTGAAGAGGGCGACCAGTTTTATCATTACTCTACCTCCTTGTAGAATGCCCTGAATGGTTATCACAGGGGTCGCGGTTTGTCAAGCGATAACGCGCGACGTGCCGGTGCAGCCGTAAGGAATAATGCGGCAGACAACTCTTGGACATGGGGGCAACATTCGTGCCGCCGTTGACGCTGCAACCTGCAAATGCTATATTGAACTCGCCTCAGGAGCGAACAAGGAGTCCTCGCCACAGCATGCCACGCGTACTCAGGATCAACCACATCGGCCTTGCCACGGGAAGTATGGACGCGGCCCTCAACATCTTCCGTGACGGCCTGGGCCTCGATGAGCTAGGTGGCGAGTACGTGGAGAGTGACGCGGTGAGGGTGTCGTTCCTTCCCCTGGGTGAGGCGCGCCTGGAGCTACTTGAGCCGGTAGGTGATGAAGGGCCCGTGCAGAAGTTCCTCACGAACCGTGGGCCGGGTGTGCACCACATTTGCCTGGAAGTGGACGACCTGCCGGGGATGTTGCTTCGCTTGAAGGAGCGCGGCGTGGAGCTGATAGACCAGGAGCCGCGACGTGGCGCTCACGGCACGCTGGTTGCATTTGTTCACCCAAAGGCGGCCAACGGCGTGCTGGTCGAACTCGTGGAAGCGAGCAGCCTCACCAGGGGACACTACTAAATCGCTAGAACCCCCAAATTAGATAGAAGGAGCGGAAATGCTCGACGCTGAGCGCACCGACCGCAACCAGACGGCTTCAGAGCTGCCTTTAACTTATGGCAGCTACCTGCGCGTGCCGGAGCTATTGAGCCTGCAAACCCCCCTCGGGCCTGAGGAAGCGCGCGACGAGATGCTGTTCATAATCACGCAGCAGTCGCAAGAACTTTGGTTCAAGCAGATGTTGTACGACCTGCGCGTCGTGATAAACCGCCTTGAAAGCGGCGATATGGCACTTGCCTTGCACCTCCTGGGACGCATCAACAAGATCATGCAGGTAGTCGGCCAGGAAGTGACCGTGCTGGCTACGATGCCGCCGCCGGAGTTCCAGCGTTTCCGGCATGTGCTTTCCTCGTCAAGCGGGTTCGAGTCGGAGCAGTTTCGCGAGCTTGAGATGGCGTCGGGTCTGCGAGAACCCACCTTCATCAAGCTAATCGAGCGGCACATGAACGTGCCCGGCATCTGGGACCGCTGGCCCCGCAGCCTGCACGACGTCTTCATCGAGCAGTTTGAGCACCTGGCCGTCGACCCGGTTGACGCTGTCGTGGAGGTCTACATGCACCCCGAGCGACATGGGCAACTCTTTTTGTTCGCAGAGGTGCTGAGCGAGTACGAGGTGCGGTTTGGCGAATGGCGTTTCAACCACATCAAGCTTGTGGAGCGCGCGATAGGCGATCGAGCGATGGGAACCGCAGGCTCGGCGGGCGCGGGCTACCTGGGTAAGACGCTCGGCTACCGTTTCTTCCCCGAGCTATGGGAGGCACGAAACCGTATCAGTGCCCAGTCGGCTGAATTACACGACAGCCACTGATGTATTAGGGAGATATAAAAG
>DASVVE010000053.1:0-10081 GCA_036386675.1 Chloroflexia bacterium | reverse complement strand
AGCGCAACCCCTGGGTGCAGATAGAAGTCAGCGAGAACGCCCTTCCCGCGCACCAGGCACACGGCGACATCTACCCCGTGCCCGCCAATGGCTGCCCAGGTCCGGGCACTCCCGCTCCCACTACGAGCATGACACCTGTGGTCAGCCCCACAGCTGAGACTTGCGATGCAGACTCCGACTTCAACGACGTGCCCACCAGCAATACCTTCCACCCGTTTGTGAAGTGTCTCGCCTGCAAGCACATCCTGGGTGGGTACTCTGACGGCTCTTACCGCTACGGCAACCCTGTAACGAGGGGGCAGATCGCCAAGATCGTGGCTAACTCCGCGGGGTACCTCAACGAAGTGAGCGGGCAGACGTTCAGTGACGTGGCTCCTGGCTCTACGTTCTACGAGTTCATAGAGCGTATGGCATCACGTGGACACATAGGGGGCTACTCAGACGGCACATACCGCCCCAACAACCCCGCCACACGTGGGCAGATCGCCAAGATCGTGTCTAACGCGGCAGGGCACAGGGACCCGGTGAGTGGGCAGACGTACACGGACGTACCACCCAGTGAGACGTTCTACCTGTTCATAGAGCGTCTATCGAAGAGGGGAGTAGTGGGAGGGTACCAGGACGGCACCTTCCGCACCAACGCCCTCACCACCAGAGGTCAGGCTGCCAAGATGGTGGCTAACGCCTTCTTCCCCATCTGCCCTGAAGCCGAAGACTAGTCGAATAGTACGGCGACCCAGTAATTGAGAAGGGTGTAAGGAGGATTGGTCTCAGGACCAATCCTCCTTGCGTTACGGCCCCCATATTTGCTGTTCTCCTTAGGTGACGGTGGGTTCACAGCCCAATACGAGCACCCTGCTCCCCTTTGTCATTCTGAGCGCAGCGAAGGATCTCGTCCTTCACAAAGGTGTTGCCCTTTTCTCAAGGGACAGTCCTCATCCAGAGAAAGGTGGTATTTGGGTGCTGAGGGACGAGATCCTTCGCTGCGCTCAGAATGACAGGGTCCGACACGGTTCTGGTGTCCCAACATGTACCCTACGCGTCCCTACATGTACCCTGCCTACCCTTTGTGCCGCCCGCTACCGTTTCTGCTTGCATAGGCTGGTATACTGGGTAGAAAGAGTGTTATTGCAAGAGTTGTCCGCCCGCCAACAGCTGGATCAACGGTCTGGTAGCCTGCGAGCGAGCAGGGCTGCCCCATGAGCAGAGGATGGTTACCCATCCTCTCGGCGTTTTTACGGCCCCATGAAAGCGAAGGGAACTTAGACCAGAACATGCTATGCCGCGCGGTGGTTGGACAGGCGGTAGATGGAAGGGGGAACGATGGCTGCCAAGAACAACTTGAGCGAAATAGAGGCACGTTGCAGCGATATCCTCAGGTCGCCCTATCTCTTCAAAGACCTTCCATCGGAGCTTCAGCGGCTCCGCATGCTCCTCACCAAGGTGGAGAAGCTTACCCGCGACGACGTACCGGAGCTAATCGCCGAGATCAAGCGGCTCCGCAACGAATTGAAGGCCATCACAGAGCAGTAGCCCGTCTACAGCCGTCGTCCGGGTTGCGCCTCCTGGTATATAACACGACATACTGCTGCTCGCACGGGGCCGGTAACCTTGTCCGCCTGCGATGGGGCCACAGAGGGAGCAAGCGATGAGTAAGCGAGACCTGGGGAACGGCTGGTTCGCGGAGCTGGGCCAGGAATATCCAATTGAGACCTGGGCCTTTTCCGTCTACCATAACGATGAAGCCGACCCCGATTACGAGGAGGGGTGGTGGTCCGAGCGCGTGTGGCTCCAGGGCTTCGTGCGCGAGGAGCAGGCGGTAGAGGCCCTGGAGCTATTTATCCGGCACGAGGTACTCAAGCACTGCGAAGTCTACGCGAAGGGCTGGGACGAGAAGCTTGAAGTAGTAGAGCTGGTCCAGGTATTCTACAGGTTCAGCACAGGGTGTTGGAGCTACAGGTTGGCCTATGCGCCCACAGGCGTGTCGGGTTGGACCGGGTATTATGTTGGCGAATACGGCTCGGCGGTGGATGCCATCCTTGCCGGGCAAGAGCAGTGGGAGACGTTGAGAAGACTGGGCACAGGTGGTTCCAGGGTAGACCCTGATTTTACGGGAAGTGAGGACTATTATGGAGAATGAGCAACCAAGAGACGACATCGAGACGGTGCAACGCGACCGCAAAGAGCGGGGCGAGACGCGCGACGCTCACCTGGAAGTAGCCAGGGAGCAGGCGCGCAAGGCCAACGCGAAGGCCAGGGGGCGGAAGGAAGCGGAGGGTGACGAGGCCGAGGCCCGCGACGAAGCACAGAGCGACGCCAGGAAAGGCGCCGACGAGGCTACAATGAAAGCCCAGGCGCGCGCCCGCTATGACGGCACCGACGAAGAGTTCGAGCAGGAATGGCCCGCTATCCGCGAGCAACTGGCAAGCGAGGACATGCAGAAGGGCATGGAGCGCATCCGCAGGCGCTTCTAGCCCGTAGCCTTGTCCCGAACCCCGCCCGGAGGATTTTACCTCCGGGCTTGTGCTTTGCCGTGCCGCATCACTGGATTGGCACGAAAAGCAAGCAGTCGCGCCGGCCGTGCGTATGTGGCTATAGTACTATACTTCTACCGCAGCTAGACTTTATTCCTACTCCTGTCCGTTGTAGTGGGTCCGAAGCGTGTGGTATAATCCGGCTGACTGGGGCGTCACTTTACACTCCGATTCCGTTCGCGTTTTGTAGGTATTTGCTTTTGCACCGCGACACATACCTAACGCCCTGTACACAGCAGACTCGTCTCTTGCTATCAGGGTCTGCCGGTTCCCATTAAGCTTATGAATAGGGTCACCACCGGACAACTCAAACGTACCGCGCAATTGCCGCCCCTCAGCGGCCTGGATGCGCTTGCCCGCCTGTCGCGCCTGTACGACCTGGTCCGCTCCCTCAACTCCATCGTCCATCTCGATACGTTGCTCAACCAGATAGTGGCTTCCGCCGCCGAGATGCTGGAGGCCAAGGGTGGTGCTCTGCTCATGGCGAGTGCCGAGGGCACGCACCTGCGCTATGAAGTGACCTCCGGTCGTGGCGTGTCAGGCCTCAAGGGCACCAGCCTGCTTGTGGACGACCGCAGCGTCGAGGGCCTGGTGGCCTACACCGGCATCCCGGTAATCGAGAACAACGTGGCGCAGGCCACCTACCCCGCCGGGCAGGCTGCCAAGTATAACGAGAACGGCGTGCACAAGCTCGTGTGCGTGCCCCTGCGCTCGCAAGACCAGGTGGGCGGCGTAATCACGGTGCACAACAAGGTGTCGGGGGAAGATTTCGACAAAGAGGACGTGAAGCTGCTCGAAGCGCTGGCCGACGCGGCGTCTGTGGCTATCGAGAACGTGCGGCTTTACGAAGAAGAGCGCCGCCAGGCCCAGCTTCTACAGCAGGCTTACCAGGACCTGAATAAGACGTACCGCGCTACCCTGCTCGCCATGACCGGCATGCTCGACACGCGCGACGCTGCCACCCACGGACATAGCCTCCGCGTGACTGCCTTCACCCTCAAGCTGGCGATGGCGATGGGCATAGACGACCCTGTGAGGCTGCGCAACATCGAGCAAGGGGCGCTGCTGCACGACGTTGGCAAGATTGGCGTGCGGGACGAGATTTTGCGTAAGGCCGGACCCCTGAGCGATGACGACTGGCGCGAGATGAAGAGCCACCCTGAGCTTGGCTACAAGATGCTGAAGGATATCGAGTTCCTGAGGCAGGCCGTACCCATTGTGCGCTACCACCACGAGCACTGGGATGGATCGGGCTACCCGGACGGCCTGACGGGGGAAGAAATACCCCTGGAAGCGCGTATCTTCGCCGTAGCCGACGCTTTCGACGCCATCACCTCCGAACGCCCCTACAGCCCCGCCCGCACCTTCGACCAGGCGATATCCATCCTATTCGAGGAAAGCGGCACCCGCTTCGACCCCACCGTGGTAGGCACCTTCCTCACCATCCCCGCCTCCGAGTGGCAGCGCATCCGCGACCGCGTGGCGCGGGGTTAGAGAATAGACGAAAACGCAAAGACGCAAAGACGCAAAGACGCAAAGACGCAAAGACGCAAAGACGCAAAGGACGCGCAAAGTTTAGAAGTTGTGGCTCAAGAAAAAGGACCGGAGTACGTAATATCGTACTCCGGTCCTTTTTGTACATGCTAAACCATTCTTCTCTCTGCGCGTCCTTTGCGTCTTTGCGTCTTTGCGTTTTCGTCTATTCTGCTGCTATTGCGGATTAGCGGCAATTTCAGGGCAAAAGAAAAGACCCAAACAGTCCGTGAGGATCATCTGGGTCCTTATCTTACCCGTTACTACAAGTCGTTACAACTGCATGTGCCGCACAGCGAACTGTGTTTCCAATCTCGTCCCGAACCTTGCGGCCCGAAACGATTTATCTGCCGGAGCACCGGACCCTTCTCCACTTGCGTTTCGAGTGGTCCAAACCTGTAATCCCGAAGTGACCTGAGTATAGGGGATGCGGAGAGCCGAGTCAATGGCTTGGCCCGGCTATTGTACACATCCACATGCAGGCTGGAAGGGAGGAGCATAGAAGATCATGCTAACATCCACGGCAGATGCCCGGCAGTTGAAACCACGTGGAACAAACACCAAGTCGGGTATGCCCACGAAGAAAAAAGTCCCCGTAGGAGGACTTTTTAATAGTAGCCCGCAGATTTATCCGCCGGGTAATCGCCGTATTACCTGGCGCGGCCCCTCAACGGCGCAGAGGCCGCGTGCAGGCTCTGGAGTATCTCACGGAACGACTGGCGCACGCCCGTCACATGGTAAGAGATGTTCTGCTCCTCACAGAAGCTCCTGGTGATGTCAGCGGCGTTGCGTAGCTTGTTGCGGGGCATGCTGGGGAAGAGATGGTGCGCGGCCTGGTGGTTCAGCCCCCCGTATAGGAAGTCGATAAAGGGCGTGGAGCGCACGCTGCGGGCCGTAAGCACCTGCTTGCGCAGGAAGTCCAGCTTATCGTCGTCCTTGCCCACCACCAGCATACCTTTGTGGTTGGGTGCGAACACCGCGCCGATGAACACGCCCAGCAAGGCCCTGTGCACCACGATCACCAGCAGCCCTTGCCAGAAGCCCAGCACGAACGGCAACCCAACGTAGTACAGCACGAAGTGCGCGTACAACATGGCTGCATCGGGCGACTGCAACCTGTACCGCTCCCGGATAGTGTATATGGCCGAGGAGATTTGCATGCTGTAGGTGGTCAGCGTGAGCGCGGGGAAGAAGAGGAACGCCTGGTACGCGGCAAAGACGCGGGCCAGCCCCTTCTTGCTCTGCGCCTGCTCTTCCGAGAAGGCCATGAACGGGATGTCTATGTCGGGGTCCATGTCCTCGTGGTTGGGGTTGGCGTGGTGGGCGTTGTGCTTGTTGTTCCACCAGCCCAGGCTCATGCCCACCAGCAGATTAGCCAGCAGCATACCCGCCCAGTTGTTCAGGCGGCTGGAGGGGAACACCTGCTTATGTCCGAGGTCGTGCGCCAGGAAACCCAGTTGGGCGCACACGAACGCCAGGTAAGGCACAACCAGCAGCAGCCACCACCCGCTCAACCCGAACAGCAGAGCTACCCCCACCGCGAACATCGCTAGCGTATAGGCAATCTTCACCGCGTAGTATTTGGTCTGCGGCTCAAGTAGTCCCGATTCTTTAACCCGCGCCTTTAGAGCCGCGTAGTCGTTCTTGCCCACCACGGGCGTTTCCTTTACAACAGGTGGTGCTATCCTTGTTGATGGCGCACTCTTTACCGCCTGTTCAAGCATTGTTCTCCCCCCATGTCATTGTGAATTGGCCGGTTCTCATGCTCCAAGCCTGTAGCTAATTTCCCTGGCAGCCAGGAGCCGGTTATGCGGTAGCGCCCGCGCCGACCTGTTGCATTATAGCTGTCGTATCAAGATCGCTCCAGCGTTCTATGTGCTTGCCTCCCTCGAAACGTACTGTTTCGGTAGAGTTGAGGGTCAACTGCTTGCCGGTGGCGGCGATATCTCCGAAGTCACCGGTGTGCGTGCCGGTAAATCTTACGTGGGCCACCACCTTGTCGCCATCAGTTGCCATGTCCGCGACGTCAGCGTGAAGGTCGGGGAAGCCGTTGTGTAGCATGGCGAACCAGTCTCTGACACCATCTATACCCGCGCGCCCTCCGGCAGGCGTGCTATGATCGACCACATCAGGGGATACCGCCCTCAACATGCTATCCAGCTTGCCCTCATTTAGCCCCGCGAAGAAATTTCTCATCTCGCGCTTGTTCTCGTCATCTACGTTGAGCGAGTTGTAGGGACGCCGGTTTTGCTTCCCCCTCGCCGCTTCTTCGTTGAGCGCGTCAAACGAACGTCTCATCTTATGTCTATAGTCTCGTGTTACCTCATCTTCAACTGACATGTTAGTGCCCTCCATATTACGCGGTCCGGGTCAATAAGGTTGTTATGTCCGGCCAGTTTGAGCCGGTTCGTTAGAAGGCTCGCCTTCTGCTGACTCGTCCACTCGCGCCGCCAGTTCTGCGGCTTCCTCTGCTTCCACTGCCTCGAACTGGGCTATAAGCTGCGTCTGGTCCTGCGCGATAGTGGCTAGACGCTCATTGGCCTCAACAGCGACGGCGGATGCTGCGGGTGCAAGCTCCGGCGTAGTAACGACACTCACGGCTCCCGCCTCGGTGGTTACCGCCATTGCCGGCGCAACACCACCTCCTGCGGCGACGGGTACCTGCGCTGCCGCCCCGGTCCGTCTGGTGCCCCGGCGGTCTTCGATTACGTGCCGCAAGGAGCTATAGGGGGTACGGCGGGGCTTGGTCACAAGTAGCTCCGTCTGCTTGGTGGCGTCGGAGTACAACGCAAGCGCAATCACGTAGAGCACGCCCGCCACCGGCACCGCCAGCAACGCCCCTCCCAACCCACCTAACTCCACGCCCGCCAGCAGGGCCAGGAGCACCGCCAGCGGGTGCAAGCCGACCGCGTGCCCGCTCACCCTCGGCACGATGATGTTGGCCTCGATCTGTTGCAGCACGATGAAGTAGATAGTGACCCACAGGGCCAGGCCCGGTGACTGGAAGAACGCTATCACCACCGCCGGTACCATGCCGAGCACGGGTCCTACCAGGGGTATAAACTCGAATAAGAAGGCGAGCAGGCCGATCACCAGCGGGTACTGCACTCCCAGCACCGCGGAACCGACTCCAGCCGCCACGCCGACCGTGAGCGCCACCAGTATCTGCCCTCGTATGTAGCCGCCGATCACCCTGTTCAGGGTGGCCTCGACGAAGAACCATCGCTCGCGGGCGGCGGCGGGCAGCAGACGCAGCATGCGGTTGTGCATGCCTCGGCCATCCAGCAGCAAGTAGAAGGTGATGGCAAGTATCAGGAAAATATCGGTGACGAAGGTGACAAGGCCGCCCACAATGCTGAGCGTGCCCCCGAGTATGGTAGTGCCCGCGCCACTCAGGTATTCCAATATGCGGGTGCGCAGATCAGCCACGTCCAGGGGTATGCCGTTCTCCCTGAAGAAGCGGTCGATGCCTGACGGCGTCCCGGTGTTTGTGTCAACAAGTGTCGGGAGGGTGTCGGTCAGGTCCTGTAGCTGCGCGGTCAGCGGCCCGATTAAGAGCACAGCGCCCACCACCAGCGTACCGATAATCACCAGGTACACCAGCAGCGTTGCCAGTATGCGAGGCAGGCGTGCGCGCTCCCCACGGTCCACCAGCGGCCCCAGCAAGTATGCAAGCAAGAAGCTGGCGAGCATCAGTATGATGATGTGCAGGAACCGCTCGATAACGGTCCAGGCTATGACAGCTACAATAGTACCAGCGATGATCGTGAGGAAAAGCTGCAACCAGCGGTTCAGCCCAGGGCGACTTTCCCTGGGTGCCTGGGGTGATAGCTCGCTCGCGGGCTCGGGTGCGTGTGAGACTAGGGTGCTCAAGTTATTTAGGCTGGTTCAAGAGCAAAGCGGGTATCGTAATCATCTTGTCGCCATAGCTCACATCGGGTGTAGCGGCGAACTCCTGGGTCTTGGCGAACATGCCGCTCTCACGCACCTCGTAGCCCGTGATCGTGAGGTCAACCCATTCAAGCAGGATGTCGTGAAGCTCGCCCACGAAGGTCCCTGTATCCGTTACTACCTTGTTGCCCAGGATGCCGGTTAGTTGGACCAGGGCCTGCGTGCCTTCGGTACTCCCGTTGTCGTTACCCTGCTGGCCGGGCGTGGAGCCTGCGGTTGCGGAGATAGTAACCGCGTCCGCGCCCACGTTCTTGACGTCGGTCGCGGGCACCAGCCTGGCCGACGAGAACATGCCGGTCTTTACCTTGAGGCTGATGATGCGGCGGCTGCCCGGCTCGATCATGAGGTCTTGTACCTCCCCGATCTTGCTGGCGTCTTCGAGACTGACTACCGCGCGACCTTTCAACTCTGAGAACTTCATAATGTTCCTCCTAGGTCCGTTATCTTTGCGGACATGCGTGGATGGGTCTAGCGGGCTGAAGGCTCCACTGCTGTAGCGCCATCGTGCGAGCCGTCCGCCGAGTCCCCGGCCCGCAGTTGGGCGTTTTTCTTCTGCTGGTCCATCTTGGTGGCGAGGGCATCGATCATTTCGTTAGTGTAGAACCGTTCCGGGTTCAGCTGGCGGGCCATAACCCGCGCCCCCACGATTAGAGCGTTGCTCAGGAAGTAAGCCTGGTACATGCCCGACTCTTTGATGTACCCGTCAATCTCGGCTATCGTCTCCTCGGGGAGACGTATGTAGTAGCGTCCGGTCTTTACGCCCCCGGTCATCTTCGGCATTTATGCTCCTATCGCATGCAGCCGGTAAACAGTCCCAACCCATACGTGATATGTCAGACATCGCCACACTGTTTTCCATGCGCTGAGCCTACCAGAGCGCGGGACGGAAGCCCCTGGGACTCATCTTGTCTGGATCGGGGTAGCCCTTGATCGCGCTCAACGTCTCAACGTACCTCTCGGCGGCGGCTATGGCCTCCTCGATGGTTGCGTACGTCGGGTGGGTGGTGTCGCCGTCCAGCGTCTGGTCTTCAATGGGCCAGGGCACGCCCCCGGAGGGCGCATCGCCATAGGGGTGCAGGACGGTGGCGCGGAACCTGTCGGTCTTGGGGATGCTCTCGATATCGTACGTCCAGCCATCCTTCAACTTGCCCCCGGCGACTCGCAGGTCGTTGGGGTTATTCGGGTTCAAGCCGGGCATATGATAATCTCCTTACTGTAGGGGCCGTATGACGTGTGCAAGCACAGGCGCATATGACGGCGGTGACGAGCGCAGCCGTTACAGTGAAGCAGCGAATGCGAGTGCGGGTGTTGATTGCCCATGGGGCATGTGTCTGCAGGTGCGGGTACCCCTGTCAACAGCAGACATCACGACAGGGGTAATGAGGAAGTTGGTGGTGAGGTAACGAGGACCTGTTAACAGTATACCATTATTGTCACCACTTAGCAACACTTATATACGGTTTAGCCCATAATCATCAAAATAGTGCCAAAATACGTGAAAAGCGACTAAAATGCAACAAAATGCGGGTACATTTCCGGGCCGGGTGCTATCCACTATCACTGTTTCTGCACGAAGCGGCAGTTTGTGGTATACTAATGTGATAGTGTGTGACACTTGCCCGCGTTTGAACCTGTGATTGCTTCATTGTTTTCTCTTCCGTTGACTGATGCTCTTGCACCTTTCCTGCGACGACTTGTCTGCTATGCTCTATCCAGAGTGTAAGATTGTTATTCAACGAACTGAGGAGAAACAACACAATGGCAACGAAGTTGTATATCGGCAACCTGTCCTATAACTCGACCGAGCAAGATCTGCGCGACCTGTTCTCGCAGGCGGGCGAAATCAGCGAAGTAGCGGTCATCAGCGACCGCTCGACCGGCCAGTCCAAGGGCTTTGCCTTCGTGACGATGGCTACAGAGCAGGGCAGCCAGGAGGCGATCAGTCGCTTCAACGGACAGTCACTCAACGACCGCGAAATTGTGGTCAACGAGGCCCGACCTCGCGAAGAGCGCTCAGGCGGCGGGCGCAACCGCTACTAAAAGCGACTCTATAGGTCGTTCAG
>DASVVE010000052.1:0-14227 GCA_036386675.1 Chloroflexia bacterium | reverse complement strand
TCTCTTTAGGCTTAGGAGAGATACCTGCACCGGCGCACGCGCGCACGTAACCTGGAGGGTGCCGGCACGGGTCAGGGCCACCTGGCTCAACGCTCTTACCTCGTGCTCCAGCGTCTCACCACCATTGCCGGTCAAAGATTGCTCGATAGCTCGTGTAGGGATGCCGCTTACCTGGTTGAGCAGATGGCGAATGGCAATGTAGAGGCGTATATGTAAAGTACCCTTGACATTTCATAGAGGATGCCTTACACTGCATATGTAAAGGAAGCTTTACATATGACCGGGGAGGAGACACAGTGGATAAAGCAGGTAGGGTATATCTGGTGCAGTTTGTCGGGGCGATGATGGCATATGGCATAGTGCTGTCAGCATCTGTACTTGTTCTAAGGAGCTATCCAGACCCCGACGCCGCCTGGCGAATACCCGTCGCCCTCTTGCCGGTCGTTCCTGCATCTTCTTGATAATGGCTTTCGTTCGCCATTTGAGGGCAATGGACGAACTACAACGGCGTATCCAGCTTGAGGCCCTGGCTATCGGCTTTGGAGGGACGGCGGTGCTCACCTTTGGATACGGGTTCTTACAGGGCGTGGGCTTCCCTCTGCTCAACTGGACGTTCGTTTTCCCGCTGATGATCGGGCTGTGGGGCATCGGCGTGGCGATAGCCAGGCGTAGATACCAATGAGGAACAACCTGCGTGTGTTGCGGGCCGAACGCGACTGGTCACAGGCCGACCTCGCTGAACGCCTGGGCGTGTCCAGGCAGACGGTCAATGCGTTAGAGACGGGCAAGTACGACCCGAGCCTGCCGTTAGCCTTCAAGATAGCGTGGGTATTCGGCAGAACTATCGAGGCCATCTTCCAGCCGGACGAAAAAACGGGTCAAGATACAGGTAGGGCATAGAAGAATAGTTGAAGCATTAGGGTAGTAAAAGGAGAAGCAACGTGAGTTTACAGAGCGAACAGACAGAGAATAAGCAACCAAGACGTGGCACGGGCAACATGATGGGGGTGGGAATTGGACTCGGTGCGGGATTGGGGGCTGCGTTTGGTGCAGCATCAGGCAACATGGCGCAAGGTGTTGCCCTGGGTGTAGCCATCGGCGTAGCGATTGGTGCTGCGCTCAACGGGCGAGTTCAATCAGGGTAGGATTGGGTTGTAGCCCCTACTCCTCCTGCTAACTGACTGTGTAAACAGGTTCTGTTATCGAGGTTAGATAAGCTGGAGGTCGCGGGCTATTGCGACTGCCTGGCAATCGGCTGCCAGTTGGTGGTGAGCAGAAGTATGGCCCTGTGCCTTTAGGAGCTTGGATATAAGGGCCTACAACTAACTCCAGGCTAATCACTCCGGGCAACCGGCCTCTACCCACCTGTAGATGTACTCTATCGCCTCCGGGGTCATGGGAGGGTGCTCGGCAGGCATGCGAGGAAAGCGCGAGGGATCAGGGAGATCACCAGAGGGATCGGCAGCGTCGAACGGTGGTTCGCCCCTCAGTGCCTTGATCAGGTTGGAACCGGCCGCGTCAAAGCTGCCGTCTTCCTTCCTGGCTACTAACGCGTTCCCAAAGACGCTCATCGCTACAAACTCGTCTCGCGTGACGTCTCGCCAGAAGTTATGGTGGGCACCCACCCTGAAGCCGCGCACCGCGCTCTCCAGCAACCGCACCACCTTGGTGAAGCCGGCGCTCAGACCGGGCAGCGCCTCGCCCCGCATCATCGCCCTCGCCACGGCCAACACCTGGGCATCCTCCGACATAAGCTCTCCTAGCAGCTCGTCCCCCGCCCTGGGGTCCGACGCGGCGATTGCCTGCTCCAACTTCAAGCATGCGTCCAGCACGTCTACGTGAGCGCGCCAGCGGTCCTGCTCCCGGTCGGGCAGGTTGAGGGTGTAAGGCAGCTCGAACGGGGCACCTGCCCGCTCTGACGATTCCTCTCCGTTAGGAGCACCTGCCTCACGCGGCAGCTTTGCGAGTTTCGTCGCTATGTCACTCAGGTGCCGCATCTCGTCGAAAGTCCAGCGGTTGATATACCCACGCCCCGTGTAGTCAGCGCTGGCGTCAAGCACCGGACCCTCTGTCTGCAGGAAATGCGAGAGGAAGGAGAGCAGAAGCCGGTAGCGTAGGTTGAATAGCTCAGCCCACCGCAGGGAATCGGGGTCAGTGATGCAGCCCGACTGATCGTTGACGACCACTCCGTCGCTCGTGCCGGTATTGGGGTCGGTGGGCACCGCGTAGGTAGGCTCCCACTCCCCCTGCTCGGGGAACTCGCGGTAAATAGCCAACAAACGCTGAAAGTGCGACGGGGTCTCTTGTGCGTCCTCCAGCCCCTCACCCTGCTCGGCAAGCTCGGCAACGGCCTTCAATGCCCCGGCCCTATCATACAGGTCCGGCACCAGCACGGAAGCCTCCCCACCCCAGTCGTTATAATGTGCCTGGCGCGAGCCCACCCCGGATAGAAAGTCCTCATCGTTTAGATGCGGTTCGGTGCTTTCGTCGGGTGCGGTTAGTAGCTGCATCACCCGCGCATAGATCTCCCCCACCTGGTTCACCGGCATGGTGCTGGCCGCAGCCGCTCGTGTCACTATCTGCCGCAGTTCCTCCGGCGGGTCGGCAAAGT
The DNA here is from genome assembly GCA_036386675.1 of Chloroflexia bacterium. GTDB lineage: Bacteria > Chloroflexota > Chloroflexia > QHBQ01 > JADMIH01 > JADMIH01. The sequence goes on along the minus strand of DASVVE010000052.1, from coordinate 11,616 downwards.
ACGGCATCTCAGCTACTACGTACTTGGCGAGCGATCCCCTGCTGAGCCGCTCGAGCCTGAAGGGGAAGGGGTAAAGCTGGCTGCGGAACGGATAATCTTCCCGCTCAAGGTTCAAAGGTCCGCCTATCAGCCTGAGCAGATTTTGCACTGTGATAAGATGTCCCATCTCCTCCCTGGCGATGCCCAGCAACGTCTTCTTCCAGGCGCGCACTTTGGACGCATGCTCCTGGGGCACCTCTTTGGGCGACTTCAGCGAGTAGGCGGCGTAGAGGTACTGCACCAGCAGGGCGTGCTCTATCTCGGCCCCGGTGTGAAGCAGAAAGACGGCCTCATCTCGCGGTGCGAGCGGCGGCTCATGGGCCGGGATATCGAAGCTTGCCTGCCCGCCTTCCCCGGCTGCGCCGGGCGGAAGCCACCTCAGGTGTTTTGAAGCCTGCTTGCCAGGCATAGTTCAACCCCCTTCCTGTAACATCTTCAGACCTTGGTGCTGGGTTCCACTTGGCACGTGCAGAGGTTACCTAGCCCCATGTGGTCAATTCTTAGGAGCCATATCAAGAACAAAGTTGTAGAACAACAGCACCCAGCCCCGCTTTGTCATTTCGAACATGCGGCTGTGCTCAGGATAAACTCCGCGAGAAATCTCGTCCTCCACCGGGATGTTGCACTTTCTTGCGGTACTCTCCTTATAGGGAAAGGTGGTATTTGGGAGGTGAGGGTTCATGTCTGAATAGGCTGCGACTTGATTATCCTGCGGATCGTGAGCTATCAGTGAGACTTAAGTCGCATCAATTCTCCGTCCATGTTATGTAGGTGCATTGGTATGCGCTGTTGTATCCTCCACCTATAACACGTTTGAATGACAAAACCAATACATATCAAAGTCCAGCATAGTAAAGGAAGCACATAAAGCTATGAAGGCCACTAACCTGACACGGCGCGCCCATCCGCTGGGAGCCGTACTGGCATGTCTGCCGCTGCTGCTCGGCACCGCCTGCAACGCGGCTCCTTCCAGCGACCTCACACCCACCGGCCAGTCGGCCCGACCCACCAGGACCCCGAAGCCCCAGGTATCCTCGTTCGCAGGCACGCTCGATACGTCGTTCGGCAAAGGCGGAAAGGTAAGCACTAACATAGGAGGCAGCCCCGAAGAGGCCGTTGGAGCGATTGTGCAGGCCGACGGCAAGATCGTGGTGCTGGGTGAGACGTGGCCCAAAACCAAGTCGCAGTTTGCATTTACCCGCTACGATTCGGAGGGCAAACTGGACACGACCTTCGGAGAAGACGGCAAGCTGGTGGTGAACGTCACCGACTCTGAGTACGACTACAGCGAGCCGCACGCCCTCATCCAGCAGCCCGACGGCAAGTACGTCGCGGTGGGCACCACGCTGGATTTTGATGCAGGGCACCTGGTCTTTGCAGCCCTTCGCTACAATTCGGACGGCAGCCCGGACGAGAGCTTCGGTGACGGCGGCAAGGCGCTTGTGGCTGTCGACCAGACTGAGGGCAACTCCTCGGAGGAGGAGGCGCACGCGGTGGCCCTGACCCAGGACGGCAAGATCGTGCTCGCCGGTATGACGGGGCGCTACCCACACAGCTTTGCGACCGTGCGGCTCAACCCGGATGGTACGCTTGACGAGAGCTTTGGCGACGGCGGGCGCGTGGTCACAGCGTTCCCCAACGATGCCATGGCGCACGCGGTGGCGGTGCAGCCCGACGGCAAGGTGCTGGTGGGTGGGTACGGCTCGGACGATCCTGACACGGGGATGGAAGGGCACGACTATACGCTGGTGCGCTACAACGAAGACGGCAGCCTGGACGAGGAGTTCGGTAGGGACGGCGTGGTGATGACCGACTTCCGCCAAGACCGCGACTACATCGAAGCCCTCCTGGTACTGCCCGGCGGCAAGATAGTGGCTGCGGGTCCCGTGTACATCGATGTGACCTTCTGCGAAACCGACGCGTGTGCCTCTCCCGGTTTCGGGCTGGCGCAGTACAACCCCGACGGCTCGCCTGACGAAAGCTTCGGAGGCGACGGCAAGGTGGGCTACAGGCAGGGCACCGACCTCAACTACGACGTTGTGAGGCTGCCCGACGGCAAGCTGCTCACCGCAGGCTCGATTGACGACAATGACGCTTTCGCGCTCATGCTGCTGAACCCGGACGGCACAAAGGTCGAAAGCTTCGGTGACGAGGGCCTGGTAGCAACCGAGTTCGACGAGTATCATGATATCGGCCTGGCAATGACGGTCCAGCCCGACGGCAAGGTGATAGTAGTTGGCTCCGCCACCCTGCGCCAGGAAGACATGTTCGACACCGACTTTGGGATAATAAGATACAAGTGATATAGTAGCACCAGGCGTAAATGAACAGACACGAAATCATCTGGCATAAGCTGGCACAATACCAGCTTCTCAAATCTCGCCTTGAGCACAGTTAAGCAGAATGTTCTAATTCTACGTACAAAATGGGGGCCGTAATAGCTCCCATTTTGTTTTGGCACAACTTTGGCACGGACGATAGACCTGTGAGGTGATGCTGCAATGGTCCACCCGAATCTTAGTCTAGAAAGTGCATCGCGCTTTGCGGACCTGGCGCTGAATGGTATCTGCCGTGAGTACCCTAACAAGTTGGACCACGTAATCAACGACCAGGCGGACGTACGCACTCCCAGGCAGTTGCACCCTGCCTTCTATGGCTGTTTCGACTGGCACTCCTCGGTGCACGGACACTGGATGCTGGTTCGCCTCTTACGACTGCTACCCGAACTACCACGAGCGCGGGCGATACGTGCTGCGCTCGCCACTAACCTGTCGGCGCAAAACATCCTTGCTGAAAAGGCATACCTGGAACAGCCAAACCGCCGCTCCTTCGAGCGCACCTATGGCTGGGCCTGGTTATTGAAACTGGCTGAGGAACTCTACACGTGGGCAAGGGAGGCAGAGAGAGGAGAGGGAGACGGAGACGGAGACGCCAGGCAGTGGTCCAGGAACCTCCAGCCTCTGGCGGATGCCTTTGTGGCTCGATACCTGGACTTCTTACCCGGTCAGGACTATCCAATACGTATGGGCACCCACCCAAACACAGCCTTTGGTTTAGTCATGGCACTCGATTACGCACGGGCAACCGGTCACCTGGAGCTTGAGAGCCTGGTTGTTGAGCGCAGTCTGTCATACTTCTCGGCGGACACAGACTACCCGGCCCGGTGGGAGCCAGGGGGTAGCGACTTCCTCTCACCCGCCCTTGTGGAGGCCGACCTCATGACGCGGGTGCTGCCTCCGAATGAGTTTCAGGAGTGGCTCGGACGCTTCTTGCCGGGTCTATCGAGAGGCGAGCCTGCAAACCTGTTTCAGCCCGCCCTCGTGTCCGACCGTACCGACCCACAGATAGTGCACCTTGACGGGCTAAACCTCAGCCGCGCCTGGTGCATGCGGAACATAGCCTCCGCGCTGCCCGAAGCGCACCCTGCGCGTGGAGTGCTTACCGAAGCTGCCGACAGGCACGCTAAAGCCTCTCTTCCCCATGTAGCGAGCGACGATTACATGGGCGAGCACTGGCTGGCATCGTTCGCGGTATATTTGCTCGCTTGATGACATAAGGCCGATGGTGATGAGCATGGACTCTTTCCAGGTCAAAGTGCTTAAGCTGGCTGACGAGGAGTCTGTAGGTCAGGCTGAAGAGACAGTCATCCTGGTGAACGGCCGGGACTTGATTGACATCGTGCGCGAGTACGAACTGCCTATGGCCGCGCGCGAGGGACACCCCGACATCGCCGGCAGCTACATGGGCTTACCGCCCTCAGATGTGCTTCCACCATCAAGGCACTTCCTCGGTGAGCCAAACTGGGAGATGAACAGCGTTAATGGGAAGGTACAGGTGCTTGAATGTGAATGCGGGCTGCCTGGATGTTGGCCCTTGCTCGTGAAGATTACAATGGGTGAGGATAGCGTTATCTGGAGCGATTTCGAACAACCTCATCGAGGACAGGACCACCCGAACGGTGAGTGGTCGTATGCCGGGCTTGGTCCTTACACCTTTGCCCGCGGGCAGTACCTGGAGGCGCTACAGGATGCCCAAGCCCCCGGATAGCACTCTTGGGCATGCCACAAAAGACAGGCTGCACCTGCGACTATCGCTACTGTGACCCCACAGGTCAAACACCACCAGGGAGTCCCCGGATCAAGCTTACCCGGTCACACTTTTGTCGCGGACTAGCCGGGCTGAGGCAGCACAAGCGTGAAGATGGTCCCTCCACCGGGAGCGGGTTCGGCTGTGAGGTGGCGTTTGTGCATCTCTGCGATCTTGCGAGCGATGGGCAGTCCCAGCCCGGTGGAGGCGGTACGGTCCGTGCGGTGCATGCTGCTCCTGAAGAAGCGGTTGAAGATAAGGTCGTGCTCGCCTTCAGGCACGCCGGGGCCGTTGTCCCTGACCGTTACGAGGCACTCGTCGCCTGAGCGGAACAGACGCACCTGGGTAGTGGAGTCTTCCGGGGTGTATTTGTGGGCGTTTGACAGCAGGTTGATAAGCACCTGCTCCAGCCGGGCGGCATCACCCAGCACCGGAAAGTGGCCTTCGGGCAGGCTGACGAGCAACGTCTGGCCCTTGCTCTCGAACAACGTCTGTGCGCACAAGCTGGTAGAGCAGCTTGTACTCGGTGGGTGTGAGCTTTACCGGCTGGCCCTTGACTGTTAATTCACGGCTGTCGAAGTTCATAGTAATATCGCCCGACACGAAGGAGGGTGCGGCGCTGACCGGAGCAGGAAGTTCCGACCGGCGTAGGATTGCCTTGATGCGGGCGAATAGCTCTAGATGGCTGAAGGGCTTGACCAGGTAAGTGGGAGACGTACAACACTCCTCGGCACTTTAACAACCAGGGCGACTGCGTGAGCTACGTCAGCAACGGCAAGTAGGGACGCTCTAAGAGACTAGCACACGTAAGAAGAGAGGGACTGCTCTGATGCAGTCCCTCTCTTCTTACATTACCGGCAGTCGTTCAAGACACAACAGAAGGGTAATTACCAGCACTCCTCTATTTCCTCCGCCTGCGTCTCAACACACGACGCGCTCGCGCCACTGGGTTGAACCTGCTCTCTGCCTCGAGAGACTTGATCTGTGCATCCCTGGCTTTCACCGTCGATTCTAAGCGTCTGATATAGCCCACTTTCTCATCGATGAAGGAAGTCAGATGCTTGATATAGACGTCCCGCTCGGCGAGGTCCCGCACCAGATTCTCATTGCGCGCCGCCATCCTCTCAAGTCGCTCGAAAAGGCCCGTATCCGCAAGCGACATAGGCTCGTTTGTGCGGGGGTCGGGTACGTAGCCGAAGTCAGGCGCGAGTACCGGCAGCGAGTCGAAGTGCTCGCGGCCTGCCGGGTCCACGTTCTCTCGCTTGCTGAAAGGCACCAGTTCCCGGAAGTACTCGTCTATTTCAGCAAACTGCTCGCGCCCGTCTCCCTTCGCCCAGAGCATGATATTGGGCACCGACCCTATATCGAACAAGCTCGGAAACCGCTCTCTTATCGCAGCTTCTTTCTCCCAAACCTGTTGCACTACAGGCGGGACTACTTCCGATGGCCCTTCGACATGCTTTCTGCCGAAGAAGAAGACCCCCGCCGCGACGTTCAGCGCCCCTTCCTCGGTGAACAAGCTGTCATAATTAGCTATGGGCAGGTTAAGTATCTCCTGCAAAAAGAGGCGGTAGGTGCGCGCGCCCGGCTCATCGCCCGGCTGCATCCAGTGGAGGTAAGTTTCAAGCACCATACGCAGCGCCTCGGAAGGCATCTGGTAGGGAGCCACGCCGGAGCGGAACTTCTCGAACGAATTGAACACCTGCTCCAACCCCTGCTGGCTCGCGTTGAAGTAATGGTGCGGGTAGCCGTGGTACGCAAACACGAAGTTGCACTCGCCGTAGACGTACCCACCGTTACGCAGCACCCGGTGCGTCTCCTGCGCGGCCTCGAAAGGGTTCCGCAGGTGCTCGATGACCGCTAGCGAGAAGACAAAGTCCAGTGTGCCGGGCAGGAAAGGCAGCATGTGCGCGTCACCGACCACGTCCACGTATGGAGTGAGCGTCACGTCCATACGGATGACGTTCGGCAGGTCCAGCGTCAGGTTGCCCGCTCCGAGGTCCAGCACAACGGCGCTCGCGGGCAGCGATTGCAGCACGACGCGGTGCAGCCAGGGGTCGTACGTAGTCCTAACCTTGAGGTCGTGCTGGTACTCGGTAAAGGGCACTTCCCCGCCAGGGAGAAGGATGGGCACTCCGTTGATGATGGGATAGACGCAGTCGCACTGGGCGCAGACGAGGGTTTCTTCTTGCCTCTGCACGCTGACCTTGCAGGTGGGGCAAGCTAAGATGCTATAGAGATTCATGTGTGGATTATATAACAAATAGCCGCTGGTAGATAACTTCTCCATACCAGTACCTATGGAACGTCGCTACTAGCCTCAACTACCCATCCTAACCTCGCATGCCCCTTGTTATACTTGTATCAGGCTGATGCGGGCATACTTCACTGTGCCTAGAAGTAATCTCAAGAATGTAGATATAAGATATTAGCACCCTAACCTGCCTTTTGTCATTCTGAGCGTAGCGAAGAATCTCGTCCCTCACCACCTAAATACCACCTTTCCCACAGCAGGAGGGTACCGTAAGAAAGAGGAAACATCCCGGTAGAGGACGAGATTCTTCGCGGAGTTTACCCTGAGCGTAGCCGAAGGGCTCAGAATGACAAGGTCCGGCTCCTTTGCTTGTTTTCGGGACTGCTGTTCTTGAGATAGCTTCCAGTACCGTTACCAGCAGCACGTTTTGTTATAAGGGCCTCAGACTAAATGGCTTCGCTACCAAAAGCATTCAATTTCGGGCCTAGGCCCGGCTACATGGGATATAAGGCGCTTCTGCTGGGGGGTCTTTTCCTCTTGTCGCTGGGGCTGCGCGTCTATTGCCTCGATTGCTATAGCCTCTGGTTCGATGAGATAGCCTCCCTGGAAGTGGCGCAGTACGGCCCCGGCTTCTTCTTCACCGACCGCTTCGGCTGGATGCGCGTGCAGACCCCGCTCCACTATCTCACCGTCTGGCTCACCACCCTCTTTGCCGACCCTACTGCTACCGCCGCCCTGGTGCGCCTGCCTTCCGCGCTGGCGGGTGCCCTCACACCCCTGGTGGTCTATGCGCTGGGCAAAGAGATGTTCGGGCGCGTACAGGGCCTGGTGGTCGCCGGGCTGTTGGCCTTCTCCTTTATCCATCTTACCTATTCGCAGGACGTGCGGCCCTACACCGTGCTGGTGCTGCTCACCGCGCTCTCGGCCTACTGCCTGGTGCGCGCCGAACGCCAGGCTACAGGTAAGTGGTGGGCCGCCTTCGCTGCCGCCACCATAGCCAACGTGCTCACGTCCTACAACGTGCTGACGCTGGTGCTGCCCGCGCTTGGGCCGTACCTCCTGTGGGTGCTCTGGAAGGCCTGGCGGAACAGGTCCACCGCGCCGAGGTCGCTGCTCTACGCACTCCTCTCGGTAGTGGCGGTTGGCCTGGCGGCGCTTCCGATGGGCCTCGACATGTTGAGTGTGCCCCGCACGCCGCCCGACATGGCTGCCCTCCAACCTATTGCATTCCTTACATCGCCCGTAGAGCTTGTATCCTGGTTCTCGCTGCCCGGCATCCCTGAGCTTCAGCGCCTGGTCCCTGCGGTGATGCTCCTGTTCATGATGGCCGGGATATACCCGCTTGTCTTGCGCGGCATGAGGAGCGGCATCGCCCTCTGCCTGCTCTTTGTAGTGCTCCCTAGCAGTATCCTTGTAGTGCTCGGCACTACTAATGTTGTCTACCAACGTTACGCCCTGTTTGTTATGCCTTTCTACCTGCTGCTGGTCGCCAACGGCATGGTTACGCTGGCGTCCTTCCAGGGGCTGCGCCGTTACTCCGCGCTTGCAACCCCGTTGAAGTTCACCAGCACGGCCCTGGCCGGGGTTATGTTCGCCCTCGTGTCATATTCCGGCCTGCGCTATGCGGTAGCTGGTACCGACCCCGGCAGCCAGGTGGTAGATAGGGCCGACTTGCGCGCGGTCTCGCAATATCTCGCGGGTCGCGCCACCCCCCACGACACCATCATCTTTGCCGGGTGGGACCCTACAGTGAGCAACTACTACTGGAAGGACCAGCCCCCCGCGCCCACGTACAGCCTTGTTGACCCCCTACTGTTCAACCGGAAGGTCGAAGGCTCCATTTACTGGGTGGTGAGCTACCAGTTCGATACGCCCCCCGATCTGCTCTCCGGCTCGCGTTGGGCGGAAGTCACCCACTTCTACCACGTGTCGGTGTTGCGCGAAGCACCCTCCGGCTCAGGCATTGGCCGCAGCATGGAGGCGTTCCTCGACACACTCAGCAGCGATGGAGCTACCACCAGGATGGAGGAGCAGGCCGTTTACACACTGCGCGGCTCCGTCGAGCAAGCGGGAGGTGAGATTGGTGGGGCGGTAGAATCCTACAGGAGGGCGGGCACGCTCTTTCCCATCGGCGAGGAGTACCTGCGCACCTCCAGGGGATTTGCCGAGCGCGGCGACCTCTCAAAAGCCTGGCGGGACGCGCTGATCTCGAAGAGCCTCCAGCCACACGACCCCGCCCTCCACAGGTGGCTGGCGGAGATGCTGTCCCAGATGAGCATGCCCGCAGAGAGCCGCACCGAGCTACAGATAGCCGAACGCCTCACGCAGAGGCAGACCGACGCGAACCTGCGCCGGCCCTGACGCGGCCCCATACAGCTTTTACCAAAAGAGACGAAACCGCCAAGACGCCAAGACGCCAAGGACGCCAAGGACGCCAAGGGCGCGCCAAGACTACGGCCGTTACTTTCGTCGTGCGGTGAAAAGCGCCCCTGGAGCAATTAATCCTCAGGTTCCGGTGGGAGGAAGGTGCGGGCGAGCACGGGGCTGGTGAACTTTGCCGCGAGACAGTCCATATAGATCAGGTCCCAGAACTTGCCGCCCATGAAGTCGGATTCGCGCAGACGTCCGGCCTCGCGGAAGCCCGCCTTCTTGTAGGCGTGCTGCCCCGCGATGTTGTAGGCTGCTGTGGTCAAATAGACTGAGTGCAGGCCCCGTGCGGTGAACGCGTAATCGAGTACCAACTGAGCCGCCTCGGTGCCGTAGCCTTTGCCGCGCGCGTCCGGCTCGGCTATGGTGATACCGAACTCGGCACTGCGGTGGTGCAGGTCTATGTGCTGTATGCCCGTCCAGCCCACAGGCCGCCAGGTGGCGACTTCGTACATCAGGAACCAGACCTCATTCGTTTCGGTGCCCCACCGCTCGAAGGAGGCGATTTGCTGCTCCAGCGTGCGCGGCTTGATAGGCAAACCTCCCAATCGCAGGGTATCGAAGTCGTTCACCCACCTGTGGTACGTCTCAACGATGCTCTTGTCATAAGGGCCGAGCGCCACTTTCTCGCCAAGGATGTTGATCACCGGGCGCTTCGGCGTGCCGGGGCTGTCCTCTTGTGCCTGGTCATCAGCGTCTTGCATTATGTGCTCCATAAATCAATCTACCATGCGGAGCTTGCATGGAGTGGGGTCGATATTTAACAGCAGAGGGCGCGCGAAGCTGCTCATCGAGACGAGCGCCTGGCCGGGGGCGAGATTGGGCAGTCGCCTCCACATCGACTCGTCCACCACACCCAGCGACCGCTTGAGCCGGGCTATCACATTGGCGTCGCTGATCTTGTGCAGGATGTAGTTGTTTATCAGGCCGAGCACCTCATCGGGCAGGTGCTGGGGAAGCTGCGTCACAAAACACAGCCCCAGCCAGCGCTTGCGGCCCCGCCGCGCGATGCGGGCCACCTGCTGGAAGAGCACCGGCATCTGCTTGATGCGCTCGTCCGACAGAAACTCGTGTGCCTCCTCCACTATGATCATCAAGCGGCGCTGCTCCCCGCCCTGCTCCGAGCGCCTGTAATTGTCGTTCTGCGCGCCTTGCAGCCCTCGCAACAATTCGGCTATCACCAGGTTGTTGATCGCGGGCGAATCGGTGTCGCTCAGGTCTATGATAGAGACGGTGCCGGGCCGCGTGAGGCTGGAGTAGTCGAGCGGCCCCGCCTTTGGGTTGTCGAAGATGTGCAGGCGCAGTAGCTGGCTGATACGCCCCTGCACCACCCGCCAGCTTCCTATGTGCTTGGGCAGGTCGGCGGCTTTTACGGCCTTTAGCACCTCGCTGCCCGCCTGCTTGAACTCCGGGCTGAAGAACTTGCCGTCGCCTTCCTCGCCTGACACGACCTCCACGCAGGTCTTCACAACGTCGTACATGTGGGCAGCCGTCATGCGCGGGTAGCCGGTCTCCATCTCGTCAAGCTCAAGTAGCTGCTCTCGCTCCTCGGCGTTCGAGGGGAATATGCTTAACTGGCGAAGTAGGCGCTTGGTTATGTCGTAAGCTTTGCCGTAACGCTGGGTCTGCGCCTCGTTGAGGTCGAGTATCTCCATTACGAGATAAGGCGACAATTGCGAGAACTGAAGCGAGAAGGAGGTAACGCGCCTCCGGTCGGGGCAGGTGGTGGCCCTCCCGTGCAGGTGGTACACCCTCATGCCTTCCACGCCCCGCGCCTCCAGACCACGTTTAGCCAGGGAGGTGAGCATGGCGGGGTCGGAGGTGGGCTGGTATATCTGCGTGTACTCACCCTCGGTATCGAGCACCACCGTGGCAAGCCCCGCATCCTGGAAGCTGGCGATAAGCCCCGATACGGTAGTAGACTTGCCGCCGCCCGTAGTGCCCAGGATGCCCAGGTGCCGGGGCAGCACCGACTTCTTGTCGGAGGGCACCGAGGCGGTAAGTTGCTCGTACCCTACCGGCACGCCCAACGTGATGTCGCCGTCCAGGCGCAGGATGTCTAGCGTCTCGTCAGTATCGAGGATGAAGACCGGACTGTTAGGAAGCGGCCTCAAGCGTGGCGGCACGACTACACCACCCACCTGCTCGCCTATAAGCTCCACCTGCACCCGCCCGTGGTAGCGAGGCATGAAGATGCCGCCCCTGACCGCCGTGGTAATCACAATAGGCGCATCCCCCCGCAGGCCGTCCGGCTCGGCAAATGGCCCCTTCACCACGATGCCCAGGTAGATGCGTCCATCACCCGCACTGCGCACCCTCACGATGGATTGTGAAGGCACCCGCCCTAGCTCCTCCCTCGGCAGGAGCACAGTGACCGTGTTGTCCTCGGAGGTGGGCAGGTCGAACATGGTGCGCCCGACGGCCCCCAGGTACTCCACAGGCTCCTGCCATTCACCCCCGGAGGCGGCTATGTCCTGGTCGAGTTGTTCCAGGATGTCGGAGGGCACGGGTGCACCGGGCTGCCCCCAGCGGTGAGGCGAACCGGGTTGTGGGTTAGGCGTGGGGTTGCCGTCGCTCAGTGTAGTCTCCTAGCTGGTCATTTGCGCGACTAAAATACTACTGCCCCTGATGCGTTGTTATTTCTCTTGCCCGTTCAAGTACCTGGGCCTTACTCATCTCCGAAGTTCCGAATATAGTCTGTAAGGCTTGGTACGCATTTGACCGCGTTTCCTCATCTAGTTGAGCATCTTCGGCCACGTGAAGAAGCGCATCTACTAGCTTTGGCTCAAGCGTTCCCAGCAGATAATCCT
>DASVVE010000051.1:0-79514 GCA_036386675.1 Chloroflexia bacterium | reverse complement strand
TCCTGGGTGATACCGGAGGGTGCGTCGGTGGTGCTGGTGCTGAACGCGCCGGGCGACCTGAAGCAGGCCATGTCGCTGCTGGAGGCGGCGGGGCAGAGCACTATCAAAGGCTACCTGCTGGGCGGCATACATGGCTGGGACAGCAGCGGCAGGCCCATTGAGACGGTGCCACAGGTGCCGGTGTCCGAGTTGCGCGAGCGGCTGCAATCGGGCGACCGCAGCTTCACCGTGCTCGACGTGCGCGAGGCCTCTGAGTGGCGCGAAGGCCACATCGAGGGTGCCATCCACATCCCATTCCACCAGCTAACGAAGAGCCTCGACCGGGTGCCGAGCCACAAGCCGGTGGCGGTGGTGTGCGGCGGCGGCACCCGCAGCAGCATAGCGGCCAGCCTCCTCCAGGGCGAAGGCTTCGATCCGATGAACGTCAGCGGCGGCATGGGTGCCTGGAACTCCTCCGGCTACCCACTAGCACGTGAAGCCGCAGAGGCTGGTGCGGGGGCCACCAGGTAGAGCTTGATGCCAAAAGAGAATTGTAGCCGCATGATGCATCATGCCCCACTCCAATAGCCTCTCTGTGCCAAGCCGGAGAACCAACTCTCGCCCTTGTCATTCTGAACGCAGTGAAGAATCTCGTCCTCTATGCAGGTGTTGCCCGTTTCTTGTGGTGCGTGCTGGTTCCTGGGCGTGTACTGTAGAAAGGTGGTATTTGGGTGCTGGAGGACGAGATTCTTCGCTACGCTCAGAATGACAAGGGCGAGAGTTGGTCACCGTAGTTCAACAGCACCCCTACCCACCTGATTCTTCACGGAGTTTACCCTGAGCGCAGCCGAAGGGTTCAGAATGACAAAGGCGGGGCTTGGTTCCTCAATCTGGACCTTATGGACTGCCCACTAGCTTACGGGGCATCGTGCCTGTACACACCTTAACCTTGGCGCTAATCCTCGTGTGCTCGGCGGGATGCGGTTCCGTCTCTTTACCTGCAACCTTTGCTTGCCAGCTTCTCCCGCCCCAGCAGGCCCAGCAGTATCTCGTATTGCGTGCCCGCGTTCTCCGGGTGATATTCTAGCCTAGTGCGCTCGAAGTACTGGACCGTGTAGGTCTTGCCGTCGGCCTGGCTGACCTCCTGCACCGGCTCGGAGAGGGGGAAGCCGAAGTTGGTCAGGCCGTTGTTCGCCCACCAGTACTCTCCAATCTTGCCTGAGAGCGAGTGCCCGGTCTCCGGGAAGACGGTAGCGCCCGCAGGTAAGGTGGCGCGGTCCGGGAGGGGGAAGCCCTTGCCGCCGGTCTTCTGGTCCACCAGGTCGGCTCCCAGGCGGGTGAGCTGCACGATTAGCTTGTACTGCTGCACTTTGTCGAGCTTGTCGTAGTCCTTCACCTCGCGCCGCACCTCCGGGTGCAACTCGAACCGCGCCCGCTCGAAGTACTGCACCCACATATCGTCCTCCTGGCGCTGGTCCGTTATCGGGTAGCCGAACACCGCGAGGCCGCCAAAGCGCCGCCAGTAGTCGCGGAACTCGGCATGGATGTACTTGCCCGTCTCAGGGAAGTAGAGGGGAGGCTGGTAATTTGGGTCGGGCGGGGTAGGAGTGGGCACGAATATGGTGAGGGGCAGGTTCGTCCTGGTCGCGCTCGGCAACGGCTCGACCTTCCAGCCGTCGCGGAATATGGGCATGGCCGCCTTCCAGGAGCCGTCGCGCCTCAATAAGCCGAAGAAGTCCTCGTGCGACTCCCGGCCCGCACCTACGCTTCCTCCAACCGGCAGGTCCCAAAGCTGCCACTGCATCAGCCCCGACAGCCCGCCTTTGTTTGCCCAGTCCACCATCGTGCGGTAAAGGAATGTCTGGTGCTGCTCGTTGTACTCGGGCGCGGTGCAAGCGGGGCCGCTGGGCCAGCCGGTCTCCTGCAACACCAGGGGCTTGTTCGAGTGGGCGCGTATGTAGCGGATCTGCCAGTCCATGTCACCCGCGTTGTAGCTGTGCCAGCTAAGAAAATCGCTCAGGTCGGTGGGGGTGAGGCCGCGCACCGGCTCCTCCTCGTAGGGCGCGCCCGTGTCGTCCGCCGTAAAGAGGTTCTTGTAGTCGGCCATGCCCACTGTGAGCAGGTGGTTGGGGTCTAGACGGCGGATTTCGGCGGCCATCCTCGCCATCCAGGCGACCATCACCTGCGGCTTCTTCACCTCCTGCCAGGTCTTGTAGTGCTCAGGCTCGTTGTGCAGGTCCCAGGCGAGTATCCGGTCGTCGCCGGCGAACGCGGGGATGATGTCGCGCAGGTAACGCAGGTTGCGGGCCTCTATCTCGGCCTCCTGCATGCCCGAACGCCTGTCGTCCTCCGGGTCGTAGAAGTCAAACAGGGCCACTATCACCTTCATATCAAGCTCGCCCGCCATCTGCACCATCTGGCGCAACCTGTCCAGGTACTCGGGCACCACCGCGCCGGTATCCTTATTGGTCCAGCCGTTGGTCGGCTTGTAGGGCACCAATATGCGCACCGAATTGACGCCAAGCTCGCGGGCGCGTGCCAGGTCGGCGCGGGTCTCGGGGCCGTTCCACTTCTTCCACATGTCGGCCCAAGGGCGGTCCTTGGGGTAGAAGTTGGTGCCCTTTAGCTTGATTGGCACGCCCCGTAGCATGAGCTGGTTGCCCTGCACGGTGACGAAGGCGGATTGTTGCTGCGCGACGATGGACGAGGGACGATAGACGACGGCTGACGTGAGGAGCAGGAGCAGGGCGAACAGGGTGCGCGCTGCCTTTGCGTGGCGGAGGTTGGACATGAGGGAGAAGGCTCTTTCTAGCGGTTGGGAAGGACGAACTGCGGTATAGATATTTCTACCAGGATGTACGTGTGAATTGCAAGATTGGACCAGATTAATTATCGTCAGGGATATACAGATGGTACAGGCATGGGCAATGATACCGGCACAGTAGAGAATGGAGGCGGCATACTCTCCGGGGGGATACCTCTCCAAGGGCCAATCTCGATCACAACGTTTGGCTTGCTGCCGGAGTAGCGCACAACAACCATGGAAAATAAGTGCTCCCCGCCAAGATAGGGATTCTTGGTATATGCAAGTGGCTCGTAGACGCTTTCAAGCGATGGGGCCTCAAAGCGTTCGGTAAAGTCGCTGGTATCACCATAGGGTCCATAGAAATCGGACAGCACCGCGTCCTGGGGCAGTAGTTCCTGGATTATGGCCTTCAGCACCTCGTGGTCGCGCTCCGGCGTATCAAACTCCAGGCGGCTGATGCGAGCGGAGGCCGGTGCTGCCTCTTGCGGGCCGTCCACCCAGTATGTGACCCTGTAGCCGTCTTCGTAAAGCAGCCCCTTCAACCTGGTGTAGTCCATATCGCGCTCAAAGGAGGCAGCTAGCTTATGTTCGTGCTCCCACACTTGGCGGGTCGCGCCCAGGCCATCGCTGACCACCTCGGCCCGAGGTGCGGCCTCCGGCAGCACTTCCGCGCAGCCGGGCAACAAGGCGCTAAGTACAAGCACCAGCAGCACCCGGCATAAGAAACGGCGCCCTCTCATAGACTTGTCGCTGTGCATGCATGATTCCTTCCTGGCAAACAAACGAGCCGCCCTGTCTGTCGGGTCACACGTCCCGACAAGTAGAACGGCTCTTGCTCGGCAAGGTTGTGGGCTGTTGCAGTATTGGGGAGGTCAGGCGTGAGGATTGGCTTGCCCGTGCAGTGCCGCCCTAAAGTCCTCTATGAAGGGTAGTGCGTACTCCGGGTAGGCGGAGCCGGCGAACAACAAGGCTACCATGCACGACTGGCGAGCCGCCCACCAATAGACTTTATGCGCAGTCTGGTCGCTCATTTGCACGTTCAAAGCAGCAAAGAACTCGTGCCACTTATCCGGCGGCACGTACCACCATAGGAGCGGCCCCACGTCTCTCATTGGGTCGGAGAGGGAAACTGCGTCCCAATCGAGCAAGTAGATTCTCTCACCGGCAACCAGGAAGTTATAGAAGTTAGGGTCAGCATGGGTGGGAACGAGATTGGTAGGCTCAAAGGAGCGTGCCTGGTCCCTGAGTTCGAACATGAGAGGAGAAAGCTCAGCCCGGTGCAGCGAGTCAGACAGCCCCGCTAGCTGAGTTTCGAAGCCTTTTAGCTCGCTTTCGATATGTTCCGCGTGCTTTATCTGCTTACCCTTACTCAGAAGCGCCGTAAGCAGCGGGTCGCTGTGGTACACCTGGATGAGGCTCGCCAGTTGAGGGAGGTGACGTGAGAACCACTCACGCTCCGGGCGAATGCCCTCCAAGTACTCCTGGACGATGTAGAGCCTTCCCTCATGTCTGCCTGCGGCCAGCACCCTGGGTGCTACGCCCAGTTCGGCCACCCGCTGAAGGGCCGGAGCCTCTACATCGAATTTGATGAAAAGCTCCAGCCCGTCGCTTGTAGCAATGTAGCTCTCACCCGTCATGCCCGAGGTGGGTTTTCGCAGTACCCACTCCCGTCCGGGAAAGTGGGAGGTAAGTATCTCGCTGACCTGTAGATTCATCGGCTAATGCTATGGTGCTGGTGTTTCTTGCTGTTCTAATGTCGGGGTCTTCCGAGCATCTAATAACTCCTCGCTCAGGTACGGCCTCAAGACAGAAAGAGCCTCCGCCGGACGAGCGGAGTCGATTATGTAAGTCTTACCGTTATAGTCCAGCCCCCAGGGCATGTGGTCGGCACCCTGAGATTTGGAGTAGAAGCGTACCCCCACGCCGCCGGGCAGGGTCAAGCCGATTACCAGGAAAGGATAATCATCGGTATGGGTAATAAGTGGCTCATAGGTGCCCTCCCGGACAGACATGGTGGGGTCATCTAGAAACGAGAAGAACTTTGCGGCAACCTCCGGGGGCACCGTAACCGTGAAGGCCACACTTTGCGCTCTGTACCCTGACGAGAAGTTGCCTTCGCCTCTGAGGCCGGAGGGGCTATTGTCCAGCGAATAGCGTGCATTAATTGGCGCGGCGGGCGATAGGCCGTTCCAATTATCCACGATGCCTACATGGGTGGCCCCGCTCAACCTGGGAAGGCCGATTTGATCGGCTTGCATGGGTGTCGAGGTAGGGCCGGGCGTGGAAGTAGCGTCTACAGTCGAAGCAGAGGGGCTTAGTTCGGGCACGGTAGTCGCCATCGTCATGGTCGAGGCGATGGGTGGGGCAGTGGAAGTACCACAGCTACTGAGGGCCAGAGCGGATAGGGCGAGCAGGAAGGGCGGGCAAAGCTTCATCGATCTTATCTCTGGTTGCTAACTACTAGTGCCACCTGTAGAGCGCAGCATCAGGAACTGCTTGGTAGCTTGTATGAGGTAATGTACGCCCATGCTACCGAATAGCAACGCGGTGCTGAGAACAGGTGGCTCGAGCGCCTGGTAGAGCGGTACTATAAAATAGATTGCGCCAAAAGCCAGGGTCCCAAAGATACCAGCCCGATTGGTACGCTTGGGCGTAGACAGCAGACCGGCTCCTATGACCAACACTACGACTGTGGCAAGTAGCACCTTATGAAGTAAGGGTAGCGCAGCTACCGGCTTGACAATGCGTTCGTCCTGCGAGGAGAGCACGAAGAAGACGACCATGACGATCACAGCCAACACCAGCAGAATTGTGTCCAACTTGGGCTTCTTCACGTTCGCAATCCGAAATTCCAGCCCTACTTTATCTTCTTCCGCTTGCTGCTGACGTAGTCCACCAGGATGTACTCGCCTAACGCCTCCGGGGTGGCATAGAAAGCGCGACCCTTGTTCACCTTGGTCATCTGCTCCACGAAATCGGCCATGTAGTAGCTGCGCTCAAGCATGAAGGTGTTGATTGTAATCTGGTCGCGGGTGCAGCGCACAACCTCGCGCATCGTCTCCTGTATCGTGCGTAGCGTAGGGGGATAGTTGAAGAAGACCTCGCCGTCCTCCAGGTGGGCGGTCGGCTCGCCGTCCGTGATAACGATTATCTGCTTGTTGGGCGACTTGCGCCTGCCCAGTAGCTGCCGCGACAGCATCAGCGCGTGCTGCAAGTTGGTGCCGTACTGGTACTCGCTCCAATCAAGCTGGGGCAGCATCTCCGGCTTCAGCTCGCGAGCGTAGCCCGAGAAGCCGATGATGTACAGGTCGTCCTTGGGAAACTGCGAGCGAATGAGGTGGTTCAGCGCCAACGCCACCTTCTTGGCCGCCAGGAAGCAGCCCCGCAGCAGCATCGAGCGGCTCATGTCAATCAACAGGCAGGTGCTCGACTGCGTCATATACTCGGTGGAGTATACCTGGAAGTCCTCAGGCTTGAGTTGCACCACCAGGTCGTGCAGACCCTCATCACGCGTGTGCCCTGGAGCATGCGGTCTAGGGGTGCGGGGCCGTCGCTCGTCCGAGGTACCTTCGCGGAGCATGGCGTTGCCCAGCGTGGTGTTCAGGTCCAGGTAGAACGGGTCGCCAAACTCGTAAGGTTTGGAGTCGTAGGTGCGCTCGCCACCCCTACCCTTGACGCTGATCGCGTGCTTGCCGAAAGCGTCCTTCTTCAGCATGCCGAAGATGTCATGCAGCGCCTTCTGTCCCACCTTGCGCACCGCGCGCGGGGTTAGCTGCATCTGGCTGCCGTCCCACTCCAGGTAGCCCGCATCCTCTAGCTGCTGGGCAAGCTCGCGCAACTGCTCCAACGCCTGCCGGGCGTCGGGGCCGAGTAGCTGCTCCACCTCGTCAGCGTCTATGTTGTCCAGGTTGGGGTCGCCACGGCGGGCGGCGTTCAACTCGCGCTCCAACTGCTCCATCTGGTCGAGTTGCTCCATGACCGACATCGCCTGGGCCATGCTCATCGACTCGTCGGCGTCGCCGGAGAAGCGGTACTGGCGGCCCGGCTGCGGCGGCAGCATCTGCGACAGGTGCATGGCAAGCTCATTCATCTCGGCCTGCAAGCCGGGGTCCTGCATTACCTGCATCATCGCCTCCTCAAGCTCCGCGCGCTGCTGGGGCGACATTGAGTTGAGCATGTTCTCCACGTACTGCATCTGCTTCTGGATGTGCTCCATTAGCTGGTCCATGTTCTCGATACCGGGCGGGAAGTTATGGCCGTGCTTCTGCATGAAGTCGTTGAAGCGCGACTGCTCGTTGGGCCTGCCCTCCTGCCGGTCCCGCATAAGCTGGTTGAGGTCGCGCATCATCTCGCGCATCTCTTCCATGGCCTTGGGGTCTTGCTGGATTTGCTGCATGCCCTTCTGCATGCCGGAGACGTTGTTCTGCATCATCTGCTGTTGGAGCATGTCGAGCAATTCCTGGAACTGCTGGCGTGCGTCCGGCTCCATGAAGTCGTACTCACGCAGGCCCTTTATCTGCCCGCCGATGTCCCTCGGCAACTGTTCCAACTGCTCCTTGCGCCGCTCGGCCATCTTCTCCAGCATCTTTTGCATCATTCGTTGCTGCTCAGGGTCAGCAGCATCTTGCTGTTGTTCGCCCTGGTGTTCCTGTTGAGCGGTCTGCTGGCCCTGCTCGCCATCGTCCCTCGTCTGTCGTCCATCGTCCAGACTTTGTCGCCCCTCTTCCACACGGCGGTTAATGCCCGCGCGCTCGGTGTCCTTGATTTTGTCGAGGCGCTGCTGGATATCCTTGATTACGCCGTCCATGTTGTTGCGGCGCAGGGTGTCCTGGCGCTGCTGCTTGAGCCGATCTATCAGGTCGCGCAGGCCGGGCATGCGCTCGCCCGACTGGAACTTGTGACCCTGCTGCATCAGCTTTTCGAGCGCCCGGCGCACGTCGCCATGCGCCAGCACGTCCTCGGCTATAGCCTCCATGATCGAGTCCGCGTCAAAGGGCATTACCTGCTGCGTGCCATCCCAGCGCGAATACCTGTAAACCATGAGGTGCTCCCTTCGGGTAATTCTTAATTCTTAATGTTCAATTCTTAATTGGGGTGCTGGTTGTTAGTTGAGTCGTGTTGATGACAGCATAGTGGATGGGCTGATGGATGGGAACAGGAAAAAGGGCTGGTTTCCTTCGTAGGTCGGTGGGGTTAGAGAGAGTTGGCTAGCGTTCGGCTAGGGCGGGCACGGGTTCCTGGTCCTCGACGTGGGGTGGAGTGCCCTCGGAGGCGGGTGTGGAGTCGCCGCGCTCATTGGCAGTATAATCTTTGTCCCATATGCGCTGCAACACGACCCACTGGTCGGGGGCCTTGCGGACGAACTCCTCAAGCACGCTCACCAGCTTGCGCATGTTGACCTCAACATCAAGGTCGTGGTCGCCCGTCAGTTCCCACTCCAGGGGAGGGTAAATGGTAAGCACAGACTTATTGTTGGGCAGGCGGCGGGTAAAGCAAGGCAGCAGCGGCACTTTCATGCGTAGGGAGAGCACCACGGGGCCGGAAGGCAGGTCGGCGGTGGCGTCGAAGAACTGCACAGGCGTGCCGTTGTCGCTCACATCGCGGTCTCCCGCCACCATCAGCATGCCGCCGTTGCGTAGGAACTTGAAGATGGTACGCACCTGGGCGCTGCCCACCCGGATCATCTCCACCCCCAGGTGGCCGCGCAGCTCGTTTATGTACTGGTACAGCTTTTCGGGCTTGATGTCCTCGGCAACGATGGCGGCCTTGTAGCCAAGCACCACCGCGAGTTGGGCCACCACGCTGAAGTTGCCTATGTGCCCCCCTGTAACCAGCAGGCCCTTACCCGCCTTCATCCCGGCCTCCAGGTGCTCCAGGCCCTCTATGGAGGTTATCATGTTGCGCACGTCTTCCGGCTTCATGTGGGGCAGGCGCACCACGTCGTAGTAGTTCTTTAGCTGGTTGCGGATTACCTTGCGCGCCAGGCTTCGGCGCTGGTGTGGGGTAGAGTCGGGCAGCACGTGGCGCATGTTGTCCATAATCGCCCGGCGTACCGAAGGCGCGAGGTAGAAGACCAGCCCGCCCGCGAGCGAGGCCAGCCAGTAGCCCAACATGGCGGGCATGAAGCGGGAGAGCGCGGAAGCTATTCGTAGCAGGTAGTAGGTCTTCATAAATAAACGGCAGTTACGGTACAAGCAATTATAGCATGCTCCCATTACAAGAGCATCTTGAAACGCCAAGACGCGGAGACGCCAAGGACCACGCCAAGATTAGGATTGTTATTCAAGCAAAAGGAGCAGGCTACGTGCTGTTGTACCCTGCGCCTTTTGTAATTCTCCAAACCTTAGCTACTTGGCGTGGTCCTTGGCGTCTCGGCGTCTTGGCGTTTTCGTTTTGAGGTTCCCCTTACATCACCACGGGGTTGAGCACCGGGGGCTGCACCGCCGCTTTCATGGTGTCGGCCAGCAGGGTATAGACTTCCGCCCAGGCTTCGCGCACGTCCGGGGTGAATGCCGGACCGAGGCTTTTCCCAAGCGCCCAGAGGAGGGCTTCGGACATGGTCTCATAGCGGGAGTCGTTGACGCCGTAGGTGGCATGGCGGCGGCCAAGCGCCTGGAGTATGGGCACAACGGTGTCGGGGCGACCCAGGTTGGCGACCACCATGTGTAGCATCGCCATGTACTTATGCCCCTGCTCCTGCATACCTGTATTGAAGAGGAACCAGAGGCCGGGATCAAGCTCGAATAGTCTGCTATAGAAGTGCGCCGCCACGCTATCGGCTATGGGCAGCACCTGCTCGAACGAGGCTTGTACGAGGCGTATCTTTTGGGGTGACATATGTTTGCCTTTCAAATCCCTGTATTCGCGACTCGCCTCGTAAGGTGAGTACGTGCTTGGCCGCTGCTTACATTATGGGCAAAGACAGGCGGGGGAACATCGCGCATATGAATTAACTATCGGGCTGGGAGCAATTAACTTCGCAAGTAATAAGCAAACAAAAAGGACGGCATAACCGTCCTCTCATGTGAGTTTGTGTTGTCACCGAGTCGTCTAAGCAGCGCCCTCCGACTCCGGCATGCGCTCGGCCAACCTGCGGCGGAGGCTACGCGTACCATACAGGCGGCGCTTCTTTATCTCGGCGTTGTGCCGGGCGGTGCGGGGCCACATCTCGCGGAACATGTACCACTGCTCCGGGTGCTGCCGGATTACCGGCTCGAAGCGGCTGACCATCTCCTGCGTCACACGCTGGATGTCAGCCTCCTTATCGCCCGTCAGCAGGGGCTTATAGTCGATAGGCTCCATGAAGGTGCCTGAGATGGTCTTGTCGCCTGGGTCGCGCAGAGCATACCCTGTTACCAGGGCAGCGCCCGTCTTGATAGCGATAGCTGCCGGTCCGGCGGGCACATAGGCCGTCTCACCGAAGAACTCCACCGGCACGCCCTCATCCGGTTGCGGGCGGTCGAACAGCAGCATCACGATCTCGTTACGCTTGAGCGCGGTAAAGATATGCTTGAGCGAGCTCGTTTCCAGCGAGATGATGTGGATACCATGCTTCTCGCGGGTGCCGTTAATCAGGTCGTCCATCCGCTGCGGCTCGAACCTGTCGGCCACCGCATGCACCGGGAAACCGTAGTGCCCCAGCAGCGCGCCCGCTAGGTCCCAGTTGCCAATGTGCCCGCTGACCACCACCACGCCCTTGCCAAGCGACAAAGCGTTCTCGAGGTGCTCCATGCCCCCCTTGCCGGCTATGACGTCTTCGAGATCTTTGAAGCTGAGGTGGGGGAAGCGCAGGAAATCGACCAGCGTCTTGGCGTAGTTGCGAAACGAGTCGCGGGCCTTCTCCTTCACCACCTGCCAGGTAGCTTCGGTGCCCATCACCCGCCGCGTATTACTGACCGCGTTGGCCGCATGCCGCTTCCACGTCAGGTAGATAAAATCGCCTACCAACGTCCCTACCCAGTACGCGAAGCGCACCGGCACCCGGTGTGAAAGGTAGCTAAAGAAGCGGTACCCCTGGTAGCGTATCCCCTGCCAGACAGGGTTGAGCGCCCGTTTTACGAAGTCCATAAGGCAAACTCCGTTTGGCGATTTGGAAATTGGAATTTCGAATTGCGAATTTACTTGGGTTACTACTAAATTCGCAATTCGAAATTCCAATTTCCAAATCGGTCCCTATTTCCGTCCGTTGGTGGCGGCCAGGGCGTCGGCTACGTCGGAGGCCGGGACGACATCGGCTACCAGGTCGGGGGTGCCGTCGGAGCTAGGCAGCGGCTCGGCCTGGGTCACGGCCTCGGCGCGGGCGGCCATAAGCTCTTCGCTGCGGCTGCGCTTGCCGGAGTACTGCACGATGAAGTCCTCGACCGAGTCGTGAGCCACGTCGTCGGTGAACTGCACGGGCGGGCTTTTCATGAAGTAGGACGACGGCGCTTCCAAAGCACCGCTGACGCCGTTCTCCAGGGCCAGCTTGATGCAGCGAATGGCATCTATCACCACGCCAGCCGAGTTGGGCGAGTCCCACACCTCAAGCTTCAGTTCCATGTTCAGGGGCACATCGCCGAAGGTCGTGCCTTCGATGCGGATGTGGCACCACTTGCGGTCCTCAAGCCAGGGCACGTAGTCCGAGGGGCCGACGTGGACGTTGTTCTCGCCCAGGTCGTAATCGAGTTGCGAGGTGACGGCGTTGGTCTTGGAGATCTTCTTCGACTCGAGGCGGGAGCGCTCGAGCATGTTGTAGAAGTCCATGTTGCCGCCGAAGTTTAGCTGGTAGGTGCGGTCGATGCGCACGCCGCGGTCGCGGAAGAGGCGGGTGAGCACGCGATGGGTAATGGTCGCGCCCACCTGGCTCTTGATATCATCACCGATGATGGGCAGGCCACGGTCCTCGAACCGCTTGCGCCAGTACTCCTCGCGGGCGATGAACACCGGGATGCAGTTAATGAAACCCACACCCGCCTCGAGCGCCTGCTCGACGTACCACTTGGTCGCCATCTCGGAGCCTACCGGCAGGTAGTTGATGATTACGTCGGTGCGGGTCTCCTTGAGGATCTTCACGATATCAGCGGTCTGGCCGGGGGCCTTCTCGATGACCGTGGAGAGGTACTGGCCCAGCCCGTCATGGGTCATACCCCGATGCACGGGCACGTCCAGGTGCGGCACGTCCGAGAACTTGATCGTGTTGTTGGGGGAGACGAAAATCGCCTCCGACAGGTCCTTACCGACCTTGTTCTTGTCCACGTCAAAGGCGGCGCTGAACTCAATGTCGCTGACGTGATAGCCACCCAGGCGGGTGTGCATCAGGCCGGGGATAAGCTGGTCGTCCTGGGCGTCCTTGTAGTACTCCACACCCTGCACGAGGGACGAAGCGCAGTTCCCCACACCGATGATCGCAACCCTAATCTTCTTCTTTGCCATTGCTTGTATGTTCTCCTTATGGAAGTGGTTAGTGGTTAGTGGTTAGTGGTTAGAAGAGAACTCTTCACTAACCACTAACCACTAACCACTAACCACTAGAAGTCAGTCACCCACTGGAACAGTTCGCGATACTCTTTGATGCGCTCTCTATCGAGGCGATAGATGCGCTGGCGACCCTGGTGCGTGGGCTTCACCAGGCGGGCACGCTTGAGGATGTGCAGGTGCCAGGAGGTAAGGGGCTGGGAGAGCATGAGCCTGTCGGACAGGTCGAGCACGCTGAGGCCGTCCACGTTGGAAAGCTCTTGCAAGATGGCGACCCGGTTGGTGTCAGCGATAGCCTTGAGGAACGGCTTGAGGGCCTCAATTGAGGTGGCCTGCTCCTCCGATAGAATCGGCGGCACAACCTCGCTCACGCGGGCCTTCTTACCCTTCCTACCTGTCTCCGGCTCGGGCTTTACGTTGCCCAACGCCGGTATGCTGCGTTCCAAAGCTTCCAAATTTCCCTTCCTCGACACGTAAACACATGATGATGCATAAAGCATCATTTATATAGTAATGCATTTATATGTGGGTTGTCAAGGAAGGGGAAGGGTAAGCGTTCAGAGTAGGGATATAAGGAAGCTTGTAGGCATGCGGTCTCGTGCTCGGGTGCTCTAACCCCGTGTAGAGGAACGGAAATTCCGCCGTAAGTAACCGCGCAGTTTTGTTGACCTATACAACTTAATGTGCTAATATGGCTGTACTTGTATAGAGTAAGACCACCGTCGACCCTTGTTGTAGTGTGTTGGATGAGTTGCGGCGACGAGATGGTTGCTGAGTGGAGGGACCTATGGTCCGGTATGCGAAAGCGAGCTTTGTGGCTATTGCCGTCGGGCAAGGCGACGCTTTTTATTTAGAGCGTGGAAAGCATAGCGTCCTCGTAGACGCGGGCAAGGCTCGCCGGGGCATTGCCGATCGTTTCCGGGTAGCCACGGGGCGTAATTCAGTTGATATAATTGCATGTACCCACAATGACGCAGACCATGCCGAAGGGATCATGGGCGTTTTAGAAAGTGGCATTTCCTGTAAGGAAGTATGGCTGCCTGCGATCTGGAGCAATCGCCTTGAAGACCTCCTGCTCAATCCTGTAGAGGTTGGCTACGAGATAGCACTCGATATAGGGGAGATGTCAGGTCAAGAGTTGAGCGCGGTGATACAGGAGCGAGGGGCATCACTTACTGCACTGGGCGATCATCTCGCTGATAGATTTCGAGAGAAGTTGACCCGGAGTGTCGAAGATGAGCAGGGGAGGGATGAAGACCCAGGCTTTTACGATACCCGTGCGATGTCCAACCTGCTAGAAGAAGGTTCGCAAACTCAAACGCAGCCAATTGAGACTTGGAGCCGCGTAATTTCGATGAACTACCACTTAGATCCATGGTGGTATCTAAGTAGAGTGCCAAACCTGACCTCAGACCAAGCTTTCACAATCTTCTGGGAAGCTATATCTGCTGGAGAAAGAATCCGCAGTATTGCAATACAGGCTTATCAAAATGGCTGTGCCATTAGATGGTTCCAGTTCGATAATGACAGTGATGGAATCCAGGAGGGGCAACCCGGATTTCTCGTTCCAATGAATGCTCGTGAGGTTTTTCGCTTTCCCATCCGCAAGTCGCGCAGCTCCTTAAGGTTGCTCGAGGCGCTTGCCTTATCCGTCTCAAACAGAGAAAGCCTGGTATTCCTCGCGCCAGGCACCTGGGCAACCCCCGAAGTCCTCTTCTGTGGAGACTCAGATTTGCGCTTCCGACGGCGTATCCCATGGAGCAAGGGAATGATTGTCACGGCCCCGCACCACGGGTCCGACTCCAATTCAGGTGCTTACCAACGGTTCAGCAGAGACACAGCAGATGCTTGTGAAGCTGTTTGGATAAGAAGTGATGGCAGGTATCGTTCGAGACCCGGTGCTTTGTTCATGCACAGGCCACCAGATTCCAGGATCTGTACTCTCTGCCGCGGGAGTGCCAATCCATCTCAGAACATAAAGCTCCTCGTGGATCGCAGCAAAAGAAGCTGGCAGCCACTCACAACCGTCCGCAGGTGTGAATGTCGAGAATTAGAGAGCTAGACGTAGGTGGACTAATATTGACGAGGACAGCAGCGTAAAGGCTTTTGTGCTGCGCGCGTGCAAGGTGGCAAGAGGTAATCCTGCTCCTGCCACTCATTAGCCAGCCTCGAGTTAGTTATCTCGCAAACCAAGGGTACAAAGTAAGGGCGGCACACAGCCGCCCCTTTGATTCGCTGACTTGTAGAACCGCGAACTACCCTATGGAGCCTTCCATCTGCAACTCAATGAGCCTGTTCAGCTCCACCGCGTACTCCAGCGGGATCTCCTTGGTGATAGGCTCCACGAAGCCGTTGACCACCATGGCCGTGGCCTCGTTCTCCGAGATGCCCCTGGACATCAGGTAGAATAGCTGGTCCTCGCCCGCCTTCGAGACGGTCGCCTCGTGCTGCTCTGTGGAGGCATGGGCCATCCCGGATATGCGCCGTACAGAGTCAGCACTCTAGAGTATAATGCACCTGCTACTACACTCCACCACAAGACCCTACCAAATAGATGATCTATACCAAAGCGCACGCTACAGTAGATGAAGCTGTGAAGATGAAGCTGTGAAAGCGGTACCTGACACCTCCCCTCCTAAGGCTCAAAGCTTCTTTGGGAGCAAGTCCGACCGCAGGTGGCTGGGAGGTATAGTCGCCGCGTATGTCGTGCTGTGCGCCTTCTATGTCATCTTCACCCCCATAGGCGAAGGCCCTGACGAACTCGACCACATCCGCTACGTGGAGCACCTGGTGCGCTTCGGTTCGTTCCCACCCATCGGGGGGGCAGACGCCAGTGGACCCTATACCCTGGAAGCAAAACAACCGCCGATTTACTACGGCCTGAATGCAGGTCTTATGCTCTTGCTGGGCCGGGGCGGTAAGAGCCTGGCCCCCGAATTGGAACAGAACCCCAATTTTGGCGAAGACCCCTCTGAAGTGGCCTGGTACATTCACCCCGACGTACCGGGAGACCTGCTGCCCTGGACTTACTTTATACGAAGCGTGGGGGTGCTGCTCGGCATAGGCACTATACTGCTGACCTTCGCCACGGTGCGGGAGGTCTTTCCGTCAGCCGAACACGCGCCCCTGGCTATATGTGCCGCTACTCTTGTAGCGCTGCTTCCGCAATTTACCTTCATGGCCTCCGTGGTGAACAACGACAATTCGGCTACGCTGCTCGGTGCCGCGTTGAGCTACTGGATGGTGCGGCTGCTGTCGCGTGGCGCGAGGTTTGTTGACGCGGCTGCGTTGGGCGTGCTGTTGGGGTCGGCCCTGCTTACCAAGATGAACAACCTCGTTTACGTTCCCATAGCACTCCTTGTGCTCGCGGTGTCGAGGGTAAAGGTGGATGCTGCTACCACCACGCCGGTAAGCGGCCCTACGCCGAACCTGGCGAGGTCGCTGGGCCTGAAGCTGCTACTGACTTCGCTCGCGGTTGTGGTGTGCCTGCTTGTTGGCGGTTGGTGGTACTTGCGAAACCTGGTGGTGTATGGAGATGCGCTTGCCATTCGCGCTGTGAATGAAATGGCGGCCGCCGTCGTACCCGCGCACGCCTCTACCTTCGACCCGTCGGCTCCCGGTGCCTGGGCAATCCAGCTATTCACCGTGATTGCCACGCATTTTGGGGCTTTCGGCTGGGTCGCCATAAAGCCGCCTGTCATATTCTACCTGGTGTACCTTACCCTGCTGCTGTTCGCGGCTCTGGGGCTGGTTGGAGAACTTGTACGGCGCAACCTGAGCAAGAGGCAGATGGCTCAAATCGCCATGTCGGGGATGGTCGTGGGGCTGTTCTATGCGAGCATGGTGTACAACGGGGTCGGCCAGGGCAGGCTGCTCTACCCAATACTCGCAGTTACAAGCCTATTGATATCCGTGGGCACGTATGGCTGCTTCCGATTGCTGCCACGTAAAAGGTCCGTGCGTGCTGATGCGACTGCTTCGGCAGCGCTCTGGACCGCTTTCCTGGGCATATCGAATATCTATTGTCTGTTCGGGCTTGTGCTACCTGCTTACAGTTGAGACAACATTGCCAGGGGCGGTTATTGTTAGGGAAGGGCTAGAATTGTCTATTGACAACACCGTGGCTATACGCTAATGTTGCTGCACGCTTAACCTGGATGCCTGGTTGCTCACCCACAAAAACTACCATGAGGCACGCCTTTGATTAAGCATGGTAATTACATGAGGTGATAGCTGCCGGAAGATAAGAGAGGAGTAGACAGGCATGACGCTTCCCCTGAGCGCTATAGGCGACAACGGCCAGCCGGTAGACTGGTGGTTCATGTATAAGGTGCCGAAGAACGCAGGCCCTGTGGTGGGTGCAGGCCAGGCAGGGCACAGGGCCACCGGCTACGAGTACGCGTACTTTGACAACCGGAGCACCGCGCTTTCGGGATCGCCAAACCTGCTTAGCGCGTCCAACAACGCGCTCACCGCCACCCTCCAACAGGTGTTTGAGGCCGCCGCCAACCCCACGTCGGGGTGTATCTTCTACAACGACGAGTTTCCCCTGGAACTTAACCTGTCTAACAACGGCGAGATGGCACACGCCAAGGGGGTGCTCGCCTTCGATCTGGCAAGTGACAGCGCGTTCTGGCTGCTGCATTCCATCCCTCGCTTCTCACACCCCACCGGCGGCGAGTTTCCGAGCAACGAGCTTGATTACGGGCAAACGCTGCTATGTATTACGCTGAAAGACGTCGCGACCGCCGAGGCTATAGCGCAGCAGATGCTCGCACAACAGGGGCCGCAGGTTTACGGCGCGCGCCTCCCGCAGTCGCTCCCGGCTGACAGCGTATGGCATAAGCTTGCCGCCAGCGACTTCTCCCTCTCGCCCACGCCCTCCGATATCGCCTTCACGTCGAGGGGAGGCGCGACTTTTCGCAGCATCACCAAGAGCCGCCTGTGGGGGCAGGACTTGTGGAGCGACCTTGTGGGGCCGAGCCTGGGGGTTGACCTGGACGTGGAGTCGTGGCGGCGAGGCGCTATCCCCGCTGATGAAGACAGCAACAAAGTAGACTGGGTTGCCGACGATACGGCAATTGACTTAAACCCAATCGGCATGCCTTTCGCCTGGCAGAACGCCAAAGACCATGCCAAGTGGGCCATGTCGCTAGAGAACAACGACGACTGGGTGTGTGTGGCCGACATCAACCGCCAGGTATCGCAGGCAAAGCGGGGTGGTGGGACCATCTGCTTTCAGGATAGCCGTCTGTGGGCGGGGCTGTCCGCGATTGGTAAGGCACCGCAGGGTGGGTCGGCGTAACGAAAAGAGGGACGGCTAAATGCCGCCCCTCCGTGTGTTACCTTGCCGGTGGTGTGATTTCAAAGCTCATCGGAGTCCGTACATGAGTATGACCGTCATGACGCTCGACTGCTGGCAGACAGGTATTTGCAAACAGTAATGGAAGCACTAACTAAATCATGAGGAAAGGCCTAACTTGGTTCGAATAATAGTCCTTACTTCATCTGCGGCTTTTATTGCATCCTTCGCATCTTGCTACGACACCGCCATCCCAGGATAACGAGTAGCCACACTAAGCGCAGTGAGATAGGCTAACTCCTGCTTGTGCGTGAGTAACTCCGGCAGTAGACCAGCACTCAAGTTCAATAGAAGAACAAGGTCGTGCGTTTTCGGAAAGTTGATGCCTTGTTCTTCCAGGAAAGCTTTGAGATACTTCTCACCACATTGCTGGCAGAGAAAGCAGATAACATCCCATACCGGCTCGTCAGCTTGCATACTCCACTGCACAAAGCTCCAGTTGCCCTCTGCCTTCTCTATCCACTCCTCGGTTTCAGGCTTCATAGAGCACTTTTCCCCTGGAGGCTATTTCGGTGGCAAAAACAGCCTTCCGAGCTACTGCGTCCAGTAGAACATTGGCATCAAATACCACAATATCCATCGGTACAGGATGATCGATTTCGGCAGCGATTCTTGCCGCCATGCGTAGTGGGTTGTCCACATCTTCCATTACCACGAGCAAGTCAAGGTCGCTGTCGCTGTTCGGTGATCCATAAGCATAGGATCCAAATAGGATCACCTTCTTGGGGTGAAATCCAGCAACTATCTGATTGACAACCTGTTTGGTTATTTGCGCCCACTCACCGGTGGATGCTTCCTGTAGAATCTCTGCCATTTCACTGCCACCACCGCTTTGATACACCGGACTGTGTAAAGTATATGCTCCATTCCCTTATAAATCAATCACCATGTCTGCAAGTTCTAGGTAGGTCAAGGCTGTCCATGTTGTGTGAGGCAGTTTCCCATGAAAACAAAAAGGGACGGCATATAGCCGTCCCCCGTTTCTTAGAGGCTTCCTGATCTGCGGATTAGCCTATGGAGCCTTCCATCTGCAACTCAATGAGCCTGTTCAGCTCCACCGCGTACTCCAGCGGGATCTCCTTGGTGATAGGCTCCACGAAGCCGTTGACCACCATGGCCGTCGCTTCGTTCTCCGAGATGCCCCTCGACATCAGGTAGAATAGCTGGTCCTCGCCCACCTTCGAGACGGTCGCCTCGTGCTGCACCGTGGTCGAGTTGTTGGCGATGTTGATCGTCGGGTAGGTGTCCGAGCGGGCGTCCTCGTCCAGCAGCAGGGCGTCACACTTCACGTTCGACTTGCAGTGGTGCGCGTCCTCGGCCACTTCCAGCAGGCCGCGATAGGTGGCCCGGCCCGTGCCCTTGGAGATCGACTTCGACACCACGTTGGAGGTGGTGTGCGGGGCCTTGTGTACCATCTTGGCACCGGCGTCCTGGTGCTGGCCGCTGCCCGCGAAGGCTACGGAGAGCACGTCGCCGCGAGCGCCCGGCTCCATCAGCCACACCGCCGGGTACTTCATGGTGAGCTTCGAGCCGAGGTTGCCGTCCACCCACTCCATAGTGGCATCGCGGTAGGCGGCGGCGCGCTTGGTCACAAGGTTGTAGACGTTGTGCGACCAGTTCTGGATCGTGGTGTAGCGCACGCGAGCGCCTTCCTTCACGACGATCTCAACCACTGCTGAGTGGAGCGAATTGGTGGTATAGGTAGGTGCGGTGCAGCCCTCCACGTAGTGCACGTAGCTGCCCGGCTCCGCGATGATGAGGGTGCGCTCGAACTGGCCCATGTTCTGGGCGTTGATGCGGAAGTACGCCTGCAAGGGTATCTCCACACGCACGCCCGAAGGCACGTACACGAACGACCCACCCGACCAGACGGCCGAGTTGAGCGCCGCGAACTTGTTGTCGCCCGACGGGATGATTGTGGAGAAGTACTCCTTCACCAGGTCGGGGTAGTCGCGCACCGCGCTGTCCATGTCGGTGAAGATGACGCCGAGCTTGCTGAGGTCCTCGCGTAGCGAGTGGTACACCACCTCGGACTCGTACTGAGCGCCCACGCCAGCCAGGTACTTCTTCTCGGCCTCCGGGATGCCCAGGCGGTCGAAGGTGTCCTTCACCTCGGCGGGCACGTCTTCCCAGCTACCGGCGTTGCGGTCGGAAGCGCGCACGAAGTAGAAGATGTCCGAAAAGTCGATATCGTTGAGCCAGCCGCCCCACTGAGGCATAGGCTTGCTATCGAACGTCTTGAGGGCGCGCACGCGAAAGTTAGTCATCCACGCCGGTTCGCTCTTGAGGTAGGAAATCTCGCGGACTACCTGCTCGTCAATGCCCTTGCGGCTCTTAAAGGTATAATTCTCCGGCATGGCGAAGCCGTAACGATACCCGTCACCCAGCCCCGCCTGTACTTCATTTGTCTTGGCTACCATCCTGTAGTCCTCCCGTGTAAGCAGCATTGTCGTCCACCGGCCAAATTACCGGCCTGCTGTGTCATCGCTGCATTGGCACTGCATATTGTATCTGTTCTATAATTGCTACGCTGTCTTGAAGATACGCATTCGTACCCGTCAATTATAGCTCATTGAGTGCTTATTTTCAATACTTTAGACAGAAGAAGCTGTAGAAACATGACGAGTGGTGAGTGCCGAGTGCCGAGTGGACTTTAGTTCTTCGGCGGACAACGCTCGTCATGTTGGTCGCTTGTAGAGCAGGACCAAGCTCCGACTTTGTCATTCTGAGCGTAGCGAAGAATCAGTAGCCCGTTCCTGGCCGTTGCAATTGTGGCTCATGGTGGCTAATGCCGTCAGCATCCTGAATGTTGAGGACTCTCGCCTACCCACCTGATTCTTCGCTACGCTCAGAATGACAAAAGGGAGGATGGTCCTGATATCCCAACAGCTTGTATTCTCGAACTGGACTAGCAAGCCGCATCACGTTTCACGTTTCACGTTTCAGAACCTCACTGGCCGCAACCTACTATGAAAATCGCTCTCGTCCACGACTATCTAAACCAGTACGGCGGCGCTGAAAGGGTGCTTGACGCTATCCACGACGTCTATCCCTCCGCGCCCGTGTACGTGTCGATTTACGCGCCCGATATGATGCCGGGGCATTACCGCAGCTGGGATATACGCACCTCGTTCATGCAGCGGCTGCCGGGTGTGGCGAAGCGGCATCAGCTTTACTTGCCCGTCTTCCCCTTCGCGGTGGAGAGCTACGACTTATCCGGCTACGACGTGGTGTTGAGCAGCAGCAGCGCCTTCGCAAAGGGCGTCATCACCGACATAGACACGACGCACATCTGCTACTGCCACAACCCGATGCGGTTCGCCTGGAACTACCACGACTACATCAAGGGCGAGCGGGTGGGACGCAAAGTACAGGCGGTCTTGCCCCTGGTGCTCAACTATGTTAGACTCTGGGACGAAGTTTCGGCCCGGCGCGTGGACGCTTACATAGCCAACTCGCGTATGGTGGCGCGGCGCATACAGAAGCGGTATCAACGTTCGGCCACGGTAATCAACCCGCCCGTGGAC
Organism: Chloroflexia bacterium; assembly: GCA_036386675.1. Taxonomy (GTDB): domain Bacteria; phylum Chloroflexota; class Chloroflexia; order QHBQ01; family JADMIH01; genus JADMIH01. The sequence continues at coordinate 58,387 of DASVVE010000051.1, read as the reverse complement.
ACCGCCCACTACAGGCCCGACCCGGATGCTAACGGTGACTACTTCCTTATAGTCTCCCGCCTGATCCCGTACAAGCGCGTAGACTTGGCGATTGAGGCGTTCAACGGGCTGGGGTTGCCACTCAAGGTGGTAGGTGCGGGGCGACAAGAGGCGGAGCTGCGAGGCATGGCTAAGGGCAACGTGCAGTTCCTGGGCAAGATGCAGGACGCGGAGCTGAAGCAGTTGTACGCCGGGTGCAAGGCGTTCATCTTCCCCGGCATGGAGGACTTCGGCATCACGCCCCTGGAGGCGCAGGCTTCGGGACGGCCCGTGATCGCCTACGGTGCGGGAGGCGCGCTCGAAACGGTGGTGCCCGGCGTCACGGGCGAGTTCTTCAAGGAGCAGACTGCCGCCGGCCTGGCGGAAGTGGTGTCCCGCTTCAACGCGAACAACTACGACCCGGCAGCCATACGCCGCCACGCTGAGACGTTCGACAAAGAGGTCTTCAAGCGCCGGATAGCCGAGTTCGTGCAGGGGCAATTGGAAAGCAGACGCTAGGCAACCAATGTCAAATCCGCAATCCGATATCCCAAGTCCCAACTACCTCTCACTCATACCCATATTCGAGGAGTTGCGTGGCGAGCGATTGGTGGTGCGGCCTTACCGTGAAGAAGATGCCGAGGGGTTACAGGAGGCCGTGGCCGAGTCGCGGGAACACCTGAGGCCGTGGATGTTCTTTGCGGACAAGCACCAGACGGTCGAGGAGTCGCGAGACTGGATCAACCAGCAGCGGGCCGAAGTTATCTTGCGCAAGGAGATCACCTGCGGCGTGTTCGAGATCGAGAGCGGCCGGTACCTGGGCGGCCTCGGTATCACGCCGAAGGACTGGGATATAAGGTACTTTGAGATCGGCTACTGGCTGCGCAAGTCGGCTGAAGGGCACGGGTATATGACGGAGGCGGTACGCCTCGTGGTAGACTACCTATTCGAGGAGCTTGAGGCGCAACGCGTAGAGATACTATGCGACGAGCGTAATGAACACAGCGCGAACGTGGCACGGCGACTCGGCTTCGTGCAAGAGGGCCTAATGCGCAACGACTTTCGCGACCCTGCGGGCAACATACGCAATACGCTAATCTTTTCGCGCATACCGGACGACCCGCGCTAGTCGCGTTCGTTAAGGAGACGATGGACGATAGTAGGAGACGGAAACGCCAAGACGCCAAGACGCCAAGGACCCGCCAAGATTAGATTGTTTAGTTGGGTGCTGGTCTGTACCCATTACCCACTACTCAGTACTCATCACTGCTATCGTCCATCGTCCATCGTCCATCGTCCACCGTCCACCGTCCACCGTCCACCACATACCGAGGAGCTAAATGGAACTAAGGCAATACTGGAACGTTATTAGGAAGCGGCGCAGGTTGGTGCTGCTAATTGTGTTCCTGGTGGCGGCGATTAGCGGCCTTATGGCCCTCACGGGTGCGAGGAGTTACGAGGCCGAGGCTCGCTTCATCACCCGCCAGGCACCTACCGGCGACCAGGCCGCCCAGTACTTTACCTTCGACCGCTACTACAACTGGTTCAGCTCGGAGTTCCTGGTTGACGACTACACGGAGGTGGTCGAGAGTGACGCTTTCGCAGCCGCCACGCTCAACGTGCTCCGCGATAGCGTGGCCCACAACGTCCTGGCCCGCCCCGACTACGGTAGCCTCACATCAGAAGCGCAAGAGCAAGCTAGAACGGTTATCAACAAGCTGACCCCGGAGCACATTAAGGGCATGATCCAGACGGACCGCAAGCATCGCATCTTGCGCCTGATGGTTACGGCCTCGCCCAAAGTGGTCGCCAAGGCCATCTCAGATGCTTCGGCTACGGTGCTCGCGGACTCCCGCATGGAACCCGTGCAGGGCCAGACCGTGGACGACCGGGCCGTCTTCAGCCAGATAGACCTTGCGACGATGGAGGAGATACAATCGAGCACCGGCCGTGAGATAATCGCCGCCATCATTCGCGTGCTCATAGGCATAGTGGCCGCCCTCGCCCTGGCGTTCCTGCTGGAATACCTCGACAACAGCGTGCGCGACGAACGAGACGCAAAGCGCGTGCTGGACATGCCGGTACTCGGCACCATTCCCAAATCTTAGTAATGAGTAATGAGTGATGAGGACTGAGTAGGTCCAGAACCAACACTCAGTCCTCAGTCCTCATCACTCATTACTCATTACTCAGTCCTGACCATGCAACTTGACCCTCGACAAATCATCAATGGGCTGCGCAAGCGGTGGTGGCTGGCGTTGATTGTGACGCTGGTGGCGGCTGCTGTGGCTTATATCTACACCAACATGCAGCCGCGCATCTACCAGGCGCAGACGGCTATGTCCGCCAAGTCGGTGCCGCCGGACAACGGCACAATCGAGGCGATCAAGAAGACGATGCCCACTTACGCGCAGGACCTGGGCAACAGGCAGGCGTGGTCGCGGGCGCTCGACAACGCGGGCGTGCAGGACGTCTTCCACGATGCCCTGGCCGGGCAGATAAAGATACAGCCCCTCCCCGACCAGAACTCCATCATTATGACCGTGGACAACCTGGACCCCGCGAAAGCCGCCATTGTCGCTGAGACCATCGCCAACGACTTCGTTGACAGGCAGAACGCCGAGAACCAGGCGACGAGCGCGGGCGGCTTCAGGGTGGTGTGGCTCGTCACCCAGCCCGCCGAGCCGCCAGGGCAGCCCTACCAGCCGCGCCCCCTGCTCAACACAGCAGCCGCCGCGCTGTTCGGCCTGGTCCTGGGCCTGCTGCTCGCTATCGCGCTGGAGTTGCTGGATACCACGCTGAAAGGCCCCACCGAGGTGCAGCAATACACGGGGCTGAACACGCTGGGAGTGATACCGAAGACTTGAAACGAGAAACGAGAAGCGTGAAACGTGATGCGGCTTGCTCTATATGGTATGTGAGTGCGACCCTGTAGGTGTCAGAGAACCCTGTTCCCCCTGTCATCCTGAGCGTAGCGAAGGATCTCAAGAAGGTGAGTAGGGAGGCTGTTGAACTTTGAGCAACAAGGGCAGATTGCCAAAGGTTGAACATAGAGGCAAGAGTAGCATCTAAGATCCTTCGCTGCGCTCAGGATGACAGGGGGGCCGCCTGGTCCGGCAGTAGCAAAAGAGTCGCATTCACGTACCATATAACACAAGCCGCATCACGTTTCACGTTTCACGTTTCAGACACAGGAGGGCAGATTGGCAGACAAGAGGAACCGAGGCAAAGAGGACACGGGCGCGGGGTTAGTGGCGTTCACGCAGCCGAAGTCGGCGGCGGCCGAGGCGTACCGCACGCTACGCACCAACATACAGTTCGCCAGCCCGGATCACCCGGTGCACACCATCCTGGCTACCTCCACCAGCCCCGACGACGGCAAGTCCACCACAATCGCTAACCTGGCGATTACGTTCGCGGCTTCGGGCTTCTCGACCGTGCTCGTGGACGCCGATTTGAGGAGGCCGCACCTGCACAAGATTTTCGGTCTCTCCAACGACACGGGGCTGACCACGCTGGTGGCCGAGCTTGCCCGCGCCACCAGCGCCTCAACAGGCCCCCTGAGTACAGGCCAGCTACGCGTGCACCGCCCCCTCCAGCCTACCCAGGTGGAGAACCTGCACGTGCTGACCAGCGGCCCCATTCCGCCCAACCCCGCCGAGATATTAGGCTCGCAGCGCATGACCGAGGTGCTGGCGATGCTGCGCGACACCGCCGAGTACGTGCTGATTGACACCCCGCCCATCATCGCCGTCACGGATGCTGCCGTGCTCTCACCGCGTGTGGACGGCGTGCTCCTGGTGATCAACGCCGGCAAGACCCGCCGCGACCTCGCCGTGAAAGCCCGCGACATGCTCCAGCAGGTGAACGCCCACGTCCTGGGCGTGGTCCTAAACAACGCCACGCTGGATAAGAGCGCGTATGCGTATTACGGGTAGGCGCTGAAACGTGATACGTGATACGTGATACGTGATGCGGCTTGTGTACGTTGGAACGCGAATTCGACTGAGTCTCTTACGCGAAAACCCTGCTCCCCCCTGTCATCCTGAGCGTAGCGAAGGATCAGGTGGGTAGATTAGAGTCCTCAACGTGCAGGATGATGGTCGAAAAAGGAACAGGGGTACCGCAATTGAAGGAGTCAAGAACGGGTCACTGATCCTTCGCTTCGCTCAGGATGACAGAAAGTCTCCTAGTACACCTACATGAATGGCTCGCTGTTCACGTACTCATATTAGCAAACCGCATCACGTTTCACGTTTCACGTTTCAGAACCAATCCGATGATAGACATCCACTCCCACATCATACCGGCGCTCGATGACGGGCCTACCGACATGGACGTGTCGGTGGCTATGGGCCGGATTGCCGCGCAGGAAGGTACGAGGGTGCTCATTTCGACCTCGCACAGCACGGAGGCGAGCGCTGTAGGTTACGAGGGGATGCTGGAGAGGCTCGGCCATGTGCGGGCGGCCTGGCAGAACGCTGGCATCGACATACGGTTAGAGCTTGGGGTGGAGATATTTCTTGACTATGAGACGGTAGAGGACTTGCGCTCCGGGAGGCTCTGGACGCTGGCGGGCAGCCAGTACGTGCTGGTGGAAGTGCCTTATACTCCCTGGCCCGCGTATGCCGAGCGCGCCCTGTTCGACCTGCAAACGGCGGGCTACACCCCCATCCTGGCACACCCCGAACGCTATACCGCCATACAGGACGACCCCAATCTGCTGTACCGCCTGGTGCAGCGCGGCGTGCTGGCGCAGGTCACTTCCGCCGCGCTCCTGGGCGAGCAGGGTGAGAAAGTGCACCGTTGCGCCGAAACCCTGGTGCGGCACGGCCTGGTGCAGTTCATAGCGTCGGACAGCCATAACGTCAGGTCTAGACGACGCATGCCCCTCTTGAGGGAAGCGGTGCAGGCCGCCGCGTTGCTCGTGGGGGACGCGGCCGCGCTGGACATGGTGACAACCAATCCCGCCGCCCTGCTGGAGAAACAGCCTGTCGAGGCCGCGCCGTTGCCTGTGGAGGTGCGGCGTTCGTTCATGGGCGGGTTGTTTGGAGGCGGAAAGCGGGCTGAATGAGCAGCTAAGGTTTCAACTTGATGTTCAGCTCGTACCCGGCGGGCGCAGTGGTGTGCCTGCTGGTCCCCGATACGAGCAGCACCACCCTGGTATAAGGGCCTCCCTCTCCCAGGCCATCTACCTCCAGGCTGGCGGTGCCGTCTGGTCCCACCTCGACTTCCTGCACGTCTAAGCCGCCCTCTTTGTACTTCACCAGGGCCAGGCGGAAAGTCTGGGGTAGCTTGTTGGCTATGCGCACGAAGCCCTCGCCTTCCCAATCCGTATCGGCCTCGGCGTTGTCGCTGTAGCCAATCTCCGGGATGGAGATGTCATCTAGAGCCATGCCCTCGGTGTTGAAGCCGTCGTCGGTAATGTACTCGAAGCGAAGCATGACTTCCTTGCCCGCGTACTTGCTCAGGCCGATTTGCTCTCGCAGCCAGCCGTTGGCATCCGCTCCCGGCTGGTCGGCGCTCTTGCCTGTGTAGGCGTGGCCCAGGTTGTTGCCGTTGGGGTCGGAGCTTGTCGTGTACTCGCCCTCCAGGGTCGTCCAGGTCGCCCCGTTGTCGGTGGAGGCCTCCACGTAGCCATAGTCTAGGTCGTCTTCGATGCGGAACCAGGTGCTGAAATGGAGGGTGGCGCTGCTAACCCCCGTCAGGTCGAAGCGGCGGGTGAGGGTGCTGTCGGCCTGGTCGCCCCGGTTGCTCCACCAGATGCCTTCGCCGCTGTGGGCGGGAGCCGGTACCAGGCGGGCCTCCATGTCGCCGGTAAAGGCGATTTGCAGGGTGCCGCCATCGTTGGGTGGCGTCAACTCCACGTAATCGGTGCCAAACTGCGAGACCGTGCCCGCTAAAGACCTGGGATAATCGTCCACCAGGTTTTGCGGCGAGACCTTTACCTCACGGCTGGGGTAGTGGAGGCCCAGGTCCTCCGCGCCATCTTCGCTGTCGAGCAGGTTCGCCAGCGTCCAACGATTGAACACGTCGAGGAAGCCGTCTTGCGAGCCGAGGTCCGCGAGCGCATCGTCCACGGCATCCGCGCCCCGGCCCCTGGCTGCTACCACGGCCCGCAACACCTGGTCACCGCCGTAATGCGCGCGCAGAAAGTCGAAGAAGAGGAAGGAGGCCCCGTAGTTGGCGCGGGAGGCCTCGGGGTTCGACTGCCACGAGTTTAGCTGCAAGTCGGGACGGCCCACGAAGTCCTGTTCCACTCCCCCACTGCCGTAGCCGTTGATATCCTGCGCCAGCATCGAAGCGCCCTCGTTGAGCCACACGTCGTGCCCCGCGTTGTGGTGCCAGTGGATCATGTGCTGGTGCTCGTGGGCCAGCGTGCTCAGCAGCCCGGACGCGTCGTTCATGCCGACATAGATGATCTCCCGCTGGTTGCTGAACGGGTTGACCGCCCGCGTGTACTCGTCCGCCGACACGAAATAGCCGCCCGCCCCCGGTATTTGCGCTATCAGCACCGTCATGCGAGGGTCGTTGTCTACGCCGGGCACCCATTCGGTGCCGAACAGCCGGTGGTTGGTGGGGTATACTTGCTGCTCGAAGCCCCGCGCCGCATCCTCCAGCACGTCTTCATCCATCTGTTGCCCGTCCTGCACGTACCAGTAGACGTGCTCGGTCACCTTGAGCAGCGTGGCGGTAATCGTGTAGTAGCGCCTGGCGAGGATGTCGCTCATGTAGAAGGTGTCGGTATGCCCCACCGTGATGTCTATCGCCGGACGCTCCAGAGTGCGGGACAGCGGCTCGCCGGGCTGGGGCTTGAGGCGCAGCGTGATGGAATAGAGGTCGCGCACGGGCACCTGTTCGGCATAGAGCGATTGAAGCGTCTGCTCGGCGGCTGAGAGGGTGGTTGGCGAGGGCGTCAGGGTCGCGGCTTGTGTGGCAGTGCCTTGCAGTGTGGACGTAGCCCGTGGGGTGTTGCGGGGCGGCTGAGTTTCCGTGCTACTCGCTGTGGATTGCTGTGTTGCGACAGCTACCGTGGCGCTGGAAGTAGGCGTGGCTATGGTGCCTTGCTGCCCACCCGCGTATTGGGCCGCCAGCAATGCAAGGGCACCGGCCACCAATGCTACCACGAGCAGTGCCAGCGCCAGGCGCGCGATGGTATTCTTTTGCCCGCCGGTCGGGGAGGAAGATATCAAATAGTGGCTGCCTTGTCGGGAGATGCAGGGGCGTGGTGCATCGTGCCCCTGTGACACCATGCATTGGGCTTAGCCGCGTTAGCTTTCGGTCTATTATGCGGAATAGCCGCCTGTTTGTGCAAAGGGGTGTCTAGCGACGGCCGTACGCCAGCAGCCGCATGCCGTTGAGGGTAACCAGGAGCGACACGCCCATATCAGCGAAAATCGCGCCCCACAGGGGGAGCCAGCCAAGCGCGGCCAGCACCAAGGCTACCGCCTTCACCAGCAGAGATACCGCTATGTTCACCTGTATGGTCGAGAGCGTGCGGCGCGACAGGAGCACGGCGTAATCAAGGCGCGACAGGTCGTCGCTCATGAGGGCTACGTCGGCCACTTCGAGGGCGGCATCGGTGCCCGCCACGCCCATCGCGATGCCCACCTCGGAGGCTGCCAGGGCGGGCGCGTCGTTCACACCATCGCCCACCATCGCCACCGGGCCGTGCTCCCTGGTGATGCGCTCCACCACGTCCAGCTTGTCGGCAGGGAGGAGTCCGGCGTAGCACTCGTCAACGCCTACTTCGCGGGCAATCGCCTCTGCCGTGCGCGGGTTGTCGCCGGTGAGCATGGCTACGTATGTGATACCGGCTTCGCGCAAGCCCCTTATCGCCTCTTTCGCATCATGGCGCGGGTTGTCGGCCAGGGAGACCACTCCGAGCGCGCCTTCGCGGGTGCCCACGAGCACGGCGGTCCGGCCCTGCTCCTGTTCCTCCTCCAATAGAGAGGCCACACCATCTACCGGGATGCCCTGCTCCTGGAAGAGCCGAGCGTTGCCCACGTAGACTTCGCGCCCGTCAACCACGGCTTTCGCACCCAGGCCGGGGAACGCTTTGAAATCGGTGGCCTCCGGGGCACCGTTCTTCAGGTTGCGGCTGGCGTGCACGATTGACATGGCAAGGGGGTGCTCGGAGCGGGCTTCCACCATGCCGGCCAGCTTGAGCAGGGCATCGTTGTCGCCATCGAGGGCGCGCACGGCCACAACGCGGGGGCGACCCTCGGTGAGGGTGCCGGTCTTGTCGAACGCCACCGCCTTCACCTTGCCCAGCGCCTCCAACGTGGCCCCACCCTTGAGCAGCACGCCCCGCCTGGTGGCCGCCCCTATGGCCGACACGATGCTGACCGGGGTGGATATGACCAACGCACAGGGGCAGGCCACCACAAGCAGCACCAGCGCCCTGTAGAACCATTCGCTAAACGGTTGCGCGAACAACAGGGGAGGCAGTACGGCTATCAGCGCGGCGGCCACTATCACTACAGGCGTGTATATGGCCGAGAAGCGGTCTACGAACTGCTGCGAAGGGGCGCGCCTCCCCTGGGCCTCCTCCACCATTTCGATGATGCGGGCCAGGGTGGTGTCTTTGGCCGCCCGTTCCACTCGTATGCTGAGCGCGCCGGGACCGTTGATGGTGCCCGCGAACACCTCCGAGCCGGGTTCCACATCTACGGGTACGCTCTCGCCGGTGATGGGCGACTGGTCGATGGATGAAGTGCCCTGAAGCACCACACCATCGAGGGGCAGGCGCTCGCCATGTCCGACCAGCACCGTCTCGCCGGGCTGCACCTCCTCTACAGGCAGGCGCACCTCCCGCATGAGGGGCAGACCGTTGCTCCTGTCGGCCCTGCGCACCAGGGCGGTGGCGGGCGTGAGATCCATCAGGGCGCGAATGGCCCCGCGCGTCTTGTCCAGCGTGTACGACTGCAAGGTGCCACCGAACGCGAAGAGCAGCACCACCGTGACGGCCTCGCCCCAGTCGCCCAGGAGCACCGCGCCCACCGCCGCCACGGTCATGAGCAGGTTCATATCGGCGCGACCGGCCCGCAACGCGAGCAGCCCCGCCCTGGCGAACGCGGCCCCAGCTACCACGATGCCCACAGCAAAGAACACGTTGACTAGCCAGGGGGGTGCAGGCGTGAACGACAGCGCCAGGCCAATCAAAGCCGCCACGGTGCCCACGGTGGTATTGACTACCCGCCGCTCCCGCTTCCAGAACGGCAACCTCTCACCGGAGCGTCGCTTTGCAACGGGTGTGGCCCTGTAGCCTGCCGCTGTCACCACCCGCTCAATCGTACTCGTCTCTGGAAGCTGAGCGGACACCTGGGGTGTCACCGAAAGCCGTGCTGAGCCAAAGTTCACACTTGCCTGGGCCACACCCGGTAGCGCCTCCACCGTCTTCTCGATGGTACGCGCGCAGTCGCCACAGTCCATACCCTCTATCACAAACTCAAGAGGTCCGGTCTGGGTGTTCGCCGCGACGGTCTCTTCGACGTTGTAGCCAAGTTCGGACACCCGCCTGACCAGGGCGTCGTGCGTAGCCACGGCCGGGTCGTACGACACCTGCGCCGTACCCGCGCCAAAGCTCACGCTGGCCGACCTGACGCCCGGCACCGTCTCCAGCGACTTCTCGATGCTTATAGCACAGTCCGCGCAGTCCATCCCGCTGATGCGCAGCTTTTCGGTTGTATCAGTTGTGTGGTTCTTCCTGGTAGTTATCATGGCTTTCTGATTCTGAAACGTGAAACGTGGTTCTGAAACGTGAAACGTGAAACGTGATGCGGCTTGTGGTATGTAGTACGTGAATATGGCGCTGTCTCTTATGCGGGACTCTGCTCCCCTTGTCATCCTGAGCGTAGCGAAGGATCTCAGATGCTTCCTTTATCCCTGTGTTGAACTTTAACACGATTGTCTCACCATTCAACAGCCTCCCTACTCACCTTCTTGAGATCCTTCGCTGCGCTCAGGATGACAGAGGGGAGCAGAGTCCCATCGGACCGACTCGCTGGCAGTCACGCCCCAAAGGTAGCAAGCCCCATCACGTTTCATACATCCCTCACATGCTCCAAACAAACACTTAGCAACGTCCTGATGTGGCTGTCGTCGAGGGTGTGATAGACGATCTTGCCCTCGCGGCGGCTCCTGACCAGGCGTAGGCGGCGTAGCACGTTCAGGTGCTGCGACACAGCCGACTCGCTGACGCCCACTATCGCGGCGATATCGCAGGTGCATAGCTCCTGTTCCAGGAGGCTGTAGACGATCTTGGCGCGGCTGGGGTCCGACAGCGCCTGGAACGTCCCCGCCAGCGCCTGGTACTCGTCCATAGGCAGCAATAAGCCGCGACCCCTGCGCACGCTCTCAGGGTGCACGCAACGTACTTCGCAGCCGTCCGCGCCTGCCTCGACTTGCACCATGCTTGCGGTGCCTGCTGTTGTGGGTGTCACGGCCATTCGTTTGCCCCTCGTTGCATTAAGCTTTTCAATTAAGTATACGCTAAATCGTTACTCATAGTAACACCTTTTCCACACACGTGCAAAACCGCGATGCGTTACTTCTGCGGGTGTAGCATCCGCGCAACTGGTGCACCGGAATCGTCCGGTGGCTACATGAGACCGGGGGTAGTTGCCATGCGTGTGGACTGGATTTTGCTCGTGTTGCTGGCGGCCATGTGGTTGGCGGCGGGCGGGGTGCCCGCGCTCAATTTACGTCGCAGGAAGAAGCGATAAATAACATGCCCAAACTGGAACCTATCGTTTTGCTCGACGGTGAGGCGATTCGCCGCGCCCTCACCCGTATAGCCCACGAGATACTGGAGCGTAACAGCGGCGTGCGCGACCTGGCCCTGGTCGGCGTCAAGACGCGCGGCGAGACGCTGGCGACGCGACTGTCCGCCCTGGTAGAGAAGTTCGAGGGCCTGGCCGTGCCCGTGGCCGAGCTTGACGTCACCCCCTACCGCGACGACAGGCCGGAGTTCAGAGGGCAGGGCGCGGGCACAAGGGGCGAAGTGTCGGGCCTCGATATCGAGGTGGAGGGCCGCACCATCGTGATCGTGGACGACGTGTTCTACACCGGACGGACGGTGCGAGCCGCCATTGACGCCATCATGGACAGGGGCCGCCCCTCCAGCATCCAACTGGCTGTGCTGGTGGACCGGGGGCACCGCGAGCTACCCATCCGCGCCGACTACGTGGGCAAGAACGTCCCCACGTCGCGGGCCGAGAGCGTCCAGGTCCACCTCACGGAGACAGATGGACGCGACGAGGTGCTGCTGGTTAGAGAGGACTCTTGACGGAAACGCCAAGACGCCGAGACGCCAAGGACGCGCAGAGATTTAGTAGGGTATTCTAAGCAAGAGGACCAGGGTACACGATGACGTACCCTGGTCCTCTTTTTACCCTCTAAACCTTAATTGTCTTGGCGCGTCCTTGGCGTCTCGGCGTCTTGGCGTTTCCGTCAAAACCTGTGCCTCAGTCGCGTACCCTCTTTATCTTCGCCCCTAGAGCTTCCAGGCGGGTCTCTATCGCCTCGTAGCCCCGGTCTATCTGGCCGACGTTGTAGATGGTGCTGTTGCCGTCGGCGCATAGGGCGGCCAGCAGCAGGGCCATACCGGCGCGGATGTCGGGGCTGGTGATTTCGTCGCCGCGTAAGGGGGATTTGCCGACCACCACGCAACGGTGCGGGTCGCACAGGACGATGCGCGCGCCCATGCTGATGAGGCGGTCCACGAAAAAGAGGCGGCTCTCGAACATCTTCTCGAAGATGAGCACCGTGCCCTCCGATTGGGTGGCCGTGACGAGCGCGATACTCATCAGGTCGGAGGGGAAGGCGGGCCATATGCCGTCGTCTATCTTGGGCACGGCTTCGTGCACGTCGTAGATGACGCGCAGGTCCTGCCCGCCCGGCATCACTATGTCCTCTCCGTCTACATCCACCTGCACGCCGAGCCTGCTGAAGACCAGCTTGGTCATGCGCAGGTGCTCCGGCACCGCCTTCTTGATGCGCAGGTGCCCGCCCGTCACCGCGGCCAGGCCGATGAAGCTGCCTATCTCGATATGGTCGGAGATGATGGTGTGCTCCCCGCCGTGCAGCTTGGACACACCCGTAATGCTGATGGTGTTGGTGCCGATGCCGCTTATCTTGGCCCCTAGCTTGTTGAGCATAAGACAGAGGTCCTGCACGTGAGGCTCGGCGGCGGCGTTGCATATGGTGGTGACGCCCTCGGCCAGCACCGAGGCGAGGATAGCTTGCTCGGTGCCCGTCACGCTGGCTTCGTCCAGGAAGATATCGGTGCCCTTAAGCCTGGAGGGAGCCTCCATGAAATACTGGTCGTTGTCCACTTCCACCTTCGCGCCCAACGCCTTGAGGGCGATCAGGTGGGTGTCCACGCGCCTGCGCCCGATGGCATCGCCGCCCGGCTGCCCCACCACCGCGTAGCCGGTGCGGGTGAGCAACGGCCCCGCCATAAGGATGGAGCCTCTTACTCTCGCGCCCAGGAACTTGTCGGGCTGCCGCTCCACTTTGCGCGCTTGCAACGTGATGCTATGCCTGGTAGCCAACTCCGAGGCTTCTACCTCGACGCCCATATCGCGCAGCATATTCAGCAGAGTGCGCACGTCGGCTATGTCGGGTACGTTGTGCAGCGTCACCGGCTCGTCGGTCAGCAAGCACGCCGCCAGCATCGGTTGAGCCGAGTTCTTGTTCCCCGCGGGTACGATCTCCCCGTTCAGTACGTGCCCGCCTTCGACTATCAATTTGTCCATTCTTCTCCTGGGAGTGGTTAGTGAGTAGTGGTTAGTGGTTAGTGGTTAGTGGTTAGAAGCTTCATACTAACCACTACTCACTAACCACTAACCACTAACCACTAACCACTACTCACTAACCACTATCTCTGCACTTTCCAAGTAAGGCTGTAATAAAGCTCCTTGCCGGGAGCGGGGGCTTTGAGGGTGAGCCGGTTGGTGCCGGCGTGGAGGGTGTTGCCGGGCAGTTGGATGGATACCGTGTCCACGTCGGCTGCGTTGGCTCCCGCGCGGCTGTCGGACGCAGGCTGGGTTAGCTGCACCTGGCGGTCGTTTATCGTCATGCTGGGCCGGCCGGGCTGCAACTCAGGCTGCTCTTGCGAGGTGTAAAGGGACAGCGCCCACACCGCGTTGGCTGTGCTGCCGTGCTCCGCCCAGCCCAACCCCTGCCGCGACTCCATCAGCGTGCGGGCGTAAGACTGTGCCGCCGACTTATAGATAGCGGCATCCCGGCGGGTCATAATGCCCGGAGCGGGCGAACCTTCCTCACCGAACGAGGAGCCTGCCGACAGGGTAAGCTCCAACATGGGTGCGAGGGCCGCCCTGTCGAGGTGCTCCTGGGTTTGCATGAGCCTGTTCGCCAGCACCAGGGCGTCGCCCGCGTGCCCTTCGTGCCACAGCGCCAGCGCTAGCCATGCCTGCCCCGCGTGTGAGAGCTTCAAGCTGCTGTTAGCGCCCACGTAGGCCATCATCGAACGTGCCTGCTCCAGGTCGAGCATGCCATACATGGATAGCACGTAGAGGCCGAAAGCCCGCTCCTCCAGACCTGCGGGGCCTGCCCTTTCATCGATGGGACGGGCCAGTTCGGCGGCCAAATAGGTCAGGCCACGTTGGACGACGCTGCCATCCACGGCCACATCGTCTTGCGAGGGCACAACGTTGGGAGAAGCCATGGACAGGCGGCGCATCGCGAGAAGCACCTGGCTTGTGCTCGCCACCCGGTTCGCATCATGAGTACCCAGGGTCGCGCCCCAGCCACCGTCGGCGTGCTGGGCGGAGTAGATATCTTGCAGGAGCAGCGACCGGGTGAGGTCTGTCTGCTCAAGCTGTGCCCTGCCAGTGCCCTGGGTGCGCCGGAAAGCCGCGTCTACCGCAGGCGCCGACGAGAGGCGAGCGGCCGACAGCGCGATGCCCTGTGCGGGTTCCTCGGGCGTGGCGGGTAGTTCCCCTGCGATCTGGGCCAGGGCCGACAGCAGCGAGGTGGAGACGCGGACCTCCAACGCTACATCGGCTTGCCGCAGCCCGGACGGTACGTGCACCTCTATCTGCTGCTCGCCGGAAAGCAACCCCGAAAAATGCGTCGTGGTGTTGGCGCTGCTCGTAGTCGCCCGCACCGGCAAGGTGCTTGCAATCGAGCTATTCACACCGGTCGCCAGCTTGAAGTCGAGGGCTGAGACGCCCGGCGAGGCGGCACTATAACGCCACGCCAGCCTGCTCCAGCCGCCGGGTACTATACCGGCAGTTTGTACTTCGGGGCCTTCCCGCACCAGTCCAGCATTGGCATTGGCGTAGAGGCTGACGCTTACTGACTGATTGGTCGGGTTGTGCAATACTACCGAGACTGTCTGCGACTTACCCTTCTCGAGCTGCACGGCGGGAGGCAGTTGCAGCGCGGGGCCTGGCGCCACACGCAACAAGGAGGAGGCCCGGCTGTACGCACCGTCTTGCGTAGCGGCCTCGGCCATGACATACCAGAGGCCCGGCTCGGTCGGGGCTTGCAGAGTGGTTGAGGTCACGTCAGTAGCCAACATACTGAGGGTCGGTTCCCAGCCTACTGTTGCATGCGACTCATTGCCGCCCAGCCTGCGCAGCCACATGGAGACCACACCCGGCAGGGGCTGCCCCTCCGAGTCGAACAGGAACAGGCGAAGCGGCAACTGCCCGCCGGGCGACACCGTCTCAGGCGACACCACCCGTAGCGTCACATCTCCGCTCTGCTCCACATTGAGTCGCAGGTGCCGAGTTGCGACTGTGCCCGCCCTCGCCAGGACAACGCTGCCCCCGGCGTAGCTGCCCGGCAGGTTGACGGTGACGTCTCCCAATTCGTACAGGCGCACAACTTCGACTTGCCGGTCACCACCGGGAGATTGGGCGGCAACCAGCAGGTCGCCGGTTGCCGCGCCACCAGCCCCGCCATCAAGCTGCACCAGGCGTACCGCTATGCTGCCGTCCTGCCGGGGCCGCGCTATGGTTACGAGGCTCATCAGTGGTGCGACAAGCTGGGGTAGCTCTATACGTGGGGTGTTCTCAGGCGCGAAGTCCAGGTACTGCCGGGCAGAGCCAGTATTGCCGTCCAGGAGGGCTTCAACGCTCAAATAGAGGCCCGGCTCGTTGTAAAGGGCGGTCCATTCCGGCAGCGGCTGGGTGAACGTAGCCCGCCCGCTGCTATCGACGGTGACAGGTACCGGCTCCGAGGTCCAGCTATCCCCTTCGATGCCCAGCCGGGCAGACACGACCGCACCCCTGGCAGGTTGGCCCCCGGCAGCTAGAACGGTCACGGTGCGGGTGATCGCCAGCCCGGCGGGAGAGGTATATTCCAGCGTGGGGGCTATGTATACACTCAATGTATCGGCGCGAGGTTCCGCTACCCGCAATGGGAAGGTGCGTTGCGCGCCGTTCGCCTGCACCTGCAAGCTGTAGGTGCCCGGCCGCGCGTGGGGCGAAAGCGTGAAAATACCGGCTACCCCACCCACGCTGTCAGGCCGCAACGTCAAAGACGAAAGCGTGGCACCTTCCGGCGACTCTAGTTGCACTGTAACGTCCTGCTCGACAGCGGGCGTACCGGGGAAGGCAGGCTGGTAGGCTCGCAGCAACACGCGGAAATTGACCGCCTCTCCGGGAAGGTATACCGGCTGGTCGGTCTGGATGGAGGCGGCTAGAACAGACTGGTCCTGCGCGTCCGGCATCTCAGTCCAGGTCCCCGGATCGAGAGCAAGGGCGGCCACATTGCCATCTACGTCGCGTGCTATAACCAGGGTCGCGCCCGCCGAGTTGGGGCCGGGCTGCCATAGGCCATCCGCGCCCGTCGCGCCCTTCTCCAGCAGGTTGCCGTCGTGGGAATAGAGCGAGATTTCGGCCCCGCTCCAGGCGCGCCCCGTCACGTCAGCGGCCCACAGCGTAGAGATGTGCCCTGGGTCCAACCTGGAGAGGCTGCTATCCGCTACCACTACCAGTTGCCAGTCGGAAGCCTTGCCCTGGGGGGTAGCCGCCTGGGCATTCAACAGGTAGGTGCCCGGCGCGAGACCCTCAAGCACAAGCGGCTCCGAAGATGTGTCCTCCTCCGGCGATACGGACCGTAAAGTCCCGACCCGCTCCAGACTCGACAGGAGGCCCTCCGGCGGCTGCACCGGCCACGGCCGAGACTGCGCTCCCAACTCTGAGAGCCTTTCCCCAGGCAGCCTGTACACTGCCACGATAGCGCGCTGCAAGAGAGCGCCCGTTTCGTCTTCCACTCCTGTATATTCAACTATAGCGCGGGTGCCGCTCGTCACGACCCTCACGCGGTCGCCTACTATTCGCAGCTTGGGGCCTGGGTGCGTGGCCTTGTAAGTGAACTCGTACGCTTTCCCGAGGGTGTCACCAGCAGATGTGCGAGCGGAGGCCCCGACCCGCAGGGAAACATTGCCCTCCGGCATAGGGGAGCGGGGAGACACGGTGAGGGTGCGTCCCTCTGCGTCCCATGTGAAGTCGGAAGCCAGCAGTTCGCTGGAAGGCCCATGCAAGCTGACCCTTTCGGCGGCGCTCGCCTGGTCCATCGGCACGTCAAAAGTGAGGCTCAACGTGCCGGTGAGGGGCAGCGCCGTGCCGTTGCCGGGAGCGAGCACCGTGTGAGGATCCCTGGTGTGGAACGACCACTGGAGGGGCTTCTCGATTGGCGTGCCGGATGTAGAGCGCGCGCTGGGGCTGAGGACGGCGGTGTAAGCCACGCCCCGAAGCAGGCCAGGCTGCAAAGGCACAAAGCTGACCTCGTTATCGGCGGACCACTCGAACGTACCCGCGAGGGGCGGGTCGATGGAGAGCGCCCCTTCCACAGAAGCGCGGTCCATCGGCTGGTCGAAGAGCATTTGCAGCGGCGAGCCGGTCGGTACGTTGGCCGAGCCTGCGGCGGGCAGCATGTGCACGGGGTTGGGCACTGCCAGGCTGCCACCAACGCCGCTGCCGTTACCGTTGTACGCCGGTAGCGGCTGGACGTCCACCGAAGCGGCGCGCT
Organism: Chloroflexia bacterium; assembly: GCA_036386675.1. Lineage (GTDB taxonomy): Bacteria > Chloroflexota > Chloroflexia > QHBQ01 > JADMIH01 > JADMIH01. The sequence continues at coordinate 41,359 of DASVVE010000051.1, read as the reverse complement.
CGCCATCAGGTAGCTCGAAGCCGATCTTGTTATAGCCCCAGATGGGAGGCAGGACGTTGAGGTAGTAGCCCAGGCTGAGCACGGCGACGAACGTAGCCGCCGCGGTCAGGGCTATGGCGCGGGGATTGGGGTCGAGACGCAACAGCAGACCGGCGGCCCCAAGCCTCAACCCGCCCGCGAGAGTATGGCGCTGAGGAGGTTGTGGCGGCGGTACCTTCAAGGTGGGCGCCGGAGTTGCGGCTTCCTTCTTGAGCACAGAGCCGAGTACGGCGCTACGCACCCGGTCGGAGGGGCCTGCGTCTTCGAGGCCCTTGAGCAGCACGTCGGTCTGGCGCGCCTTCGAGAGCCAGGCGGCACAATCGTGGCACGTCTGGACGTGGGCGAGCAGCTCCTGCCGCTGGCGCGGTGTTACCTCGCCGTCGATATAGCGTGAGATTAGCTGGCGGTAGCGCGCGCAGCTCAACCGTTGCCCTCCTGTTTACCTTTTCCGCCATCGTGGCGCGCCAAATCGGTATAGATCTGCTGGAACGACTCGCGGGCGCGGGCCAGGCGGCTGAAAACCGTGCCCTTCGGTATCTTGAGGATTTCGGCTATCTCCTCGCAGGAGAAGCCCTCCACCGAGCGCAACACCAGGCACACAGCGAGCGCGGGGGGCATCTCGGTAACGGCCCGGCGCACGATCTCAGACTCTATTAGCTGGGGCGAGAAGTCCTCGTAGGTGAATTCGCTCGACTTGTCGCTCTCCTCCAGGATGGGCATCCAGGTGATGAGCTTGCGGCGGCGCAGCACGTCAAAAGCGGCGTTGGAGGCGATGCGGTAGAGCCAGGCGCTGACGTTGGAGTCGACAGCTATCTTGGCTATGCCCTGGAAGGCCCGCAAGAAGGTGTCCTGGGTAATGTCATCGGCCTGTTCGAGGCTGCCGACGAGTCTGTATACGTAGCGGTGAATCTGGGGGGCAAAATGCTCGTAAATGAGCACAAAAGCCTCTTCGTCGCCGCTACGTGCCTTTTCTATGATGGCGACATCCATGGCGAGCCTCACAAGCGAATAGGGGCCGAAGTAGGGCATGCCGGAATACGGCGGAGAGAAGAAGCGCGCGGTATTCTGCGTTACGATTATATGAAGGATGTAAGGGGGCGTCAAGGCCAGGAGAATGGAAAGGCATGTACCAGCCCGTATTGCAAACTGTATTATCATTAGACAACTATGCCACGCCTTACCGACGACAGAAACTCAGAGCAAGCCGGACCCATGGGGCAGCCGTTGCTATCAAGATGGTTGCGTTGGCTCGTGTACGCTTCCATGCTGGTCTGGCTTCTGATCAGTTGGAGTTGGTTTACCCGGCATGTGCTGACACCGGAGGTGAAAGAAAACGCCTGGCCCTACTCTGGGTACTGGATAGCGCCGCGACTCGCGCTTGAGGGGCGCGCGCACTTGGTCTATACGGAAGGGTCGGGCTACCTGCAAGAGATCGACCGGCTGAACGTGAGCGGGGACATGGTTGAAGTAAACACGCCTGCTACCATGTTACCCTTTCTACCCCTGGCCCTGCTGCCAATCGCTGAGGCCTTCCGCATCTGGACGGTGGTCAGCCTGACCTGCTTCGGGTTGGGTTGGGTGGTCCTGTTGCGGACTGTGAGATTGCCTATCCTGGTAGCGCTGCTGTTCACCGCTGCCCTGCCGTTCTTCGAGCCTTTCAGCCAGAACATCGCGGGGCAGGTGTATCTGGCGCTGTTTTCGTTGGTGACGCTAAGTGCTGTATGTAGTCTAACCTCACCGGCGTCAACTTCTGCCGTGGGGCATGGAACGGCAAGGCGGCAGGTGCTGGGAGGCTTGCTCCTGGGTGTGGCGGCTGTGTTCAAACTCTACTATGGGCTGGTACTGGCCGTGTCGGCTGCTGTAAAGCGGCGCTGGATATACCTGGCGTCCGCAGGGCTGGTGGTGGTCGCGTCAGTCCTGCTCACGACCCTGGCCTGGGGAACGGGCATATGGGAGCGCGCCATTTACCTGTCTCTGACCTGGAGAGAGCGGCCTGAGACTATCCAAACGGCGTATCAGACCACGCATAGTCTGCTGGCGCGTCTCTTTCGCTTTGATGCGCAGTGGAACCCGGCCCCGGTGGCGGACCTGCCCTGGCTGGCCGGATCTCTCTGGTGGCTGGTTACCGTTTCCACCCTGGGCCTGACGATCTGGGCCCTCTGGCGGTCCGGTACACGTCGGGCAGCAAGAGAACTGCGTAGCCCCGCATGGCAATTACTCGCACCCTGCGTGCCTGTGCCCTTAGCTTCAGCGCTTGCACCCATAGCTGAAGGATATCATTACGCGCTCTGCTTGTTCCCCATCGTAGTTGTAACTGCTGTGATCTTCGAGGCCTGGCGGTATCAGTTGACCGTGGTCTGGTTGCAAGGGCGCAAGTTGCCGCGGGGCCTGCCGGCGGTGTCAGCGGGCCTCATGCTCGGCATGGCGCTGCTTGGTGCATCCTGGCAATACAACGTAGAGCGAGTGGACGGCTGGGCCAGTCTGTTGCATTACCCCCGGTTGTTCGGAGGGTTGCTGCTTTGGCTGTTGCTGGTTGTCTTGCTCGTTCGCCCCAGCATCGCCGGGATTGTAGAAAAGAGCCACACCGGTATCACCTCGGAAGCTGCCCCATGAGTTGCGCAAGCTCACCGGAGTTCCGCAGCCTCTCTATCGTGGCGTTGACGCTACCGGCGAGAGCGTCTGCGCGGGCGGGGACGGCCACCACGAACGGCTCGTCAGTCAGCGGCGGCGAGAGGGCGGTGACGCTGCCTGGGTACGTGGCAAGGTATGTCTGCGCGGAGGCATTGTCGGTGATGGCGGCTTCCACCTCCCCACTTACCAGCGCGTCCAATGCTTCCTCCGGCGAGCGGTAGGTAGATTGTAGTTGCATACCGGGCGCGGTGCTGCGCTGCAACCGACGGGCCTCGGTGTCGGCGTTGGAGCCTAGCTCGACCCCTACCTTCCTCCCCGCCAGCGTCTCAACGGAGCTAATAGCAGACTCACCCTCCCTGACAACCAGCACCTGCCCCGATTGGTAGTACGGCGTCGAATAGCGCACGTCAGCCTGCCGCTCCGGGATTGGAGGCAGCGCGGAGACGAGCATATCTACATTACCCGCAATCAGCGAGTCGTACAGCGTATCGAGCGCCAGCGTCCTGAACTCCACCTTGACACCTAGATCGCGGGCAATCGCCTCTGCTAACTCGGCATCGTAACCTGCAACCTGCCCCTCCCGCAATGTATCAAACGGAGGGTAGGTTGGGTCGATACCTACGCGTAAGGTGCCACGCTGCGTGATGCGCTCAAGAAAGCGATCGGGAGGTTTTTGCTGCCCCAGCCACACCAGCACCGATAGCGATACAAGGGCGAGGACAAGGGCTATGTTGAGGAAGAATCGTGGCATATTAGCGCTGTTATCTTCGTAGCACGAGTAGGAGAGCTAAACCACCCATAACGTCTATGTCCTCCGTGCCTTCCACTCTGCCGATATGCTTCTTCGTTATCAGACCCAACCTGTAGACCTGACCTTCGAGGGTTACGTACCCCGAAAGCCCCGGCCTGTTGATGCGCTCGTAGTCATAGTTCAGCAGGTAACGGTCGTAGATTCTGCCGTTTGGCTCGACCCAGCCAGCCAGACCCTTGAAGGGTCCGACCCACAGGTAGACCTTGCCGCTTTTGCTCACCGACCAGTTGAGCCTCTTAGCCTGCCTCAGCCAGCGTGCTCGATACGTGTAGCCATCGACCGCGACCCAACCAACGAGCCGTTCTCCCCAGATCGACCGGCTGTAAACCCGGATGAGAGTATCTTCCGGTGGTGCCATTAACGGCTCCTGTTCTCCGCGTACTCCTGCACTTCAAGGTACACAGCCTTGGGGATGAAGTCGGGCGTGAGGAAGGAATAGTTGTCGAAGTAGGTGTACTGCGGGCGGGGGAAGCGGGAGGCCCACAGGCAGACGGCCCGCACCCACGGCCATTTCTCCTCGGCCATGTGGTACGCCTCCACAGTGTACTCCACCCGCTGGTAAGGCTTCACAGCGTATGACCAGCGCGGGCTATCGTTCCAGCCGCCCTCGGTGATGTAGACAGGCGTGTCGCCGTCGCCGTACTGCTGCATCACGCGATAGATTTCCTCGGTGCGCGCCCAGTTTACCTTCTGCGGGCTGGCCGGGTCGTCGGGCGGGGCGGTCAGACCGTAGGAGTGGACCGCCACGGCATCGAAGTAGGGCGCGGCCCCCGCCCGGTAGAGGCGGTCCAGGTAGAGCAGGTCGCTCATGGCGTTGGGGCTGCCCTCACGCTCCAGGTTGGGGGCCAATCCCGCCAGCATCACAACCGCTTCGGGGTCGGCTTGCTTGGCTCGAGCGTACACCACCTTGAGTAGCTCAGCGTAGGCTTCCGGGTCGGGCGGACGTTGGCCCCACTCGGCGGCGGTGTTCGGCTCGTTCCAGATGATGTAGTGCTTGATGCGGCCCTTGAAGTGCTGCACGAAGGCGAACACGAAGTCGGCGTAGTCGTCGTAGTGCTCCCGGTCGAGGTAGCGCCAGGTGGTGTCCTCCGGCTTGGCCCAGTTGGGCACCCCGTCCACTCGCGCCAGCAGCGTGATGCCGTTCTCCAGCGCGGCGTCGGCCACCAGGTCGGCGTGCTCCCAATCAAAGCGGTTGCTGTCGTGGGGCTGGATGTAGGCCCAGGGGAAGAACTCGACCGCGTAGCTGCCGCCCATCTCGCGCAACATGCGAAACTCCCGCCGTATATCTTCCAGGTCCGGCTCGTCGGTCAGGCGCGTGTGTAAGCCAATCTTGGAGTTGGGGTTCGGGAGTGCCACTTGAGGAGTTGGAGAGGGTGCTGGGGAGAGGGTGGCCGTGGAGGGGAAGCGTGGGAGGAGGCCCGCCAGGAGAATCAAGGCGCACACAGCCAGCGCAACAAAGGTGAAGGGGCGGGCTTGTGTCCCACCCCTCATGCTCATGCTTCCAGAATTGGACTTATCTAACAAGACGTGCTACCCGGTTTCTAGCTTGGTTTCCTTAATGTCGCGCACTAGCTTCCAATTATCGGACACAAGTACCCTAGTCTCCCTTTGTCATTCTGAGCGTAGCGAAGAATCAGGTGGCAGTCTGACTCTGTTGCAATTAAGGGATGAGGTCGGCAAGGCTACTCACGTGCCGTAATACAACTTCTTCCTTACCCACCTGATTCTTCGCTACGCTCAGAATGACAAAGTGGGGCTTTGGTCCTGTGAAAGCAGCACCGTACCAACACGTGGCAGCGAACCCAAATTTGCTTAGTAAGCCCTGGCAAAGATAGCGTGCACCTTACTCTCCATCCCGCAGACTACGCAACGCCCAGTGTCGCCGGGTTGGTGGAGGGGCATGCAGCGGTTGGTGGCCTTGGTGGCCTCCTTGATGCGGTCCTCGCACTCGCGCATGCCGCACCAGAAGGCGTCCGCGAACTGCCGCTCCTCGATGGCCTGGGCTAGCTCCTCCATGCCTGCTACGTGGCGGGTGTTGCGCTGCCGGAACTCCAATGCTCGTTGGTAGAGGTTCTGCTGTATCTCCTCCAGTAGCTGGGGCACCCGTTCGGCCAGCGAGTCCATGCTGGGGTACTCCTTGAACTCCTTGCCGGGTTTGTCGCGCCGGGCCAGCTCCACCGTGCCGTTCTGCACGTCCCTGGGGCCAATCGCCATGCGCAGGGGCACGCCGCGTAGCTCCCACTCGTTGTGCTTCCAGCCGACCGTCTTGCTGTCGTCCGCGTCCACCTTCACGCGCACGCCCGCGGCCTTGAGCGAGTTGGCTACCTTATCCACGGCGGCCATGACTTCCGCCTTCTCCTCGTCCTTGCGCCAGAGGGGCAGCACCACCACCTGGTAAGGGGCGACGTGGGGCGGCAGCACCAGGCCCTTCTTGTCGCCGTGCACCATGATGAGCGCGCCGATGATGCGGGTGGACATGCCCCAGGAGGTGGTCCAGCCGTACACGCGCTCGTTCTGCTCGTTGAGGTACATGATGTCGAAGGCGCGGGCGAAGTGGTCGCTCAGGTTGTGCGAGGTGCCCGATTGCAAGGCGCGACCGTCCTGCATCATCGCCTCAACCGTGTAGGTGCGGAGCGCGCCGGGGAACTTCTGGCTCTCGCTCTTCTGGCCGGGGACCACCGGGATAGCCAGTTCTTCCTCCAGGAAGGCGCGGTAGACGTCGAGCATGAGGCGAGTGCGCTCCTCGCAGTCGTCGTGGGTGGCGTGCACCGTGTGCCCTTCCTGCCACCAGAACTCGGCGGTGCGCAGGAAGAGGCGAGGGCGCTTCTCCCACCGGAACACCGAGCACCACTGGTTGATGAGCAGGGGCAAATCGCGGTACGACTGTATCCAGCGCGAGTAGATGGGGCCGATGATAGCCTCGGAGGTGGGGCGCACCGCCAACGGTTCGGCTAGCTCCTCACCGCCGCCGTGCGTGACCCAGGCCACTTCAGGCGCGAAACCCTCTACGTGTTCGGCCTCTTTGAGCAGGAAGCTCTGCGGAATGAGCAGCGGGAAGGCGGCGTTGACCACCCCCGTGTCCTTGAAGCGGCGGTCGAGATTGGCCTGGCAGTTCTCCCACAGGGCGAAGCCGTAGGGCCGCACGACCATGCAGCCGCGCACCGGGGCGTCTTCCGCCAGTTCGGCCTTCATCACCACGTCGATGTACCACTGCGGAAAATCGGTCTCGAAGTCGGCTATGCCCTGCCCGAATTCCTTCTGCTCAGCTTTGGCGCACATAAGTACCTCTTGTACCTCGTTCTAATTGGGTTAGTTCCACGCACTATAGCAAAAGTAGGCTTGTAGCGTCAATCGGAAGGCCGAAACGTGAAACGTGAAACGTGATGCGGCTTGCTGAACAGGGTACGTGAATGTGAGGCTGCGCCTGTTGCAGAACCAAGCTCCCCCTGTCATCCTGAGCGTAGCGAAGGATCTCAAGAAGGTGAAGAGGGATGATGTTGAAAGTCCCGACCCCTGGTGCTGGAAGTTCAACACATGGGTAGAGACAGCATCTGAGATCCTTCGCTACGCTCAGGATGACAGGGGGAGCTTGGTCCCGTAGCGCGGAGCCTGCAACATTTACGAACCCTCTTTAGCAAACCGCATCACGTTTCACGTTTCACGCTTCAGAACCGGAACTGCTTCGCCCCTTTGGGTGTATAGTTAATCGGAGGACGCCATGAGTCGCTACCGCAACGATGGTGACAGCTTCGACAACCTGGAAGACTTCGAGGACATAGGCATCTCCGTGATGGAGGAGCTTGACCCTGAGCCGCAACCTAAGTCCGGCTCGCTTTACGCGCGCGAGTTCGTCATCGGCATGCTGCTGGTGCTGGGGGTGCTGGCCTTCGCAGGCATGCAGTGGTGGCAGACCGAGTACCGGCAGAGCAACTACAGGTTGGGCGAGCAGGCGGCGCGGCAGTTCGACTGGGACGAGGCAAGCGCCCGCTTTTCGGCGGCCGAGGACTATCGAGACGCCGGGAAGCGCGCCGAGGCGGCTGCCAACCGCGTGCGGGAGCGCGATGAGCACTACAACCTCGCGGTGGAACATTTCAACAGCCAGCGGTGGGCTGCCGCTCTCAAGGAGTTGAGGGCTGTAAAAGAGGTGCAACCCGGCTACCGGGACGTGGCTTCGATGGAGGAGCAGGCAGAAGGGAAGGTATACAGTGAGGCGCTGCTTGGCTCCATTGTGATGCGTCCAAAGGCCGACCCACCGGGCCTCTATTACAGGGCCGAATCTGGCTGGGTGTGGCTGGAGGATAGCGACGAACAGAGCCTGCCCTGGGGACAAGGCACCCCTGAGCATATACTGTACGATGCGCCGGTAGAAGACTGGGTGCCCCCCGCCCAGCCGAGCCGTCACCCCAACCCCTCGGACCTCGATGAGCATCGCAGATCAATCGCCGGACGTAAGTTGATGGTGGCTACGTTCGACACCGGAGGCAACGCCCTGGGCGTAAATTATCGCGAGCTGCCCTTCAATTTGAGCGATTATGACTGGTTCGAGTGGAACCGGGAGGGTGTCTGGGGCATCAGGCTGTGGGACGTGCGCTCAAGCGGCGAAGAGGCCCAGGTTACGGTCGATCCCTCCCCGGTGCGCCAGAAGATCCGTAATATCCAACAGATTACCTACCACGCCTTCGGCAGTAAGATCATGCGCAGCACGAACCCTACTTACTACGGCATGAACGTGGCGCTCATGGAGTACAACCGCAACGGGGACGAGTTGCTGGTGGCGAACTGGACCCGGCACGAAGATGGGACCTTCACGGTGGCGCTCTATCTCAACTCGCTTACCAAAGGCGAGAACAAGCTGCTGTACAACCACCAGGGCGGCTTCGTAAACGCCAGCTTCAGCGACGAAGGCAGGTATGTCTTCCTGACTACCTACAACTCGGCGGGGAATATGCTGGAAGACCACATGCTCATCATGATCGATAAGAGCGGGGTGGACCCGGCGCGCGTGGTGATGCAGCAGAATGCAGTAAAGGCCATCAACGGCGTGCTCGTGGATAGCCTGCAATATATGAAGGCCCGGTTACTTGAAGATGGTCCCTTCGCCGGGAAGATGTTGCTTACCCAATGGATATCATTCACCAACTATGTCAGCGTGGCCGACCTGGACGGCCCACATGCGGTACATGCCGAGGCGAGCATAACGGGCAACGGCAGGATATGGTGGGACGTTGTCTCCACGGCAGGACCAGACCTGGTGCTGTGGGGCATCGGCTCGGTCAACACGGTATCTCCACCTTTTCCGGCGCAACAGACGTTGGTGGGGGTGAGGATCAGCCCGGGTAAGTCGTCGGTAGTGGCGCGCCAGGCTATTGCTAGAACGACTTCGCTTGCCTTGCTGCGGCAGAGGGCGTCGGAGCTTATCTATCTGATACGCAATCACGATCGCCGGGCGCAACCCAGAGCAGTTGAATTGTACGCCGTGCCACTCTCCGACCTGGAGTCGGGTAATATACCGGCCAGGTTACTCCACAGGCACGAGTATCTAGGAGATATAGACCAGCGCCCGTTGCCATCCGACGGTTTCAGTTTTAACCTCGGCCCCGGCATGTTCGCCTACCTGGACCAAACCACCCTTCGAGCCGTAACCTACGATGGGCAGGTGAACCTCCCGCTTGAGAGCGACGTTACGCACCTGTTCGACCTGAACTTGACGAATTACTAGGCTGACAGTGCTAACGTATTTGCTAGACAGTTCATGCGCTCCAACATGCGAGACCGAGGAAGTATTGTCATTGCGAACGCAGTGAGGAATCAGCTGGCAGTCGTTCTCTGCTGAGTGAAGGGAAGGGGACCCGTACGACCCGGTGTATCACAATTTAGCCCCTTCTCTACCCAACTGGTTCCTCACTGCGTTCGTAATGATAAAGGCTACTATTGGTGCTAACATCGCACCTGTGACATGGCCGTCTCCCCTGGCTGCCAGGCTACCCTGCTGGTGCCTACCGAGGTAGGGGTATATACTGTATGCCGATGAGCCGCAACCCCAATCGCCTCTCGGCGCTTGCCTCCTTTGGCCTCCCCTTGCTGGCGCTGGGCGTGTGGGCGGGGCTGGTGATGCTCGTGGCATACCAGGCGCAGCCCTCGTACACGGTGAGCATGGACCGCTCATTCGACCGGCATTACCTCACCGACGGCTGGCACCAACCTGAGCAGAGCGAGCAATTCCCCTTCCGCTGGATGTCCGGCTACGCGACGGTGACGTTCCCCGCTACTGGCCGCCAACCGCTCAAGCTGGTCATGCACATGGGCACCATCGGCCTCGACCCCAGGCCGGAAAAGCAGGTGCGGGTTACGGCTCGCGGGGCGTTGGTCGCCGTATTCGACGTGCGCACCACAATCGGCAGGTTCGAGGTGCCGGTCGCGCCAGAGCTGGTCAGCCGGGCCACGGGCGACCTCGACTTGCTCATCACCACCGAGAGCTTCCAACCCCCCGGCGACAGGCGACAGCTTGGGGTAGTTGTTACTGGACTGGGCCTGGAGCCGGGCGATCCCCCCGGACTAATCTTGCCTCCTGCTTACCATCTGCTCTACGTAGCGGGTACAGGTATGTGCCTCTACCTGGTGCTTCTCCTGCTTGATATTGGCACGCGAAGCAGACTTGCAATGAGCATGGTCGCAGTCCTGGTCATGGGCTTGGTGTACGCATTCGCCCGGCCTGCTATAGCTTTCTACGCGGCTGACCTGCTCCTGGCAGTGGCTCTTACCCTTATCGCCCTGGCTCTTGCTCGGCCAATCGTGACGTGGGCATACAGGCGTGCGGGCTTGCCAAACTTCATGCCTGGGAGTGGCGAGAGCCGAATGCTGTTTGGCCTATTCGCGTTTGGGCTAATGCTGGGGTGGGCGGGACTACTTTACCCCCAGAGCGAGCCGCACGACTTCCTATTTCACCTGCACCGCTTCAATGAGGTGCAGGCCGGGAACCTCTTTTTCGAGAACTACGTAGTGTCAGGAGTGGGCCAGGGATTTTACCCACCGGCCATGTACGTGCTGCTCCTGCCCTTCAGCCTCCTGGTGCGCGATCCCTACAATCTGCTGCTCCTGGCCCCTACCTTCTTCGCCCTCAGCGCCGTCTTCAGCGTCTTCTACCTGGCGAAGCGATATATGAGCGGCTATCGTTATGCACCCCTGCTGGCATCGGCGCTGTACGTGGTGCTGCCAATAAATCTGCTCGTCATCTGGTGGGCGCACGAGACCAATTTGTTCGGGCTGGTGGTGCTGCTGGCGGTGGTTGCCTATGTGCTGGCAGGCTACCAACGCATCTCGCGGCCGGGGGTGTGGCTGGGGCTGGCGGCGCTCACGTTCGTGCTACTGCTGTCGCACCCAGGCGTGCTGGTGTGGAGCGTGGCGCTGCTCACGGGCATCGTGCTCGCGCTGCTGGCACTGAGGCGGTTCGCGGGCAACGGCAGCTACAGGTCGGTGCTGCTGATTGCGGGCGCGTTCGCGACAGCCGGGTTGCTGGCCTTCGTGCTGTACTACTCGCGTTATCTCGGCTCCTTCGGGCAAGCCGCCGTGGAGCGCGGGGAAGAAGTAGAGTTCACAGATACGCTCTCAAGCGTGGGCGACGTGGACCGCCTGCTGGACATGATAAGGCTGACGGTGTACCACGGCGTGCTGGGCGACTACGGGTTGCTGCCCCTGTTGCTGGTGCCGGTGGGCCTGTGGCTGTTGTTCCGCAAGCGTGAGCCTGCCATAGAGCCGAACAACATTACTTCGCCCCCTGAAGCATCACCAGAGGCACGGCAGCGCTTCCGGTGGGTGATGCTGGTCTGGGTGCTCGCGGGCGTGCTCTTCCTTACCGTCAGCCTGCTGACCGCGCTCCCCATCCGCCCTATGCTCTTCATCTGGCCGCCGGTGGCACTCTTAGCAGGTCTAAGCCTGGCAGTCTTCGTGGAGGGCGGGCGGCACCCGAAGGTACGCGTTTGGACCTGGCGCAAAGCCGCCACGGCGCTGGTGCTAGCCGGGTTGGCAGCACTGAGTCTCTACCTGTGGGCGCTGGCGAACTTCCTCGACATGAGGGAGCCACACGTCTACCCGCTGGTGTTTTGACGCAGTACACAGGATGGGATTGCAATAACGCACACCCTATGAACTGGTAGTGCAGCCCCATTTTCTCATCACCAGGACAAACTCCCCCTTTGTCATTCTGAACTCAGTGAAGAATCTCGTCCTTCTGCACCCAAGAGGCCCCTTTCCTAGAGCAACATAGTTACGTAAGAAAGAGGAAACATCCCGGTGTAGGGCGAGACTCTTCACTGCGTTCAGAATGACAAAGGGGTGGCTTGGGGTGCCATAGACGTTAGAGGACCGCCAACAGCACCAGGGCGAGGCCACAATCCTGTGCAACCGTCCATCGTCCAGCGCCTATCGTCTATCGTCTAGCCCAACTACCGCCTCGTATAGCTCGTCCATGTGGTCCACCACAACGTCGGCTGCGGCCCCGGCTTGCGCGGATTGGTCCCACGGCTGGTTGTGCAGGCGAGCCGTGGTGCGGGCCTGGGCGGTGAACCAGATGGCGGACAGACCGGCTGCTTTGGCGGTCTGCACGTCGTAGATGGCGTGGTCGCCTACGTGGATGGCCTCTGACGGCTCGGCTCCCAGGCGGCTGGCGGCAAGGCGGAAGATTTCGGGGTTGGACTTGTAGAGGCCCTCGCCCGCGCTGGTGACGATCTCGCTGAAGAAGGTGCGCAGGCCAAGTTTCTCCAGGGCCAACGCCACGAACTGGGGGTAGCCCGCGCTCGATACAACACCCAGTTGGTAGCCGTCATTGCGCAGGCACTCCAACACGCGGTCGGCCCCCTCTACCATTGCGACCTCAGGCAGGCAGGCGTACTCCAACGTCTCCACCGCGTGCTCAAGCTCAGGTCCGGGCACCCGGATGCCCATCTCCCCAAGCACCCGGCGCGCGCCTTCCACCGCGCTCAATTCGACGCCGCTATCCCGCACCTCCTGGCGTAGCTCGCGGAACAGCCTCTCCGCCTCGTTCAGCATGCGGGGCGACACGTCCTCGATGCTGCCGTTACGCGCCAGTTGCAGCATGACCTGGCCGGGCAATGTTCTAATTTCCAGTTCCAGCCAGCTATCGCAGGTCGCCAGGGTGTTGTGAAAGTCGAACAAGACGACCTTTTTCATGAGGCTCCTATGGGGGTTTGAGACTTCGGCTGCGAGGTTTGTTCTAATTCCGATATGTTACGCCTGTGCGATCCCGCACCCCACGCAGGCACAAAATAGGCGTTGGATATGCAAATCGTACCCAATATATGGTTGTGGCCTTCGATTCCTGTGCAGAATATTGCTCGCAGAATTGTGGAAAACTCCCTTGACAGGAACTTATGTTCTAAAATATGATGTGCCTATCAGATATAGAACTAATGTTCTAAATACCGGAGGCACACTGTGAAATCCCACTTCAACCGGCACCAGCCTATCAGCAGCGCACCAATATGGGCCGAACGCACCGCACCCCGCGGACTCGTTCGCCGCGACACCCCGGCCCTCCTGGTGATCAATATGCCCAATGAGGACGAGTGGTACGTCGCCAGCCGCCAGGAGTCAGACGCTATCGCGGATCCCGACTCATTCATTGGCGGACTGCTTCGACCGCACTGCGCGCTCCTTTCCCTACCGTACACCTCGAACAACTAGACTGTCAAGTTTCGCACGTTAGTTTTTTGAGAGCTGAGTTAGTACAGAGTTTTACAGAGACAGATTGGAGGCTAGAGAGATGGCAAACACACGCACACGGGGCGCGAACGCGGAAGCTCTAAGCTGGGAAGAGGCGGCTGGATTACCCGGCCCTCGTAAAAACAACTGGCTGCCGCTCGACGCGTTGAGCGACGAGGAAGTTTATGCGCGGGGGCCTCAGCTTCAGGCGATGCCCAACAACCGCAGGCCCCAGGCTGCCCCCACGCGCCAGTACAACCCGGCGGCCGCCCACACAATGTCGCAGCGAGTGCTGGCGGCCGTGCCGATGACCCAGGCCCACCCCCAGCAGCGGCAGCACGAGCGGGCGCCGAGAGAAGGCGTGTCCCTCAGCAAGGCGCAGGGTAAGGCCCTGGCGATGGCGGTCGGCGCGATGATCGCTGTGCTGGCGCTGTACGTGGTGGTGAGCGCCGCCGTCAACTGGACGCAGGTGAAGCTGGACGACTTCCAGTATGGTCGCCCGCGCACCACGCAGATGGAAGCTTACGTGGGGCATAGCGAAGCGGAAGGCTCTCCCTCCCACTTCATCGCGATGAACCTCAACCGCCGGGTGACTATCCTGCAACTGCCCGGCGGCGACAGCACGAAGGCTACGGCTATCGTTGGCCCCTACCTGTTCGGACAGGGCGAAGACCTCACCCCGGTGCTGCTGAACGTGCAGGACGTGAACGTGGACGGTAAGCCGGACCTGGTAGTATCGGTCAAGAGCGAGCAGCTTCTTTACCTGAACGATGGGGCGGCTTTCAAGATGACTACACCCGAGGAGCAAGCCGCCATATTCAAAGCGTTCACCGCTCGCACCGCCGCGCCCGTCAACGACGCGCAGGGCCTCGCCCCGGAGGGCCAGTAATGGGCCGGGCGGCGGCTGTGGCTTACGCCACGGTGGAAGAGGAGCTGTTCGGTGAGACTGAAAGGGAGAGTGGGCCATACCGGCTGTTAGGAGAACAAGAACTACTCTACGTGCTGGCTCCACGCGCTCGGCAGACTCTTGTCGAGGAGCAGCGACACGTTCAGCCTCAGTACGTGCAATACGTCGAGCACGAGCCTGAGCCGGACTTCTCTACCCTGTTCCCCACGGCGTACGAGCCGTACCCGATCTACGAAGCTGAATACGCGCCGGGAGTGGTCAGAGGTAGGCAGGTGCGCAATGGGGTTCTCGCGGCGCTCGTGGTCGTAGTCATGATCGTGATGCTGGTGCTGGCCGGGCCGGTACTGGCGCGAGAGGGGTCGCCTGGCCTTCGCTTCAGCGGCTACCGGGACGTGGTGCCGGGCACTGTCGCCGGAGTGGGAGTGCAGAATGCAGCGCCGGTGATCGACACGACCTCCGGGACGGCCCCCGGCGAGCAACCGGCACCTCCCGCGCAAGTACAGGCTCCCGCAGGTTCATACGAGGTGATGGGCGCTCCCACGTTGAGCGTCGAGCAGATAGAGAAGGTGCTGAGGCAGTACGGCTCTCCGGCGGCGGGGCTAGGACAGGCCCTCTACGACCTGGGGGTCAAGCACGGCATCAACCCGGCGTATGCGCTGGCCTTCTTCGTACACGAAAGCGGCTGCGGTACGAAAGGTGTGGCCCGGTTCAGCAAATCGCTCGGCAACATCCGCTGGACCGAAGGCTACGCGAGCTACGAAGGCTACCGCAGCTACCCAAGCTGGGAAGCCGGTATGGAAGACTGGTACCTGCTGATCAAAGACCTTTACATCAACGGCTGGGGCCTGCGCACGGTGGATGCCATAGTGCCTGTGTACGCCCCCGCCGCCGACCGCAACGATCCCACCGGCTACATCGCCTCGGTCAAGTACATGGTAGATAGCTGGCGGGACAGGTAAGTACGAATTTGGAAATTGGAATTTCGAATTGCGAATTTGTGATTAGCTGAACATCCTCGAAATTCGCAATTCGAAATTCCAATTTCCAAATCCCTGTGACTATCTTTCCTCCTGGTCGCACGAGATGGGGCGTTATGCGTCCCGTCTTGTGCTTTAACCGCGCTTCCATTCGAGCCAGCGGCCGTGGGGGTGGCAGTCGGCCAGGTGCTGCTCTTCGTAGGTGTTGCCGGCGTAGCGCATGAGCGTTATCTGCGCCGTCTCGCCGCCGAGCCACTCCTGCGAGATGCGGTAGATGGGGCGGTCGAGGCTCAGTTCCCCAATCAGCGAGGTCAGGCGCTCGCGGGCCTCTTTGGGTAGCTGATTGATGGTGTAGCTGTGGTAGACGCAGATGGCTGTACCGCGGGGCGCGTTCTGCACCGCTTGGGGAAGGAGGTCGAACACGTCTCCCTTCAGGAGCGTAGGCGGGTCATCCCTTGCAATACTGATCGCTCTCTCCAACAACTCGACCCGCTCCTGGTGCTCAGGCCAGATCATGGCGCGCAGCCACAGCACCTGGTCGGGGTCGCGCACGTCAACCGGGTCGAGGTCTATCCCCGCCCGGTATCCGACATGAGGGAACGGCTCCGGCATGCGCGGGCGGAACTTACCCCTAAGCTCGCAACTGAGTTGCACGGGCGAGTTGGCGTCACCGAATTGCAGGTCGGGACCGTAGTTGTACCCATACTTGTCCCACAGCAGGTGTAGCCCCGCGCTCGTACCAACCTCCACCAGGGCCAGCGGCCTCTTGAGCGCCTCCTTATAGAGCAACCCAAACACCGGCAGCAGACACGCGCAACGCTGCACCTCGTTAGTCTGCACTATGCTGGTCTGCACCAACCGCTCGACCTCGCCGCGATTTTGCAGCACGAAGTCGTGGAAGGCGGGGTAGGGGTCGCCGTCTTGCGGCCTGCGGTCGTAGCCCACTACGCTGGGATAGAAGGCGGCCAGGGGGTGCTCGGCTCCCTTGAGCAGCAGGTAGTGCACAGAGCCTAGCAAGAGCAGTGGCACTACCGGCTTGCCTTGCGCCGCACCTCTCACCACTTCAAGCACCCCTGGGTCGTCCGCAACGCCGAGTGCGAGCCGGTCATACAGGGGTGAATAACCCTCGAACTGGTCCTTGGCCATTCGCCTGAACCAATCGGCCATCTTGCTGTTAGGGTCTGTCTGCTCGTTCAAGTTCGTTGCTCCATTCGCGAGTAATCTTGCGTGATGCGGTAGGAATAATGCGCGTAATGCGTGTATGATCGTCGGACCTTATAGGTTTGCAGCACCCAAGCCTACCCTTGTCATCCTGAGCGTAGCGAAGGATCTCAGATGTTACTTCTGCCCCTGTTCTGAACCTCCGGCACGCGGCCTCTGTGGCTTACAATTCAACAGCATCCCTACCCAATTTCTTGAGATCCTTCGCTACGCTCAGGATGACAGGGGGAAGCTTGGTCCCGCACAAGGGGCGCGGTAAGGTCACGCAACTTATCCTTACGAGTTACGCATTACCAGTTACGCATCACGCGTTACGTGTTACTCAGAACACATCCTTGTCTTCTTCGGCCAGGGTGTTCAGGGCGGCCACTTCGGGTATGGTGGCGGCGAAATGGGCGCGCAGGTTGGCGATGAAGGCCAGCCCGGCTTTGCGGTCGTCTTCGGGGGGTGCCCACGGCGCGAAGTTCTTGTGGCTGTGCGCGTCGTAGGGGCCGTGCATAGCCTCGAATACCACCGTGCTATTGTCTAACGACACGATGGTGTGCCAGGCCCCGGTAGGTATCTCGACGCCCCTTACCGGCCCTTCCTCCCTGATGAGCACGCCTTCGACAGGCGCGCCGTTGTCCGAGAAACGCACCACCAGCAACGTACCGCGCAGGACAATGAACACCTCCGTCTTGTCGGGGTCGTGGTGGCGGTGCGGGCGGGCGTAGCTGTCGGTGCGTATGGCGTTGAACATGCGCTGCATCGTGTCGTCATGCTCGTGCAGCCGGATGATGCTGCGCCTGCGCGGGCTGCGCTCCGCTGCCCTGCCGACTTCGTCAAGCAGCTCCTCGCTGAAGGGCACTAGAGCGCGTGGGTCGTCCGGATTGCGTGGGTAGGGTGTAGACATGGTCACTCCGTTGCTGAAACGTGAAACGTGAAACGTGATGCGGTTTGCTCAATAAGGTACGTGAATGCAACTCTGTTTCTTACACGGAACCCTGCTCCCCCCTGTCATCCTACGCTACGCTCAGGATCTCAGATGCCGGTTGTGTCGCGGTACCGGACCTTCAGCAACATTGTGCCTGTGTTCAGCATCATCCCTTTCCACCTTCTTGAGATCCTTCGCTACACTCAGGATGACAGGGGGAGATTCGGTTCCACGATGCGAGCTTTTCGCTATTCACGTACCCTATACATGAGCCGCATCACGTTTCACGTTTCACGTTTCAGAACTCTGTTTCACCCTGATTTCTACTCCATGAGTAAGTTCAATGTCCAGGCTGTTATCACTTGCATGGGTGGACAGCAAGGTGAGCGCATGGGCACCGGGGCCGTGCGACTTTAGGCGGCGTTGTTCGGCCATGTTGCGGGCGGGGTGGAGGGTCAGCGTGGTGCGCGCCAGCCTGAGACGCACTACATCCTGTGAGTGCTGGCCGTACTCCCGCGCTACTTCCGCCGTGTCACCCAGGAGCGCGCCGTAGAGCCGGGCCGCCTCGTCCAAGTCGTCTACCAGCACTTCTAGCTCGGCTATGCCCGTCACGCCGTTGGGGTGCCTCTGGGCGGGGCCGTGGGGCACACGTAGGTCGCGGGGGGTAAGGTCAGAGCATAGGAACGGAAGTGCTGGGTAGTCGGTGCGACCGGACTGCCAGGCAATCTCCAGGCCGTCGGGTCGCAGCCGCCCGCCTCGTTTCGGGCCGCGAATGTGGAGGCCGTGACGGCGAGCGCGGGCTATATCAGCTTCGATGTCATCAGGGAGGAGGGCGTACGAGACGATCCCTTCCGCCGACTGCCCGCCCCTCGCGAACAGGTGCTCCTCGGGTGGGGGAGAGAGGAAGTTGAGCAGCTCCAGGTAAGAGCCGTCTTCGAAGGCGATGAGCGCGTTCTGGGAGATACCGTCGGCGTGCTTCCCACCAACTACCACCGAAAAGCCTAAATCCGTGTAGTCGCGGCTCGCCAGGTCCAAGTCGTCCACGAGGATGACAATGTGGTCGAGTAGCATGGTAGCGGCTAACGTGCCCCGGTAATCATGTTCGCCAGCGCACCCACAACGCTGACAGCCACCGCACCGAGCAGCGCGGCCCAGAAATCGGCCACGTGGAAACCCTCCACGAGGGCATCGGCGAGCGCGAACATGGCCGCGTTGATGATTATGCTGAATAGGCCAAAGGTGAGACAGTTTATGGGGAGCGCAAGGAGGCCTACGATTGGCCGGATGAAGGTGTTGAGGAGGGCCAGCACCGCCGCGAAGATCGCCAGCGTAATCCAATCATCGTAGCTGATGATCGGCTCTGCCATCAGGCCCAACCGGGGCAGGCCCCACGCTATGAGGAACACCGCGATGACAATCACCGCCCAACGGACCAGCAGAGTTCTCAATCCCGTCCTCCTGTGAATACCTACGCTCGGCGTGGGTCCATTATAGCACAGGAGTGGGGAGTAACACGTAATACGTAAGGTCGCACTAAGCAACACAGCCGCTCGTAGGGCACAGAGTCCCTAAAACCTCATTACGTGTTACGTATTACTCGTCACTTCTTTGCAGTACACCACCTCGGTCTTGATGGTGTGGAAGCCGACCGACTCGTACAGACGCAAGGCCCCGGTGGGGTTCTCGGCGTCTACGTCGAGCACGCCGGTTTGGAGGCGCTGCGATTTGAGCCAGTGGAGCGCGGCCAAGAGCATAGCACGCCCCAGCCCCATCTTGCGGTAGCCCCGACGGGTGCCCAGCGTGCCGATCCAGCCTTCGCTCTTGTTTGCGCGCTCGTTGTGACCGGCGTCTATGTAGCAGTCTGCGTAGGCGGCGAACGTGCCGTCGGAGGCGATGGCTAGGAGGCCTCCCTCTGGCTTGTACTGAGGGTCCTTCAACAGGTGAGCGCGGCGTTCGGGCAGCATCGGGTGGAAGCCCCAATGGTCGATAAAAGCGAGGTTGTGCATCTCGACGTAGCGGTCGATGTCCGGGTGCTCTGCCACGTTGCTGAGCGTGAAGCCTTCGGGCAACTGCGGTTCTTCCAGCGGCTCGTCCAGTGGCCGGTGCATCACGAAGAAGTAGCGGGCGATGGTGAAGCCGTTACGCTCCAACGCCTCCCGGTTGCTCGTGTAACTCTCCAGCGCGCCGCTATAGAGATTGCAAGGCAAGCCCAGCCCGGCCCCGTGTTCTCGTAGCCTGCCTTCGCCCCAGGTTATTACCTCGTCAGCAAGACCACTCTGTGCAACGTCGGGGTGTATGTAGTACAGCAATCGCCCATCGGCTGAGGTCTCGGTGGGAGCCAGGGTCATGACGAGCGCCACGGCGACAAGCCTGCCGTCTGCATCTTCCCAGGCGCGGATATTCTTCTGCGGGTTTACGCTTGGGGAGGAGAACCACTGGCGCAGTTCGTCCGGGGAAGTGCTCTCGTCGAGATTTTCTACTCTGCCGATATAGTTGATAAGCTCGGCCATCGCGGGCAGGTCGGGTTCGCCACGATAGGGCCGCCCTGTAAAAGCGGCTTGTGTCTCCAAAGTGCTGGCCTGTCCTTTCGGGGTTAAAAGGAACGGCGGACCACAGGCAACAGGCGGCAATTGAGGGTCGGCTGTGGTCCGCCGCTAACTATCGTATCACGCGCGCTTCCGAGCAACATCGGACCCTAGATGTAGCTACGTAGGTCCGGAGGATGTAGGAGGTGCTGAAACAGAGTTCTGAAACGTGAAACGTGAAACGTGATGCGGTTTGTGCTGTTTGGTACGTGAACGGTGGCTGTTTGCATTGGGGGACCAAAGCCCCTTCTGTCATCCTGAGCGAAGCGAAGGATCTCAGATGTTGGCCCTGCTCAAGAGTCGTATATCAGCAACTCCGTTCATGCAAGCCAACAACATCCGTACACCACCTTCTTGAGATCCTTCGCTACGCTCAGGATGACAGGGTGGTGGATGGTCCTACAACAGAGGCTGCCTCTATTCACGTACCAAATAGCACAAACCGCATCACGTTTCACGTTTCACGTTTCACGTTTCAGAACCCCGTTTCACCCATTAAGTGCGTCCCTGATCTTGCCGAAGAAGCCTTTCTCTTGCTGGCCTTCGATGCCCGGCTGGGCGTCGCCTTCCCCGAAGGTGCGGGCTAGCTCTTTCAGCAGGCGCTTCTGCTCGTCGTTCAGGTTGGTGGGTACGTGTACATTGGTGCGCACCAGCATATCGCCTCGACCGGAGCCGCGCAGGTAAGGCACGCCGTAGCCCTTGACGCGGAACTCCTTGCCGTGTTGCGTGCCCGCCGGTACCTTGAGGCTAGCCAACTCGCCGTCCACGGTGGGCACCTGCAATTCGGCACCCAACGCCGCCTGGGCGACGTTCAGGTTCAACTCAAGCAGTATCTGGTTGTCGTCCCGCTTGAACAGCTTGTGTGGCCTGACGTTCACCTCGATGTAGAGGTCGCCGGGCGGTGCGCCGCGCGGTCCTGCCTCGCCTTCGCCCGACAGCCGGATTTGCGAGCCGTCGTCTATGCCTGCCGGTATGGTTACTGCCAGCTTGCGTCTCTCCTGCACGCGACCCTCGCCCTTGCACTCGGTACAGGGGGTCGCCACCACCTTGCCCTCGCCTCCGCAACGCTCACAGGGCACCACCGATACGAACTGGCCGAAGATGCTCTGTTGGGCCCTGCGTATCTCGCCACGACCGCCGCAGTTGGGGCAGGTTTCGGTGGTGGTGCCCGGCTCGGCCCCGCTTCCCTCGCAACGAGCGCAGGTAGCCAGGCGCGGCACCTCGATATCCTTTTCGCTGCCGAAAACGGCCTCCTCGAAGTCTATCGTGAGGCGGTAGGCCAGGTGAGCGCCACGCTGCTGCCGGCGGCGACCCGTCTGGGTGCCCATGCCGCCCGCTGCCGCCGTGAAGAACGTCTCGAAGATATCGGAGAAGCCGCCGAAGCCCGCGAACGGGTCCGCGCCCGCGCCTCCCATGCCACTGATGGCATCGTGCCCGAATCGGTCGTAGGCCGCGCGCTTGTCGGTGTCGATGAGCACCTCATACGCCTCGCTCACCTCTTTGAAGCGGGCCTCGGCGTCGGGTTCCTTGTTCACGTCGGGGTGAAGCTGGCGGGCCTTGCCGCGGAATGCCTTCTTAATCTCGTCCGTGGTGGACGAGCGGGCCACGCCCAGGATTTCATAATAGTCACGTCTTGTCGCTGCCATACTCTACCTTTGTCACTCTTTATCTAGCTCTGCTACCGATGGGCAATAGATGTGCCATTGCCCGGCCCTGCTGCCATGCCCGTATATACGCGCACGACCGATTTCTGTCTCAATATCATACAACTTTAGCTAAAGCTACTCAACCTCTGGCGGGTACAGAGCGGATGTATATCTGGATAGGAAGACAAAAGGTCCACTTTGTCATTCTGAACGCAGTGAAGAATCTCGTCCCTCAGCAACTAAATACCACCCTTCCTCGTGTTAGTATTCCCCACAGGAAAAGGGTAATACCTGCATGAGGGACGAGATTCTTCACTGCGTTCAGAATGACAAAATGGGAGAGGGTCCTCGTATCCCACTTTGCACCCAGCCTGCTTGTAGGAGTCCAGGGCTACAGGTTAAGAGATCTATATAACGCAGGAGGCTAGTACGCTCATGTACTAGCCTCCTGTATGTCTTGACCGGATGCCTGTTAGCACCCAATCTTGTCAGCTATTAGACGTCTTAGTCGTTGCCGCGGAAAGCGCCCTTGATGGCATCGCCCACGTTCTCGGCAGCATCCTTGACGTTGCCTACTGCCTGCTGGCCCGCGCCTTCTACCTCGTTGGCGGTGCCTTCAGCCTGCATGTCGCGGTCGCCGGTAGCTCGGCCTACGCCCTCTTGAATATTGCCGCCAAGCTCCTTGGCGCCGCCTTGTACTTTGTCACCAAAACCATCGCTCATTTTAGTTCTCCTTTTGTACGTCTCTAATCAATCGTGTCCGGTTAGTAGTGTTCGTGTTTGTAAAACGTACTGCCGCCTGTTTATAACTCAAGAAGCGTGCCATACCTTAGTATCACGACACAAAAAGACTACTACGGGGCAGTTAACCGTAGTAGTCTCTTGCTTTTTGCCTGTTTTACTGCCCGCTACCGTGGGGTAGGGGTGGAGTAGAGGTCGTTCACCGCCTGGAACAGTTGCTCGAAGCGGTTGAGCGTGCCCGCGTCTATCTTGCTGGGCGGCAGGGGGTTGGAGACCAGGTGGCTGGCGACGATGTAGGGGTCGTAGATGCCCGACTGGCTGAGTTGCAGCCCCTTCTCCAGCACGTACTGCGAGAGGCGGCTCCTGATGCCGTCACCGGGCGGCAGGTCGCGCTCGTCTACCGTCTGACCGCCAAGCTCCTCCTTGTAGGCTGCGTTGAACAGCTTCAGGTAGAGGCCGGGGGACAGCAGGTCCTCGACGCTGGTGGTCGAACCTACAGCGGAGGCGGTCAGAGTCCCAGCACCGTTGCTGCTGCCGTTGCTGCCGCCGCTCTTGCCGGTAGCCTTCTCTTCGGGCCGGAACATCGCGTAGCTGATCACTCGCCGCTCCGTGAGCGTATCCGACATGGAATGGTCGCCACCCGTGGTGTCGCCGTTGCCGTTGGCGTTCGCGCTAACATGGTCCGTGTTGCTCGACAGGACCGCAAGCTCGGCCTCGCCCGCGTCCAACAGGGCCATGAAGGTGGAGAGCCTGCCCAGGCCGCCCATCGGCACCACCGTAACGTCATTGCGCAGGGCGGTCCGGCGCTGCTTGTCGAGCAGGGCCGAGAAGTACTTCAGGTAGAGCATGTCGGCGGGGGTTTCCACCAGCAGGCTGCGGTCGGCGGTGAACAGGTTCTCGGTCAGCCTGTAGCCGAGCGCCACCTGCAACGGATAGAGGGTCTTGTTCTGCGACTCGCCAACCTTGTTGGAGATGACCGAGCCTTCCTCCCGGGCCTCCACCGTGCGCACCTGATAGAGCCTCTTGGTGGGCACCATGAAAGGCGAGTGGGTGGTGTACATGATCTGGTGGTCCCGCGCCAGGTCCTCGATGTAGCGCAGGAAGTCGGCCTGGGCCAGGGCGTGCAGGTTCAGGCCCGGCTCGTCCAGCAGCAAGATCAGGTCGGCGTTGGTGCCCAGGTGCTGCTTGATCGAGTCGAACCAGACGATGAAGCTGAAGAACCAGACGAAGCCCCTCGACCGCTGGCTGAACGGCACGCTCACACGGTGGCGGCGGTCGCGGATGCGGATGTAGAGGTTGTTGCCCTGGTTGAAGGGGGGCGCGTCGTGCGGGTCCTCCCGGATGTCGAACTCGACCTCAAGCTCCTGGTTCTGCTTCCAGTACTCGAACACCTTGTCGGTAATCGAGTTGGAAATGGCCTCCAGCTTGGCCTTGACGCTCTCGTAGCCGTTGGCTATCGTAAGCTGGGTCAGGTCCACCTCGGCCATGCGCAGGAGGCTCAGCACCGTCCTGTCTTCCTCGGCCACACTCTGCCGCTCGACATGCTGCTGGAGCGTGGGCAGGTTGATCTTGCCCGGCAGCAAGTAGTAGTCATCGAAGTAGAGGAAGCGAGGAATACGGGGGCCAATCGCACGCGCCCACAGCAGGTAGTTGAGCATGCTGGGCCACGACTCCGGCACCTTGGCGAAGGTGTCCTTCAGGTCGCGGAGCAGGGCCTTGCTGTCGGTGTCGATGGCGCTCGCATCGAGCATGGAGATAAGCTGCCGGATGCTACCGGCCTCCGAGAGGCGGTTGCTGAGATCGTCCCGCAGGTTGGCCTGGCGCACCTTGTGCTGGATATAAGCTTCCTCCGGCACCTGCAAGGTCACGGAAGAGGTGCCGTCGTAGCGGTGCTGCCTTACGAAGCTAAGCTCGTCCAGCAGGTCGAAGCCCAGCGACTGGTTGATCTGCTCGATCTCGTCAGGCTTAAGTGTATAAGTAAGCTCGGTGACAACGGCGGGGTTGGCCTCGTGCTCCCTGACGTAGGCGTTGAGCCGCTTGCGGGGGAAATCTTCGACCAGGTTGAACTCGGTCTTGTCCACGGGCCGCGACTTGTGCAGCGCCTGCAAAAAGGCGGTCTTGCCCGATTCGTTCTGGCCTACGAGCACCGTCACATTAGGATCGATCTCTACAGGGCCACTGTCCTCAATCGACTTGAACTGTCTGACCTCGGCGGCTGTGAGCAGCATACCTAACTCCTATCTAAAGCCTGTCTAAGCCTGGAAACTGGGTTGAACTGGATGCCGGGTGATGAAGTTATAAGAAATAGTGCACGGCTCAAAAACAACCACGTAGCACACACTATAGCATCCTATAGTATACCTTAAAGTGGTACGCAAAATGTGCCGGTTTCGGGTCCCACTTTTCGCGCTCTATATAGTATAAGAGAGCGTTGCAAGGGGGGGTGCACACCGGCGCGTAGTCGCTAGAGAGTATAAGGCAAAATGGCCTGCTTTGGCTACTGAATATAGCCTGACGAGCCACTTTGTATCACTTCTGGGGGTACAACTCAGGCCGTGGGATGTTCGTTCTCTCAGAAGGGGAAGAAGGCGGGGGCGAATCTATGAGGTAACTATAGTAGCCCTGTTTTGAAATGAGTTCCAAATCGCTGCCGACCTGTACTGGATAACCGCTGCGCCACATAGATCCCATTGAGCATAGCGCGGGACGATGCCTCAGATATCTACTTCTAAAGAACCACGTATTAAACACCGTGGGCAGGTTACTTCGATCAACGTTCAGAGCGGATCATTAGATGAAACGTCGGGCATCCTCTTCCGTAGGGAAGAGGCCAGCCCAGTCGACGACCCGCAGTTCACTATCCAGGATATCTTGTCTATCCTTCAGGTTAGGTACAGCTGTTTCGAGCACGTACACGAACACCGGCCACTCCGTTATAGGGAATAGAGTAGGCCCCTTTGATGAGACTAGTATCTCGTTGGTAGCTCTGTCACCAATATGGAAAGCTGGTTCAGTTTTTATAAGCAGGTAGTCATTCCTAAGCTCTGGTCGTAGAGTAAAGTATTGGAACCAGCGCGCTTTTCGGCGTAACCTCTTGACCCGCCAGCACTTCACAGGTTCTTGCAACTCGTGAACTTCTGTTGCAGCCAGGTAGAAGTCAGGCTTATCAGCATTCATAGACTCCCACCCCTAGAATCTGTGGCATAACTAATGTTCACATCAGTTGAAACATCTATGCTTCGGAATGACCAGCCAGCTAATGTTCGGCCCGGTTGATTACCTTTGCTCCCCAGGAAGTACCTCCACATAGCGGAGCCAGGGGTGAGGTGTGGCCGTTGGCCTGGGTTCGCGTGTAGGTTTGGCTGTGGGCGTGTTAAGCGGATAGCGAGAAGGTATTGGAGGAGGGTAAGACGGCACAGGTGGTGGATACGTGCCAATAGGCGGTGGGGCCGTTTGTACCGCGTTCGGCAGGTTGAGCGCCCCTGCGGCCCGCTGCCCGTTGTTACTGGCCTGCGTGGACAGCACACCCACTCCAAGGACGAACGCGAGGGCAAGAATAGCGGTCAGGGCCAGTTGTGAGGCGTTGAGCTTTAGCATGTTAGCTTCCTATACCCTGTCTTTGCAGGACGGCGAAACGAAGGACTGCACCATGCATACAGGTGCAGTGACTTAGCAGTTCACTACAGTATACCATACGGCCCTGCGGGTTATGGCGCTACGGGCTTGGACAGGTCTAAAGGCTCATCAACGTAAGTTTCGGGGCTAGATGGCGATTGCCACGATCCTGGTGCCCCTGGGACTAACGGCAAGAAAAGCCCTATCCGTGCCCCCTGGCGCAACAGAGTATGATCAATGATTACCAGCGACTGGTAATGCTCGCTTTCAACGTTGGCCATGCCAACGTAAGTATCATCAATCCAGATATGTGCCGACAGGTGCTGCTCAGATGCACCGCCCCTTATACCGGTGATGAAAGACTCTCCGACGAGGGTAAGCCGCCACACTTTGCGGTAGGTGCGATCCTCTATGGTGATAGGCGGTTCAATAGGTACTTCTTCAAGAAGATACCCCAACGCGCCGCCTGTAGTGTGAAGTGGTGCGACTGAAGGAGAGGCAAATGCGCTCTTGAGGGGGGAGGTTATTCTGCTGTGGGCGATTATCGTGCCTGGTCTCAAACCGGCGCGGTGTAATGCCTGCGGTATTTGTGGAGTGGATAGTGGCGGCCTCGTAACTGGAGGCGGGGCGTTCATTCTGCCTATGTTGTTCGCACCCGTTGAGACGGGAGTCTGACCCACAACCACAGACGTGGCACTCAAACCTTCCTGTGATTGTGCTTCGCTTGGACCTACATCCTGCCTGAGCATTACGGCCACCAAAGTGAGGACCAGGGTGATCACTCCTGACAGCACGGCAAGTCTGACTTTGCTTTTATTCTTCTCCGTCGTTTTCATAGCTGCCATGCTCCTCCCTTCAATACTTCCCCGCAAGGCGCCCTCAACGCGTCAAATACTCGTACACCAGCGAATGGAAGTGGTGCACGCCGTTCTCGCGCTTGACCGAGAAGCGACCCTGGTCGTACACCCGCGAGGCCAGCCCCCGCTGCACGTTCTCGCAGATGACGATGTCCTCCTGCTGTATCTCGTCGCTGAAGGCCACCGCCTGCTGCACGCCCTCCCAGGCCTCGCCGCCGCCCCCTTCGTGGAAGAACCACTCGAAAATGGTGAGCGTCTTGTCATGTCCGAGGGGCAGAATGATGTTGGAGGACATGTTGTCGGGGTAGATGTTCACCATGAAGTTGGGGAATATCCAGTAGTAGAGCACCTCTTCGTCGGGCTGGACCTCGGAGTAGCGTCGGCCCGCACCGTTGCCCGACACCGGGCGCAGAGGGGCCAATTGCCGCGAATGGTAGCGGTGGGTCTCCACCTTGTAGTTCTCGTAGTCCAATTCGCGGTAGAGGCCGGGGTGGGCAATCGGCAGGTGGTAGCCTTCCAGGTAGTTGTCGATGTAGACCTTCCAATTGCAGTCGATGATGTAGTCGCGCCTCTCCACCGGGCGCATCCCGGCAAGTGGGATGTGGGCCGTCTCCGCCAGAATGACGCCCAGCGTCTCAGCCAGCGGGGCGGCGTCATGCTCCAGGTTGACGAAGACGAACGGCCCCCAGGTCTCCACGCGCACCGGGTGCAGGCCATAGCAGGACCTGTCGAAGTCCTCCACGCCATCGAACTCGGGGGTGGTCATCAGGCGGCCGTCGAGGGAGTAGGTCCAGCCGTGGTAGCGACATTGCAGCGACTTGCGATTGCCCTTGCCCGCCGCCACGTTGCCCGCCCTGTGACGGCAGACGTTATAGAAGGCCCGCAGCACGCCGTCGGTGCCCCGCGTGACGACCAGCGGCTCCCCCTGCACCTCGCAGGTGAAGAAGTCGCCCACGCGCGCCACTTCGTCAATGCGGCCCACGGCCTGCCAGGTGCGGGCGAATATCTTGTCCTTCTCCAGCCGCAGGAACTCCGGCTCGATGTACCACCGGGCGGGCATAGTGGCGGCGCGGGCCAGGTCAGGCTCGAACCGGAAGTCGGTCAGGTCGACCATTTTAGGCTCCTCATAAACATAGTGTCGGACAGCCTACTCTATTTTGTTCCAAACAGCTTGTCAACGGGTAAGCGCCACCCTGGCAACGCCGGTTCAGCCTCCGCTACTTCGCCCCTGTGGTACAGTGTAGGCTCGTCCGGGGCGCTCTTGCGATAGACGCGCACAACGTCTTCACGCCGTATGTCCACGTCCCATAGCACCTCTGTACCAGTCGCAAAATAGTCGCGGCGCTTGGCTGCAAACTCGTCTTCCGTGAAGCAGCTACAATCTCCAATATCCCAGACCTCAACGGCAAAGAGAGGGGCACCAACCGGCAGCCCTGGCGTTAACGGGCCACTGTCGAACGAGCAATCGGGGCAAAATGACTTCCGATGCGGTAGGTCCACTAAGTAGCCGACCTTGCTGGGAAGTGCATAGCCTAGACGCATCTGTTTCTCGTACTGCTTCAGGCTGAAAAGTATCTACGAGACCGCACAAGATGCACGCCCGGTCATAGGCGGTATCATGACGATTTTGCCGCACACTAGTTCAGCCCTGCCGTGATCGGGGTAGTTGATCAAGTCTTCGATTGTGGCTTCGGGTCTAGAGATCACGCTGACCCTTCTTGCCTATTGTGGCTGAAAGCGAGCCGAGTACTGGTTTATGTTATGTAGCACTTTAACCAGGGGTTCTATCTGATAGGATTGCCTTCATAGCCTCAACGCGCCGAACCCCTTTTCGCGAATTACATCTTCGGCAGCACACAGCTAGGTTGTCACTGGTGTGAGTACCACCTCTTGCAAGTGGAACCTTATGATCTAAAGTGATTTCATTCTCGCGCAAAATCCTGCCGCACATGTAGCATGTAGACTTGTCTCGCGCGACGATGACTGCTCTGTCGATCTTTTCAATAGCTGGGGCATTCAGCAATCGTGCCCTTCTCGCGTTGGAGTATTCCCGGTACTTGTCACGGTTCTTTGCTCTATGCGCTCTATGATACTCCCGCCACTTCTCTGCATCTGCCTGAAAGTATGCTCGCTGGCGTGCCACTATAATGGTGCGATTCATTGCCCGATACTCTTTACGCTTCGCAGCTTCACAGAGTTTACAAAGGGAACTTGGTAGACCATTACTACGCTGATAATACTCAGCTAATGTCTTCAGATTACCACACTTGGAGCACCGTTTAACATCTATTCCCAGTTCCGTAAGATGTTCGATATGATGAACACGTCTGCTAGTTTTGCTTCGATTTTCACGCCGTTGGCGCTGGAGGCGGTTATAACACGCTTTGCAATTCGGCTGAGACCCATTAACTGCGTGCGAGTAAAACTGAGTAACTGGTTTAACCAGATGACAGTCATTGCACTCTCTTATGTATTCACCCCGTTTCTCATCGAATATCAGAGGGTAAATCAACCTCTTGGGATCCGGTGTACCATTCCTCTCAATCCTACTCTGAATTTGCCTACAGGGCTTACACACAGACTTATAATATGCTCCGCGCTTATGAAACTCACTCACCTGTTTTGTAAGACCGCAGACCGCACATACTTTCTTGCCACCACTATAGCTACGATTAGCTCGACCGGAGCACTGACGACTACAATACTTGTCCCCTCCTTCGTTGTGTTGCCGGTAAGACTTACCGCAATTAGCACAATTGCTCCACACTTGCCGAGCCTTGTCAGCACAAGCCCTAGAACATAGGCGGCGATTGTCTGATGGATAAGTTTGGAATTCTTTAGTGCATTGCAGACATATTCTAGTTAGCATAGTTCTTCCAGGTGCTGTATGGGATGCTGAATGTGTTAGCACAACAAAAGGATCATGTCTAAAGATCGTGTATTGTTAATCGTGTATTGTTAGCTGTAGGATAAAAAGAGGACTGAGTAGATTATACCACTCAGTCCTCAGTCCTCATCACTCAGTCCTAAAAGTTACACCTCGCGGAACTCGCCCTCGACGGTGCCTTCCTCGGCCTCGCGGCGGGGGGTTTCGGGGCCGGTGCCGTTGGGGCTTGAGCCATTCTCGCCCATGCCGTCGAAGCCGGGGCCGCGGGTGCCCGCGTCGGCCTGCTGCTTGGCGTACATCGCCTGGCCGATCTGTTGCATCGCGGTGTTCAACTCCTCGGTGGCCGACTTGATCCTGTCGGTGTCGTCGGTGTTGAGCGCGTCACGCACCGCCTGCACCTTCGCCTCGACCTCGCTCTTGACTTCGGCGGGCACCTGCTCGCCCAGGTCGCGCAACGACTTCTCGGCATTGTAGGCCAGGCTGTCGGCCATGTTGCGGGCCTCGATCAGATCGCGGCGCTTGCGGTCCTCCTCGGCGTGCGACTCGGCCTCGCGCACCATGCGGTCGATCTCGTCCTTCGACAGGCCCGACGACGCGGTAATCGTGATCTTCTGCTCCTTCTGCGTAGCCATGTCCTTGGCCGACACGTTCAGGATGCCGTTGGCGTCGATGTCGAACGTGACCTCCACCTGGGGCACGCCACGCGGCGCGGGGGGAATGCCGTCCAGGATGAAGCGGCCTAGCGTCTTGTTCTCGCTAGCCATCGGGCGCTCGCCTTGCAGGATGTGTATCTCCACGCTAGGCTGGTTGTCGGAGGCGGTCGAGAAGACCTGGCTCTTCTTGGTCGGGATGGTGGTGTTGCGCGGGATGAGCGGGGTAGCCACGCCACCCAGCGTCTCCAGCCCCAGCGTGAGCGGGGTCACGTCGAGCAGCAGCACGTCCTTCACGTCGCCCTTGAGCACGCCCGCCTGGATAGCGGCACCCACGGCCACCACCTCGTCGGGGTTGATGCCCTTGTGAGGCTCCTTGCCGAAGAAGGCTTGCACCTTCTGCTGCACCGCGGGCATACGGGTCTGGCCGCCCACCAGCAGTATCTCGTCAATGTCACCCGGCTTGAACTTGGCGTCATCGAGCGCGTTGCGCATCGGCGGGAGGGTGCGGTCGATCAGGTCGCCCACCAGCTGCTCCAGCTTGGCGCGGGTCAGCGTCATGCTCAGGTGCTTGGGGCCTTGCGCGTCGGCGCTGATGAAGGGCAGGTTGATTTCGGTGCTCTGCGTGGTCGAAAGCTCGATCTTGGCCTTCTCTGCGGCCTCCTTCAGGCGCTGGAGGGCCATGCGGTCCTGGCGCAGGTCGATGCCCTGGTCCCGCTTGAACTCGTCGGCCACCCAGTCGATGACCCTCTGGTCGAAGTCGTCACCGCCCAGGTGGGTGTCGCCGTTGGTGGCGTTCACCTCGAACACGCCCTCCGACAGGGTCAGCACCGAAATGTCGTAGGTGCCACCGCCCAGGTCGTACACGGCCACCTCTTCCTCGGGAGCGGTCTTCTTGTCGAGGCCGTAAGCCAGGGCCGAAGCGGTAGGCTCGTTGATGATGCGCGACACTTCGAGGCCCGCGATTCTGCCCGCGTCCTTGGTGGCCTGGCGCTGGGCGTCGTTAAAGTAGGCCGGCACCGTGATTACCGCCTGGGTGATCTTCTCGCCCAGGTACTGCTCGGCGTCGGTCTTGAGCTTTTGCAGGATCATTGCGGAGACTTCCTGCGGCGAGTAAGCCTTGCCGCCCAGCCACACCTGGATGTCGCCGTTGGGGGCCTCGGTCACCTTGTAGGGCACCAGCTTGATGTCGCGCTGCACTATGGGGTCGTTGAACTTGCGCCCCATGAAGCGCTTGATCGAGAAGATGGT
The DNA here is from genome assembly GCA_036386675.1 of Chloroflexia bacterium. Classification (GTDB taxonomy): domain Bacteria; phylum Chloroflexota; class Chloroflexia; order QHBQ01; family JADMIH01; genus JADMIH01. The sequence continues at coordinate 9,911 of DASVVE010000051.1, read as the reverse complement.
GTTCTCCGGGTTGGTGATGGCCTGCCGCTTGGCGACCTGCCCCACCAGCCTCTCGCCCGACTTAGATACCGCCACCACCGACGGCGTGAGGTTCGCACCCTCCGCGTTGGGGATAACCGTAGGCTCACCCGCCTCGATCACAGCTATGACCGAGTTGGTGGTGCCCAGGTCTATACCTAGTATGTGTGCCATTTCATTCCTCCCTAATTCTTAATTCTTAATGTTTAATTCTTAATTGCTCTCGCTCTTCATTCCTAACTTTGAACTCTCGCTTGACCGCCGCATGCCCGCCAATTAAGAATTCAAAATTAAGAATTAAGAATTGCCTCAACCGCGTGAGACCTTTACCATCGCCGGGCGCAACACCCGGTCGCGGACTTTGTAGCCGTTGGCGTAGACCTCGGCTACCGTGTCTTCGTGGCCGTCGCCGGTGTCGTCGAAGGCTACCGCCTCGTGCAGATTGGGGTCGAATTGCTGGCCCTGTGCCTCTATCTTCTCCACGCCTTCGCTTTCGAGTACGGCGTTGAGCTTGCGGTGGATAGCCAGCACGCCCTCGACCCAGGGCACGTTCTTCGCTTCCTCAGGCAGGTGAGCCACCGCCCGGTCGAAGTCGTCTACCACGCCCAGCAGTTTCTTGAGCACGTTCGCGGTGGCCTTGTAGGCGGCTTCTTCGCGGTCCTGCTCCACGCGGCGCTTATAGTTAAGGAAGCTGGCCCGCTCGCGCTGCAAGGCGTCCAGGTACTCGGCTGCCAGGTCGCGCTGCCCGCCGTCCGCGCTGGCCTGGGGTTCAACCCCTGCCTGCATATTCTCTTCGTTCTCCTCTAAGCTCGCGGCCTCCTGCTCGTCGCGAAGGTCGCGCGCACCGTTATCATTCACTTTGCGTCTCCCCCTGTCCTGAGAATGGTGAGTTGTACGATTTTTGGAGCAGATCGCTCAGCAGTTGCGACATGTAGCGCACCGACGACACCGAGCGACTGTAGGGCATCCTGGTCGGTCCCAGCACGCCTAGCACGCCCGCCAGGTGCTCGCCCAGGCCGTAGCGCGCCAGCACGATGCTGCACGCCCGCATGCCCTCGCCCATCGCCTCGTCGCCTATGATGACCTGCACCCCGTCCTGGTTTATTATCGACGGGATGATGGAGGTCCAGACGTGGCCGTGCTCAAACAGATCAAGCACCTGCTGCATCCGCTCCGGCTGGCGGAACTCCGGCTGGTTAAGTATGTTCGCCAGACCCTCATGATAGATCTCCGCCGTCTCGTGCCGCTCCAGCTTGGCTAGCATGGTGGAGAGGGTGACGAGCACGCTGGGGGCAATGGTGAGGATGCTCTGCAAGTTGGCAGGCTCGTTCACCCAGGCTTCGATCTCGTGCGAGGTCTTGCCGGAGAGCGCGCCGTTCAGGTGATTTGCGAGCGCGCTCAACTCCTCCTGGCTCCACTCCTGGTCTACGTGGAGCATCTGCTGCGCTACCGTGCCGTCGTGACCCACCAACACCAGCATGATGCGGCTGTCCGATATCGCCAGTAGCTCGAAGTGCTTCAGGCGCACGGCTGTGCTGCGGGGCGCGGTCGCCAGGGCGGCGCTGTGCACGGTGCGCGACAGGATAGAGGCGGCCAGGCGCACCCACTCGTCGGCTTCCATCTCCACCTGGTGGAACTGGTGCCGTATCTTGCGCTGCTCGTCCTGCGGCAGCGCCTTGGGGCGCATCAGGTTCTCCACGAAGTAGCGATAGCCGCGCTCTGAGGGCACCCGGCCCGCGCTGGTGTGAGGCTGCACGATGAGACCCGCCCGCTCAAGCTCGGCCATGTCGTTGCGCACGGTGGCCGACGACACGTTCAGGTGGTAGCTGCTTACAATCTGCTCCGAGGCCACCGGGCGCGCGTGCGATACGTACTCCTCGATGATGATGGAGAGTATCTGGCGCTGGCGCTCGGATATGCTGTTATCGTGGAGTTGTTCCATAGTTCATTTTTCCCCGGCAGCACGAGCCTTCTTACAGCGTCAAAACCGCAACTTTCGTGCCTGGCTAGCACTCTAATGTAGAGAGTGCTAACGCACAATTATATATTACAACTTGATAACGGTGTTGTCAAGATTAAGCGCAACCAACCTAGGCAGCTAGTCCGCCCACTAGACAAGCTTTAGGTTTGACTGTTACAAATGTGGTTGCTGATTGGCAGCGAAAGCTCGGAGCTATAATTATCTTATTGCTGCAAACCGATCTACTAACATGTATAATAGACCAACTATATTCTACACGTTTTCAGAACGATATATAATGTGTTATAGAGGAGAGTCAGCATGGGTGATAAGCATTTTGTGCACTGCCACCGCTACGAAATCTTGCTTTGCAAATCAACAAAGAGATGAAGAGTTTGGAGAAAGCTATCACATCACGAGTACTCAAGAAGGCTGGTTTGTTTAGAGCACTAGGGCTAGGATTCCTGTTGCTTACTACGATCATGGCGGCTCTCATACTTACTGGGACGATAGGTCAACCGGGCCGAGGCTTGGTACAGCTGGGACAAAGCGACTCCTCGTCCGTGGCTCTGCAAGTACCGATTTTGCCTTCTGCGACCATTCCCTTTCAAGGTAAGCCTGGTGAGACGGGGCCACCAACTCCCTTCCCCACCTACTCTCTTCCTCCCATGACCCCTGTACCACCCAATGGTGACCAGGACTTCAACAACACACCTACACGGGGATTTTACATCCCACCTACTCCATTGCCTACCGATCCCTATGTAATACATATCAATACCACACTAGGGTATAGCACAATCGAGGAAAGCACTGAGTTGTCCGATCTGGTTGTTATGGGCACTATCAAGCACGTTGGCCCCGCACAATGGACAACTGCCGATGGGAAGCGCCCAGCCAACCCGAGGGATCCGGGTAATAGGCACTATATATTCACACCTGTCGTGGTCCAGGTTAGCAACTCTTTCAAAGGGTTGAATGCAGGCGCTGGTGTTGCTGGTACTGAAGTAGTGTTCCTCACAGTTGGCGGACAGGTTGGGCAGGATAAGATTGTAGTATCAAGTAATAACGATACCCTATTTGAAGTGGGACAGCAGGAAGTGCTGTTCCTTAATGAAACAAAACCTATGGATGTGGTGCAGACCTTCGATAATCGCCCCTTACTGAAGCTTCGTGGTCGCTACACTGTCACTGCTGATGGAATGGCTACGAATTGGTACAGCAGCATACCCCTGGCTCAGTTGATCGAAGAGATAGAGAAGGCAGCACACAAGACCACCCCTTAGCACAAACCACAGGTTATCAGATTAGATAAACGTTACGACGGGCCATACCTGTTCCGCGGCTATGTAAGTAAAACATAAGTACTTACAGGCAGGCAGGCACTAACTTTCGGACAAACTTCGACGCCGATTCGGAACAATCTTCTGTTTGTGTCACACCGAATACCTCTGTAGATTTAGGTCTCCGGCCAGATGCGCCCTCCGGCCAATCTAACCTATAATGGCTCGCGGGCATCATGCCTTGTTGAGGAGGACTTCGAGATGCAGGCGGGCACAAACGGGTATATAGAGCTACCCGATGGAAGGATCTACTACGAAACAGCCGGTGAAGGCGAGACGCTGGTGCTTGTGCATGCCGGGTTCGTAGACAGCAGGATGTGGGACGACCAGTGGGACGAATTCACCCGCGCCTACCGTGTCATCCGCTTTGATATGCGAGGCTACGGGCGGTCGTCGCCCCCGGATGAGCCTGTTTCAAACCGCCGGGACCTGCTTAGCGTGTTGGAGCACCTGGGGGTGGAGCGCGCCCACTTCCTGGGCTGTTCGTTGGGCGGGGGAACTGTGCTTGATTTTGCGCTCGAACGCCCAGAGATGGTCCTGTCGTTGACGCTCGTTTGCGCGACCCCCGGCGGCTTCGAGTTGCAGGGCGAACCACCACCGCACCTATTCGAGATGATAGCCGCTCTGCAAGAAGGAGACTTGGAACGCGGCTCGGAACTGCAAATTCGTATCTGGGTAGATGGGATGTTCCGGCAACCGGAGCAGGTGGACCAGGCAGTGCGACAACGGGCGGCGGAGATGAACCGCATATCCATAGAGAACGGGATGTGGGCCAAAGCCGGGCCACCACCAGATGCCCGGTTAGAACCACCCGCAGTCGAGAGGCTAGACGAGATCCGCGTTCCCACCCTCCTGATTGTGGGTGCCCTCGATCATCCAGAGATTCTGCGCGGGGTCGATCTGCTGGCAACCGAGATCGAAGGTGCTAGAAAGGTCGTCCTGCCGGACAGCGCACACTTACCGAACATGGAAAGGCCGGAGGAATTCAACAGGGCGGTACTGGGCTTCCTGGGTGAGGTGCAATCGACGTAACAACCACCCCGCCAGGACATCACCTGTAGATAAAAGGACCTGGCGAGTATTCAGCCGCCAGGTCCTTCTTTGGATCATAAAACCTATCCAATGCCTCCATCCCTCTAAGGGGCTCGGAAGGTATCCTCGAACATCAGCCAACGGTCGGCAGCATGCGGACCTCGGTAGCCGGACCCATCTGCCGTATAGAGCACGAATATCTTCTTGACGTTCGGCCCCGCGTAGACCATCATGCCTCGCTCGAACTCCTGCGCCGCACCTCCACCAGGCAAGAAGCCGGGTGGCAACGCCGTGGGCGTAGCGGTAGGGGCTGGCGGTAAGGTAGGCGTCATGGAGGGTCCGGGACCGGGTGCCTGGCCGGTTGCGACCGCCACCGTCTCAGGAGCTGTGGCCCAGCCGAGCCTCTCCCGCACGCGGGCTCCCGTGCCTTCGCGCCACACCTTGCCAAAGCCCCTCTTGGGTACGTGTAGACCGGCGGGCGGGTTCATCTCAGGCTCCCCCTCGCCCTCAGCGTAGGGATTCTGGAACCGCTGCAACGTGCCGTCCTGGAACATCACAATAATCGTGTTGGAGCCATAAGGGCCATAGCCAACGTAATCTATAAGGCCAAGCATGTACCCGTGCTGGAACGGTTGGTAAGTCACCGTCACGCCGCGTTCCATGCTGTTAGGGCAGCCTAGAAGCCTCGGCAGGTTCTGGTTGTCGGCCCATACTTTGCCGAAGCCCCGTACCGGCACGGTCGTGCAGGCCCGAGCAGTCATCGAAGGATAAGGTGGGGGGGTGGCGGGTACCTGGGGCTTACCTGCGTTCTGGTAGCGCCACGAATAGTAGTGCTGGCCGATGTTGCCCATCTGTACCTTGAAGCCCTGTGGCGCGGTCGGCACGTAGGTGAGCACCCGGCGCTCGTAGGGCTGTATCAGCACGGCGGTGTTGCCCACACCCGCGATCTTGACGCTGGCCCAGAACGCCTCCGCGATAGGGTAGCCGGTGGCGTAGAAGTAGGGGTCGTTCAGCCGGGCGTTGGCTGTCTTGCCGTTCTCTATCACGGGGCCGCTCTGGTTGAGGAACTGCCAGAACACGTCGGGGATGTTGTGCCTGGTGGCAGGCTCAAAGTAGGCGTACTTCACCCCGTATGTGCCGTACCTGCTGTCCTGCCAGGTAGCGCCCTTGCGATCTATCGCCTCTACGATTGTCTGTCCGATGCTGTTGTTATTGCCATAATCCGTCACCAGGGAACGGAAACTGGCATAGGTAGGCGCGCTCAAGTCGTCATGGTCAGAAGCGATATTGATCTCGGCAGGCCAGCGTTGGATGAACGTGCTGTTGCCGACCTGCATCTGCCCCGAAATAAGCTCGCGGGTGAGCAGGCCGTTGGTAACGTAGAAGCGGTCGGCTTTGTTGCCGTTGGGGTTGTTGATCTCCATGCGGCTCTTGTCGAAGTATTGCACCAGGTGCTGCCCGCCCGGCCCTTCCTCGTACTCTTCGTAAGCGCGGAAGCCCGGCGTCGGACCCCAGAAGTAGCTCCTCTTGACGCTGCCGTTGTCTACAAGCTCGTCGGTGCGCGTCCAGACGGTCTGAAAGGCGCTGTCCGCGAAGTTCGAGGGTATGGCGCGCACGGTATTGCCGGTGTGGGGCGCGGGCGTGGGTGCGGCCGCCGCCACCGAGGATATCAGCCCGGCCCCGGCCAGCACGGCCATGAGGGTACCGGATAGTCTAGTTTTCATTTCCCTGCCTCCGATTGTGTGTTGAATGGTCTTGCTAATGTTGTGTGACTGGGGTGCGCACCCACTCTCTATCTACAACAACGCGGAAGATGCGGGCGGGTTTCGCGAAGGGGACGATGGACGATAGACGATGGACGATGGGTCCTGAGCCTGCGAAGGATGGACGATGGGGGAGTGGCGCAACAAAATGGAGGTTCATGACGTATAAGAAGGCAAAGGGGATTGTGGACCGGTCAAGAGGTTGGGAGGTACATGACAATGTTTCTCGTTCTAGGTTTCCTGCTTTTTTGGGGAGCGTACAAAGGCGGATTTCCGTTCTTCTTCCTGTTCATGATGATCCTGTTCGTCTGCATGGCGACACGTCGAGGTGGGCATGGCGGCTGGCGTCACGGCGGTTGCGACCCGCACCAGGAGCCGTGGCAAGGTCCGGAGCAGCAGCGGCCCACGCCGCCGGAGGACGCACGGCCTTACCAGGCACAGCCCGGCGCTCCCGCCAACCCATACCAGGGCGGCTATGGCCCCTACGGTAACGAAGGCACACCCACCGTGCGCACCGACATGAACAGCGGCGCGGGCACGGTTCGCGTGGACAACGCCCCCGGCCCCAGCGGCCAGCCGACCACGCCGTTACCCGAACAGCCCAGAGCACGCGTCGAGAACGATCAGCTTTAGAGACGGAAACGCCAAGACGCCAAGGACGTAAAGTGAGCGCCAAGATAAAGAAGAATGTTCTAAGTAGAAGGGCCAGGGTACGTCATGACGTACCCTGGCCCTTTCTGTGCCATCCACACAATCCTTAACCTTTGCGCGTCCTTTGCGTTCTTGGCGTCTTGGCGTTTCCGTCAATTACTTGCCGCGCAAGAGAACAGTGCCTCTTTTCCGTTGACTAAGTATAGGGGATGGGGTAAGGTACTTTAGACGGGGTGTAAGAAACGCGGGCTGCCAAGCGTCTTATGAATCGGGTAGTCTTGAGCGTCGTCCTCCCGTCGAAGGGGCCGCGTGGACCACTGGTACGACCGGGACGAAGACTATTACGACGAGCAAGGGGAAGAGCGGCTGATGAGTATACAGGCCAGCGCCGCGGCATGGCTCGATAAGTCCTTGCAGCGTAAGGCTGCCGTCCAGCCGGATGACGAGCTGCTCGCCATAGTGCAGGAGGCCCGCCTCGGCTCCGACGCGGCTTTCAGCGCCCTCTTCGAGCGGTTCCAGGCCCCCATCGTCAACTACCTCTACAGGCTGGTGGGCGACTGGGAAGTGGCAAACGACCTGGCCCAGGACTCTTTCCTGAAGGCTTATAACGCCCTGCCCCGCACCGACGACACGCTGCAAGTCTCCCCCTGGCTCTATCGCATAGCCACCAACACCGCGCTCGACGCCCTGCGCCGCCGCAAGCGGATCACCTGGGTGCCCCTCTCACACGAGTGGGAGCCGCATTCCCCGTACCCCGACATGGCGGCGAGGCACGCCGAGAGCGACGCCATCCAGCGCGCCCTCAGCACGGTGCCCGCCGACATGCGCATCTGCCTGGTGCTCAACATGTACCAGGGCATGGCCTACAAGGAAATCGCCGACACGCTCGGCATATCGGTCAACCTGGTGGCGGTCCGCATCTACAGGGGCCGGGAGAAGTTCATCGAGGCATATAAGAAAGGGGAACAGCCCTAGATTTCGAATTTGGAATTTCGAATTGCGAATTTGTTGAATACCTCCTAAATTCGCAATTCGAAATTCCAAATTCGAAATTCAATTTCCACCATGCGTAACTGCGAGGACGTACAACTACTCATATCGAAGTACGTTGATGCGGAGGCCACGCCCGAGGAGCGGGAGATCGTGGACCTCCACGTCGTGGCGTGCTTCGAGTGCGCCCGCAAGATGACCGAGTACATGGAGATCGCGGCCATATTTGCCGAGGCCCCCATGCGCGCCCCGCAGCCTGAGGTGAGGGCCGGGCTGTTCCGCGAGATTGGCAACGTCAAGGAAGAGGCCCGCCGCAAAGAGCACGCGGCCGCCAGGCGACGAAGCTGGTACAGGTGGACGCCGCCCGGCTCTGCGCGCCCGTCCGCAACGTCATCGAGAGCGCGCGGGGGCTTCGCCTGGGGCAGGCTGTGGGAAGTTGCCAGCCCGTTCGCGGCGGCTAGCATGGCAGTATGCGCCATCATCGCCGTGGTCTTGATGAACAGCCGGCAGGCACCGAATACCAGGCCCGACAACCAGGCTATAGCAAACTATCCCGACTTCCCCGCCATATCTACCATACCTGCCACGGTGGTCTACCCCATGACGGCGAGCGAAGACGACTCGGTGGTCTACAGCCAGGTGCCGGCTATCAGGACCGGGCTGGCAAGCCCCCCACCCATTGCCGCCACGAACGTCCCGGTGCGCGGCACGGCTACCGTAGAAGACGCAACTTTGCAGCTTGAGCAGGCAACTCCCGTGCTGGAATCGGGCGAGACCTGGCACCAGCTGCGCGACCCGGCGTATGGCTATATGGTCTCGTACCCGCCGAACTGGTGGACGCACACACGCGGCAGCACTCGCTACTTCTACCCCTGGACCGAGGGCGGCACCGAGTACGCGCCCTACTGGATCAACCTGCACGTAGACCCCAACACCGAGGGCCTGGACGCTGTCAGTGGCAACCAGGCGCTGCTCGGCGGCAAAGGCCGCCTGGAAGGCACCCAGGGCGGCGCAACCTGGCTGAGGAGCAGCGGGGGCACCGAGACAGAAGTCACCGACGTAATCTACGCGTTCGACTCGAACTTCATCTACACCCTGCGCCTCACCGTTCCCAAGGAAAGTCCATTAGCCGGCTTTGAGTCGCGCTGGAGCCAGGCGCAAGATTTCTTCAGCCGGATGAGCCGCAATGTGTCGCTCGGAGGGCAGGCGGGCCGGGTGCTCTTCCTCAACGGCGGCGACCTGTGGTCCGTCAGCACGACAGAGCCGGCCAACTCCATGTCGGTGTGGAAGGGCTACAACAGCCGGTGGACGCGCCAATTCGCACTCTCCCCCGACGGCCGCACGGTGGCCTTCGCCACTACCGACTCCTCGCTAGAACTGTGGGCCAACGAGCTAAACCTGGCGCAACTCGACGCGACCGGCTCCACTAGGGCGCAGCCGTCCCTCTCCGGTGCTGAGATTCACGATATAGCCTGGTACAGCGACCGCGAGCTACTGGCCCTGGCAGACGTAGAAGCCTCCGGCCTGGGCATCTACCGGCTCGTGCTGGACGCGGAGGGCAACCTGGCCGCGCCCGAACTGCTGGTGGAGCTTGGGGATGAGATGACGGGTGCCAGGGGCCTCGCGGTGTCGCCTGACAGGCAGCTTATCACCTTCATGGCCCCGCTGGGCGAGAGCAAGAGCACCGATATCTACGCCGTGCGCCCCGACGGTGGCAACCTAGTGAAGCTGGTGGGGCACGACGCAGCGGTCTCGCCCCCGCGCCCCGACGGCGAGAGTGCTCCACCGCAGGAGCAGGCGGTCAAGTCATACGTATGGACGGATGGCAAATTGGAGCCGGGGCAGGGCGGCTACACCTATAACCTGCTCTATACCTCCGGCAACTCGGCCAGCCCAACCCTCTACCGGGGCGGGTTCCTCCATGCCGCGCCCGGTACGCTCGAAGGCCCCCTACTCGACCCCGCGTGGCTCGACAAAGCCGATGCCGCTTCGGTGCAGATCGTGCACGTCGCCTACTCCACGTCGGGCAAGGTAGCGATGTCGGGCTTCTACAGCCTGAGGGGCCTGAAAGTAGAGTCGCTGGCCGGTCTATGGACGGCGGACTTCACTGGGGGGGTGCTAAGCAACGTGCGGCCCCTCCCCTCCCCCGACGCC
>DASVVE010000050.1:0-24047 GCA_036386675.1 Chloroflexia bacterium | reverse complement strand
AGGGATACCGCGTACTGAGGGACGAGATTTCTCACTGCGTTCGAAATGACAGGGTAGGAACTTTGGGTGCTTATCTCCCAGTGCTGTCTCTGCTGTGACTTCTGGATACTAGGCATGAGACAACAACCATAATCTTTGCGCGTTCTTTGCGTCCTTTGCGTCTTTGCGTTTTCGTCTCTTATCGCCCATCGTCTCCTTGCCATAACCCCTCATATCATGTAAAAGAGTGCTGGTTGCATGTGCGACCGGCGTTTTTCTTGGCGTGAGGATCGAGCTTTAATGGGCCATACCGTTGTCATCCTGATGGACTGCCTGGTTCAGGCAGACGAAAAGAAGGGCTACTTTGCTCCGGGTTCGGAAGGGCTGTTCCTGCTGAGGCTGGGGGTGCTGCTGGCCGGGAGCGAGGAAGCGCGCGGACGCGTGCTCTTGTGCCGCTTCCTGGCCGTGCCAGAAGGTGAGGCCATAAGCAGCTACTCGGTGGCGGCCCAGGCGATGCGGCAGAAGCTAGAAAGCGAAGCCCTCACCGCGCTCGCGGAAATCGAGGCCGAGCTGGGCCAGACGACACACACTCCCTCTAACGTGCACATAGCGCCCGTCGTACGCGTTGCCCCCGAAAGCGAGCTAGCCCAGGACGCCCGCCACTTCCTGCGTGGCGAAGACGGCGCGCTGGCCCTGCTCCCCTTCCGCCGCCTGACCAAAGCAGCCAACCCCTGGATCCGCAAAGCCCTGCGCAACCCCCTCCCCTGCGACGTGGCCTGGGCGCGCCCTCCCACTAACTACGAGGAAGACGGCGCGCAGGGCGGCAAGGCAAGCAAGCCGTTCCACAAGGGGATGAAGGTGCTGCTCCCCGCCCGTGGTGGCCCCCAGGCCGTGCTCGCGATGGAGATGGCGCGCGACCTGGCAATCGAGGTGGGCGCGCAGGTCACGGTGTTGCACGTTCTGCAAACGATGCCCGAGCTGGCACGGGCCACCGAGGAAGCGCCCTTCGCGGAGTTCATGGACGAGATGGAGCGGGCCGAGCGCCGCAACAATCCCCGCGCCAGGCGGTTCGAGAGGGCGTTCGTGGTGGGCGAGGACCCTCAGAAAAACATCATCCGGGCGGCCGCGGGCCAGGACCTTATCATCATGGGCACCGGGGGCCGCGCCGCCGCCGACCTGGGCAGCTTCACCGAAGGCGTAGCACGGGGGGTGGCCTCGGCGGTGGTGGCTATCAAGACCAAGACGCCCGTCATGCCGGAGGTCCAGGCCGCCCGCGCGCGTGCCCGCGCCCGCATGCACGCTATCGCGCCCGAAGCCCTCTCGCTGCTCGTGGACAAGTGGTTCGCCGAGAATACCTTCGACGCGGGCGAGTTCTCGGACCTGCGCCGCATGCTGGAGTTGAAGCGCCAGCAGGGAGTGACCATCTCGCTGGGCCTCCCCGCGCTGAACGAAGAAGCCACCATAGGCGAAGTGATCTCGGTGCTCAAGAGGACCCTGATGGAGGAGGTGCCACTGATCGATGAGATCGTGCTGATCGATTCCAACTCCACCGACCGCACCCGCGAAATCGCCGCCGAGCTTGGGGTGCCGGTCTACATCCACCAGGAGGTACTGCCGGAGGAAGGCGCTCACAGCGGCAAAGGCGAGGCGCTCTGGAAGTCGTTGCAGGTGCTCAAGGGCGACATCGTGGCCTGGGTGGACACCGACGTGGTGAATATGCAGCCCCAGTTCGTGTACGGCCTGGTGGGGCCGCTGCTGAGGGAGCCACGCATCGGCTACGTCAAAGGCTACTACCACAGGCCCATACGCACCGAGCGCGCCATGCAGCAAGAAGGCGGCGGGAGAGTGACAGAACTCACCGCGAGGCCGCTCATCAACCTCTTCTTCCCCCTCTTGTCGGGCCTGGTGCAGCCCCTGGCCGGCGAGTACGCGGGCCGCCGCAGCGTGCTGGAGAAGATACCCTTCTTCTCCGGCTACGGGGTGGAAGTGGGCATGCTGATAGACATCCTGGAGAGCTTCGGCCTCGACGCCATAGGCCAGGTGAACCTCGAAAGCCGCGTCCACCGCAACCGGCCCCTGTCGGACCTCTCCCTCACCGCCTTCGCCATCGTGCAGGTCATCATGGGCCGCGTGGAACGCCGCCAGCGCACCGCCCTCCTCGAAGAAGTCAACACCACCATGAAGCTAATCCGCTTCGAGAAGGACCACCTCTCCCTGGAAGTCCGCAACGTCCGCGACGTAGAGCGCCCGCCGATGCTGGACGTGGGCGGCTACTGGAACGGGGTTCTGAAACGTGAAACGTGAAACGTGATGCGGCTTGTGTTAGTTGGTGCGTGAATGCCACAGTGTTGGTTTAGCAGGACCAAGCCTCACCTTGTCATTCTGAGCGGAGCGAAGAATCTCGTCCTCCATGAAGGTATTTCCCTTTTCTGCGCACCCATTGACCTGTAGAAAGGTGGTACCATGTGCTGAGGGACGAGATTCTTCGCTGCGCTCAGAATGACAAGAGGGGGCTTGGTCCGTAAGCGCCATCTTGTTCCTATTCACGTACCCAATAACTCTAGCCGCATCACGTTTCACGTTTCACGTTTCACGCTACGGTGTGCGCGTGGCCGTGGCAGTAGCCGTGCTTGTCATGGTCGGGGTGGTAGTGCCCCTGGTGCTCGTGGCCGTGGGGGTCCGAGTGCCGACGGTGGGCTGGGCCGTGCTCTCGGTGGTGGGTACCCCAGATGTCGGCACCACGGTCGTCGTTGTCGTCGTGGCCGGGCCTCTGGTAGGCACCCCGGCGGTCGCCACCGTGGTGCTACCCGGCACGCGAGTAGCGGTCTGGTTGCCACTGGGTACCGTCGGCGCGGGAGGCGCGCCCACGTCGGACGCCGGGAATAGCCTGTTCACCTCTCTGCCGAAGTTGTCGTACAGCACCGCGAGGTCGTAAGGCTGCCCGTCCCACATAGCCGTGGTGCGGAACATATACAGGTCGGTAGCGGTGTTGGTGCCCGCGCCCGCGTTCACGTTGACCGAGGCACCCGCCGGGAGCGTGAAGCCTGCCGGGAAATAATAGCGGTCCACCACCGTCCACTTGGGGCTGTCGAGCCACCAGCCGGTAAAGTTGACCGGCGTCTGCCCCCGGTTGGTGATGACGCAGTAGTTGCTGTTCAAGTCAAGCAGCGACGTGCGCGGGTGAATTTCGTCTATCGTGACGTTGGGCAGCGGTGCCCTCACCGGGGCGGTGGGCGTGGGCATGGGCCGTTGCGGGGCGGGAGTGCCTGTGCTGGCCGAGCGCAGGTAGCGCCACTCGTAATAATGCTGGCCTATATTGCCCATCTGCACTTTGAACGGGGTGGGTAGCTGCGGCAGGAACGTGAGCACCCGACGCTCGTACGCCTGGGTCAGCACGTCCATGTAGCGCCCTTCCACCTTCACGTACGACCAGTACGCCTCGGAGATAGGGAAGCCCGTGACGGCGAACCACGGCTCGAACAACCTCCCCGGCACCAGGTCACCCGCCACGAATACTTCAGCCTCCGCGTTCAGAAAGTCCCAGAAGACGTTAGGGATGTTGTGCCCGGTGGCAGGCTCGAAGGCAGCAATACGCACGCCATAATCGGGGTGGTTCGCGGGCCACGGCTGCGTGAGGCCCTGCCGGTCGATAGCGGTGCGCACCACCTGCCCCACCTGCGTGGTTGCGCGCCGCTCGTTGGGAGCGCCAGGTACGTTGGACACGCCATTGAAAGACTGGTAAGTGGGGGCGGTGCGGTCGTCGGGGTCGGCCCCCAGGTTGATAGTAGCCGGGCCGCGGTTCTCGTAGGTGTCGGGGCCGGTCTGCATCTGTCCTGAGATCAGTTCCACCGCCAGCAGGCCGTTAGTCACGTAGAAGGGGTCGGCAGGGTCGCCGTTGGGGTCGTTTATCTCCATGCGGCCCTTGTCGAAGTACTGCACGAGGTGGTTGTTGCCCAGCAACCCGGCGAACTGCTCGGTCAGCGTGCGGCCGGGTGCCGGACCCCATATCCAGGGCCGTAACGTAGCCCCAGCAGCTACCGGACCGTCCGTGCGGTCCCACTTGGCCCGAAAAGCGTCATTAGCGAAGCCTTGCTGCCCCTGCTGCGCCATGCTGAATGTAGCGGGCGCGATTGCAACCCAGGCCAGCATCAGCACCGCCATGACCACAAAAGCCGGGTGCGGCAGGCGCGACCTGACACGCCTCATGCGCGGGTTGGCAAGCCGCCGCACGGCGAATCGTCTGCGGGACGAAGGGTCGGTAGGCATAAAAGGGTCTGCTCCGTCTGCCCGGTTTGGGCTTCAGTACGTAATTGGAGGAAAGAAGAATGCCACGGCTCGCGCCACTCTAGCGCCGTGGGACTGCCAGGTTATAGTAGCACAAGCGGGTTAGGGGGTGCAAGGAAGGCGATAGCAAGGGCGGTTATTGAGTCCGTAGAGCCACATAGTCGCCAGCCGACGCCCGGTGAATGAATTCACGGGCTACGCAATACAAAGTCTGCATGCGGCAGACTGGTTCGGCTTTGCCTAAAAAGTAGGATATTTGACTGACTTTTGGGGCAAACTACTAATCTGCCCAAAAGTCATTTAGACTTGGCTGCTTGTGGCCGGTGCTCCTTACCAACATGGCTCAGGAACATTTCGGTATGTCCACACCCAGGACAGACATAGAGATCGAAATGAATAAACTTGGTGCCAAAGTGACCAAGACCCTCTAACAGTATCAAGGCATTTTTGTTCCCGCCCGTGTGGAATTTATGAGTTCCGACGGATTGCAACTCTGTGCTGCATCGCAAGCAATTCAGATTATCACCAGATGCCATGTTGCTTCCTTTCCTCAATATGAGCTAGTCCTTCCAAAACTTAGGAGCAATCCCTGGTTCTTACATGCTCTGAATCAGCATGCAGATATTATGACAGAGAACCTTGCAAAGTAGCTCATTGATTTGGGTGGGAAGGTAGCAGCTAAATTTGAGGGGCACTTTTGGGGCAACTCACCTACTTTTTCGGCAAACGTGCCTATTGAGGCAAAGCCGACTGGTTCATCTAGAAGTATCTATCAAGACCTAATAAGAAGTAATAGTCCCCTCCGGGGACTTCGCAGAGTGTAGCCCGTGAATTCATTCACCGGGCGTCGGCTGGCGACCATGCTGGCGCTAGCGTCATTAGCACACTTGCTAAAGCCGGGGGCTTTCACTCCGCTCCACTTTTGTCCACTTCTGTACAATCTCCAACAACTTGCGATTGTCAAGAATGTAGCTTTCGACATAGCCGCATCGCCCACAAACGTAGCTATCCAGTACGGCAACCGATGTGCTGAAGAAACCTCTCTTCACCGGTATACCGTTCATCACCACGTTAGAAGCATGCGCGGTCACCAATTCGCCTGCAACTGGGTCGAAGTAGACTTCATTGGATCCGCACTTCACACAAATACCATCCTTCAACCTGGTAACTCCTTCCCGTGCTCCAAATCAATAGACATCTACAACCGCTGCCACACTTAACTACGTTGCGTACTTGAGGGGTGTTGCAAATCTACACCTCTTGCGTCACCATCCCACTTGCCGTAACATGCAAGGGAACATGAGCGACACAGCCGCCAACCAAAAACCCAAAGCCCCCACCGAAGACACCCAGGACGACCCCGCCCCCGCCCCCCGCAACGCCTGGTGGCTCACCACGCGCCGCCGCCGCCCCGAGTGGCAGTCGCTCATGGCTACCGGGCTGGCGACCTTCTGCGGCAGGCCCCGCGCCTACTTCGAGTCGGCCAACAAAGGCGACCCCATCGTCCTCTACGTCTCCAAGCCCGAACATGCCATCCGCGCCATAGGCATCATCACCGACACCTCCCAGGCTACAAATTCGAAATTGGAAATTCGAAATTCGAAATTGCCCGAGCCTTGGATCGAAGTGCAACTAGCCTTTGAGGTGCCTTCGCCGCTAGCCTGGCGCGACCTCCTGGCCGTGCCCGCCCTCTCTGACGCCGAGCCGGTGAAGCAGCGGGGCAGCGCCACCCTCTCCCGGCTGTCGGAGCAGGAGTACGGCGCGCTGGAGGCCCTGCTGATAGTGCGCAACCCGGAGCTTGCCGGGGCCTTCGCTGCCGTGGACTCGGGCGCGGCGCTCCCACAGGCGGCCACCCACCCGTACGAGGACAGCGACGGTCATGCCGCGGAGGGCGTGCCGGAGATAGCGCAGGCGATGCTCAGGGAGCAAGCACCAGCCTACGACGCGACACAGCCTCCGTTGCGCCCCGGTATACCCTCTCTGCCCAACGTGCGCAACCTGGCCGAGCTACAGGCGCTGACCGGCCTGCCGCTGGAGATGCTGGAGGAGACCCGCGACCTGCTGGAGGACGCGGGTCAGATCGTGTTAAGCGGCCCACCGGGCACGGGCAAGACCTGGCTGGCGCGGGGCCTGGCTTCTCTCGTGACCGGAGGGCCTGCCGGGGCGGCTCGCGTGCGGGTGGTGCAGTTCCACCCCTCCACTACTTACGAGGACTTCATCGAGGGCCTCAAGCCGCAGGTCGACGCCTGGGGTCGGGTGACATACGCCGTAATACCGGGCGTATTCGTGCGCCTGTGCGAGCAAGCCCGCAACGACCCCGATCATCATTATGTGCTGCTGGTGGACGAGATCAACCGCGCACCCCTATCGCGGGTATTTGGCGAGTTGCTGTACGCGCTCGAGTACCGGGGGCCGCAGGGCGCGGTAGAGCTGTCGGTGTCGGCGGGCATGGGGCGCGGGGAGCCGTTCTACGTGCCGGAGAACCTGCTGCTGGTAGGCACGATGAACTCAGCCGACCGCAGCCTGGCGATGGTAGATTACGCTCTGCGCCGCCGCTTCCGCTTCGTGGAAGTCGAGCCTAACCCGGATGTGCTGGACCAATGGCTGGCAGCTAGAGGCAACAGCCCACATGCCAGGCGAGTCATACTCGACCTCTTCCGCGACACCAACAACCGTCTCACCCAGGCGATAGACCCTGACCACCGCCTCGGCCACACCTACTTCATGCTCGACCCCCTCACCCCCGCCACGCTCGACCGCCTATGGCGCACCGCCATCAAGCCCCTTATCACCGAATACTTCCTCCCGCCCGCCGTCGAGGTAGACGAGTACAGGGCGCTGTTCGTGGAAGCCGTGGCGGAACTCGGTGAGAAGTGATGAGGACTGAGGACTGAGGACTGAGCAAATGTGTATACGGACATGCTCTGCTTGAGATGTGTAAGGTGCGAAGGCCGATACCCCTCGATTTCAATCGACGGGCGTAGTCCTTCGCACCCAGCATCAAAACCGGCGACGCCTAACACACAGGAACCACCCTGGCGTTCAGCAGCCCTTTGCCTTAGAATGGCCCCACCTACCCTGCTTCCCTTAACCCTCATAACCCCGTATGGAAACCACTCACTCACCCCTCAACCCTCACCCCCTATCACTCACCCTGAGTGAGTTCGAGTCGCGTGAGGTTACCTTGCCGCAAGAGGTATACTCCGCTTTGCGGCTGCGGTACGCGGGACGCATCGACGTTGCGCCCACAGAACGGGCGGGCACTTACAGGCTGGCGGCGCGGGACTACGTTGGAAGGGTTGGGCTTCCAGGTGGGGGCATGCTGGTAATCCGCCCCAAGGTGCCGGTAGCCAACCTCTTCTACATGCTGTGCGCCGACGCCGGGCTGGCCGAGATAAAGCCCCCACCTACCAGCCTCGAAAGCAACACCTACAACGACGATATCACAACCTTCGTTGTATCCGCCCTCCTCGATGCGACCGCACGACTACTCAGTCAAGGGCTATATAGGGGATATGTATCCAGGCAGGAAAGCACCGCCCCGGTGCGCGGCCGCATCGTTATTGGAGAGCAGGTCCACCGATACGGCGAGTTGAAGCACCGCCACATCTGCGCCTTCGCTGAACTCAATATAGACACGCCGGAGAACCGTGTGCTCATGTCCGCCTTGCGCCACGTGCCGCGACTTCTCCACTCCGAACGCCCCACTGAGGCTGGTATGCTGAAGCAGGCACGCTCGCAGATAACGAGGTTGGAGGGCGTAGGGCAGGTGAGCCGCAACGAAGCAATTGGCCTGCTCCGCACGGTCAGTCTGCACCGGCTGAACGCGGCCTATGGTGCCGTGCTGCTGCTATGCCGTCTGGTGCTGCAACACCTCACGTTCGAGGAGCGGCCCGGACCCTACCCCTTCGCCTCTTTCCTGGTAAACATGCCCCGCCTGTTCGAGAGCTTCCTCACGGCGAGGCTGCGCGCGCTGCTGCCCCAACACGGCCTGAGAGGCATCGCCCAGCGCCACGACTACCTGGACGAAGAGCGCACCGTCGGCATCCGCCCCGACCTGCTGGTCATGCCGCACAGGGGCAAGGAGCCGCTCGTGGTAGTCGATTTCAAGTACCGCGACCTGGACGAGCCGGGCACCACCGCCAACACCGACCTCTACCAGCTTAGCGCGTATATGGACCGCTACAACCTCCGCGCCGGTATGCTCGTCTACCCCAGGTTCGAGCGCATGCCCGCCACCCGCCTCAAGCTGAGAGGTACGCCCAAGCAACTCCACCTCGCGGGCGTGGACCTCGGCAGCCCCTATCCCCGCGACATAGAAGCCGAGTGCGAGACGCTGGCGGCAAAGATAGCGCAGATAGGTGGTAGTAAGTAGGGAGGGGTTTGATACATACCTCCCGACCGCACAGCCTCACCGGCGCGATTCCGATAGCAACGGCGGGACCACACTCTCCCCCTGTCATCCTGAACGCAGTGAAGGATCTCAGATGCTACCCTTCCCATTACGTTGAAGCGTCAGCACCATGTTCCGTAAAGTTCAGCAGCATCTCTACTCACCTTCTTGAGATCCTTCACTGCGTTCAGGATGACAAAGGGAAACATGGTTCTGTCGTCCGACTCCAACGCAGACGAGGCTTAGCCCAAGAGCGTATAATGGCCTCATGGGTGCAACCTCATACATGTGGACGAGTTATACCTAGCGTGAGCGCGCAAAGTCCCACCAGGATAGTAGAGGCGGAAGCACAGAAGCCCGCCGTGCAGGTGGCCCCCGCCTCCGTCCTCGTGCCCGACGAGCGTACAGTTGCCCGGCCCTGGCTGCCGTGGGTCGGTGTGGCCTCGCTCACCCTGCTAGCTTTCCTGCTCAGGCGCTACCGGCTCGGCTCGGAGTCCTTCTGGTTCGATGAAGCAGACATCGTGCAGCGTGCCATGCAACCTGCATCTACGCTGCTGCAAGGCTTCACTGAGGCAGGCGAGAACGGGCCACTATACACCCTCATGCTGCACTACTGGCTCGCGGCGATTGAGGCGTTCCCTCCCCTCGACCGCGTGTTGCACCTGCTATTCGGCACGGGCATGGAAGCCCCCGTGCGCGGCCTGTCGGCCATGTTCGGCACGGCAGCCATCCCGGTCATGTACGCGCTGGCACGACGTGTGGGCGGTACAGTCCTCGGTTTCACAGCGGCAATCCTGCTCGCCATAAACCCCTTCCACATCTGGCACTCCCAGGACGCCAAGATGTACACCCTGCTGGTCCTTACCGCCCTCGCAAGCACCCTGCTCTACGTCGAAGCCCTACGACGCAACAAAGTAGCACTGTGGGCCGCCTACGTACTGGCTACCTGGGTAATGCTCACCGTCCACAGCATGTCCGGCCTGGTCCTCCTGGCCCAACTAGCCGCGACACCTTTCCTTCGACCAATTTCGAATTTCGAATTTCGAAATTCGAAATTACGCTGGGTCCGCTGGGGCTGGGCGATGTTGCTCATACTCGGCCCCCTCTTCCCCATAGCGTGGCTGCGACTGGCCGCCCTGCTCAACAACACCCTCGACGTAGGCAACTGGTACCAGACCACCGGCCTCACCGACATACTGTCCACCATCTTCGTCACCTTCGCCGTCAACCGCGCCACACCTGAGTGGGAGCTAACCGGCGCTATCGTCATGGGCCTCCTGGCAGCCCTCGGCGCATGGGCGCTATTCCGCCCCACCGACAACCAGGCAGCCCCTCCCGGCGAAGACAAACTCAAAACTCCCTACGCTCCCCTCGTGCTGTCCTTGTGGCTAGTGCCCATCTTCGTCTTCTGGCTGGTGACGCTACGGGTGCCGCTGTTTCACCCGCGCTACCTCATCATGGCGGTGCCGCCCTACTTGCTCATGTCGGGAGCGGGGTTGCTGTGGCTCCGGCGAATACATGTCGCGGCACCAGGGTTTGCGGCGGGGGTGCTGGGGCTGGCAAGCGTCATGGCGCTGCTGGGTGTCAACTACTCGCAAGACGTGCAGAAAGAGGACTGGCGCGGGGCGATGGTCTACGTGCAGGACCACCTGCGGCTACGCGATGCCATAATCGTCTTCCCCGGCTATCTGGTGACGGCGGTAGACACCTACTACAAGCCGGGCGGTCCCGGACAGGTGCCGCAAGTGCCCGTAATCGCCAGCATCCCCAGCATGCGCACGGAGGGCTTCGGCGAGCGCGAGCTGGAGATGGCCCTGCGGGAAGCAACCAAGGGGCACGAGCGGGTGTGGCTCATCACCTCACCTGTACGCCAGGAAAGCGAAGACCCCGGCAACCAGGTACAGCAGTGGTTACAGTACAACTGGAACACCTTCGACACAAAGGTGTTCAACGGCGTGACGGTCTACGGCATCTCATTCCACGAGGTGAGAGAGATATGGTTCCCCGGCCCCGACTACCCGGAGCGCCACACCTACCCGAACGGCCTCACCTTCGAGGGTTACATCTACGAAATCCGCGCCGACGCCACACAACAACGCGATGCCTCCTACTTCCCCCTGACCCTCTACTGGCTGACCACCGAGCGCCTGCAAGATGACTACATCTTCCGCGTGCGCATCAAAGACCCCACCGGCAAGGTGATAGTGGACGACTCGGCAGGCCCCCTGAACGGCTACTGGCGCACCTCGGAATGGCCCCCAGGCAAGCACATCATTGACTACCGCGACCTGCGCCTCCCCGGCGGCCTCACGCCCGGCAACTACACGGTCACCCTGGAGGTCCATCCCCCAGGCCGGCCCGACCAGCCCCTGAAGACGGACGAGGGTATTACGGAGATAGTATTCCAGGCACCATTGCAGGTAATACCCTGGACGGAGTAGCGTAAAGCTGGCAGAAACAAGGAGCTAAGCATCACAGGAACTCCACATGACCCTGCATTTCGTCTGCATCTAAGAGCTGGCAAATCAACATCAGCCCGCGAATGATCTCAGTAACAGAGGCGTGTTGAGGAGCATAGACGATACCCGAGTGGGCCACTCCTGCCGCATGCATCTTTAGGAAATCGGCATCCTGTGTGAAGATAACGCGACCCTCGGTGCGTGCGTGCTCGACGTGCTCCACGTCAGAAGCACCTAGCGTGCCTGCTTCAACCACAGTAAGCACATCCACGCCTCGTTGCCGGAGCCCCCTTACTACTGTCCTGGGAACATGCTCATCAGTGTAGAACTTTATTTGTTGTCCCACTTGCCCCTACTTTGGATCCTTTGCTCCCTCATGTAACGTCTGCGCCACCTTACCAGGGGTGCTGTTCCTCAAAGTTTCAACCAGAACATCACTCTCTCTTAATTCCCTATCAATTTCATCACGGTGATCGAAATAGTACGCCAATGCCGCGTAAACATCGGCCAAAGTAAGGTCATACTCAGTAGCGATCTCATCGGCGGTCTTACCCATTCCCTCGTGCCAGATCGCAATATCATGGACGGTGATTCGGTGCCCTGAGATGCGTGGCTTACCCCCCGCAATGCCAGGGGTGATCTCGATATGCTGGTCCAGAGTCTTAGTCACCAT
This sequence comes from Chloroflexia bacterium, assembly GCA_036386675.1. GTDB lineage: Bacteria > Chloroflexota > Chloroflexia > QHBQ01 > JADMIH01 > JADMIH01. The sequence continues at coordinate 12,259 of DASVVE010000050.1, read as the reverse complement.
ACGTCTTCTCCTATGTAAGCCTGCTGCCAGTGCCATTAGTGCCATTGTAGCACACCGTCCTACCTGGTATAGTGTAGTCACAAGGTAACTACATCCAAGCTGGGGGCCTCAGATGAAATCGGTCGGCGTGCGCGAGCTTAAAGCAAATATCAGCGAGCTACTACAGGCAGTGTATGCAACAGGTGAGACCGTCGAGGTGACCAGGCACGGCCAGGTGATTGCTCGCTTGGTCCCTGCGTGCCAACCGCAGCTGACAGATAGGGATGCCAACGGCGCCTGGACCGAATTGAACAAGTTGGCAGCCGAAATTAGTGCATTGTGGCCCGACGGCGTGAGCGCCCAAGATGCCGTCGACGACGTGAGACGCGACATATAAATGGTCAGCAGTTCAGGTAGTCCAGCAACACCATCGCCTGTTGTGACAGACGCCAGTGTTTGGGTGTCTTTCTTCGTAGCTGCCGACGCAAACCACGTCACCAGCCGCAGATGGTTGGATAACCACACACATGCCGGGGGCATGCTGGTAGTCCCTGCCCTACTACTAACAGAAGTAGCCGCCGCCATTTCCCGAAGGCTCGGCCAACCACAGGTTGCTTTACATGCGACAGGCACCCTCAGCAGTTTTATTCCATTGCGAATCGTGCAGATGGATGCCACTCTAGTAACCGAAGCCACGAATATAGCCGCCCACTACGGACTCAGGGGTGCTGACGCTATTTACGTGGCTGTGGCAAAGCAGGTAGGTATACCCCTGCTCACCTGGGATAACGAGCAACTCACACGGCCTGCCGCCATCATCAGCGCGATAACGCCCTGACAACTACTCGATCCACCACTGCTCCACATTCCACATATACATAGGCGAGCCGAAGTCTATATCCCCGTGCAGCTTAGGCCCGGCCACCACCCCGAACTTCTCCGACCAGAGGAAATAGAACGGCAGTTGGTCGGCTACGATCTGCTGGACGCGGGCGTATATCTCCTTGCGGCGGTTGAAGTCATAGGTAGAGCGGCCCTCCACCAGCAGGTCGTCTGCTTCGGGGGCGGCAAAGCCCGTGAAGTTGAACAGCGTCGGGTTGGAGGAGGTGCGGGCCTGGCTCGAATGGAACAGGTCGAACGAGTCGGGGTCGCTACCCGAGCGGTTGAAGCCAATCAGGGCCACGTCGAAGTCGAAAGGCGGGTTGGTGGTGGCGCTGAGGCGGGCCTGTAGCGCCGTCTCGAAGTCCACAAGCTCCACCTTCGAGTCAATACCCACGTTGCGCAACGGCCCTACCATCGCCTCCGCAGCCGCCCGGCGCACAGAGTTGTCCGCCCGCACGTACAACGCGATTTGCAGCGGCTTGCCCTCCTTCTCCACAACGCCATCGCCGTTACTATCGGCCCAGCCCGCCTCCGCTATCAGCCGCTTGGCCGCCTCAGGGTCGCCGCCCGGCTTAGGCACGTCAGGGTTGTAGCCCCAAGACGCCTTGTTCACTGTGGACCACACCGGGTCGCCACCACCGCCCGTGACCGCGAAGGCCATCCCCGGCTTATCCAGGGCTAGCGCGAAAGCCTGCCGCAACCGGGTATCGCTGAACGGCCGTGGCTCTCGCAGGTTGAACACCACACAGTCGAAGCCATACTCGTTGTAGGCCCCACCCCTGACGCCCTCTACCTGCGTCAGAAGCTGCTCCGCCGCACCGGCCGGCAGCTGCGCCAGCAACAGTTCGCCGTTGCGTATCGCCTCGCTCGCCCGCGCGTCCGAGGCCACCAGGAATGCCGCGTGGTCCACGAAAGGCCTTCCTCGGTAAAAGCTGTCATTAGCTTTAAGCAACACCGACTTTTCAGCCACGCGGCTCTCGAAGGCGAAAGGTCCGGTGCCCACCGGGGCCTCGTTGTAGTCCGCCTCCGGCAACCGCTCCAGGGGCACGCTGGAGAGGATGTGGCTCGGCAGCACCGGCATCGTCAGTTCGGCCAGCAGGGGAGCGTCACGCCGCCGCAGGTTGAAGCGCACCGTGCTCGTCACAGGCTCCACCGCCTCGACCGAGGCCACGCTCCCGCGTATATGCGCCAGGGTGGGCGTGTCGGCAGGAAAAGCCCCCAGCGTCCGGTACGACCACACAACGTCCTCCGCTGTAAAGGGCGTGCCGTCGTGCCATGTGACATCCGTGCGTAGGTAGAAGGTGAGCGACAGGCCGTCCTCCGAGACTACCCACCGCTCGGCCAGGTCGGGCTGGGGCTGCAAGCGATTGTCCAGCCGCGTCAGCCCGTTGAACAGCAGCCCGGAGATGGCCCTGGTAGAGGGGTCGCGCCGCGCCAGCCAGGGGTTGAGCGAAGCAGGGTCGCCGCCCAGACGTATCGTGAGTGTACCCCCACGCGGACGCTCCGGCTGGGTGGGGGTGGGCGGCGGCACATTGGTGGCGGTAGGCCCAGGGTTGATAGGCACCGGGTCGCTGTCGCAAGCCGACGCCAGCACGGAGAGCGCCATGAGGACGGCTAAGGCAAGCGAACGGCGGGCAGGCGCGGTCGGCACGCGCAGGAGGCGGGTTCGGCTAAGGAACGGCATGAGGGTATTATAGCGTAGGGGTGGTAGTTGGGGCTAAGGGTGGTGGAAGGTTCGTGAGGGGAAACATCCGGATATCTCCTGCGCATTGAACCTTTCAACACTGAATACGGATATATAAGTGCAAGAGTATATATTATCTAGCCTGAACGATAAAGCAGGATAGAATATGAATATGGTTGCTCACAAGTTGCTGATCGGCATCGGGGCGTTCATTGTTGCGGTGGTACTTGTCTGGTTTGCTACCAACCAACTGAACCCGCGACCTGGTGTGCTTCTCGCTGAAACGGCGCAGCAACCGGAAGTCCAGCGATACGATACGGTGCTCCCACCAGGCTTTACACCTTGTCCAGACCTCGATCTGGTGCCTCTATACCCAGGTGCAGAGGTGTTGAGCACAAAGCCGCCTCGCTACTACGACTGCGAGCTTACCTACCTTGCCAAAGCTCACATCACGGAAGTAGGTGCCCTGTATGATGAGGCTTTCACCAAGCCCGGCTGGACTATCAGGGGTTCCACTAAGACCCCGACGTCGTGGGATTGGAGTGCTTTGTACCATTGGATTGATCCTGACGCGAGCAAAGCCGGCACCGCACAGTGGCTACTGAAGCTGAGCTTGGGCCTGCATCCTTTGCCGTTTGAAGCGGATCTTGAGGACACAACAGAGACCGAGGTAACTCTGAGTTTTCATCGCTACGCAGTTCTTGGTCCTGTAGGCTCCGGATCACGTATACCTGTGTACGAGGACGCACAACACGTCCAACAAAAGGAGTGGGAGCAGCCCAGTGAGCGGACATATACTGAACCAATCATGCGTGTTATCTCCCAGACGTTTGAGACGCGTGCTACGAATGAAGCAATAGCAGAGTTCTACAACACAAAGTTGCTGGAGCATGGCTGGTTCTTTTATCACTGGGGATCTCCAGGTGACCCTTCGCTGGGAATAGTTGACTATCAGACCGGCAGCCTGAGGTCTGAGGGAGGTCTTTATTTTCGTGGGGGCTGCATAGATATCGCGACCGACACACAGTACTATTGTGATTTACACATCACAGCATCAGAAGCTGAGGGCGGTAGCACCAGGATAGAGATACGCACAGAAATATACCGTGGTCGAGCGCCCACCCCGTAGGTCTTCTGGAAGGCGCCTCAATCTTTGCTTACCCCTAGGGCTTGTTTGAGGTTCATGGCTTTGTCATTGCGCCATCAAATGAGTCTGTCTCTAAACTAGGACATTCTTCTGCATAAGAAGCAGTGACATGTGGCCGTCACACTTGCCCCTATAGCCTCCACACCCCATCGCCATCAATCCCAGTCCCAAATACCGAGACTAAGCAGCACAACCGCAAAACGCACTTAAGAATGAACCCATGCGTATCGAAGCTGTGCGCCCCAACCCTGCCCAACCGGCCACAATCATCACGCAGAACAAGCCTGAACCTAACCTCCCACTTAAGGATGAATCGCGGGAGGTTAGGTTGCGCACCACTCCTCCGGTCCCACCCCTAGCAACAAAGTATTACTTGTGGCATACTACTACCCACTCCTCATTCTCTACCTGGTGGTACTAATTCCCCGCCCGGAATACCCCTATTATCACCCTCACGAGCATTGTTAACTCGTTTCTCCCTGTGCTACAATTTTGACACTCCGTAGAAGTTCGCTACTTTGGAGTACCTGTTTTTCGTGCTGCCACGCCGTCATGCTGCCATGCCGCGTGCTGGCGTAAAACTTGCGCATCCCTTTTACGTTACGATGAAAGAGACCCAGCTTCATGTCAGTTGACGGGAACCGCCTGGCCCAGGTGTTCATATGGAAGGAAGGCTCCGCGCCCGACCTCCGTTATGCGCGCCAGATTCTCAGCGTGGTCAACCCCGAAGCCTCGCGGGCCATCGACTGGGATAACCCCCCCGTCCACCTCTTCGCCGTCGAGCCGCCCTGGCCCGGCGACCAGTGGGCGCGCGCCATCTCCGACCTACAGACGATCAGCTACCGCGCGGGCGGCCCCAACCTCACCGATACCACCCGCTTCGACCTCGCGGGCTGGCAGGGCACCGACCAGCGCACCGGCGACCACATCTTCGTCGTAATAGCCTATCGCCGCGCGGTCATCGACGTGGACGCACCGGCACCCGCCGCCGACTTCCAGGGCCAGGGCCTGCCCGCCCCCTCCCGCTCGGGACAGCGCACGGCCCAGCCCTCCGTCGCCCAGGTGCCTTACTACCCGCAAACGCCCACCGGCCCCATCGCCTGGCCTCCAAGCGAGCAGCCCGTGCCGGAAAGCTACGTCTACAGCCCCCTGCTAGGCGGCGCGATGTCCACCAGCGGCGATATGGCAGCCACGGTAGCCGCCCACTCCGCCTTCCTCGAAAGCTACAGGCCCTTCTACGTCGGGTTCGGGCCGCGCCTCTCCGCCGGGCTGATAGATTTCTTCTTCATGTCGCTACTCCAGGTGCTCACCATCCTGATCGCCATCGTCACCGCGCCCCCACAGCCGCCCGCCGACTTCCCCGCGTGGCTCGGCAGGTACGGCCCACTGGCCCTGCTCGCCATCCTGGTGTTCGGCGCGTACCACGTCGTGCAGTGGAGCATGTGGGGCCAGACGATAGGCAAGAGGCTCATGGGCATCAAGGTGGTGGGGGCCGACGGCAACATACCTGGCTGGGGCCGCTCCGTGCTCCGGTTCGTGGGCTACATCTTCTCCATTTCGCTTGGCGGCTGGGGCGTGGTCATGGTCGCGCTCGACTTGCGGCACCAGGGGCTGCATGATAAGATAGCCGAGACGTTCGTGGTGCCGGAGAAGGCCCAGGTGCCCGCCCCCGCGGGCCTGCCGGGCTACACCGGCTTCAACGTACCAACAGCAGCCCGACCCCCACGGCAGGAAGCCGCGTCACAGCCACAGCCGCAGACAGGCCAATTGCCCGCGCTGGGCATGGCGAACCTCGCCGGGGATACGTCCTACAACCCGATCCAGATATCCATGAGCGAAGCATCCCGCAACCAGACCGGCGCGCCTGCTAACGGCACCGCAGGCACCCCACACCAGGGCCAGGAGCGGCAGTCCGGCAGGCCGCCCTCTACCATCCACGACATAGGCGAGACCACCATACCCAACCTCTCGGACGTGCTCAACAGCGGCCCCCTACAGGAAGGCATCGTCTCGCAGACCGCCGCCCGCACCGCGGCCTCCGCGCAGAACGAGCAGGCCGCCGCCAACACCGTGCGCGCCCGCAGCCTGTTCAAAGAGGGCCTCGCTCAGATGGAAGGCGGGGTGCTGCCAAGTTCGCGCGGCTACAATGTGGGACCTGGACCGGCCCGCGCCGCCGCCAACCTCTTCCGGCAGGCAGTGGAGTTGGTGCCGACCTCCGTGGTGTACCGCTACTTCCACGCGATAGCCCTGCGCTACTCGGAGGGCTTCGAGGTGGCGATACCGGAGCTGCGGCGGGTGCTGGAGCAGGACCCCACCCACTACGAGGCCCGGCAGCAGGTAGCGTACGGCCCGCGCTGGCACGATGCGTTCGCGTACCCCGCCTGGGTGTCGCCCGCGCCCGTGAACGCCAACGAGACCCTACCTGCTACGATTAGAGGCCTGTTGCCGCCCGGACAGCAACCTGCCACCCGCCTGGTGCTCCTGCGCGAGGGTGGCACCAAGATAGCCGCCTTCCTCAGCCGCACCCCCCGCCGCGACTGGACGAACCTGCCCACCCCTGAGATGCAGGCGCGCCTGTCGCTCTTCCTGTCGCGCACGCCCTACGGCCCTATCCTCGCCCTCTACATCGTGGTGGACGACGGGGCCGAGAACCCGTACATTGGCGAGACGTTCCTCAACCCGCACGACCCCGGCCAGCCCCACGAGGACGCCTGCCAACTCGGCCAGAACATGCTGGAGCAAATAGCCCGCCAGGACCGCACCTACCTCATCTTCGCCGACGAGCAAGACCGCCTGCTGCTCTCCCGCCGCCTGGTGTTCGACGCCGCCACCCAGGTGAGCACCGCCCGCATGCTCTACGAGGTGCAAAGCCTCCCGCCCCAGGTCATGGACCAGGAACGCTTCCGCCAAGCCGCCCAATGGCACATGGAGCACTTCCCGCTCGACCAGGTGAAAGGGTGATTTGGAATTTCGAATTTGGAATTTGGAATTGCGAATTTAGTAAAATACAAAGCAAATTCGCAATTCCAAATTCCAAATTCGAAATCCTATGACTTACGACAACGTAACTCCCCAGGAAAGTTGGGCGCACTTCAGGGTGGGGCAGGGCATCCTTGTCGAGGACGGCAGGGTGCTGCTGAGCGGCAACAGGTGGTATTCGGGCAAGCCGCTGGTGTGGACGTTACCGGGCGGGCGGGCGGAGGACGGCGAAGGGGTGGCTGAGGCCACGGCCCGCGAGTTCCTGGAGGAAACGGGGCTGCGCGTCGAAGTGGACGACCTTGCCTTCGTGGTCGAGGCCCGCAGCGCCACCAACCGCCGCCTCTTCCTCACCTGCGCCTTCCGGGTACGCCTCCTCTCCGGCACGCTCACCACGGGCACCGACCCCGCCGTTGAAGAGCTGCGCTTCGTCCCCCTGGAAGAACTACCCCGCTATCTCCCCTCCCACAGCCTCGGCCAACCCCTCCGCCGGTACCTCACCCACCCAAACGAGCCAGCCCGCTACTGGTTCTTCCCCGAATACTCAGCCGAGTAACGTAACTGCCGCACCCCCGCGTCCAACGCGCCTGCCCCATCCACAGCACCTCCCACCGACACCCAAACCTCCCGCTTGTCATCCTGAGCGCAGCGAAGGATCAGCCGCCCCTTCTTGACAGCCACTCCTACGGCACCCAAAGCTTCCCTCTGTCATTCTTCACTGCGTTCAGAATGACAGAGGGAAGCTTTGGGTGCTGTTCAAGTGCCATATGTCTTACCCTTCCAAAGATACTATCCACAATCCACCAATGTGCTATTCAGACCCGCTCCCAACAGTGTTATCATTGTTGCGGGCCGCCACGAAGGCCCTAAGCGAAAGTGGGAGACATCTTTGTGGTCGCACCCCCGGTTGACACCCACCCTGTGGAGAAGTTGAGCCGCGACAGGCTGAACAACTTGCTCGCGCTCGGCCTGATAGCGGTCGTCTTTACGCTGAGTGCCTGGAGTTGGGTGCAGTTCTTCCTGTCGCCGCAGGGGGGCGCGGGCAGCCACACCGGCCTCTTCTCGCAAGCCGACTACCCCGCCGTCACGCTCGCCTCTCGCATCGTAGCCTCCGGCCAGGGCGCTCAACTGTACGACCTGGGCCTGCAACTCGAAGGCCAGCGCCAACTCATCCGCGAAGGCTACATAGACCAGACCCTCACCGCCGACCTGCTCTACCCCTATCCTTACGCCCCCTTCGTTGCCGTGCTTAACGCCCCCCTAGCCGGGCTGTCGCCTCTCACTGCCATGGCGATATGGGACCTCATTAACATCGCATGCATGGCGGTAGGTTTGTGGGTGCTGCTAGCGTCGCTGCCCCTGGCGAGGATGACGCGCTACTGGCTGCTGCTGGGCGGCCTTACGTGCCTGCCCTTCATCGTGAATCTGGAACAGGGGCAAAGCTCCGGCATAATCATGCTCGGCTTGGCGGCTGGAATAGCCCTGCTGCGGCGCGGCAACGACCTGAGCGCCGGGGCGACCCTGGGCCTCTTGCTGCTGAAGATACAGTGGCTTCCGTTCCTGGTGCTTGTGCTGCTGTTCAAGGGCAGATGGCGGGCGCTACTTGGCATAGCATTAACCGGGGCCGTGCTGTTCCTGCTGTCCGTCCTCACGATGGGCACAGGCTGGATACCGGGCTTCCTCGACATGCTGCAACGGGCGCAGAGGTTCGACCCTGCCCTAGCGCTCACCCCCTGGGCAAGCCACAGCCTGACCGGGCAACTGGCCGCGCTCATCTTCGGCAACGCGGCAACTGTGAACGCGGCGGGCAGCGAGACAATACGCAACATCACCCTGGCAGTCACCCTTCTTGCAGTGGCGCTGGTCGTCTGGGTGTGGCGCGGTGCCTGGCGACCAGGCAAGCCCGTGTGGGATGGGGCCATGTCCCTCACCGTCCTTGCGACTGCCTTCACCAACCTGCAACTCAACACTCACGACCTCTGCCTGCTGGTGGTCCCCGCCGCCCTCGGTGTAACCTACTTCCGTGAGAGCGTGAGGCAGGAGACACCAGGGAAGGTGTGGTACGCCTTCATGCTAGCGCTATACCTGCTCACCTCGCTCGCCTTTCCTCTGCTGTTCGCCGCGCCCATTCGCCTCATGCCCATCCTCATAGGGCTGATGCTGCTCGTGTTGGGTATGTCGTTGCTGCGGTCTCGCGCTACCACTCTCATATGAGACTTTCCTGGGGCGAAAAAATGCCGGGGACGGTGTGGAATGCTGATGGTGTTGAATGCTATGGGTGGCCTGTAAGACGCCCGTTGATTGATGAAGATTAACAACTGAATCAGTAATGGTGAGTAGGGGGAGGTCCCCGTGCCTGCCCCTGGTGGAGATTAGCGGCAGGATACGCGTGCGGGGGAGGGCACTCACCGCGACCTCCCCCTACTGGCGCTTCTCACGCGTGTTCATTACCTTATTCAGTTGTTAATCTTCATTAGTCGAGGGCTACACCTTGCGAAGTCGCTACGGGACTGGTGCATCTCATTATATCTTTACGGATGCTTGGAGATGAACCAGTCTGCCGCAGGGCAGATTTTGCAAACTGTAGCCCTCGACTTTAGTCGACGGGCGTCCTTCGGCCAGCCAGCCCGCACTTCGCCACGCACTGCCGCGCACCTGCCACGCGACCCACCAGCGCCCCATGTGTTATAATCCCAGCCGACTACGTCACAAAACTTGCTACAGGGAGAAAACCAAATGGAGAGAACACTGGTGCTGCTCAAGCCCGACGCGGTGCAGCGCGGATTGTTAGGAGAGCATCAGCCGGTTCGAGCACAAGGGCCTCAAGCTGGTCGGTATGAAGATGATGCAGCTCGAGGACGCCCTACTGGACGAGCACTACTCGCACCTGAGCCACCTGCCTTTCTTCGGTGAGATCAAGTCGTTCATGATGCGCGCGCCCGTAATTGCTACCTGCTGGGAAGGCGTCGATTGCGTGCAGGCGGTGCGCGCCATGTGCGGCAAGACCCTCGCCCGCGAAGCCAACCCCGGCACAATACGCGGCGACTACGCCATGAGCATCCAGGCCAACCTCATTCACGCCTCCGACTCCCTGGAGACCGCACAGGCCGAGGTCCCTCGCTTCTTCAACGACAACGAACCGTTCGACTACGACTGGCTCCTCTCGCCCTTCGTTTACACCCCCAAAGAGCGGGGCGAATAATAGACGGAACCGCCAAGAGGCCAAGGACGTAAAGTGCGCGCCAAGGCTTAAGATGTTGTTTCAAGCAAAGAGGACCAGAGTACAACGTCACGTACTCTGGTCCTCTTTGTAATTGCTAAACCTACTAAACCTTGGCGCGTTCTTGGCGTCCTTGGCGTCTTGGCGGTTCCGTCTATTATTCCGTCTCGCAGCCGGGGAAGAAGGTGTTGGCTACTATCTTGGAGATTTGGCCCCTGGTAGCATTGGCGTTGGGGCGGAAGTAGGGGCGGTTCTGCGAGTCGCAGGGTTCGCCGGGACCTCCGCAAGGGTAGCCGCCCATGACGTTGCGGGTCGTCAGGCGCTCCACGAACTCGTGGAAGGGGCTGCCGGGGGGCACGTCGGTGAAGGTCTGGCGATTGGAGGGCACCGCTTCATTGAAGCCCGCCGCGTTCGCCACGATCTTGGTTATCTGGCCGCGCGTCGAGTTAGAGCCGGGGCGGAAGTACGACAGGTTCTGCGCGTCGCAGGGTTCGCCGGGGCCGCCACACGGGTAGCCGCCCAGGATAGCGCGACTCGACAGGCGCTCTACCCAGATATAGAAGGGGCTGTCGGGTGCCACGTCCTTGTAGGTCTGGCCGGTGTGGCCCTCATCGAAGCCCGCCGCGTTGCTCACGATCTTCGATAGCTGGCCGCGGGTTACCGAGTTGTTGGGGCCAAAGGTGCCGTCCGGGTAGCCTCCGATGATGCTGCGACATGCCAGGCACCTGACGTACGAGTAGAAGGGGCTGTCGGGGGCGACGTCTGGGAACCCGGCTTCACAGTACGTAACGCCCGAAGTGCAAGAGACCGATTCTACTTCGCTCTCGATGTTATTGTTCCACCCGCCGAACACCATCAGGGACTTCGTGTAGGTATTGTAGACGGCGGCGTGAGTGCGGCGGCCGATCACCATATTCGATAGGGGCCGCCACTCGCCGCTGACGGGGTCGTACACCTCACCCGAACTGGTAGGCAGCACATAGCCGCCGCCAAGGGCGAACAGCTTGGCCCCGCAGCCAGGGTCGCCCGAGTTGACTCCCACCGCCACCACGCCGGCCCTGCCCCGGCGCATGGGGGCCATGCTGGCCCAGGTGTCCGCGCCGGGGTTGTAAGCCTCGACCGTGGCGAGGTCGGTGGCCGGCACGGCGCGGGCCGCGCCACCTATGGCGTAGATGGTGCCGTCCACGGCGGACGCGCCCAGGTACATACGGGCCGTGGGCATTGGTGACTTCAACTGCCAGCGACTGCCCGCCGAGCGTGCCGGGTCGTACTCGAACACGGTGTCGGTGCCTACCTGGTTGGAGGCCGCCCCACCGATTACATATAGCTTACTGTTGACGGCGACCACGCCCGCGCCAAATCGTGGCTGAGGCAAGTGGTCGGTCGCCACAACCTCTGAGATATTGGTGCCGGGCCGGTAGATTTGCAGCGTGGTTTGCGCCTCGGCCCCGCTCGTGCCACCAACCACGTAAATAGCGTCACCTATTACCGCCGCCCCCGCGTTGGAGACCGGATGGGCCAATCCGGCGCGCTCGTACCAGCGGTTGCTCAAGCTGTCGTAAAGCTCGACGGGCAGGTCTATCTCGCCCGCGTCGTTTTCGCCGCCCAGAACGTAGATGTGGCCCTGGTTGCCGAAGCTAACGGCGGCTGCGCGACTGCGCGGCTGTAGCATATCGGTGCGGGTCTTCCACATGCCCGCCGTGGTGGTCACCACCTGCAAGCCGTAGTAGGTGCCCGGCGCCGGTAGATCGGAGCTAGCGGTTATGGTCACCACTTCGCTGTCACCCAGCTTAGCGCTGGAGGGCACCTGCACCGTAAGCGTGACAGGCACCGAGGCGTCGTTCGGCATGGAGCCTGTGTTGGAAGGGGAAAGACTGGTGCTCCACCCGGCCTCCGATTGCTCCTTCTGCAAGTTGAAGCTGTTGGGCTGGCCGCTGCGATTGTACAGGCGCATTGTGTGGGTCACCACGCTGCCGAAATCGCCGCCCTTGATCGGGTTCCTGGGTAGAAAATCGACGCCGCTGGTGGTGACGGCGCTGGTGAGCACCGCCGTGGCCGTGAACGCGCCGGGGCTGGGCAAGTTGGACGAGGCTGTGACGGTCACGTCGTCATACCCGCCGATGGGCGTGCCTGGGGGTATCTGCACCGTAACTGTCACGGGCCTGGAACTGCCCCGTGGCATCACGCCCGTGTTGGCAGGCTCAACCGTGGTGGGCCACGTGTTCCCTGTGTAGGTGAGCACGAACGAGTTATCTATGCCGGTGTAGTTGAAGAGGGTCTCGGTGAACGTGAGCACCGACGCCGGAGCGCCGCCCTTGAAATTGGCAGCGGGGCGTAAGAAGGCGGCCTGCACGACCCTGAAACGAATGGC
>DASVVE010000049.1:0-58243 GCA_036386675.1 Chloroflexia bacterium | reverse complement strand
AGAATGACAAGGTCAAGATTTGGTTGCTGCGGTTCAATAGCATCCCTACTCACCTTCTTGAGATCCTTCACTGCGTTCAAGAGGACAAGGGCCGACTCTGGCACTCGTATTTGGGGCAGCTTGTTCTACGCTGACAGCTATTGACGACCATACGAGAATCTAAAAGAAAAATCCTGCTTAAGGATGTTCCTGCGGGATTTTTCTTTTTACTCAAGACTCATCACTTCATGATGTGCCCGGCTATAACCATCCTCTGCACCTGATTGGTGCCCTCGTAAATCTGCGTGACTTTGGCGTCGCGCATGAAGCGTTCGGCGGGGCTGGCCTTGGTCACGCCGAAGCCGCCGAGGATTTGCACCGCGTCGGTGGTGACTTTCATGGCCGTGTCGGTGGCTAGCAGCTTCGCCATCGCGGCTTCCTTGGCGAACGGTTTGCCCTCGTCGTAGGACATAGCGGCGCGGTAGGTCAGCATGCGGGCCGCTTCGGTGGCTACGTGCATGTCGGCCAGCATGAAGCTGATAGCCTGGTTCTGCCCGATGGCCTGCCCGAACTGCACCCTGCCTTTAGCGTGGTTCAGCGCGAAGTCGTAAGCTCCTTGTGACAAACCAACGCCCTGCGCCGCGATTTCGATGCGTCCGACATCCAGGGCTGCCAGGGCGATGCGCAATCCACCGCCCTCCTGCCCCAGCAGTTGGTCGGCTGGCAGGCGCAGGTCTTCCAGGTATATCTCGCGCTGCACCGAGGTCCGCACCCCCATCTTCTGTATCGGCTGGCCGAAGGATAGGCCCGGCGTGTCGCGGGGGATGATGAAGGCGCTGATGCCCCGGCCCGCTGCCTCCGGGTCGGTCATCGCGAACAGTATGTACACGTCGGCTTCACCCGAGTTGGTGGCGAAGGTCTTGCGGCCGTTCAGCACGTAGCTGTCGCCGTCCCGCACCGCCCTCGACTTCATGGAAGCGGGGTCCGAACCGGCACCCGGCTCGGTGAGGCTGAAGCAGGCAAGCGTATCACCCTTGCACATGGGGGCCAACCATCTCTGCTTCTGCTCCTCAGTGCCATGTTGCAGCAGACAGGTCATTGGGGCCACATGCGAAGCCAGCACCAGCACCTGTGCCGACTCGACCCGCCCGATTTCCTCAAGGGCGATGATGTAGTCCAATATGCTGCCGCCTGCACCGCAATAGGTTTCAGGGAAGGGCAGACCCGCCAGCCCCGCTTCGACGCACTTGTTGAACACCCACCTGTCGAACCTACCGGCTTCGTCGCGCTCCGAAACTGTGGGCCCAAGCTCTTTCTCCGCGAAGTTTCGTATCCTGTTTCTAAGCTCTATCTGCCGTGGTGTCAGGTTGAAGTCCATACTATCCTTCTGTATTCGTTGTTACTCGTGTGTAGCCCAGGGCTATCGTTTGCCAGCCGCCCATGCCAGCAGCCTATCCCCCGCCGCATCCAGGGTGCTGTCGCGCTTGGCGAAGCACCAGCGGGCGAGGTGCGCTCCCGATTGCGGGTGTGTGTAGAAGGCCGAGGGCGGGATGCAGGCCACGCCCACCTCTGCCGTCATGTAGCGGGCGAACTCCACGTCGTTCTCGAAGCCTAGCGCCGAAATGTCCGACATGATGAAGAAAGTGCCCTGCGGCCTGATGGGGTTCAAGCCCGCCTGCTGCAAGTACCCGTACAGCTTGTCGAGGCGGGCGGCGTAGTCCTGGTGTAGCTGCTCGTAATAGCCACGCTCCGGCGCGGTCTCGATAGCCAGGGCCACCGCTTCTTGCATAGGTGCCGAGCTACAGAATGTGACGAACTGGTGGATGCGGCGCAACGCCTCGGTCAGGTCGGGCGGGGCGAGCACGTAGCCTACCTTCCAACCCGTCACCGAGAAGGTCTTGCTGGCGGAGCTAATAGTCACCGTGCGGTCGCGCATTCCGGGCAGGGCGGCCATGTAGACGTGCCTGTGGCCGTCGAATACCAGGTGCTCGTACACCTCGTCGGTGATTACCAGTGCGTCATGCCGGGTGCACAGGCGGGCAATTAGCTCCATCTCGTCCTGGGAGAACACCTTGCCCGTGGGGTTGTGCGGCGTGTTCAGGATGACGGCCCGCGTGCGCTCGTTGAACAGCGAGGCCAGCAGGTCGCGGTCGAAGCTCCAGTCCGGCGACTCCAGGGTCACGACGCGGGGAGTGCCGCCCGCGAAGATGATGCTGGGCACGTAGGAATCGTAGTAAGGCTCGAACACTATCACTTCGTCGCCCGGCCCCACCAGCGCCTGTATCAGGTCGTAGATGGCCTCCGTCGCCCCGTTGGTGACGGTGATTTCCTGGGCGGGGTCGAAGCTCAGCCCCATGAAGCTTTCGGCCTTGGCCGCGATGGCCTTGCGCAACCGGAGCGTGCCCTGGCTTGGGGCGTACTGGTTGATGTCGCGGGCGACAGCTTCCCTGGCCGCTTCCTTCAGCCACTCTTCGGCCTGGAAGTCGGGGAAACCCTGGGAAAGGTTGACCGCGTTGTGCTCTATCGCGAGCCTGCTCATCTCGGAGAAGACCGACTCGCCTATGGAGTGGACGCGGGCTGCCATGCGTGTGGTGTCGCTGGGGGAGTGGCGGGCTGAGGAAAGCACGTCGAGAGCCTCCTGCTTTTGGGGTGAGACATTATAACACAAGCCTCCGGTACGCGGGCACGGGAGTTGCGTATTGGACGATAGACGACGGACGATGGACGATGGACGATGATAGTGGGGTAGGGGTGTGCTTCCTTACTTTGGGAGGTAGAACGGGGATGTCAATGACCGAAAAGGTGACGAATGCCGACCTGGCGCTGTGGGCCAAGACGGCGGCTATTACGTTCGCGGCGGCGCTTGGGGTGTCGGGTGGCACAAACGTGGCGATGTTGCTGGTGGACCACCCGCTCATTAAGAGGCACCGGCCCACGCTCACTTTCCGCTCCGCTATATGGGGCGACGGGGTGATTCTGCCGGTGGTGAACTGCCTGATGATAAATGCCTTCAAGCAGTGGCGGCCCAGGCTGACGGGGCGCACTGCGGTGCCCTCCATCCTCGGTGGCAGCCTCATCTCCCTGGCGTTCCACGTGGGGCAGGGCCGCAACGGCATGGTGAACTGGACGATGACCCGCCCCTGGCGCTGGAACGCCCTGGGTTACTACCACTTTATCTACATGGCGACCCAGTTCACCTACATGTCGCTCTACGTGATGCAGATGGGTGGGCGTTGGCGCAACGGCCAGGTCACCAGCTCGCAGAAGCGCGACCTCGGCATAATAGCGGGCATGATGGTCGCGTTCGCGGTGCTCCTGGCGACCGACTACCAGGAGTAAGGAGACGAAAACGCAAAGACGCAAAGGACGCAAAGAACGCGCAAAGAGGATGAAGGTTTAACGATTTCACGATGAACCAAGGTACGTTAACAGCTATCCTCTTGCCTTTGAGTAGAGCACAACAATCCTAATCTCTGCGCGTTCTTTGCGTCTTTGCGTCTTTGTGTTTCCGTCTTAACCCATCTACGGGCAGCACTTTAGCTCGTAGTCGAGGATGCGCCAGCCGGGGCCTCGCTCTACCAGGCGGGCGGTGAGGATGTCGGTGGTCTGCCAGCCTTCGTCGGGAGTGGGGGTGGGTTGCCCGGCTTCATGTCGGGGGCGCACGCGACCTTTGAGGGTGACGCGCACCTCGCCGTTGGAAAGTTCCTCCGTAGCCGGTTTGTCGCGGGCGATTTCGTAACGGCGCAGGCGGTTAGAGGCGTCTTTGAGCGATTGGTCCTGCTCGGGCGAGGGCGTGACGAGGCCGGGGGCGAAGTAGACGCGGGCATCGTCCAACTCCCCGGCATAGAGGTGCAGATAGAAATTGTTGGCCGCTCCGCTCGGTACTCGCGTGGTCTGCATCTGTTCGAGGCAGCCCGTCAGCACGAGGAGCGCGGGCAGTATGGCGACTAACAAGGCCACGTGCCGGGTGAAGTGTGTGTTCTTGCCGGGGTTCATGCTAGTGTGTGGGCCAAAATAGCGGACCTCAAATAGCCGGTACATGGCGTTAGAAGGGATAGTGACATGCAATACGATCAACTGGGAAGGGTGCTTATTGCGGTCGGGGCCGTGGTGCTCGTGCTGGGCCTGCTGTTCATTGTGATGGGACGCAACAACTTCCTCGGCAGGCTGCCCGGCGACATAAACTTCTCCAGCGGCAACTTTACCTGCGTGGCACCCATCGCGACAATGCTTCTCCTGAGCGTAGTGCTCACGATTATTCTAAACATCGTGCTGCGTTTGTTCAACCGCTGAACGACAACTCCCAGTCGGGAGAGCTAGTCGTCTTCTTCTTCCTCTTTTTGGGCCGTGGCTAGCAACGAAGGTTCGCCTGCCATCCTGATCGCCTTGGCCTTCCTCGGCTCGAAGCCCTTCAGCATGAACAGGGCGATCCACGTCAGCATGGTGGTAAAGACCGCCAGCAGGACCAGCCCCAGGCCCGCCACGATGCCGATGGCCGCCGTTATCCAGATGCTGGAGGCCGTGGTGAGGCCGCGAACGGTGGAGCCTGTACGAAAGATGGTGCCCGCGCCCAAAAAGCCGATGCCCGTGATTATCTGCGCGGCCAGGCGAGCGGGGTCGCGCACGGTGCCCAACTCATCGAAGCCGAAGACCGAGGCCACCGTGAAGCAGGCCGACCCGGCGCAGACGAGCATGTGCGTCCGCAGCCCGGCTGGACGCTGCACCCTCTCCCGCTCGTAACCCACGATGCCACCCAATATAAAGGCTAACGCCACCCGCGCCATCGTGATGAAGTCGGTATCCTGGAAGACGAAAACTTCGTTGAAGAAATGTTCCATATCAATGCCCTCTTAAGAAGGGCATTATAAGACCGTACACTCAAGGGGGTAACGTTGTGCACGCCGACCAGGGGGTGTTGAAACGCCAAGACGCGGAGACGCCAAGGACGCGTCAAGAGGATGATGGTTTAGATAGTACAAAAAAGAGCAGGATACGTAACATCGTACCCTGCTCCTCTTGCTTGAATAACAACAATCCTTAACTTGGCGCGTCCTTGGCGTCTCCACGTCTTGGCGTTTAGCTCACGTCTATGGCCGGGTCTCGCCGTGGTACTCTTCGCGGATGAACTTGACCAGGCTCCAGATTTCGTTGTCCCCGTTGCCCCCCCCGTACTGAGTGCCGAAGGCGGGCATACCTGACAGGTTGATACCGTGGGCGATGATCCAGAAGAGTTGCCCGTCACTCTTGCTACGCACCCGCTGCTCGTGCAGGTTACCGGCCTTGGGGTACATGGTCCTGCCGAAGTCCCCGTTGCCATCGCCGGTGCTGCCATGACATAGGGCGCACTGCACGCTGAAAAGCTCTCGGCCCTTCTCCCTGGTTATCTCAGGGTTGCGGGCGGGCATGCGTATATCGGAGTACTCCGCGGGTATGGCTACCCAGCGCAGACCCAGGTCGGTAATCTCTGATTCAAGAGGAAGCGGGGTCTCCTGCCGCAAAATCATCGTGCCGCCCAAGTAGGCCGATGCACCTCCGCCCCCAAGGAGTACCAGCAGCAACAGAATCCAGCACCCGCAGCCCCGGCCTTTGTCCTTGTCTTTGTCGGTATCAGTAGTAGTGACTGTGACGGTGCCAGTGCTAGTGCTAGTGCCAGTGCTAGTGCCAGTGCCAGGGGCGGTGACCCGATTTTCGTTCACGCTTGTCCTCCTGAGAGAGATTGTTCCAGTTCGCCAGCCTTACAACAATACGCCGCCGGTTACTCGCACGGTAAGCTTATGCCCACGCTCCATAATCGCGGCAATTTTGAGCACGTTTCGTGCCCCCTACTAGTCCTCGTGGAACAGCATTTCCCCCGCCCGTACCTCGACGGGCAGGTTGTTCTCGCCGGGCGGCAGCGGGCACGAATAGTAGGGGCTGTAGGCGCAGTATGGATTGTATGCCCGGTTGAAGTCGAGTACGTACTCCTCGGTGGCCTTCTTGTTGAGGTCGATGTAGCGGCCCGCGCCATAGGTCTCCTTGCCGGAGGTCCTGTCTCGGAAGGGCACGAACAGGCGGTTGCCGTGCAGCGGCTCGTCGGCGGGCGGCAAGAACGCGGTGAGGCTCAGGCGCTGCCCGTTAAGCTCGAACTCAAGTCTGCCGGCGCGGGTGTACTCTTTATGGCCGCCGGTGGTCGTCTGCACCCTGAATATGCCGGGGTGGGCGTCGGGCACCAGGCGGGCGGTCACGCGGTAGGCGAGATCAATCGGGTAATACTTCAGCCCGGTGAACTGGTCCTTCTCCTCAGGGAGGATGGGGGAGTCGGCGTTCTCGTTGAAGAACTTGTCCTTCTGCCTGCGGAAGGCTTCCAACTGCCTCCTCGCGCCGTCGTCTTCCGAGGTCGCGGGGGTGTGCTGGTGATGCGTGTGGTTGTCGTGGTCGTTTGACATCTCTATGTCTCCTATTTTCCAAATCTTCGTATATGTTAGTGGGTCTCATCTATAATGTAAGCAGCGACGTGAGCGTTTGTAGGTCTCGATTATAGCATAACACGGGCGTCAAAGGCCGCCCTTTCACATAGGTGCCGCAAACCCGCTATAGCACATGGCTGCAAAGTCGGCTACGAGAACCATCCTCCCCTTTGTCATTCTGAGCGCAGCGAAGAATCTCGTCCTACACCGGAATGTTACTACTTTCTCACGGACCTCTGTTACCATAGGAAAGGTGGTATTTGGGTGGTGAGGGACGAGATTCTTCGCTGCGCTCAGAATGACAAGAGCAGCTTTGGTTCCTCCTATCTGACTTTGTATACGCCCTCGCTATCCCGCCCAACTTGACACCCACCTGTAGTTACTCTATGCTGCCCGTATGATGGACATGGACGAAATCGACGTTCTTGAGGTGCCTGTAGAGCGCACGCCGCTAAGCGAGTTGGAGCAGCGTGCGGCCCGTTTGCAGGCTGCCATGCGCGAGGCAGGGCTGGACGGGGTGCTCGCCACGCAGAACGCCGACGTGTTCTACCTGTCGGGGATCGTCCAGCAGGCGCAACTCTACCTGCCGGTGGAAGGGCCGCCTTGCCTCATGGTCCGCAAGCACTTCGACCGCGCCCGCATGACCACCGCGTTGGATGAGGCGCGGGTGGTCGCGATCAGGTCGTTGCGCGAGTTGCCCGGCTTGATGGAAGGTGCCGGTGGCAGGCCCCGTAGGCTGGGGCTGGAGCTTGACACCCTGCCGTACAACACCTACCAGGCGTACGCGAAAGCCCTGGCACCCCTTGAAGCCGAGCTGGTGGACGCCAGCATGTTGTTCCGGCAGGTGCGTGCCATAAAGAGCGCGTACGAGCTGGATCAAATCAGGACCGCCGCCAGGGTGGCCGACATGGGTATCAGGGCCGCCGCCGAAGCCGCGCAGGTGGGCATGACCGAGCTAGAGCTTGCGGCCATCATCGAGGCGGCGACGCGCGTGGCAGGGCACAGCGGCATCTTGCGGATGCGCTTCTTCGGGCAGGAGATGCACATGGGGCACCTGCTGGCGGGTAACGCGGGTGGGGTGGCCTCGTTTATGAACTCTCCCACCGGAGGGTACGGTATCGGCCCGTGGGCACCGTATGGCGCGAGTCGCCGCCCCATCCGGCGCGGTGAGCCTGTGTTCATCGACTACACGGGGGAGTGGGGCGGCTATATAGCCGACCAGACGCGCATGCTCTCCATCGGCCCCCTGTCGCAGTTCTGGCAGGAGTCCTACGTCGCGATGGTGGACGTGGAAGCCTATGTAGCCGCTAATGCTCGCCCCGGCATGACCAGCGGCGAGCTATTCTCCCTCGCGGAGGAGCGGGCGCGCCGCCTGGGGTATGGGGAATATTTCATGGGCCCGCCGGAAACAGAGTCGCCGGGGCAGAAAGTGCCCTTCATCGGTCACGGCGTGGGCCTCGAATTGGACGAGTGGCCGCCGCTACAGAGGGGTACCGACGCGGTACTACAGGCTGGTATGGTGCTGGCCCTCGAACCGAAGCTGATCTACCCCAATCGTGGCGCTGTGGGCCTGGAAGACACTTACGTGCTGACCGAGCAGGGCCTAAGCCCGCTTACTATATCGTCGCCGCAAATATTTGTGGTTGACTGATAGCCGCCAATGTCGGTAGCCTCTCCACCGCCTATACCCACCCGCACCCTTAGCCGTACTGCCCCCGCGCCGGTCCAGTCCAGTGTCAATCGCGTGCAGAAGGTGCTGTCCGGCCCGCCACCACGCTACGCCCGGCCCCTGCTCATGTTCCTCCTGGTGTTGGGCCTGCTCGCCGCTTCCGTGTGGGGTGCGCTATCACTTGCCGGTGGCGTGGAGATGCGGCTGCTCCTCCAGAACAACTCCGACAGCCAGACCGACACGCTGCCGACCTCTATGATAGGCCAGAGCTTCTACGCCACGCGCCCCAACCTCTCGCGCATAGACCTCCAGATGAGCTTCGTCCCGGCG
The DNA here is from genome assembly GCA_036386675.1 of Chloroflexia bacterium. Classification (GTDB taxonomy): domain Bacteria; phylum Chloroflexota; class Chloroflexia; order QHBQ01; family JADMIH01; genus JADMIH01. The sequence goes on along the minus strand of DASVVE010000049.1, from coordinate 49,819 downwards.
CTGGAGGCTGAGGGGCGGGTCCGTTTGCTGCAAGGGGAGGGACTCGGCGGCAGGGTGGTGTATGAGGTGCCTCTCCACCAAACGCGGTTCACGCAAGGCTTGTATCTTACAGTGGATATACCTCCGCAGACCGACTCGCAGGGCCGTACCTACACCATCGTTGTTGAAACCCCAGGCAGGCAGTTAGGGGATGCAGTGGGCATCAGGTACAACACCTTCGACGCGCTCACCGCCGGGGGCATGTACACCAACGAGAGTAACGGCAGGCCCACCGAGGGCGACCTCTCGTTCGTCGCCTACTATCACTACAACCTCGGAACCCTGGTGGGCGACCTGACGCAAGTAGCTAATGAAGCGCGCCGGTTGGTGCTATCGCCACTGCTGCTGCTGTTGCTGCCCGGCCTGGCCCTGCTGGTATGGCTGCCTAACAGTCTGTCCGGCGGGCAGAGGCTGCTTGCCGCGCCTGGTTTGACGGCGCTGGCGCTGCCCGTCTTCTTCCTGGTCACGCGGGCGCTCGGCATCAAGATGGGCGAGGTGCAGATGTGGCTGCTACTCATCGTCTGCGCGGGGTTCCTGGTCGCGGGCTTGTGGCGGTTGAAGCTGAAGGTGAGCTTGCGGGGCATCAAGCTGGAAGATGCCGCCTTCTGGTCGCTGCTGCTGGGTGTGCTGGCCGCCACCCTTATCAGCCGGTTCGTGGCACTGCGCGACCAGGTGGGGGGGGTGGGAATAGACGCCTACCACCACACCATGATATCGCAGCTTTTCGTGGAGCAGGGTGGCATCCCGGCCAATTACCAGCCTTACGCGCCCCTGGCCTCGTTCACATACCATTACGGCTTCCACTCGTTGGCTGCCTCGGTGGCGTGGATTTCGGGCCGCACTTCCCCCGGCGATATGATGCTGCTTATGCCTCAGATAGGGCAGATAGCCAGTACGCTGCCGGTGCTGACTCTCACCCTCTTAGCCTGGAAGGTCCTGGGCAACCGCTGGGCGGGGCTGGGGGCGGGGGCGCTGGCGGGCGTCTACTCCATCATCCCGGCCTTCTATCTCAACTGGAGCAGGTTCACACAAGGGCTGGGACTGGCGCTCCTTCCGCTCGCCTGGGTGCTCCTCATGGAAGTACTCGACCGCGCTCCACTGAAACGGCAGGCTCCTTCAAGCGCCTCTACACCCGCGCCCAGTGACGGCAAGCAGCCAACTTCCGGTCCGCAAGTAGAGTCGAATAGTCGCGACATCACCTGGCAGGTGGCATTGCGCCAGTCGGGGCCGTACATGCTCGCCGTCATTGGGGCCAGTGGGCTTGCGCTGGTACACTATCGCGCGGCCGCCATCTATGCGGTGTTCGTCGTGCTCTACGTCCTGTGGCGCATCGGTAGGTCGGTCAGGCAGAAAGCCTCACTGGCTGAGGTGCTCGTCCCTGCCAGGCGGGTGGTGACGGTGGCGGTGCTCTCGGCGGCAACGCTGCTGCCCTGGCTGGTAAACCTCCAGAGCAACTTCTCGATCAAGCAGGTGAACCGTGGCAACGCGCCCGGACGCGAGTCGTACTATGACATCGTTGAGCGGCTGGGGCCCGATATCCTTTACCACCCGTCGCTGTACCTGCTGTGCGCGCTGTCGTTGGGCGGCATAGGCTGGGCGATCAAGCGCCGGGACTTGCTGCCACTCCTGCCCGCGTTCACCTGGCTGCTCGTCCTGCTCTACTCCAACCCGTACCTGCTTCCCTTCAACATGCCAGGCGCGGGCTACCTGGACCTGGTGACCGTGCTCTCCGGTGCCTGGGTGCCCCTGTGCCTCATGGCGGGGTACCCACTGGCGCGCTTCGCCGGGTGGGTGGTCTCCCTATTGGACGCGACACCTGGGGCGAGGCAGCGCGCGTGGCGGCTGGCTTCGGGGGGCTTGATTGGCGTGGTAGTGCTGCTATGTGGCTTTGCTTCGGGCATGCAGTTGGCACCCGTAGTGGTGAAGGACAACAAGCCCTACCTGACCCCTGGCGATGTGAACGTGCTGACCTGGATGCGGGCTAACCTGCCCCGTAGCTCCTACGTGTTGGCCGAGCCGTTCGCCTTCGGCTGGTCCAACGATGTACTGGGCACAGACGCGGGCACCTGGGTGCCTTACCTGGCCGGCGTGCCATCCTCCGTACCACCAATGACCGCCTATAACGAGCGTCCTATTGACCCCGACTACATCACTAAGCTGAGCAATCTCGTCACTTCAGGCATTGAGCCTATTAAGAGGAAAGATGATAAGACCGGCGCGCTCCTACCAACCACAGCCGACTGGAACGCCCTAAAGCAAGCAGGCATCACCCACATCTACTTAGGCTCTCGCGGCGAACACTTCGACACCCAGTTCCTCTTCGACAACCCCGACAGCGTAGCCCCCATCTACCACTACGACAACGCCTGGCTATTTGAGCTTCGCTAGACGATGGACGATGGACGATAGGAGACGGAACCGCATCACGCCAAGGACGCCAAGAGCGCGCCAAGGTTTAGGATTGTTGTTGACAAGAGTGCTGGCCTGTACCCACTCAGTCCTCAGACCTCAGTCCTCAGATCTCATCACTCCCATCGTCCATCCTCCATCCTCCATCGTCCCCTCAAACACATGGCACACCTTTTGCAAGCAGCTATAATAGCGTGGGCGAAAAATACTTGACGCTTGCCTACTGGATTGCGTCATAAGTTGCTACACGCCAGGAGGGTGCGCATTGGCAAGATTTCAGGGAAACACTCATGCAGGGTCGGACAGGCTGGCCGCTACTTTGCTCGTGCTGGCGCTTCTCATTGTGCTCGGCTTTGTCTTATGGGACTTCAGCGACCCCAACGGCTTCCGCATCTTCTGGGACAACATAGCCGATGCGTTCAATATCAACCGCTAGGAAATAGCGCCATGCATCATGCCAACGGCTAGCAACCCTGCCGGCGTTCATGTCTCGCGCATCACGTTTCACGTTTCACGTTTCAGAATTCAGGAGCAAGCCTGATGGACAAGAGGGCTAGAGAAATAATTGGTCTGCCGGTGGTCACGATGAACCGGGGCACCAAGATTTACGACATCGAGGACATGGTGATCGACCCGGACCGGGGGCAGGTGCTCGCGCTGGTTGTGCAGGAAGCTGCCTGGCTCCACTCGGCTAGGGCCATACCGTTCGGGCGCATCAACGTCATCGGCCAGGACGCGGTAGTCATACCCGACGGCCGCGCCGTGATCGAGGTGAACCGCGACCCGGTTTTGAAGCGTCTCTACAATAAGCAGATCGTGCGCGGCCTGCGGGTGCTCACCGACGACGGTCGTCGCCTGGGCACCGTTGCCGATATGACGCTCGACTCTAAAACGGGGGAGATCAAGGGCTACTTTGTGTCGCTCGGCTTCGGGACGACAATGGGGCAGGGCACGCGCTGGCTGCCCGCCGAGCGCATTGTAAGTATCGGGCAGCGCGTCATGTTCGTGCCCGCCGACGTAGCTGAACTTTTCGAGCAGCAGAGTGGAGGCATATCGGGCGCGCTCGACAACGCGGGCGACAAGCTGCGGTCCGCCGGTGCCAAGCTGAACACCCAGCTAGAGCAGATCGGCACGCAGGTGCGTGACACCGTACCGGCACGGGTTGGCGGCTCGCTCGTCGGGCGCACCGCTCACCAGGTAGTGCGCGATAAAGAGGGTAATGCCCTCATCGTCGCGGGTGACACCATCACGCAGGAGACGGTAGATGCGGCGAGGGCCGCCGGGCGCATGCCGCAGTTGATGATGGCGGCGGGCGCGGGGCCAACCCAGAACAGCCTGAGTTCGCTTGGCGACCAGGCGGCGCAGAGCCTCCGCGACATACCGAACGAGGCCCGCGCCCTGTGGAACCAGGTCACCGGGGGCTACAACCGCAGGGTAGACATGGCCGACACCAAAGCCGTGGACCGGCGGGTGAAGGATGCCCTGGGCCGCCCCGTGACCCGCGTTATCCTGGACGCCAATGACAACATAATCCTGAACACGGGCGACATCGTGACCAACCACGCGATACAGGCGGCGCGCCAGGCGGGTGTGCTGGACATCCTGATTGATTCGATTTACACCGCTCGCCCCAAGCTGGAGACACAGGACCTGAAAGCGCCCCGCAGCGGCGATGCCAGCCTGGAGCACGTCAGCGGCCAACCTATAGAGCCGCAGCCCACAATGCAAGAGGCACTCGCGCCCCAGGCTGCCGGCCGAGTCGCCGGGGGCGCGACCGACGTAGATAACGGACCGGCGGGCGTATAAACGTACCGCTACGCACTAGCTTTTCGGAGGTAAGAGGCTTTGAATACGCGACTTCTCATGGGTATCCTGCTCGTGGTCCTTGGCATCCTGGTGCTGATTTTCGATGAATTCCTGAGGGTAGTGGTCGGCGTCGGATTCGTCGTGACAGGACTCTACATAGCTTTGCAGAACGCCAACCCAGGGAACAACAATATATGATGTGGGACGGTGGCGGGACGCAGCTCTAATTGCGGCTGCGTCCCAGCAGAATTGCAGAACCCTGCTCCCCCTGTCATCCTGAGCGCAGCGAAGGATCTCAGATGCCCCTTACGCCCCTATGTTCAACCTTTGGCAATCTGCCCTTGTTGCTCATAGTTCGACAGCCTCTCTACCCACCTTCTTGAGATCCTTCGCTACGCTCAGGATGACAGGGGGAAGTTGAGTGCTAATATCCCACTGGGACACAATCGTCCATCGTCCATCCGCAACTTCCACTCGTCCCCGTCCGTTGCTATGTAGTCCGGTCCCGATTCTGGTATAATTAAGCGTTATCTATCGAACCATCCTTGCGCGAACGACTCGGGCAGGAGCAGCTTTGTACTGAAAGGGAATAATTACACATGGCAATGGTAAAAGGCCTTAAGCTAAAGGTCGTTTCGGGTATTCTCAGCCTCGGCGTAGCTCTGACGCTGCTTGCCCCGGCGGTAGGACAGGCCAGCGGGCAGGCCTCCACGCCTGACGACCTGGGTGGTATCGGTGTTGAGGCGAGGCCCTACACCCCTAACGTGGTAAAGAACCCCCTGGGCTACGCACCCGACGAGCTACTTGTCAAGGTAGACAACCCTGCCGCCCTCGGTATCAGCGGCGGCAAGCTTGCCCCTTCTTCCCGCGACCTGGCGCAGCTGCTCGAATGCTTCGCGCTCGATTCGGCCACGGAAGTATATCCGGGCGTATACAAGCTGAAGGCCGTGCCGGGTAGCGGCCTGGACGTAATGTCGGCCAGCGCGGCCCTCGAGCAGGTGCCGGGTGTCTCCTATGCTAACGCCAACCACACCTACTATATCGAAGCAACCCCCAACGACCCGCTGTACCAGGCGGGGCAGCAGTGGGGCGTCACCCAGGTCAAGCTCGAGCAGGCGTGGGACGTGACCACCGGCAATGATATCGTGGTGGCCGTGCTCGATACCGGCACCGCTACCAACCACCCCGACCTCGAAAACAAGATCGTGCCCGGTTGGGACTTCGTGAACAACGATAATAATCCCTACGACGACGAGGGGCACGGCACCCAGACCGCCGGCATCATCGGTGCTTCCAGCAACAACGGCGAAGGTGTAGTGGGCACCTCCTGGGGCGCGAGGCTCATGCCTCTCAAGGTGTGCAGCTTCGAAGGTCGCTGCGAGGAAGAGCACATAGCCGCCGCTATACGCTGGGCGACCGATCATGGCGCTCGCATCATCAACCTGAGCCTGGGCGGCGACGAAGACACTCAAATAATGCGCGATGCCACGCAGTACGCTGTCGAGCGCAATGTGGTGGTCGTGGCTTCCGCGGGCAACGAGGCTGACGGCAAGGCCCGCTACCCTGCCGCGTATCCCGGCGTTGTGTCGGTGGGCGCGACCGGCCGCAGCGACACGTTCACCGGCTTCTCCTCCTACGGCGACTTCGTGGACGTGTCGGCTCCCGGCGTGGGCATCCTCAGCACGGGCTGGGAGGACGGGCAGCTTACCTATAGCTACGCCAACGGTACGTCGTTCTCAGGCCCGTTCGTCGCGGGTGTGGCCGCGCTGGTATGGACTTCCAATCCTTCGCTGTCCGCCGAGCAGGTGGGCTTCGTAATCATGGACTCGTCGGACGACCTGGGCGATCCCGGCCCCGATGTACACTACGGCAACGGCCGCCTCAACGCCTTCCGCGCGGTGACCCTGGCGAAGGAAGGTCCGCGACCCGCCCGCACGCCTACCCCCGTGCGCGACGCCACGCAGGTAGTGCAGCCTACCGCTACAGCCGCGGCGGGCAGGGGGCCGACCTTGCAGGTGAACCTGCGGGACGTGTTGCCCGGCGTGTTGATTGCGGTATCGGGTAGCGGCTTCGGCCAGTCCGAGCTGGTGGACCTGTCGCTCCTCACCTCGGACGGCGACCTCAAGTCCCTCGGCAACGCGCAGTCGAACGCGCAGGGCACCTTCCAGGCGGAGCTAGCGCTCCCCAAGAACGTGCTTACGGGCAAGGCGGCCCTGACCGCCAACGGTAAGCTGTCGGGCACCCGCGCCTCGGTGGAGGTCAACGTGCTGGGCGACGGTGGCAACCCCGCGAGCCTGCGTCCGCCCGCGTTCGAGCGCGTGGCCCCGTTGAGCAACACGGCCACACAGGTCTACTTCCCAGAGGTCGGGCACACGCTGAGAGGCTCGTTCCTGCGTTTCTGGCAGCAAAACGGCGGCCTGCCTATCTTCGGCTACCCGCTCTCCGAGGAGTTCCAGGAAGTATCGGCCGTCGATGGCAAGACCTACACAGTGCAGTACTTCGAGCGCAACCGCTTCGAGTTGCACCCTGAGTTCAGGGGCACCCGCAACGAGGTGCTGATGGGCTTGCTGGGCATCGAGCTTACCAGGGGAAAGACCTTCCCCGCCGAGGCTCCGTTCCAGAGCGACAACAACCGGGTCTTCTTCCGAGAGACGCAGCACGGCCTGGGTGGCGCGTTCTACCAGTACTGGCGGCAGAATGGCGGCCTGCCCATCTTCGGCTATCCCATATCGGGGGAGATGCAGGAAGTGTCGCCCATAGACGGCAAGACGTACACGGTGCAGTACTTCGAGCGCAACCGCTTCGAGTACCACCCAGAATTCCGGGGCACTCGCAACGAGGTGCTACTAGGCCTACTGGGCGTCGAGATCGTCAAGAGCAAGGGCTGGATACAGCCGTAGTTCGAGTAGAGACGGAAACGCCAAGACGCAGAGACGCCAAGAACCACGCCAAGATTCGGTAAGGTGTTCTAAGAAGAGGACTAGAGTACACAATGTCGTACTCTAGTCCTCTTTCTACTTTCCAAACCTTAATCTACTTGGCGCGTCCTCTGCGTCTTGGCGTCTTGGCGTTTCCGTCTCAAACTACGTTGACACGAGTACCCACGCGTGCTAAACTCGGAGCGTGGACACTGCTGACGCTCGTTTCTCTACACGCCACAGGTTTTGGCGTATGCTGCTCCTGGCCGCCTCTATGGCTGCCGCTGTTGTGCTGCTTTCGGCTTCGGGCACGTCCCGCGCGGCACCTGAGGGCTTCGCGGACAAGGCTTTCCTTGACATCTGGCTGCGCACCGACGCCCCTGTACTTGACGGCAACGCGCAGCGTAGCTGGTACTGGGGGCCATCCCCTGGGCTGGCGCTTGAGGAGCCGTACACCGGGTTGAAGGGCGGGAAGCGCCTGGTGCAGTACTTCGACAAGGCCCGCATGGAGATAAACAACCCCAACGCCGACCGTAAGAGCGAGTGGTTTGTCACCACCGGGCTGCTGGTGGTCGAGATGGTCTCGGGCAAGCAGCAGGTGGGGGACAGGGAGTTCGTGCCCAAACAGGCCGCTGAGATAGCCGTGGCGGGCGATGGTCTTACCGACGACCCCGATGCGCCGACCTACACCTCTTTCCGCCTCGTAGCCTCGTTAGGTGGACCGGGCAACAATCGAGCACCGAACCTGATGGGGCAGCCTGTGACGGCCACCATCAACAGGGTCGGGCAGGTGGGGAGCAATAGCGCGTTGGGCCTCTATCCTGGTGCCAAACTGGCGGCGTACAGCGAAGTGCTGGGGCACAACATTCCCCATGCGATGTGGGAGTTCCTCAACCTCAAGGGCACGGTCCAGCAGGATGGAAAACTCTCCACCAACCAGACTATCGCAAACTGGGTGTTCGTCATGGGCTACCCCATCAGCGAGCCGTACTGGGCGCGGGTGAAGATTGGCGGGGTGTTCAACGACGCGCTAATCCAGCTTTACGAAAGGCGAACCCTGGTGTACGTGCCCGCGCTCGACAAGGGGTGGCAGGTGCAGATGGGCAACGTAGGCCAGCACTACCACCGCTGGATGTACGGCGACCCACTGCCCGCGCCCGTCATCGCGCTCGCCTCTCCCACGCAGGTGCCCCCGGTTATACCTGACCCAATCGATGCCACCATCGACCGCAACTCCGCGCCCGTGGGCACCCAGCTAGAGGTGTCGCTGTCCGGCTTCCAGCCGGGTGAAGATATAGTTTCGTGGTTCACGGCACCTGACGGCACGGCTCGCGATGCCCGCATCAACTTGAAGGCCGGGCCGGACGGCAGGGTGGCGAGTATCATGGTGCCCACGGACGGCTTCGCGACAGGCTTGTGGGCTATCACATTTCACGGTAAGGGTAGCAACCACGAGTCGGTCGCCTACTTCTACCTCTTCACCTGCAACCCCGCTTGCACACCTCTACCCACCAGGGTCCCGGCCACCCGCACCCCCACGAGCGCCTCCACTTCCGCCGCGACCTCCACGCGCCCCGCTGCTCCCACACGTACCCCCGTGCCGCGCGGCAGCGTAACGCCCACGGCTACCTTCCCTGCCGTGCCCAGCGAACAGCCGGAGGGGCTGCTGCTATCGGTCAAGCCCGGCTATGGCTCCCCGGACACCCAGTTCACCTTATCAGCGAAAAACCTCATGCCCAGTGAAAGCGTGGTCGTGAAGTTCACCGACCCCACAGGGGCCGTGGTGTACCCCGCCAACTCCAACAGCGGGCAGTACCAGGCCAACGCCGCCGGGGAACTCAGCCTGACGCTTGTGCCGTCGCAGGCGTTCCCCGCCGTGCCGCTGGGAGTATGGTACTTTGAGGTGATGGGGCAACAATCGAAACTAGAGGGGTTAATAGGGTTCGTGCTGCGGTGATTATTGACGAGTATCACATGTTGCGTAGCATGTAATGCGGCTCTAGAGCCTGTTATGAACTTTGAACAGCGAGAATGATAAGCTTTGGGTAAGATATAACACCCTCTAGATCAGCATATTAGGACCGTCTCCAGCTTGCTTGCCGTGCTCATCTCGTGCTCCTCTAGATGGGCAGGTCAGCCTCACGGCTTGCCCGCCGGCGACAGCTTCTGGTCTAGAATCCACTCGAGCAGTGCGTCACGGTCTTCAAACTCAGCGCGACGCTTGATCATTTGCCCGATCAGCGCCTGAGCTATGCCGGTTAGCTCAGCTACCTGCTCCTCGGGCACCTCTTTGCGCCCGCCGTGTGTAATAGCGCTACGCATCTGGTACAGCTTGTGGACGCGCTTTTTGAGCGCCTTGCGCTCTTCCAGGTCGGTGCCTACGATAATGGCCGTACCCTCGGCAATAGCCGCTCCGATTGGATTGCCATCCTGAGGTGTCAGGAAGGTCTCCAGGCAGGTTATTAGGCTAAGAAGGCGATAGGCGATTTCGATCTCCATCTGTGCATTGGCGAACCAGTGTATAGCATCTAACAGTGTGCTCTCAAAGTCGTTCCATTGTACCTCAGGTTTGTCCAAAATCTGACCTACTTCAAGTACCCCGAGCCTCTCCATAACCTTGAGACTATCCGCCGAGATCACGAAGGAGGTGCGAGTATCTTCCGCCTGCCAATGCCAACTGGATTTCCCCCCATCGGAGGAGATCACCAGCGCCGTGTGTGCAGGCGTGCTGGGCAGAATATCACCTCGGATGCCAATCACGATGTCTAGGTCTAGATGGTTCGGGTAGAGGACGGGTATGGAATAGCGCAGCAGATCGAGTACCCGGCGGCAAGTGGCTTCCGCCTCCTTCTTGGCGCGTTCGGGGTCTCCGCTGATGCGTATTTCGGCGCAAACGCTGGCGTTGAAGCTTTCCAACATCTGCGGCAGCTGCGCCGATACCAGCTCCTCGACCTCTTGTGACGCTTCGTCGCTCTCACGAACAAGAGATTCGATCTGCTGCGCGAGCTGGTCTAGCTGCTCCTTCTCCATGTTTTTAAGCACAACGCGGCCAACTTGTGCAAATGGGACCTCCATCTCAACCCCTATGAGTGGAACATGAATCGTATGCTCTTTCATATCTGTTTGCCTGCTTTGTGGTAGTCAAAGTAAACGTCGCGTCGAGAGTTTATCCCCAAACAATACCGCTGTCAATAGCGATACGTGTTAGGTCTTACTTCCAAGTTCGCGCTTCAACTCCTCCAGCCACTTCAGCTCCTGGGGGGTAAGTTCCGCGTGTTCCAGCAGGTCCGGCCTTCGCAGCAGTGTGGCACGCAACGCCTCGCGCCGCCTCCACGCTTCTACCTGGGCGTGGTGGCCGCTGACCAGGATGGGAGGGATGGTCCAGCCTCGGAAGTTGGCGGGGCGGGTATATTGGGGGTATTCCAGCAGGCCTCTTGCGTGGGATTCATCATGGGCCGAGCCTTCGGCTAGTACGCCGGGTATCTGGCGGGCTACTGCATCGGCAACCACCATAGCCGCTAATTCGCCGCCGGTGAGCACGTAGTCGCCAATGCTGATTTCATCCGTCACAAGGTGCTCCCTCACGCGCTCGTCCACCCCCTCGTAGTGCCCGCAAAGGATGATTAGGCGTGGGTGCCGGGCTAGTTCCTGGGCGACCGCGTGGGAGAAGACGCGGCCCTGGGGACTCATCAGAATGATGGGAGTGTCAGGCGCTGAGGGGATTGGCTCAGGCGGTCCTTCGAGGGCCTGCGGGGGTGGCTCGTACTGGCTGATGCCGGGTGGCGCGTCCGGCAGGTGGTAGACCCACTCGGTGGCCCGGAAAAGAGGGTCGCACTTCATCACCATGCCCGCGCCGCCGCCGTACGGGTAGTCGTCCACCGTGTGGTGCCGGTCGGTGGCGTAGTGCCTGATGTTGTGCAGGCGCACCCGCATGTGCCCCGCCTCCATGCCGCGCTTGAAGATGCTCGCTCCGAGCACGCCGGGGAACATCTCAGGGAAGAGCGACAGGATGTCCAGCAGCAAGGCTCAGTCGTCCTCGTCGAATAGCGGGTCCAGCGGCAAAATCGAGGTGGGGTCAGGGGCCTGTTTCTGTGGGGCTGCGCCTTTACCCTGCGCAGCGGGTGGGGCGGCTTCCTTGCCTCCTCTCACCGGCTCCTCGTACAGCACCGTGGTCTCGTAGGTCTCTATCTCGAACGTCAGCAGCTCCGGCTCTTCGTCGGCGGGCCTGGCTCTCAGGGCGAGATCTAGTTCCGCCGCTGCCAGGGTCCCGCTCTTGGCCGCGCGCTCGCTGACCTGCTGCACGCGAAGCTCGGCCTCCTCCAGCATGCGGCTGCAATTGTCCGCCAGGGACATGCCCTCCTCGAAGGCCGAAAGCGCCTCCTGGAGCGTGAGGTTGCCGTCGCTCAGACGCTGCACTACCTCCTGAAGCCTGCCAAATTGCTGTTCAAAGGTGGCGCTGTTGCTCCCGTGGACTACCGCCGACCCGTTCTTGCGCTCTTGTGCCATCACCTAACTCCCCTCTCCATCTTCCTCTTCATCCTCGTCATCACCCCATAACTCTCGGCTCTCGGCTGTGCGGTTGCGCACCACACGCGCCCCGAACGCCCCATCGGCTACCCGTATCTCAAGCAGGTGGTCGGCGCGGGCCTCGCGTATGTTGCTAACCACCACCCCTGTGTCCAGGTCGCGCACGATGGCGTAACCCCGCTTGAGTATTTGCAGCGGCGACAGGGCGTCCAGGCGCTGCTTCGCGCTTACGATGCGCTCTCGTTGCAGAGCCAGCCTGTGCCGCAAAGCCGTGTCCATAGACTTGCGCATCCCCTCGATCTGCTTGCGGTCGTTGCTTACCTGCCACATAGGCGACAGGTGGTCCAGCCTATCCCGCTCCGACTCCACCTCGTCCCAGGCCACGGCGATACGCCCGCGCATGTCGTTGAGCATCATGCGCCGCCACGCCTCGATGGTGGCCTGCAAGTCGAGTATGTCGGGGGTGGCAAGCTCTGCCGCTGCTGACGGAGTGGGCGCGCGCAGGTCGGCCACGTAGTCGATGATGGTGGTGTCGGTCTCGTGGCCCACGCCGCTGATTACCGGCACCTTACTGGCATACACCGCCCGCGCCACCACTTCCTCGTTGAACGCCCAAAGCTCCTCGATGGAGCCGCCGCCCCGCGCCACGATAATGAGGTCCACCGCCTCCTCGCCCTCCAACTGGTTGAGCGCGGCGATGGCCCCCGCCACCTGGTGCGCCGCCCCGTCGCCCTGTACCTGCGTGGGTGAAAGCAGCACCTCGGCTACCGGCCAGCGCCTGCCCAGCACCGTGAGTATGTCCTGCAATGCGGCGGCCTGGGGGGAGGTCACCAGCCCGATACGGCGGGGCAAAACGGGGATGGGGCGCTTGCGTTCCTGGGCGAACAGCCCCTGCGCCTCAAGGGCCGCCTTTAGCTGCTCGAAGGCGAGGAAGAGCGCGCCCTGGCCTTCCTCCTGCAAGGTGTCAACGTAGAATTGCAGGTTGCCGGTGGCCTCGTACATCGAGACGTAGCCGTGGGCCAGCACCGCCGTGCCGTTGCTGGGGAGCACCGTCTGCCAGATGGCCTGCTGGCGGAACAGCACGCACCGCATCTGGGCGTCTCGCTCCTTGATGGTGAAGAAGAAGTGGCCGGAGCCGGTCTGCGAGACGTTGCTGACTTCGCCCGCTATCCAGCAGTCGAACAGCGCCTCATCGCTTTCGAGGAGGTTCTTGAGGTAGCCGGCAAGCTCGCCCACCCTGAAGATGCGGAGGGCGGCGCTACCTGCTTCCATGCTGCGGGACTTTTGAGCGGGCATAAGGTGTGGCCTGTCTGTTGCGGGGCGGGTCTAGCGGGCCTCGGGGCTGCTCTTGTCGAGACGTCTGCCGCGCCTGCCCAGGAGTTTTTGCAGCCGCGTGCCCTTGACGCGCCTGCGGAACAGGTAGAGCAGGTTGGCGACCCCGTCCTTCATGGGGAATAGCTTGGTCTCGCCGATGCGCTCGCTGTAGTGGATGTGGTACTCCCCGAAGCGTATCGTCCTGTTCTCAATCGCTTCGAGCTTGATTTCCTCGGAGAAGGGCATGCCGTCGCTCTCCAGCCGCAGCTTCTTGAGGGCCTCACGGGTCATCACCCACATGCCGGACTGCGAGTCGGCAATCCACCGCAGCCACAGCACCCGCGTCACGTAGGTGAGTATCTTATTGCCGAACACGTTGCGGAAGCGCATCGCTTTCGGGTCGACCAGGGGAAAGCGGCTCGCTGACACGAAATCGAGCTTCCTGTCGAGCATGTAATCTATGATGGGGCCAATCGCGTTGGTGGGGTAGGTGCCGTCGCCGTCGGCGGTGGCAATGATGTCGCCGGTGGCCTCGGGGAAGCCCGCCTTGTAAGCGTTGCCGTAGCCCTTACGGGTCTCGAAAATGACCTCGGCCCCTAGCTCGCGGGCGATACGGCCCGTTTCGTCGGTGGAGTTGTTGTCTACCACCACCACCTGGTCTACGTAGTCGGGCATCGACTGGAGGACGGCCGCTATGCCGTGCTCCTCGTTGAAGCACGGGATCACCACCGATACCTTTAGGCCTTTATACATGCAAACAGCACCTTGTCAGCTTCACTTAGAGCCACCCCTGTTCATGTGTGAGATTTACTCGCCTTCCTTGTTGGGCCGCAGGCGAAATATGCCGCCCTTGCCCGGCTGGCGGCGCTTGTAAGCGTCTTCGAGCAGCTTTTCCAGGTCCTCGTTGGTGAAAAGGAAGGACTCGGAGATAGTCTGGTAGCCCCTGGTCGTGTCGGTGGTGTAGCGGATACCCCGCACCAGCACGCCCTCGTTCAACTCAATGATGCAGACTTCCTTGATGTTGTTCTGGTCGATGAAGTAGCCGACGGCGCGGAGTATGTCTTCGTAATCCACGCGGGCGGTGCCCGAAAAGTCCATCATTACAAGGCTCCTGGGTTCGGGGCGGCTCGCCGGCCACACATAGGCAAGGGTCATGCGCGAACATAGCGGCTTGGAGGGTCCGGCGTGGCAATGCGCATTATAGCACACGGGTTTTGGGGGTGCAAAAGTGTGATATTATGGCTGGCGGCTTGAGAAATTTGTAATTATGGATTACGAGTTATGGGTTGGGAGTCATGAAGAGATTATCTGTTGCGTTTGTAGGCATTCTGCTGTTTGGGGTTTGGGGCGGCACCGTCTGGCGGGCCGCTGCTGGTCAGGTAAGGTTACCAGCTTGGCCGGACGTATGGGTCGCTGACAGCGCCTTCTTCGACGTCTGGGCGCGGTCGGACGGCCCGGTGGCTATGAAGGTCGCCGGGCGGTCATGGCTGTGGGGACCTGCGCCCTTCGCGGTGGAGAACGAGGCTTACACTGAGTCTTCCACGGGCAAGCGGCTGGTCGAATACCTGGACAAGGGCCGCATGGAGGTGAACGACCCCGCTGCCGACCGCGCCTCCAACTGGTTCGTGACCAGCGGGCTACTCGTTACAGAGATGGTATCCGGGCAAATGCAGACCGGCAACAGTACATTTGAGGCGAGTGCGCCCGCTCAGGTGCCGGTCGTAGGTGATGCGGGCAGTCCCAACGCTCCGACCTATGCCTCCTTTTCTGATCTGCTCGCTCCCGTGCCAAAAGCTTCCGCCGGACTAGCCTCACAAGTCGTATCCAGGGATGGCAGCGTGCGCCCACTAGCGGAGTCTGTACCCGGTGCCAGTCAGAGCACATCCACTCTCGGTATGTACGACGAAGTCTCAGGGCACAACGTCCCCGCCATCTTTACTGACTGGGTCGGACAAAGCGGCGCTGTGTTGCAAAGTGGTCGGGTGGTGCAGGGCCGGATCATGGATCCGCTCTTTGTGCTCGGCAGGCCCATAACCGAGGCTTACTGGGCCGATGTGCTGGTAGGGGGCACACCTACGCGTGTGCTGGTGCAGCTATTCGAGCGCAGGTCGCTCACGTACAACCCGACCAACCCTCCACAGTGGCAGGTCGAGATGGCGAACGTGGGCCGAGCTTATTATGACTGGCGCTATGGCGGCGAGGCCCCGGAACCCGCCATTTCGGCGGAGGTCACGCCTGATGGCGTGCAAGTTCGTGGCTGGAACTGGCGACCAGGTGGACTTTCCTTACATGTGGGGCTTGCAGAAGGTGGAAGCCTGGCAGGTCCGTTCGCTCCCCTGGCCGACCAGAGTGGCATGTTTCGTATGGTCATTGAAGGGCACCAACGCTTGGAGGAGGCTTTGCTCTCAGGGGCCAAATTGTTCGTCGCCGCTGACCAGGGAGAGAGCTACACTTCGCTTCCTCTAGCGGGGAAATTACTTTCCGGCGACACGACCATAGAGGGGGTGCTTACCGGAGTGCAACGCGGTACCTCAAATTATCATTCGCTGCTGCTGAGGGATGACACGGGCAAGGAGAGGAAGGTGATCCTGGGTTCAGATGTGCCCGTCTCCTACAGCGAAGGGAGTGCGGCCAAGGCCAAGGTCGCACAAGTGGGGAGCGGTGAGTACGTACGTATCGAAGGCAGGCATCACGGCGGCCAATTCTCTGCAAGTGCGATTCGTATCATGTCTCTTTCGAGGACCGGGGCACGGCTTGGCTACGACCTGCTACCGAGCGGGCGTGGTATTCGAGTCAGCGGCACCGGGTGGCCTGCCTCAGGCAACGTGACGGTTTCGGTGCGCCCCTTCTCAGGCGAGGGTGGGGTGCAATTTGGTACCACCCACTCCGACAGCAGGGGTAATGTAAGCGCATCGTTTGCCCTGCCTCCCACCAGGATGTCGGAGGGGCCGTTGTGGCTGTTTGCCCAGTTGGTAGATGAAAACGGCCTGGTGGCACAGGTAGCGGTGCTGTATAGCTCTGAACCAGCAGCAGAAACGGCAAGGCACGTACCCGCACTGACCTTGCTCAGCCACAATGGCGAACAGCTGGGAGGTATAAGCAGCTACTGTCACAGCGGGGATTGTCTTGAGACTGCGGAGGTGCCGGTGCCTGGCGAAGCCTTATTGAGTGGTCCGACAGAGGTGCTTCGCCTGCGTTCTCAGGTTGGTTTCGACCCTAAAATGGGCCTCACCCCCAGGCGGTTTTCGGCACAGCTGTATTTATACCCCGCTGAACCGGCAAGGGAGGGCGTAGTTATAAGTAGTACGTTCTACTTCAGCCCGAAGTCGCTTCCCATCTTCTCCACGGGTGATGTGCCAGGCAGGCCCTTTAGCATACCCTTGCCTTACACCACGCGTCCCGGGAAGTACCTGCTGCTGGTGAGTGTGGTATGGCCTGAGGGAGCAGGGCAACGCGAGGAGGCGGTTTATGGCTTTGCGCTCGAAGTGCCGCCTCAAGACCTGCCATCATCCAGGTGAGAAAGGGCCCCGGTTAGGAGGCCCCTGGTTTTCGTAACTGCTTCTAATCCTGCTCAGCCGAGTCACCGTCCGGCTGCAAGTACTTGTCGAACCAGCCCGCGATGTGTTGCAGCCGCTCGACACGCAAAGTGGGTTTGCCGCTGCGGGAGACGTCGTGCCCGCCGGAGGGGAAACGCACCATCTTCACGTCGCGCTTGAACACCTTCAGGGCCGTGTACATCTGGTCGGCCTGCTCGATGTTGCAGCGCAGGTCGTCTATAGCGTGGGTGATGAGCAGGGGAGTGCGCATCTGCTCGGCGTAGGTGACGGGCGAGCGCTCCAGGTAAAGTTGGCTGCGCTTGTACGGGTCGCCTTCCATCTCGAAGTTCCACAGCCGCCAGGTGAAGTCCCCGCTGCCCCAGGCGCTGTGCAGGTTCGACACCATACGGCTTGCCACGGCTGCCTTGAAGCGTTGCGTGTGCCCGATGATCCAGCCCGTCATATAGCCGCCATACGAGCCGCCCGTCACCCCCAGCCGCTCCTCGTCAATGAAGCCCATGCCAATGACGTGGTCCACGCAGGCCATGATGTCTTCGTAATCGACGCCGCCCCAGTCGCTGATGATGGCATCCGAGAAGGCCTGGCCGTAGCCCTGGCTGCCCCTCGGATTGGTGTAGAGCACGACATATCCCCTAGCTGCTAAGACCTGGAACTCGTGGAAGTACGGGTAGCCATACGAAGTGTGCGGGCCGCCGTGTATCTCCAGCACGAGAGGGTATTTCTGCGCAGGGTCGAAGTCGGGCGGGCGCAGAATCCAGCCCTCAACAGTGACACCGGGCCCGGTCTCCAGCTCAAACTGCTCCGGCCTGGCTATCTCCAGCTGCGGGACGATATCGGCGTTCACGTCCGTCAGCCGCCGCTCGTCTCCCCCAGGTGCCGCGTAATAGAGGTCGTTGGGAGTGTTCCAGTCGGTAGCCACGAACACCAGTCCATCGGGACCAACCGAGAAGTTGAGCACCTCCCTTTCGCCACCCACCACCTGCGTCACCTCGCCGCCCGCCGTCGGCACCGAAAACACATGGCAAGCGCCGCCATTGGTCACCATGAAATAGACAACCGAGCCGTCCGCGTTCAACCGTGGCCGTAGCTCCCCGGCAGCCGAGCGCAGGTCGGAGTTGACGATGTTGGCGGCCGAGCGGTCAAAGTTCTCCGTCAATCGGTTCTTCATGCCCGCGATGGAGATGGTCCATACCTGCTCGTTGGTGGAGAAAGCAGCCTCCTGGATGCGACTGTGGGCGAACACCACGAAGCCGCTACCGTCCCGCAGCCACTCCATGTTGCCGATGTGGCAGTCATGGTCCGTGATGCGCCGCTGCTCGCCCGCCGCCCCTGCCCCGTCAGTGGGCACCACAAAGATGTCCTGGATGTTGAAGTAGTCGGCGTCGGTCTCCTGGTTGGCGAGGAAGGCCAGTTGCGTGCCATCGGGGGACCAGCGAGGCACGGCTGCATTCCAATCGCCTTCTGTTAGCTGCTTGGGGGTGCCGCCCTTGCTCGGCACTATGAACAGGTGCTGCCGCCGCTCTAACATGCCCGCGCCGTCGGCCTTGAAATGCACCCAGGTGACTTCTTTAGCGTGGTCACCCTTGTCGTCTGCCCCGGCTTCTTCGTCGCCGTCTTCCTCCCACTCGCCCGCAGGTAGGATAGCTCCCGGCAAGCCTTCTTCACCCGTGTAGCCCGGCTCCCTTGCTTCGCTATCGCCGTCCGAACTACTCTTTGACTTGTCTTCTTTACCCTCCGCTGCTCGCCGCTTGTCCTCTTCGTTGTCCACGGGCGAGACATAGACGATCCACTTGCCGTCGGGCGACCAGACGAGGTCGGTCACCGGGTGCTTGCTCTTCGTAAGTTGCCGCGCCTCCCCACCCCCGGCCCGGATTACCCACGCCTGTGGCTTGCCCGACCGCGTGGATATAAAGGCCAACTGCTCGCCGTCGGGCGACCACCGGGGATAGTAGTCCCGCTTGTCGCTGCCGGTGAACTTCACAGGCTCGCCACTACCATCCAGGGGTAACAGCCAGATATTCGACGCGTAGTCGTTCTTCTTCTTGCGAAGCCGCGTCTGTACGTAGGCAACCTTGCTGCCGTTGGGGGAAACTTGCGGGTCGGAAAGCAACCTGAAGCGGTAAAGGTCCTCAATTTCGACCTTCCGCGTTGTCGCCGTGCTTGCGTCTCTAGTGTCGTCTGGTGCCAAAGCTACACTCCTCTAGCGCAGAATGGCACAGTATAACATAAGACAATTATCTCAGTGGTGAGAGCTAAACGCCAAGACGCCAAGACGCCAAGGACCACGCCAAGAGTATTAAGGTCTAGAGGGTACAAAAAGGACCAGCGTACGACATAATGTACCCTGGTCTTCTTGCTTGAGCCAAAACAACCCTAATCTTGGCGCGTTCTTGGCGTCTTGGCGTCTTGGCGTTTTCGTCTCCCTGGCTACCTGGGTAAGCAATCGAGCACGCTCGCCAGGAGGGCCATGCGGATGTAGAGGCCGTTTTGGACCTGGCGGAAGTAGTAGGCGCGGTCGTCGCTGTCCACCTGCTCCGGGATTTCGTTGACGCGGGGGAGGGGGTGCATGACGATCATGTCCTGGCGGGCCTGGCTGAGGAGCATCGGGTCTACGACATAGGTGTCGCGGGCGGCTAGGTATTCCTGGGCGGCGTTGAGGTCTGCCAGGGGGCGCAACGTGTCGCGGCGGGCGGCGTCGAGCGATTCCTGCGGCAGGCCGTATATTTTGGCCGATAGGTCTTCCATCTGCTGGGCGACGAAACGCTCCCGCTGCACCCTGGTAACGTAGAGCACGTCAACATGCTGGATCGCTTCCTGGAGGTCATACGTCTCGGTGACCGGCATCTCGCGAGAGCGGGCGAATTCAATGTACTCCGGGGGCATCGTGAGGCTGTCGGGCGCGATGCATACGACGTTCACGTGGCAGCGGTCTATCGCGAGCAACTTGATTAGCGAGTGCACCGTGCGCCCGTTACGCAGGTCGCCCACAAAGCCAATCGTCAGCCCGTCTATATCCCTGCCGAAGCGGTCCTTGATCGTGTACAGGTCGAGCAGGGCCTGTGTGGGGTGCTCGCCTATGCCGTCACCCGCGTTGATGATGGGCGAGGGGGCGTGCATGGCGAGGCGCAGTGCGTCGGAGGCCGAGGCTGCTTCCCTGGCGGCCCCTCGCTGCGGGTGGCGCAACACGATGGCGTCGGA
This sequence comes from Chloroflexia bacterium, assembly GCA_036386675.1. Classification (GTDB taxonomy): domain Bacteria; phylum Chloroflexota; class Chloroflexia; order QHBQ01; family JADMIH01; genus JADMIH01. The sequence goes on along the minus strand of DASVVE010000049.1, from coordinate 30,051 downwards.
GTAGCAGGCTATCGTCTTGATTGTGTCGTGCAGGCTCTCGCCCTTGGTCACCGACGAGTAATGCACGCCACCCGCCGTCGTGATTACCCGCCCGCCCAGCCTCTGGGTGGCGGCCTGGAACGACAGGTCGGTGCGGGTGGACGCCTCGTAGAAGACGTTCGCCACGATCTTGCTAGCCAGCAGCGGCTCAACGTGGCCGTCGGCTACCTGCCGGTCCATCTGCTGCGCGAGGGCGAACAACGCCTCAAGCGTCTCAGGGGTAAACTGCTCTACGGTAAGGATGTGCTGGAACGCCAGGCTCCTGAGCGCGCCCTCGGTTGCTGAGTAAGTAGCCGCCATTGTGTGACTCCTAACGGTTCGCGGTCGTTGAGTATCGCCATGTCTGAACGCCGGATGGATTATAGCACGGCCCAATACAGGCGGCAAAAGGTGGAAAACACAAAGGAACAGGGGCCTATAGTAGCACAGGCCCCTGTTCTCTATTCCCTTTAGCCGAGACCGTTAGCTGGTCCGGTTGGTGTCGTCGCCGTAGCCGGAGCCGGTTGTACCTGTGCCGCCGGTGCTGCCGGTGCCGCCGGTCGTGCCGTAGCCCGAAGTGCCCGTACCGCCGGTATAGCCGGAGCCTGTTCCGGCGGTGTAGCTCGTGCCGGTCGTACCAGTCGTGCCACCCGTGTAGCCGGTCTGGTCTCCACCCTCGATGCCTTCTTCGACGTTCTCACCGGCACCGGCACCCACGCCGCCACCGATGGCAGCGCCCGCGGCAGCGCCAATCGGTCCGCCCACCGCGCCACCTACGACAGCACCGCCGACAGCGCCAGCCGCGCCGCCCGTGCCCGCACCGGCGTTGTCGTCATCGCCTTCAGCCGCGTTAGCAGCGCCTGCGCCACCGGCTGCACCGAGGCCCGCGCCTACAGCAGCGCCGACCGGGCCACCCACGAGGCCGCCCACGATTCCGCCGCCTACGGCACCAGCTCCCGCGCCCATGCCTTCATTGGTCTTGTCGTCGCCACCTGTCGAATAGTCGGTGGTGCCTGTGGTGCCACCAGTAGAGTAGTCGGAAGTGCCGCCGTAATTGGCGTCACTCGTGGTAGCGTAGCCGCTGGTGCCGCCGTAATTGGCGTCGTTCGCGTAGGTCGTGCCGCCACCAGCGCCGCCTGCATAGTTGTCATCGCCTTCGACAGCGTCACCAACGGCATCGCTGGTAGCCTTACCAGCCGCGCCACCGACCGCAGCGCCAACCGCGCCGCCCACCGCCATGCCTACGGGGCCGCCAACAGCACCCAGAGCCGCACCGGTCGCCGCACCCGCGCCACCTCCGGCGGTCGCGCCTGCCGCGTCACCTGCATCGTCGCCTTCTGCCGCGCCACCCGCGAGAGCGCCAGCCGCGCCGCCCACGGCAGCACCTATGCCAACGCCCAGGGGACCGGCCACCACAGCGCCAATACCGGCACCGGCAGCAGCACCGGCAAGACCGCCGGTCGCCTCGGCTGCCACGCCTTCATTGTCGTCGCCGCCACGGGTGCGTACGTTCCCACCACCCCCGTTGATGATGTCATCATCGCTGCTCTGACCGGCGGCGTAGGTGCCGCCCTGGTTGCGCACATCTACCGCGCCGTACTGGTTGAGCACGGACTGGGCAGCGGATGCCTGGCCGTCTGGCACGGTGGCCGTCACGAGCACGCCGCCACCGGCTACGCCCGCCTCGTACAAGGTTGCCTCTTCTTCGGGCACACCGGCGTCAACGAGGGCACCGACAAGGCCGCCCGCCGCGGCACCGATACCAGCACCAGCCAGCGTGGTAGCTAGGGGGCCACCGGCCGCGATGGGGCCGATACCCGGTATGGTTAGAGCGCCTACGCCTACGAGCAAGCCCGCAAGCCCACCAAGCAGGCCGCCGCCCACCGCACCGGTGACCGCGCCACCCGCGCCGCCATCGCCATCGCCGTCAGTCGTGACCGTGGTGGTGTCGCCCTCGGCGGCACGCATCGCCACGCTAATGTCACCCGTGGGGATATTCATAGCGCGAAGCTGCTCTACAGCCATCTGCGCCTGGTCTCGCGTTTCAAACAATCCAACTACTGTAGCCATTCGAATGTGACCTCCTAATGAATGTTCAAAGTACCAATTTTCGTTTTCGCTTTCCCTCCACCCTTGTTACACGCGCCTCGCGTGCACGGTGGCACAGGTAGTGGAGCAATAGACGTGCCAGCGGCAGTAAATCGCGTATAGGCCATTAGTACTATGCTGTCTGGCCTGCTACCTGCCCCGCGCCACGCCCGGAAGGTTCATCAGACGTCTGCGCGGGCTGGGGTGGCCCACGCCCACGCGCCCGTACCGCCTGGGCAGCAGGCCGCGCTTCTGCGTGCGTGGAAAGGCCACGCTCAGCACGTCGTCCATCGTGTCCGCCGTCAGGATTTGCAGGTCTTCCAGAAGTTCCGGCTGTATCTCGTCCAGGTCGCGGCGGTTTTGCGTGGGAAGCACTATCTTGCGCACACCCGCCCGCCGCGCGGCCAGCACCTTCTCCTTGATGCCGCCCACTGGCAGCACCCGACCGCGCAGGGTTATCTCCCCGGTCATCGCAAGCTCGCTTGAGACTGGCGTTTTGGTCAGCAGCGACACCAGGGCCGTGGCGAGCGAGATACCGGCAGAGGGGCCGTCTTTGGCGACCGAACCCGACGGGATGTGCAGGTGGATGTCGTGACGGTCGTAGAAGGTGGGGTCTATCCCCAGTTCCTCGGCGTGCGCCCGCACCCAGGAGAGGGCGGTCTGTGCCGACTCGCGCATCACCTCGCCAAGCTGCCCCGTGATCGTCAGTGTCTTGCCGCCTGGCATCAACAGCGCCTCGATGTGCATGATATCGCCGCCCACAGGGGTCCAGAAGACGCCGGTGACCACCCCCGGCTCGTCGGTGGCGGAAGGCTCTTCGGGCAGGTAACGGGGCGTACCCAGCACTTCCGCAATAAAGTCCGCGTCAGCAATCAGGGCGTCGTGTTGCGTGCCATGCTCGGCTATGGTGGTTGCGATCCGGCGGCAGACGGTGGCGATCTCGCGCTCGAACTGGCGCACGCCCGCTTCCTGGGTGTAGCTCCTGATGATCTCCAGCACCGCCTCCGGCTGCCACTGTACGTCCTGCTCGGTAAGGGCGTGCCATTCCATCTGCCTGGGTATCAAGTGGCGCAGCGCTATCTCCCGCTTCTCCTCCTCGGTGTAGCCGGAGATGCGGATAACCTCCAGGCGGTCGCGCAGGGCTTCCGGCACGGGGTCCATGTTGTTGGCCGTGGCGACGAAGAAGAGGCACGAAATGTCGAACGGCACCTCGACGTAGTGGTCCACGAACTCGCGCTGTTGCTCCGGGTCCAGCACGTCGAGCAGGGCGGCGGTAGGGTCGCCGCCCCCGGAAGGCTTGGCCGCCAACTTGTCCAACTCGTCCAGCATCATCACGGGCTGCGCGCTGCCGACCCTCGCCAGCGACTGCACGATGCGGCCCGGCATGGCCCCCAGGTAGGTGCGCCGGTGCCCCCTCACTTCGGCCTCGTCGCTCACCCCGCCGAGCGAGATGCGCACGAAGGGCCTGTTCAATGCCTCGGCTATCGAACGCCCCAGGGAGGTCTTGCCCACCCCCGGCGGCCCTACCAGGCAAAGCACCGGCTGGCGGGGCGGGTCCTGTTCGACGCTACCGCCGCACTCGTCGGCACACTTCGCCCGCTGCCTCCTGAGCTTGCGCACCGCCAGGTACTCTATGATGCGGGCCTTCACCTCTTGCAAGCCGAAATGGTCCCGGTCCAGGATAGCGCGCGCCCGGTCAAGCTCGAAGTCAGGTTCTTCGTCCACGCGCCAGGGCATGTCGGCCAGCCACTGCAAGTAGGTCCGGACCATGTTGTAGTCGGGCGAGCTTGGCGTGAGCAGGCTGAATCGCTCTAGCTCCCTCTCCGCCTGTTTCATCGCCTGGGGCGAGAGTCCCGCCGCCGCGATGCGCTTCTCCAGGTCGGCCCGGTCTATGGCGGTCTGGTTGAGGCCATAGGGGCGGGGTGCTCCGAGGGAGGCTGACGATGGTGTCTCGCCTCCTGCCTGCTGACTCGACTTGAGTTCGTGCACCTTGTTCAAATAAAGTAGCACCTGCGACAGCTTGAGATAAGCCCCTTCCGCCTCCAGTATCGCCTGCTTCGCCTGGGCCGAGATGGGGATGGTGGCAGCAATGAGGTAGGCGAGGTCTAGCGGTTCCGTGGTCTCGTCCAGGATAGGAAGCAATTGCTCTTCGGCGGGAGTGCCTGCGAATATGGCAGCATAGGCACGCTGGGCCTGCTCGAACAGGTTAGCCACACCCTCTGCCTGCGTCTGTTCCTCCGGCAAGCTCTCCACGAAAGCGGCTGCGTACGGCTCGTACTGCACGATGCGGCGCAGGATTACGCGCTCCAAGCCCTCGGCCTGGAACTCAAGCAGGTCATCAGGTCCCGGCTGCAGGTCGGCCATGCGGGCTAGTGTGCCTACCGAGTACAGGTTCGTGCCTGTGGGTCCGTCCGAAGCGTCCTCACGTTGCAGGAACATGGCGACGTACCCGCCCGACTCCTGTGCGGCAGCCGCCAACTGCTGTGCGTGCTCTCCGCTTAACGCCAGTGGGTAGACCGACCTGGGGAATATTACGTTGTCGCTGAGTGGAAGAAGTGGAACTTTTCGGGATGACGCCTGGTCATTACTGCTTTCGGGTTCTGCGGTTCCACGTTGGGGAGTATTAGCCGGACCTTGCTGGTCCCTCTCCGGCGTGGGCGATACCATTAAGTTCACCTCATTTCTAGTGGCGTAATCCACAGTATGAGGGCCAGGCTTGAGGCGGTAGTTGGTCGAGGCAAGTTGGCGCCCGGCCACTTGGTCGTCGGCGCTGTATTGTGCAACTAGTGTGCCACTACGGGACGATGGACGAGGGGAGACGGAAACGCAAAGACGCAAAGGACGCAAAGAACGCGCAAAGATTACGATTGTTGTGGGGATACGTACTGCCCTGTACTCTCTACCCACTACTCAGACCTCAGTCCTCATCACTCCCATCGTCCATCGTCTATCGTCTATCGTCCATCGTCTATCGTCCATCGTCTATCGTCTATCGTCCGCCCGCAGGAGCACTCTCAAGGTCTGGATGTGGCCGCGGTGTTCGGCCTCGTGTTGTATCAGGTGGTGCAGGACCCATTCGGGGGTGACGTCGTACTGGCCTGGGAAGTGCCTGGGACGGCGGAAGTCTTCCAGGGTCATGAGCTTGAACTCCTCCATCAGAGCGTTGCGTATTGTTTGGAGGCGGTGCAGGTGCTCTTCAAGGCTTATACCGCGTATGGTGGATAGCTGGCGCTCCTGGTCGCGGGCATCCACGGGGAGCAAGGCTTCTATGTCGGGCGGGATAGGCCGGTTGTCCAGCGCCTCGTCGTAGAGCCAGGAAGTTTCTATGAGCGCAATGTGATAGAGCAACACGCCAATCGTATTGTCAGCGCCCGGCGGCTTAGTGTCGAGGTCAGCTATCGTAAGCCCTTCAAGGCTGCGAAGGGTATCCTGGCGGGTGTCCTGCAAGGCCCACAGCCACCTGCCTATCTCCGGCTCGTAGCCCGGCAACGCTATTACTTGCAAATCCTCCGTGCCGTCACTCATCTATTACTCCTTCCAACCAGGTGTAAACAAGCAGTTGTAGGGGCCGGCACGGGTGCCGGCTCCTACAACTGTATTCTTCGTCGCCTTAGACCGCAACGGCCTCTTCCTCGCCTATCTCCTCCACCACAGCCACGTCGTCAGCGTAGCCTGTGTGACCATGCCATAGTAGCTTCATCTCGTCGCAGGTGAGGAGCAGGTCGTCCAGCTTGCCGGAGGCCTCTATCCTGCCGTCCTTGAGCACGATGATGTTGTCGGCTTGTCGCAGGGCGGCCCGGCGGTGGGATACCACCAGGCACGTAGCCTGCCTATCCTCGAACAATCGCTCCCACAGCACGCGCTCCGTGTCCACGTCCAGCGCGCTGGAAAGGTCGTCAAAGACGAGTAGCTCCGCATCGCGCACGAACATGCGGGCGGCCGCTGCTCGTTGTACCTGCCCGCCCGACAGCCTCACGCCCTTCGGCCCGATGAGCGTATCCAACCCGATCTCCATAGCGGCCACGTCCCTCTCCATCACCGCCAGGTGCAGCGCGCCCTTCAGGTCCACCTGCTCTGGGGGAAGGCCCATGAGGATGTTGTCCCTGAGCGTCTCGCTGAACAAGCGCGGCACCTGGGGAGTGTACGCGCTACGGGGCGGCACCAGGAACGAGGCCGGGTCGTCCACCCGCTGCCCGTTCCACACGATCTCGCCGCTGTCGTGAGGCACCAGTCCAAGCAGCGCCTTCAGCACGGTGGTCTTGCCCGAACCTATGCGCCCAGTTACCACAGTGAACGAGCCGCGCTCTACCCTAAAGCTTACGTCCTCGATGCCGCGCTGGCTGCCGGGGTACTTGTAGCTCAGGCCGCGCACTTCGAGGGTTTCCAGGGTGTGCTGGGCCGTCTTGGGTACGAACTCCGGTGCGGGCGCGTCGTGGTTGAAGTATATGTGGCCGCCCGCTACAAGGTCCTGCGGTTTCGTGCCTTCCAGCACCGACCCCATGCGCTCGACCGACACCTCCGTCTGCTTGTACTTGGCCCACAGCCTGCCTATCCAGCGCGGGACGGACGTCACCATGCCCAGGTAGCTCACGAACATAGCGAACTCGCCCACCGTGAAGCTGCCCGCGCGCAACGACTCGGCGGCCACTATCACTATGAGGCCTGTGCCAATATTGACGGTGTTGGCGTTGAACGAATCGATCAGCTGTGTCAGCAGGCTGTCCATGAGGGCTGCCTTGCGCCGCTTCTCGTTTAGCACCCGCAGGTGAGAAAGCAGGTCCTGCTCCGCCGAGGCCACCTTGATCGCCTGGATGCCGCCGAACATCTCACCGATGGCCCCGGTGACCCGCGCCGTGGCCTCCCGGTTCATCTTGCGGTACTTTCTGAGCAGGGCGCTCATCGCATTCGCCGCGATGATTACTACCACCAGGGGCAGCAGCACCAGGACCGTAATCGTCCAATTGACAGAGAACATGATGCCCAGCGCCACCAGCGTGACCAGCCCCTGCCCGGTCGAGTCGAACCAGTTGTCGATGTACATCACCACGTGCTCGACGTCGTCCCGGAAGCGGTTGACCGTCTCGCCGGGGGCCTCCTTGAGCACCCTAGCGCCGGGGCCGCTCACCAGCCACTGCATCATGTTCTTGCGCAGCATCGCGTGGCCCGAGTACCAGAACACCGACCACTGGTCGATGCCGAGCCACAGCGAACCCATCTGGAACACTCCCACGACAACACTCAGGGCGATCAGCGTCCAGATGGTAAATCCCGCCTGTTCGCCGCTGCCGAGCGCGTCGAAGAAGGCCCTCATAATGAGGCCGGTGATGAGTGGTATGCCGAAGAACACGGTCCAGATGACCGTGTTCAGCATGTATAGGCCGAACCGGAAGCCTATCACGCTTCCCATTACTCGCCAGGTTTTCACGCCAGTACCTCCTCCAGGCCCGTCCTCAGCAGTTGGCTGAAGTGGGACCGGGGATTGTTAGCCAGTTCGAGGCGGGGGCCATGTTCCAGCACCCTGCCATCCTCAAGTACCATGATTTCGTCGGCCCGCTGCACGGTCGCCAGGCGGTGCGCGATGATTATGCCCGTGCGGTTTTGCAACAGCTTGTCCACGGCGCGCTCTATCAACCTCTCGGTGGCAGGATCCAACCGGGACGAAGCCTCGTCCAGCACAACCACGCCGGGGTCGCGCAGGAAGATGCGGGCGAATGCCAGCAACTGCGCCTCGCCCGCCGACAGGCTGCCACCGCCTGGGCCGAGCACCGTGTCAAGCCCCTCCGGCAGCGCGTTGTACCATTCCGTCAGGCCAAGCTCGTGCACGACCTGCATAATCTTCGCGTCAGGTATGTTGCCGTCGAACATGGTCATGTTCTCGCGCAATGTGGCGTTGAAAAGCTGCACGTCCTGGGTCACGAAGCCCACCGCATGGCGTAGCTCTTGCAGCCGTGCGTCCCGTATGTCCGTCCCACCCAGGGTGACTGTCCCTTGCGCCGGGTCGTAGAGGCGGAGGAGCAGGCGAGCCAGCGTGGTCTTGCCGGAGCCGGTGCGCCCCAACAGGCCGAGCACGGTGCCGGGCTTCAGGTCCATCGACATACCGTGCATCACCATCTCTTCCTCGCCGTAGCCAAACTTCACATCGTCAAAGCCAACCGCGAGCGCGCCACTAGGGAACTCGGCCCCCTTGCCATCCACGATCTCGACAGGCATGGCAAGCAACTCTTGCACGCGTGTCAGCCCCGCGCCTGCCTTTTGCAGGTCCTTCAACTGGTCGGTTATCTCTCCTAGCGGTTGGTCTAGCATGATCGTGTAATGGAAGATTAGAAACACGGTGCCAAACGAGATGCTGCCTGACAGGAAGAGCCACGCGCCCACGCCCACAGCCGCTATGTGGCCGAGCGTGAACAGGCCCACGAAGGTGCTCCACATGGTGCCGTCCGCCCGCCAGGCCCGCCGCCCCCTCTTGTAGAGGGAGCGCATGGTCCCGTAGAGGCCCTGCATCACGTGGCCGCCCGCGCCGTTGGCACGGATGTCGTTCAGGCCGGAAAGCCGCTCCTCGATGAAGCCGAACAGACCGGCGGCAGACTCCCGCTCGTCCCGGTGTGGGACAATCGCGAAGCCGTTCATGCGCCACATGGCGAACAGCATCAGCGCCACGAAGAGGCCCAGGGCCACCCCGACGCGCCAGTCCTGGAAGAAAAGCACGACGATCACGCCGAGCATCAGCAGAATGTTGCCGAGCACCTTGATCACGAAGGTCGAGAAGAAGTTGGACATCGCGCTCACGTCGCCGTCGATTCGCTCGATCATCTCGCCCGGCGTGTGCGTCTTGTGGAAGGGCATATCGAGCCGTAGGCAGTGCAGCGCCAGGTCCACCCGCAGGCGGTTGGTGGCATTCCAACCGACGCTCTCTCCCACATAGGTAGCCAGCACCGACAGCGCCTGACTCGCAAGCGCGATGCTGACAAAGAGCACGCCCATGCCCACCAGGCCTTCCAGTGGTGCCTTGTTGTTGGCGGTGTCAATAAAGTCTCTCAAGATAAGCGGGTTCCAAAGCTGCAACCCGATGTTGGTAAATACGACAAGGGCCAGCAGAAGCACTGCGGGCCGCTGGGTCCGCAGGTACTTGCCGAGGAACCGGCCGTATTGTTTAAGTGGGATTTTCATAGTTGTTAGCTGTGTCCTCTTAAGACGTAACCCGTTCCTCCTGCCGCTCACGAGTTACGGGTCACGTGTTACTTTCAGTTCCCAAGGTACCTGTTCAGTACCTCGATTGACTTTTCAAGGAAGCGCGGCACCCAGGGCAGGAGGAACGGGTCCTCCCAACCCAGGATGTGGTTCACCAGGTCCATACGCCGGGCGACCATGAAGGTGTTGATCAGTCCCTCATGTTGCTCCGACAGCGGGCGTACCTCTCGGTAGCCACGCAGGAAGGCCGCGCTCAAGGCCGGGTAGTCCTCTCTGGACTTCAGCTCCGACATTGTGATGGCGATGTCGTACAGGTAGTAGCCCCAACCGCAGTCGCTGAAGTCGATAGCGCCTACCTCGTCATCCTCGAACAGGTAGCTGCGGTTGTGCAGGTCGGCGTGGATCAGGCCGAAGACGTCTCGACCCTCGCCCAGGCGCTGCATCGTCCTACCTACGCGCTCGGCGGCTGCCTCGAACAGCTTCAACTCGTAGCTGCTGAAGTAGCGGCTGGCACCAGGCATGTGCAGCACCGAGTTGGCGCCGAACAGCCTGTTGCGGTCCCAACGCGGACGCTGGAAGCCGGACGGTGGTGCGAAACTCTCTGAGTGGGTGTGCAACCCGGCCATGTAGCGGCCCGCCTTGACCAACCGCTCGGTGTCGAGCACGGAGTCGAGCGCCTGCCCGTCCACCCAGCGGAGCAGCACAACGCTTGCGGCGTCTGACTGAGGGGTGTTAGGGGCCGCCACCAACGAGCCGTCGCGGGTGGGCACCGGCTCCGGCACTGTTAGCTCTGTATCGCGCAGGAGGGCCGCCAGCCAGACCAGCTCGGACCTGGTGGTCGCCGCGTGCCCGGTGGAGACGCGGAGCACGAACCTGCGGCCGCCTACCTTACCCAGGTAGGGGTGGCGGTTGAAGCTCTCGGCCCCCGGAACGTCCACGCGGAAGACGGTGTTCTCCGCGTCACTGAGTAGCGTCAGCTCAGCCCCGGCCAGGCAGTACTGTTCGAGGGCCGCGGTCGCAAGCTCCCTGTGCTGCGCTAACTTCCGGTTACGATTAGCCGTGCCGTGTTCTGCTACGTGGTTCAACTCTCTTACCTCGTATGTGTGCCCGTGAGTAGTACACGGGGGTTGAGAAACGAAAAAGCCGTGGGTCTCGTCTTGACTCACGGCTTTGGCAGATACGGGAAGCGTTCTAAGTGTAGCTGCGCAGGGAACAAAAAAGCCGTGAGCCCTTCGGTTGGGAGGCCCACGACCAGTCGGTTCGTTTTCGTTGCAAACCTATCTGGAAATGGGCAGACTCCTCCCGCCGACGAACATGCCGAGGGGTGCGGTGTTGTTGTAGTAGATCTTAGCTGCCATTGTCGTAGAGACTTCTCCTGTAGATAGGATTTCCAAGTTGGGGCCAGTATATCAGCCGCTACTTGCCTTGTCAATACTTCTTAAGACCTAGTTCTGGAGATGGGACGATAGACGATAGATGATAGACGATAGGAGACGAAAACGCCAAGACGCAAAGACGCCAAGGACGCGCCAAGGTTAGGGTTGTTGTTGGCATGAGCACTGACAGTTACCCGTTACCCGTTACCCACTACTCAGTCCTCAGTCCTCAGTCCTCATCACTCCCATCGTCCATCGTCCCCAGTGGCACACTTCTTGCCCTTCGTGCTCCCGGTGGACGACTACAAACCAGGGTCCCGCACATACTTTTAACGACCTTTTTGACGACCTTTTCATCTTCGATTCAGGTGGTTTTCACATGGATATCTCCCTAGACGTCATGCAGGAACAGTCTGCCAGGGTTTCCCCAACTCTTATTGCAGTCAATCACGTTTTAGCCCTCTCCTCACAGGAATTACAGAACCTTATCAAGCAAGAAGCGGAAGAGAATCCAGCCTTTGACATAGTGGAGCATCACACCTGCACCATTTGCGGTGAGGTGCTCAAGAACGGGGTCTGCCTCAACTGCATTCGTAACACGTCCGCGACTTCGACTCCCGAAGCCAGCAACCCCGACGACTTTGGCTACGGCTCCACTACCTACCGGGACGAAGAAGTAGACAGCCCATCCTATTCACCGATGGGTGACGACGACGACTTCGATCCAGTATCGCTGGTGGCTGCCGAGCCGACGATGCACGAGCGCCTGTTGCTCGACCTGCGTTCGGCGCTCGACCCGTACGAGTTCGACGTTGCCGAGTACATCCTGGGCAACCTGGACAACAAAGGCTTCCTCTCGGTCTCTACCGATATGATAGCGGAGGAACTCGGCGCGCCACTGGAGCAGGTGGAGCGCGTGCTGAGCGTCGTCCAGCGATTAGGCCCGCCGGGCATATGCGCCCGCGACCCGCGCGAATGCCTGCTGCTCCAATTGGAACAGATGGAGCAGGATGGCGGAGAGATTCCACCGCACGTCCGTGACATCCTGGAGAGTTACTTCATCGAGCTTGGCGAGCACAAGTACGGGCAGATCGCGCAGAAGCTCGGTATCACCCTGGACGAGGTGGAGGCAGCCCGCGAGTACATCCGCAACAACCTGACTCCCTACCCGGTAATCTGGTCCGATGACGACGTGCAGACCTGGGGCAAGGTGTCGAGGGCGCAATACGTCTCGCCCGACGTGATGATCCGGGAGGTGGACGGCAGGTTGGAGGTGGAGGTGTCCGAGTCGCGCCGCTTCTTCATGCGCCTCAACCCCCTCTACAGCCAGATGGCCTCCGACCTGCGCACCAAGTCGAATGCCATTTCGGACGAGGACAAGCGTCACATACAGCAGTACGTCTCGCGCACCAAGCTCTTCATTTCCAACATCAAGCAGCGCCGCGAAACCCTGACCAAGATCGCCAACGCTCTCGTCGAGTACCAGGAGGACTTCCTCCGGCACGGCGTGCGACATCTGCGCCCCCTGACCCGCGCGCAGATAGCCGAGGTGACCAGCCTGCACGAATCGACGGTCAGCCGGGCCACGGCGGGTAAATACATCATGCTGCCCAACCGCCAGGTTGTACCCTTCTCAGACTTCTTCACCGCCTCCCTCAGCGTGAAGGACGTAATCAAAGAGATCATCGAGCAGGAAGGCAAGCCGATGGCCGACCGCGAGATCGTAGCCCGCCTCAAGGACCGTGGCATCCGCATCGCTCGCCGCACCGTAGCCAAATACCGCAGCCAATTGCACATTCTGCCCTCAACCTTGCGTTAGTCAGGAGACGATGGACGATAGACGATGGACGATAGCAGGGTGTCTATCGTCCATCGTCCGAAACGGAGTTTCCCATGCACGGAGATGAGGCCCGGCGTGACAGGCTGTTGGCCCGCTACTACGACCTGGAATACCGGGACTACCGGGACTACCACGACGACCTCGACTTCTACGTGCAACTGGCGGAGTGGACCAGCCCGGCTCATGACGAGGTGGTGCTTGAGCTTGGGTGCGGTACGGGCAGGGTAGCGGTCGCGCTCGCGAAGGCGGGCTTCAACGTCACGGCGGTAGACGTGTCGCTTGGCATGCTTGAGGTGTGCGAGCGGAACGCTGAGAAGCGCGGCGTCCGAGAGCGCATTACGCCGGTGCGCCTCGACATGCGCGAGTTGTACGGCCTGCCCAGCGAACGTTACGGCATGGCCCTGTGCGCCCTCAACACCTTCAGCTATCTCCCCTCGACTATCGACCAGATGCGCGTCTTACAGGGTGTGCGGACTTGGCTCGGTCATGACGGCCTGCTGGTGCTGGACCTGACGCCACCCTGGCCTGAGTACCTGGTGCCCCGCGACGGCGAAGTCATTCACCAGGGCAGCTTCCGGGATGGCGCTACGGGTTCGGTGCTGCACAAATTCGTGTCCGGCACGCTCGACTACCCCACACAAATGCACCATGTTACTATGCTCTACGACCTTGAGCTTGCGGATGGCGCTCTCACCCGGCTTTCAGAGACCGCTGCGTTCAGGTGGACCGGACGCTTCGAGATGGAGTTACTGTTGCGGCAGGCGGGCTTCTCCCTGGAGCACCTGTACGGCGATTACGAGCTAAGCGATTTTGGGGAGGGCAGCCCCAGGATGCTTTTCGTAGCGCGTCCGTCGGAAGATTAGGACCGCCCGGTGCAACAATGGTCGCAACAGTGGCTAGCCACAAGGCAGATGCAAAGTAGGACAAAGTAGGATAAGAGGACCCATTAGGACCTTGTCATTCTGAACGCAGTGAAGAATCTCGTCCCTCACGAAGATGTTGCCCTTTCAGTAGGGGAGATACTGACACAAGGAAAGCGGGTATTTGGGTGCTGAGGGACGAGATTCTGAGCGTAGCGAAGAATGACAAAGGGGGAGAGGGTCCTCCTTCCCCACCTATCTCACCTTACATCCATCCTGGACAATGTCGCTATCAACTGGCACTTAGCCGCTAAAGATGCTAGTATCAAGCTCAGGTCCATATGCCTGGCATCCATTACTTGCCGTATGCAGCACGATACAGACTAACATAGGGCGTTGGTGTACCAGGAATTGTCATTGCAAATAGCCATGAGTTACGATATCAGGTGTGCCAACCCCGAAGATGCCGCCTTATTGCACAACATCATCCAGGCTGCCTTTGCCGAGTACGACGGCGTGCTACCCGTGCCTCCCGGCGCTTTAGGCGAGACGCTGCAAGAGGTGGAGCAGGCTATCGCCAGGGGTACGGCGCTGCTGGCCTACGACGGAGAGCAGGCGGTGGGTAGCGTCCGCTACGAGGTGCGCCCCGGCTATCTGTATGTCGGACGGTTGGCGGTGCTGCCTTCGCACAGAGGACGAGGGGTGGGTGCCGCGCTCATGGCTTACGTCGAAAGGCTGGCACCTGAGCTTGGTCGCACAACGATACACCTGGGCACGCGCCTCTCGATGCCGGGCAACATCGCCTTCTACGAGCGCCTGGGCTATCGCATCGTCAGTAGTGAGCCTCACCCAAGGGGAGACGACACTAACATCTGGTTTGAGAAAGAGCTAAAGCTTGATAACCCGTAGAGCACTCTACCTGCTACTTTTCGCCGCGCCGATACTCGCGCTGGCTACCATTATCTCCGCCGCAGTGTGGGCCGCGGTGCTCTACCTGCTTGGCGTAGTCGCGCTCATGGCCTTCGACTTCTTGCTGTCGCCCAGGCCCGGCCACTTCAGGTTAGAGCGGCGCAACGAGTCGAAGCTATCTCTAGGGGCTGATAACCTCATCACCATCATAGTGCGGCGGCTCGGCACCTCCGAGGCTGGTGTGCGAAGCCGCGCCGTCAACTTCGTGGTGAGGGACCAGCCGCCCAGCGAGTACATTATCAGCCGGATGTTCATGCCGGGCAGCATAGGCGCGGGCGAAACGGTGGAATTGGAGTACACCGCCATGCCCTTGCGCCGGGGTGACTACACGTTCGGCGGCTGCTACCTGCGCTACAGCGGCGTGCTCGGCCTCGTCATGCGGCAGTACCGCTACCCTATAGACGCCCCGGTGAAGGTCTATCCCAACCTGCTGGAGGTGCGCAAGTACGAGCTACTGGCGCGTAAGGACCAGCTATTCGAGATCGGACTGAAGAACGCCCGCCGCCTGGGTCAGGGCACCGAGTTCGAGCGCCTGCGCGACTACGAGAGGGACGACGATTACCGCCGCATCAACTGGCCCGCCACCGCCCGCCTGAACAAGCCCATCACCACCGACTACCAGCCGGAGCGCAGCCAGAGTGTGATCGTCATGCTCGACGCGGGCCGCCTGATGACCGCACCCCTCGGCTCGCTCTCCAAATTGGACTACGCGATCAACACCACCCTGCTGCTGGCCTACGTCGCCATCGTGCGCGGCGACCGGGTGGGCCTGCTCACCTTCGCGGACACGGTGACGGGCTACTGGGAGCCGGACAAAGGGCGGCGGCAGTTCCTCACGTTGCTGGAGGCGCTTTATAAGGTGCAGGCCCAGCAGGTCGAACCCGACTACATGCGGGCCAGCGCGTTCCTCTCCACCCGCCGCAGCAAGCGCAGCCTCATCGTGCTCTTCACAGACATCCTGGACGCCCAGCAGGCAGGCTCTATGGTGCGCGCGTTCGGACGCCTGGCCCCTCGCCACCTGCCCCTGGCCGTCACCATGTCCGATACCGAGGTGCTAAGTATGGCTCGCCGCATCCCCGACGACACCCAGCAGATGTACGAGAAGATAGTCGCCCAGAACCTCCTGGACGACCGTGGCACCGCCCTCGAAGCCCTCCAACGCCTCGGCGCGCTCACCCTGGACGTGCCAGCCGACAAACTGACCATCTCGGTAGTGAACAAGTACCTGGAGCTGAAGGCAAGAGGGCGGTTGTGACGGATTTCGAAATTGGAATTTCGAATCGCGAATTTAGAAGAACCCTAAGCAAATTCGCAATTCGAAATTCCAATTTCGAAATTCGACACGATATGCTATACTAGCCAGCACATAGCCAGGGCCGGTGCCCTATTATTTGCTTTGCTCTCTACCCGGCTGCCGAACGGGCGTCTGCATGTGTGGACGTGCCGCTCGACCTCTATTTGGGCACTTTTGGAGGTTGCTGCCGGTAGAGCGCCAGATACAAGGAGGAAATGATGCGAAAGTTCCGATTACTGGTATTACTCCTGGTGGCAGTGTTCGTCATGTCGGCGTGCGATGTGAACGTAGCCACGCCCACAGCCACGACCGCGCCCCCCGCCGCTGCCCCCACGAACACCGAGGCAATGGCGGCCCCCACCGACACGACGGCTGCACCTGAGCCTACGGAAACCGAGGCGGAGGCAGAGCCTACCAATACAGAGGCAATGGCGGCCCCCACCAACACTACGGCTGCCGCCCCGACCAATACCACCGGCGCGGGCGGTGCCGTCACCAACGATCTCGCCGCTATCAAGGCGCGCGGCAAGCTGATCGCGGGCGTCAAGTACGACGTGCGCATCTTCGGCTATCTGAACCCCGAAACCAACCAGGTAGAGGGCTTCGACGTTGACCTCGCCAGGGCGGTAGCCACCCGCATCTTCGGCAACCCCGACGCGATACAGTTCGAGGAAGCCATCTCGCGCAACCGCATCCCCTACCTGGACGAGGGCCGAGTGGACGTGGTCTTCTCCACCATGACCGCTAACGCCACCCGCGCCGAGCAGATTGGTTTCTCCGACGTCTACTACGTGGCCGGACAGTCGCTCCTTGTGCCCGTGAACAGTGACATCACCGGCGTGCAGGACCTGTCGGGCAAGCGAGTCGGCACGGCCAAAGGCTCGACTTCCGAGGTGAACATCCGCGCTTTCGCTCCTGACGCTCAGATCGAGCTGTTCGACGCCTACGCGCAGGCAGTGGCCGCTATGGACGCCGGTCGCCTCGACGCGGTGACCACCGACGACATCATCCTGTACGGCTTCGAGCGCAACAGCCCCGACAAGTTCAAGGTCGTCGGCGGGCAGTTCACCCAGGAGCCTTACGCCGCCGGTGTGAAGAAGGGCAACAACGAACTGCTGGCCGAAGTGAACGCAGCCATCCGCGACTTGAAGGAGAGCGGTGAGTGGGGCGTGATCTACAAGCGCTGGATCGGCACCGACCCCGCGGCCGTACCCCCGCAGGACTGGCAGGACGTGTACGCGGAGGCCCCCACGGTGCCCACGCTCGTACCTGAGCAGGCCACCACCGCCACCGCAGGCGCACAGAGCGCAGCCGCGACCGCAGCCGCAGCCGCCTCCCCGACCCCGGCCACTGCACCCGCAGCCGGGACACCGACACCGTAGCTAGCGGACGGTGGACGATGGACGATAGACGACGGTAACGTTTCTATCGTCCATCGTCCATCGTCCACCGTCCATCGTCCACAAACATGTTTGGACTCACCGCCGAGAACTGGGAGCTATTGTTCCAGGGGTTATTGTTGACCCTCTGGCTTACTTTTGCGTCGGGGCTATTGAGCGTGGCGCTCGGTATCATTGTGGGCATCATGCGCTCGGCTCCCATTGGCTTGTTGCGCTCTATAGCGGCGGGATACACGGAATTGTTCCGCAACATCCCGCTGCTCACGGTGCTCTTCTTCGCCTATATCTACTTCGGCGGGCGGGCTGGCATCACCCTTGACGCGATTACCACGGCGATTATCGCGCTGGGCGTGTATACCTCGGCATATGTAGGTGAGGTGATTCGCGCGGGTCTGCTCACGGTGAGCAAGGGCAACATAGAGGCGGCACGGTCGCAGGGCATGAGCTTCATGCAGTCGATGCGCTACGTGCAACTGCCCCAGGCCCTGCGCGCGGCCATCCCCCCGCTCGGCACGCTGATAATCGCCCTGCTCAAGAACACCTCGCTGGCCTCCACTATCACGGTAGCCGACCTGCTGTTCAGGGCCGACCTCGTGACCGACCGCACCTTCAACCCCGACGTGCTGCTCATCGCGGGCGCGATGTACGTAGCTTTGACCCTGCCCCTCGGCGCGCTTGTGAGCGTAATCGAGCGCCGCTGGGCCATTCTTCGCTAAGGGAGCATAGAGGCACACTATGGCAGTGCAGGCACAGGAAGTAAGAGCGGCAAGGCCCGGCTTCGACTGGTGGCCGGTCTTGCGCGTGCTGCTCCAAATCGTTGGAGTGGGCCTCTTCCTGGTGCTCATACCCATTGCCTTCGGTATGGAGTGGCGCAACTTCGAGCGCATCTTCACCAAGGCGACCTCTCTACGCTTCCTCTCTCTGGGCCTCATAGCCACGGTAGCGGTGTCGCTCATCTCGATACTGTTGAGCTTGCCTCTGGCTACAGGGCTGGCTCTGGGCAGACTGTCGCGGATCAGGTGGATCAAGCTGCCATGCGTGGCTTTCATCGAAGTAATTCGCGCTCTGCCCCTGCTGCTGCTCATCTTCTACATCAACCTACGCTTTCCCGGCCTCAACTTCCTCGCCCCGGTGCTAGGCGAACCGACAACTGAGTACTTCGGTAGGGCGATGCAGATTGTCTTTGGGGAGAAGGGTATAGCCGTAATCATCGCGCTCACCCTGTATACTGCGGCCGTGAACGCCGAGCTGCTGCGCTCCGGCATCCTGTCCCTCGACCGGGGGCAGAACGAGGCTGCCCGCTCCCTGGGCCTGAGCTACTGGCAGACGATGCGCAAGGTAATCCTGCCCCAGGCCTACCGCCGCACCCTGGCTCCCCTTATCGCCCAGTTCACCATCCTGGTGAAAGATACCTCCCTCGGCTCTATCATCGGCTTCATAGAGCTACAGCGCACCGCCCGCATCATCTACGAGAACGACTATAACCCACTCGAAGCCCTTTACGTAGTCGCCATACTCTACTTCATCGTCAACTACCTGCTCGGCCTAACTAGCAAGTTCATCGAACGCCGACGCCCAAGCGTGCAACTAAAGCCTATTGAAACAGGGTAGCTGAAACGTGAAACGTGAAACGTGATGCGTCTCGCTCAACAGGGTACGTGAATGTCACAAAGTTTGCATTGAAGGGTCAAGCCCCACCCTGTCATCCTGAGCGCAGCGAAGGATCTCAAGAAGGTGAGCAGGGATAGGGATGCTGTTGAATAATATGGGTGCTAGCCTCCGATTATTAAGCAAGACCAACATCTGAGATCCTTCGCTGCGCTCAGGATGACAGAGGGGAGCTTGGTTCGGCGTATAAGACAGAGTCGCATGCACAGACCAAGAAACACTGGCCGCATCACGTTTCACGTTTCACGTTTCACGTTTCACGTTTCACGTTTCACGTTTCACGTTTCAGAACCAGGAGAAAGCCTTGATACAAGCAGAACCAGTGGAGCACATATCCCACAACCTGGGCGAGCCTATCATCGTCATGGAGAACGTCGTCAAGCGGTTCGGCAAGCTGGAGGCGTTGAGCGAGGTGAGCCTGGAGGTGCGCAAGGGCGAGGTGCTGATGATTATCGGCCCCAGTGGCTCCGGCAAGTCAACCCTGTTGCGCTGCATCAACTACCTTGAGGTGCCGGACGCCGGGCGCGTGGTGGTGGACGGTATCGAACTGAGCCGTGGCCGTGTGAACATCAACAAGGTGCGCGAGGAAGTGGGCATGGTCTTCCAGCGGTTCGAGCTATTCCCTCACCTCACCGTGTTGGAGAACGTCACGCTGGCTCAGCGGGTAGTGCGCAAACGGAGCACCGACGAAGCCAACCGCGTCGCCATGCAGTTGCTGGAGAAAGTGGGAATCCCCGAAAAGGCCCACAACCAACCGGCCCAGCTATCGGGCGGGCAGCAGCAGCGCGTAGCCATCGCCCGTGCCCTCGCCATGCAGCCCAAGATAATGCTGTTCGACGAACCGACCTCAGCACTGGACCCGGAGATGATTAAGGAAGTGCTGGACGTGATGCTGGACCTTGCCCGTGAGGGGATGACGATGGTGGTGGTGTCGCACGAGATGGGATTCGCCCGCGCCGCCTCCAACCGCGTCGTCTTCATGGACCAGGGCAGCATCGTGGAGATGGGCGAGCCGGAAGTCCTCTTCACCAACCCAGAGCACGAGCGCACCAAGCTCTTCCTGAGCAAGATACTGCACTAACGCCTAAGAGCCGTCCCGTCCTAGACTTCGTACTGGAAGCCTGCAACTACAGCTGCTAGGGCGTTGCGTGCTAGCTTCGCTCGGTTTCCGCCGCCCTGCCGTCCGCTTTCCTGGGCTTATATGCCAGCCCCAGGATGGATACGCCGAACGGTAGATTCAGCCGGGTGACCAGCGGTGCTTCCATACCGAACAGGTAGCCAAGTATCTTGTTGGAAAGGCCGCCCTTGGTCATCGTAAAGTCCGACTTCAAATCCGTGGAGCCTGGTTTGTAGGGCCTTACCAGCCGGATGCCCGCGATAATGGGAAAGAGGAAGGTATTGAAGTAGGACAACCTGCGCACCTTGAACCCGGTTGCCCGCAGACGCTCCCTCACCTGGGGTGCCACGTACCGCCGCTTGTGGTTGCTAATCTCGTCCTGCGCGCCCCATAAGAACTTGTAGGCAGGTACGCTCATAAGGAGGGTACCACCGGGGCGCAGCACCCGGTATAACTCGCGCAGGGTGCCCAGGTCGTCCTCGATGTGCTCGATCACATCCAGGGCTGTGACCAGGTCGAAAGTATCGTCCTCGAAAGGCAGCGGGAGAGCGCTTACTTGCCGCACCTGCGTGATGCCTCGTTCGTGGCAGAAGCGCACCGCCTCTTCATCGGCATCGATGCCCTCGGCGCGGCCGTAGCGCGAGAGATAGTTGAGCATGGTACCGGTGCCGCAACCCATATCCAGGATGCGGCGCGGCCTACCGCCCGCGGGCTTCGGGAGGTACTTATCCAGGATATCAAGGAAGATGCGGCGTCGCCCTACGAACCACCAGTGCTTGTCTTCGATCTTGAAGTACTCGGCGTAGAATTCCTTGTGCATCCTTAGCTTCCGGTGGGTAGGAATTCAACTACATTGGCGTCGTGCTTGCGCGCCATGTTCATCTCCCTCAGGGCTTTGCGGTTGGGGAAGTATATGCGACGCCACATGCGAGCTATTTCGCGCAACGTGCGCGGTATGTCGCTGGCGCGGACGGTCGTCTCCCCGGCTACGCGAGGGTAGTGCCTCACGCCTTTCTCCGCGATGCGAAAGTTCCACTTCCTGGCCCTGGCGAGCAGTTCCGTGGAGGCAAAGAAGTTGTTGCATTCGATAGTAATCTTTTCGACTACCTCTCTCCGGCACAGCTTGAAAGCACAGTCCACGTCGCGCACTCTCAGCCGGAACAGCACTCCCGCTATGCGGTTGTAGATCCAGGACACCATGCAGCGCAACACGGAATCGTACCTGTAAACTCGGAAGCCTGTGACGATGTCATACTGCGACATAAGGGGTACGAAGAACTTCAACTCCGAAATGTCGAACTGGTTGTCCGAGTCGGTGAAGAATACGTAGCTGTAGCGAGAGTAAGCGAATCCGGTGCGCAGCGCCGCGCCGTAACCCTGGTTCTTGACGTGGTTCAGCAAGCGGACGTTAGGATAGTGCCGCCTGGCAAGCTCCTCTCCTACCTTCCCGGTGCCGTCAGAGCTGCCATCGTTGACCACTATCACCTCGAACTGGCGCGCGATGCTGGGGAGCGCCGCAAGCGCCTGAGTCACGGCAGCCTCTATATTGGCCTCTTCATTATAGGCCGGCAAAACAACAGAAAGGCTGTCAATCATATTAGTGGCTACTTCCCTTGGGTGGAGTCGTTGGTAATCACACAAGTATGCCGGAATGACAAACATGGTGTCAAGACGTGCGGACGCATGATCAGGTGCTACAGTTGCTTACCCGCCCCCTTGCGTCTCCTACTCAGTAGCGGCCAGGCGAACAGCAGGCATACCGTCAGCACCGATGCGAGCGTCAAAGCTGCGCCTACCTGAAACCAGAGCGGCTGGTACTCGAAGCGTACTATGTGTCGCCCCGGCGGGAGGTAAACTGCTCTAATGGCGTGGTTGGCGGTAAACACCGGCACCTGTTGGTTGCCTATGTAAGCGTTCCAGCCGGGGAAGTCCTGGTCCGCCAGCACCAGCATACCGGCGGCACTGCTGCTCGACTCTATCTCCACACGTTCCGCCTCGTAGCTGACGATGCGCACCGTATCGGCACCACCGACCGGCGCGCCAGGGGGCAGCGGCATCTCGGCGGGCAGCGGTTGGTTGAGCATTACCGTAGTTGCCGGGTCAAAGCTCAGTTCTTGCAGGCGGCGCAACCTTAGCTGAGTATCGGGCTGCACCTCAACCCCGTGGGTGAGCCATGCCCGTGGGAGCACTCGCCGGTTCTCCAGTATGCTAATGCGATTGGGGCTTCCATCCTGCACGCGCACAATCGCGGGGTCGCTCCGGTCGGGCTGCGTTGAGGCCGAAAATACCAGGTCACCCTCGGCGGGTTGCCCGTTGGAGAAGCGGCTGCCATCCGGGTACTGTTCCGTGGGGCTGAAGTACACCGTCACGGCTTTGTCCTGGGTGGTGCCCAGCGCCTCGATGAAGAAGTAAAAGCTGCGCCCCGCCGACCGCTCAATCGCCGGAAAGTTGAACTCCCAGCGGCTGTTGTCGCTCAACTCGGCGGCTTCCAGCGTGACGGTCGCCAGGTCAACGGGCGAGTCGGGTGCTTCTTTGAGGTGGAACACTAGCTGCCCCGCGTTTGTCCGCCCGTATGTCGCCCCCAGCACCGTGACCTGGTGCAAGCCGTCGCGCTGCACTTTGAAGGTCTGGCCGGGCCGCACGTCTCCGGCGATAGGGCCGACCGTGCCTTCTATGCCGCGAACGTATGTATCCTGGTACGCATCCCAACCTTCTTCCGGCACGTCAGCATTGCGCGTATCGCCCGGTGGCACGAGCAAATAGCGGATGTTGAGGAAGTTGAGCAGGCGCGAGCGTATATTCCCCAGGTACCGAGGCCCGCCCACGTCCACCTGCCCGTCAATCTGAGAGCCTAGCTCCTGGTAGCTGGCCGGCATCAGCGTGTCGTAGCCCCTGAAGTCCGCAAGGCCTTCGTACATCAGGTTCGTGTTGGGCGGTAAGACCAGTCCCGCCGCAATAAAGCGGGACAAGCCCTGTTGCTGTAGGAACTGCGTTTCAGGCGTGGGCGGGAAGTAGTGGTTCCCCGGCAGTGTAGGGTTGTAGCCGACGTGCGCGTCTAACATGTCAAACATGAGCACAAGTGGGAGGAAAATAAGGGCCGCGCGTCCCCATTGCCGCCGCCGCGTCCACAGTATGACGGCTGCCAGCAGCACTGCGACATACGCCAGTAGCAGCCAGCTACTTCGGGCGAGAGCATCCTGCCAGGTCTTCATCACGCCGGGGTTATCGGTGGGCACCTGGAAGTACTCATGCATCTTGAGCGTGGGCACCAGGATACCCACAGTGAGCACAGCCAGTGCCGCACCACCCAGGCACAGGGCCACCCGCCACCAACGCCGTGCCGCCGTGTGCCAGATGCCGTCCAGGCCCAGGGCCGCGATCAGGCCGAGCGATAGCTGCACTACAGCTATGAGCCTTCCGTTGCGTTCCAGGCGTAGTATGGGCAGACGGTTCGCTATCTCGTAAAAGATGGGCCACTTGTGATACATGCCCATACAAGTCACAATCATGCCCAGGAGGAACAGACCAATCCATAGCTGCCGCCGCCCTCGCGCCAATATGGCGAATGGCGCAAGCACCAGGGCCAGCAGCCCACAGTAATTATTGACCTCGTTGTAATTGAGCACGCTGCCCCACCAGTTGCTGGGGGGCGCGGGAGTGCCGAACAGCCTGGGGCTGAACAGTGTCCACGCGTAGTACGTGGGAAACCATTCGGTCTCAGCCGTATTCGAGCGAGTGCGCAGGGCCGCGCTGTTGAGTGTGTACTCGGCAAAGGGTAGTATCTGGACGGCGGACAGGGCAGCCCCCAGGACGTACGCCCCGGCCCACAGCAGCAACACCCTCGTGATGCGGCCAGGTTGCCATCGGTTCGACCTCACGGCCTCAAACACAGCGAAGGGTGCCGTGACGAAGCCCGCGTGGAATGTCGTTTCGGCATGCCCCGCGAATACGCTGAGCGCCGCCACTATCGCCATGGCCGCTACTTTGCGGGCGCTCGGCTCGGCTACCAGGCGTCCTGTGGCCCACCACAGCCACGGGATCCACACCGCTGTGTCGGCCAGTGTGAACATCAACCACACGCTCATGAAAGAGCCGAACGCATACGTAATAGAGGCGATGATCGACCCTAGCGGCCCGACCCGCAGCACCTGGCGGGCCAGCAGGTAAGTGCCAAGCGCGGCCAGGACCAGGCTGAGCCAGGCATGGATGACGTTTACCGCCCCGCTGGGCCACGCGAAATATATCCAGTTGAGTGGGTAAAATATCGCAGTCTGCGTGTTGCCAACAAACGGCGCGCCGAGCATATTGTCCGGGTTCCACAGTGGTATGTGGCCGGCCCTTATCTGGCGGGCGCTGTACGCACGCCACGGCTCGTAAGCGGATGTGCTGTCCGTAAGCAGGGGATTGCTCGCCCCGCCCCAGCCCGGCGGCCGCTCCGCTGAGCTTGACCAGGGTTGGTGGCTGAACACCAGATCCGCGGGTGTGAGGAACCGCCCCGTGAATATGGCCGGGCTGAGGAAGATAGTAGCCAGGCTGGCGAATAAGAGCAGGGCCAGCAGCAACTCTCTAAGAGTAAGACCCTTTGTCTGCTGAGGCTTGACAGGCTCGGCCTCTGACTCCTCGGCGTGCGGGGCCGGTACGTAAGGCACGTAAGGCACGTAAGGCACGTAAGGCACATAAGGGCTGCGTGCGGACCTGTCTGCGGCCCCTGGAGGTGTGCTGCTTTGCAAGAGGCGACTCCATCCTAAGATTTGCGGTTGCTCAGAATCGAGGATCTAGGCGACTGGCATTTTACATAACAGGAATATAACGGGGTGGCCGCCGGGATCAGGCAGGGACTTCCGACCTGCGCGCGCCGGGCGATCTCTCTTTGCGGCGTCCCACCAGCAGCCAGTAGGCATACAGCAGCACGCCCGTCACAATCCCGGTCGCGTACTTGAACTCGTCGGGCAGGTCCGACGGCGAGATGAAGCCTTCTATGGTGCCTGCTACTACCAGCAAAGACGCGCCGCCCAGTAGCAATTGCACAGAGCGCAGCCCCGCTTGACGCAACGCCTCTACCCTGGTGAGCATGCCGGGGCGCAGGATAGCGTCGGCCAGCATGAACCCGGCCCCACCTGCCAGGCAGATGATGCTAAGCTCTATCGGGCCGTGCCCAGACACGAATGACAGTAGCTGCCCGCCCACCCCGAACTTGGTGACGATGCCGAATATCGCGCCCAGGTGGATGCCGTTGAACACCAGCACATAGATAGTGCCCAGGCCCAGCACCATGCCGCCCCCGAACGCGAGTATAGCCACCTGGATGTTGTTGGTCATGATGCTCGCAGCCGCGTAGGAGCGCATGGGGCCTTCGATTTCGGTCCACAATTGGCCGCTCTCCGCGTAGGAGGTGACCGCCTCGTATGTATTGGGGTCGAGCAGCACCCTGGCGGAAGGAGGGTAGGCCATCACAGCTACGAAGGACAGGATGCCGGGGCCGAAGAAGAGGAGCGCCGCCAGCAGGTAGTAACCCACCGTCGCCCTGAAGAGCCGGGGGAAGCCCGACACGTACCAGCGCACGATCTCCTTCCAACTCCAGCCCGATACACCGTACACCGTGGAATACGACGACGCCACCAGCCGGTTGAGATAAGCTACCACCCGGTCGCCGGGGAAGTCGCGGCGGGCGCGCGCCAGGTCCGACGCCGCCAGCCTGTACAGGTGGGTCATCTCGTCCAGCTCGTCGGCGGTCAAAGACTGTATCTGCCCGGTCTGCGCCCTGGCAGCCAGGCTCTCCAGCCGCGCCCAGTTCCCCTGCCGCTCCCCCACAAATCGCTCTAGCGCACTCATAGCAACTATTGTAACATGTGGTCCTGAAACGTGAAACGCTTCAGAAACGTGAAACGTGAAACGTGATGCGGTAAGGGTTACTTGGTTCGTGAATGCTGGACTGTTTCTTATACGGGATCATTTTCCCCTGTCATCCTGAGCGTAGCGAAGGATCAGGTGGATAGATTAGAGTCCTCAACATTGTGGATGCCGGCGGTAAGAGGAACACTGTTGCGTCATTGGGAACGGTCAAACACGGGCCTCTGATCCTTCGCTACGCTCAGGATGACAGGGTGGGGCTTGGTCCTGCACGAGAGATGCCCCAACTTAAGGTACACTGTAGAGCAAACCGCATCACGTTTCACGTTTCACGTTTCAGCAACGGAGTGCCGATGGACGAACAGCTAACAATATCCACACCTGAGCAGGTAGCTTTTGAGTACGAGATGGCCGGCATTGGCTCGCGCTTCGTGGCGGCGCTGCTGGACCACCTGATACTGGGCGTGACGGTGCTCCTGATCTCCTGCGCGGCTTCGGCGGTCGGTCTTATGGGCCTCTTCTCCAACGCAACGGGCGATGAGGCGGCGGGTGGGGTGTTCCTGGTGCTGGCGATACTCACCCTGGTGATATTCCTGATTATTTGGGGCTATTTCGTCGTATTTGAGACGGTGTGGAACGGGCAGACCCCCGGCAAGCGTGCGGGCAGGCTGCGCGTCATCCGCTACAACGGCCAGCCCATCGGCGCGGGTGAGGCGATGGTGCGCAACCTGGTGCGGCTCGTGGACTTCATGCCGGGCTTCTACGGAGTGGGCCTGCTGTCCATGTTCATCGACAAGAACGCGCGCCGCCTGGGGGATTTCGCGGCAGGTACAATAGTCATCCGCGAGGGCGAGCAGACCCGCCTACACGATGTGCGCGTGAACCAGGCGGCAACAACCCGGTCCGCTTACGCCACGGCCGGGGGCACGGCGGGACAGCCCCAACCGGCATACTCACCCTATGTCACAGGCAGCCCCTCGCAAAGCCTCCATTCCGAAGCTCCCAGGCGGCCCGACCCCTTGTCGGGTATCTCGATCCGCGAGGTAACGTACGAAGACTACGCCCTCATGCGTGAGCTGGTGGCGCGTGCCAGGCGGGGAGAGCTACCAGGCGACCGCGCCCACGAGCTTGCCACTCGCATGGCCCACGGGGTGGCCGGTCGCATGGGGCAGAACTTCGCTGAATGGCAGGCAAGAGGCTGGCAGCCGCTCGTCTTCTTGCAGAGCGTGCTCGACGCTAAGGACATTCGCGGAGAATAGCGGCCCTATCCTCTCCCCGCCCGGTAATGGAGACCGAGCCAATGTCTATCACAGACTTCTACAGCACCGCCTCGCAAGTAAGCTTCACGCTGCTCGGCTTCTGGTGGGCGGTCGTGCAGTTCAGGTACGTCGATTGGGCGGGCAACCCGTGGCGCCGTCGCCTGGCGCATGTGGTATCGCTGTTGTTCTTGCTGCCCGGCGTAATGTCTCTGCTGTCGATGCTCACGGGGGAGGAGCCGTTGCTGTGGCGGCTTACTTTCGGCCTCGCTGGAGTGTTAGGCCTCGTCGCTACTCTGCTAATCGTTCTCGGCACCCCTGCCGATGAGACCGGACGCTGGCTGCGGCCCGGCGCTCTATTCGTGGCCGCCCCTCTCTACGCCTTGATAACCCTCTTCGCTCTCGCCCCAGGAATCGCCCGCGACCTACTAGGGCTGCAACCCCTGCAAGTGGAGGGCATATTGCTTTCGCTCCTCGTCTTCCTGGGCGTCAACCTGGCCTGGTCCCTTTTCTGGGAAGGCAAGCGCAAAGACTGACTATCTTGACGCTCACGGCGCTCGTTGGGTATCCTTATGCGGGGGTGCGTAGGTCCCGGTGGGCTTCACAGTCTTCAAAACTGCTGTGCGTTACGCTGAGTGGCGCAGGTGGGTTCGACTCCCATGCACCCTCGCCACGCAAGCACAAGCCAGACCATGACCGACAGCCAACAGGAGATGGCGGACTCGTCTGTCCACCTCCCCAACCATGAGCAGCACCCGTCCCGCCGTCGTTTGGGGGAGGTAGCTGCTCTTTTCTTGAAGCTTGGCAGTATCGCGTTCGGCGGCCCGGCGGCCCACATCGCCATGATGCGTGACGAGGTGGTGATGCGCCGTAAATGGGTCACCGACCAGCAATTCCTCGACCTTCTGGGCGCTACAAACCTCATCCCCGGCCCCAACTCGACCGAGATGGCTATACATCTCGGCTATGTTCGCGCGGGTTGGCGGGGTCTGGTGGTGGCAGGCTCCCTGTTCATCCTGCCGGCGATGTTGATAGTCACCTGCCTTGCCTGGCTGTACGTGCAGTATGGCACCACCCCGGAGGCCGGTTGGCTCCTTTACGGTATAAAGCCGGTAATCATCGCGGTTGTGGCGCAAGCATTATGGGGCCTGCTTGGGACGGCGGTGAAAAGCCCTACTCACGGGATGCTAGGCGGGGGCGTGCTGGCGCTGTATCTGCTAGGCTCCAACGAGCTACTTCTGCTGTTCGGCGGGGGTATCCTGGTCATGCTCCTGGAGAACGGGTGGCGGGTCGGGCGCTCGCGCAATCAGGCTGCTGCCTTCGTGCCTTTGTTCGGCATAGCGCCGCTGCTGGCCCAGGCAGGTTCGGGACTTGCCTCCTTCAATCTCTGGAGCCTGTTCCTTACCTTCCTGAAGATAGGGTCGGTGCTGTACGGCAGCGGCTATGTGCTGCTGGCCTTCCTGCGCAACGACTTCGTGGAGCGCCTGGGGTGGCTCACCAACCAGCAACTGCTCGACGCCGTCGCCGTAGGCCAACTAACCCCCGGCCCCTTCTTCACCACCGCCACTTTCATCGGCTACTTGCTGGGTGGCCTGCCGGGCGCGCTGGTAGCCACGCTGGGTATCTTTCTGCCGTCGTTCGTCTTCGTGGCGATAAGCGGTCCCTTCGTACGCAGGCTGCGCCGTTCTCCCTGGACCGCTTCTCTGCTGGACGGCGTGAATGTCGCTGCCCTGGGGCTTATGGCGGCGGTCACCTGGGAGCTAGGTAGGTCCGCGCTAGTGGACCTGCTGTCCGTTGCGATCTCTGTAGTGGCGTGGATTGCGCTGGTGCGGTTCAAGGTCAATTCAGCCTGGTTGGTGCTGGCGGGCGGAACCGTCGGACTTGTGGCCTGGACCCTGAACCCCTAGACGGGCGCGCTACTTCCCTTTGCACTCTCCAAACACTAATCTGCCTTGGCGCGTCCTCTGCGTCTTGGCGTCTTGGCGTTTAGATAAGCTATTGGCATCAACCCCGAGCGAGCACACCCGCCCTGGTTGCCAGGTCGAGGAAGTTGGCGAGGCCCTTTTGCTCCTGTGGGCCGAGGGTGTAGCGCTGGCGGTCAAGTAGCTGCTTCACGGCATCTTGCTTCATGCCGAGGCGTGTAACGGCTTCACCCAGGATGGTGGCTTGCTGCTCCTGCGCACTGCGTTGCGAACGCCTGAGGGCCTCCTGCAAGGCTTGCGCGGCACCCGGCTTGCGCTGCTCCAGGTCGCGGCGCGTAGCTAGCATCTCCCACACCATCGGCAGCCCCGACTGCACGTACCAGGCAACCCCCATATCCTCCGCCACCCACTCGGCTGTGGGCCGCTTGGCCGCCTGTTTCGCCGCTTCGTCGCCGTATATCAGCCGCGCCGCTTTGCTATCGTAGGCGGGGTCTCCCTCAAAGCGCAGGTTGAGTGTAATGTCGTAGTAGGGTTTCAGCAGCGTGCGGACTAAATACTCGGCGGAAGAGCCTGCGGCGGGGGTCGTCACCGCCAAGTCGCCCCCATCCAGCAGATCGAGCCGCTGGGGAGCGATCAGCAGCACGGTGACCGCCATGCCCTCGGAAGCGAGACCCCAGCCTCCAAGAGGCGCGAGCGTGCCGCTGTTCTGCACCACCCCGGCAGGCGGCACGAACGCCGCGTCAATCTCCCCCCGTAGCAACGACCCAAGCAGGACTGCCGGTGTATCGTGCCCCACCTCCAACTTCCAGGGAGAGTCGGGCGCGACCCAACCGGCCTTCAGCGGGTAAAGCAGTGGTAGCAGGTTCGCCCGGTCGTAGTAACCGAGCCGTAAATTGTGGAAATCTCCCCCAGGCGTGTCCATAACTTGGAAATCCCCTCCCAGTAGTGATAGAGTAGTCAGCGGTTAGTGGTTAGTGGTTAGTGGTTAGTGGTTAGAAGCCATCACCCACACATTACGCAAGCGCCAAACACGCGCCACTGCATTATCCGTACCCCTCACCGGCTCCACTAACCACTAACCACTAACCACTAACCACTAACCACTAACCACTAACCACTAACCACTAACCACTAACCACTAACCACTAACCACTAACCACTAACCACTAACCACTAACCACTAACCACTAACCACTAACCACTAA